>NZ_CAKMRU010000005.1 GCF_928368155.1 Anaerococcus ihuae | reverse complement strand
TGTTTATATAGATACTAATTTTACCTTATCAGAAATGTTGATGCTTAAAATGGCTTTTAATTCTAATGAATTTGAGATTGTTGGAATTTCTTCTGTAAGCTCTTTTATGGATGCTGATTTTGCTGCAAAAAATATTCTTTCTATGGCAAATATGGAAGATTTGATTTTACCAATTTGCTCTGGGGCTTCTTCTAATTTGAAAAATCAGGAAATTTTGATTAGGGGAGAAAATTCTGTGATTTTTGATAAGACAAAGGATTATTTGTCTGATGAAAGGTGTGAGGATTTTTTGTATAATCTGGCTAGAGATTGTGGAAGGCTTGATATTGTTGCTACTGGTCCTCTTACAAATATTGCAAAAACAATTGTAAAATATGATGATTTTCTTTCTTATATTGATCATATTTTTATTCTAGGAACAAATTTTTCTCTTGGTGATGTTACAAAAAATTCTGAATTTAATTTTTTCACCGACCCAAAGGCTGCAAATATTGTTTTGAAAGAAGATATTGAAACTTTTATTTTGCCAATTGATATCTCAAATTCTTTGACCTTGCCGGATGAAATTTTGGAAAAATCAATTTCTGATCCTGTTTTTGAGAAAATAAAAGATTTATACAAGTCTCTGCCAAAAAATGAAAGAGAAATTAAAGCGGGGCTTCTTTTATATATGCTTATAAAACCTCAAGCCTTTATTTTTGAAGAAAAAGCTATCAAGGTGAATGAAGATTTTGATAGGGGAAGTATTGTTGAAACAAATTCTAAAAACAAAAAATATTTGGCAAATAGGGTAAATGATCAAACATTTTTTGACTTTTTAAGTGACAGGCTTGGTCTATGAAACTAAAAAAACCAGGACAAAGAATTTTTAAAACGGCCTTGGCTGTGTTTTTGTCTTTTACTTTTTCCCACTTTAGATCTCCCAATGCCCTTCCCTTTTATTCTGCGATTGCTGCAATAATTTGTACGAAAAATGATGTGAATGAATCAATAGAGATTGGTCTAAATAGGATTTTGGGAACTTTTATTGGTGGTTTTGTTGGATTTTTATATCTTTTATTTGTAAAGAAAAATCTTACTAATGAAATAGAAAATTATTTTTTATTGTCGGTAATTATGGCCTTTTTGATTTGGATAGTTTCTTCAATGGAAAAACCAAATGCTATTTCAATAATGTGCATAGTCTTAGCTTCAGTTTCTATAAATCATGCAGGAGAAAATTTTGGGGCAATAGACTTTGCAGTAAACAGGGTTTTGGATACCTTGGTTGGAGTTATAATTGCAATTTTGGTAAATTCTCTTGATTTTGAAATTTTAAAATTTATTAAATATGAAAAGGAAAAAGATGAGAAGTAATTTCCCATCTTTTTTTAATTTGATTTTCTATGGTAAAATAATATTGAATAGATATTTATAATAAAGGAGTATCCATGCTAAAAGTAGAAAATTTAAGTAAAAGTTTTGGAGATCTTCTTGCTTTAAATCGTGCTGATTTTGAAGTAAAGAGAGGCGACCTTTTTGGAGTTATTGGCCAAAATGGAGCAGGAAAATCCACACTTTTTAGGTGTATAATGAACTTTTATTCAAAATATGACGGTAATATTACTTATAATGGCAAAAAATTTTCAAAAGTTCCTTTGGAAAAAATCGGTTTTTTGCCTGAAGAAAGATCTCTTGATCCAAAAAGAAAAGTAGAAGATCAAATAAGATATTTTGCAAAATTAAATAAAATGAAAAATCTTTCTGATGAAAAATTAAAAGAATGGTTTGATTATTTTGAAATTGATGGAAAATTATCATCAAAAATCAAAGAACTTTCCAAAGGAAACCAACAAAAAGTCCAACTTCTTTGTGCTTTAATTTACAAACCAGAATTTGTAATTTTGGATGAGCCTTTTTCAGGCCTTGATCCATACAATATTAGACTTCTAGAAAAAATAATCAAGGATGTAAACAAAGAGGGAACGACAATTATGTTTTCATCTCACAATATGGAAAATGTTGAAAGTCTTTGCAAAAAACTAATCATGCTTAAAAAAGGAAATATAGTTTTAAATGGTTCTCCTCAAGAAATTAGAAATTCTTACGAAAGAAAAAAACTTGTGGTTGAATCAAGTGAAGATTTATTTTTCTTAAATGATGAAAATATTGAAATGATAAGCCAAGATGAAAATAAATGGACATTTATTTTAAAAGATGAAGAATATTCCAAGGTGATTTTCAAAAAAATTGTAGATAATGTTGGTTTTGTTCCATATTTTGACCAATCACCTCCAACATTAAATGAGATTTTTGCAAGAAAGGTGGAAGAAAATGAATAGATTTATGACCGTATCTACCGATACTCTAAAAAAACATCTTAAAACTCCTACTTTTTGGGTTATGGTTTTGATGCCTTTTATTATGGCAGTAGTTATTGGAATAATTTCCTATATTTCCTACTCAACCAAAACTCCAGACACAATCGCAGTTGTTACAGAAGAAAAATATAAGAAAAATTTCCAAAATAATCCTATGGTAGATTTTGAATTTAAAAGTAAAAAAGATGCCAAAAAAGCTCTTGATGATAAGGATATTTCAGCCTATCTTGAAGTTAAAAACAAAGACGGACTTTTAAATTTTGATTATTATGGAGATACAACTGCAAAAACTCCAATGCTTGTAATAAATTCTTTGGCAGAGTCCATGCAAAGAAAAGAAAATTTAAAAAATTCAAATATTGACGCCAAGCAAAATGCAATAATTAGCCAAAAACCTGAAGTAAATCTTCACGAAATAAAGGACAATTTAAAAAATCCTGGAAATATGATGGCTCTTTTTGCAACTATTTTTATAATGTATTTTGTTTTAATTTTTTATTCACAAATAATTATGCAAGATATAGCCATAGAAAAGGGCTCAAAAATGCTAGAATTTATTTTCTCATCAGTAAGGGCAGGAACCTATATGGCAGGAAAAATTTTTGGTACAATTCTTGCTATGCTTGTTCATTTTGGTATTTATTTAATTTTGGGACTTGTGGGATTTGCTGTAATTAAATTTACAGGTCTTTATGATAAAATAAGCTCAATGCTAGATATAAATATTTCAGATTTATTCAAGGGAATAAACACAAACTTGGTTTTTGAGATAGTTTTATTTATGGTTTTTGGATTGATTTTGTATATAATCCTTTCAGCCATGCTTGGATCTTTGGTACAAAAACAAGAAGATGCAGGAAAAATGGCAACACCAATTATGCTAATAATTATGTTTTGCTATTTTATTTCCATATCATTTGTAGGAAGCGAACCAAATTTATTTATAAAAATCCTATCCTACATCCCATTCTTGTCAACATTTTTTATGCCAATGAGATTAATCTACGAAAACGCAAGTCTATTTCAAGGAATGATTTCACTATTGATTTTATTAGGAGGAATAATCCTAATGTATATAATTGCAGCTAGAGTTTACAAGAAAAATATCCTAAATTATTCAACAGATAAGTTATTTGGAAGAGGAAAAAAATTAAAAATTAAAAAGAAAAATTAATAAAAAAGTGGATGTTGCAAAGTGTGAATTACTATAGTCTTACAATCATAATTTTTTAAGTTTCGTGTTGAGTTTAATGGCTAATTATTACGAAACTTTATGAGAATTTCCTATGATTATTTAGAAACGATTAATTATTTTGCAACATCCTTTTTTTATTTTTTAAATTTTTGCTTTTATAACCATCAAATCACTATCTTCGATTGCCTTTAAAGAGTGCATTTCATTAGGTTTCATAGTTATTATATTGCCTGGCACTATAATCTCACTTTTATTTTCTCCAGTGAAATTAACCTTGCCCTTATAAATTACAACTACTACGTTTTTATCTGACTTATGACTTGGAACTTCTTCGCCTTGTTTGATTTGAAGGTGGGTAATTTGTAGTTTATTTTCGTCTATCAAATGTTCAAATTTCCCATCTAAAATATTTGCACTTAATTTTTTCATATAGCCTCCTTATTTGTAATTAGTATTATTTCTTATCTTATAAAATTTCTTAAATTATTTCTTGTATAATTTTTTTTAGCTCTGGCAGGGTTTTATCTTTAAAAAACTTATTCTTAGCCATCCACCTATTATTCAAAGGACTTGGATGGACTAGGGGAAAGTATTCTGGCAAGTAATCTTTAAAATTTCTTACTGTCTCGGTTAGGTTTTTCTTAAAATCATCTTTTAAGTAAAATTTCTGTGCATAGGCACCTATCAATATAGTTAATTTCACATCTTTTAGCTCTTCAAGAAGTAGATGATGGTATTCTTTTGCTATAAATTTTCTTGGAGCCTTGTCACCACTCTTTGCCTTTCCTGGATAATAAAAATCCATTGGAATTATTGAAAAATTTTTAGCATGGAGTTCATCTATGCTTATACCTAGCCAATCAACTAAATTTTCCCCGCTTTTATCATTAAATAAAATCCCGCTATCTTCAACTTTTTTGCCAGGAGCCTGACCAATTATTAAAATTTTAGAATCTCTATTAAACTGAAAAATCGGCCCAATTCCTCTTTTTGTATAAGATTTATTTCTAGAATCGGCCTTTAATTTTTCAATTATCTTTTCTATTTGCATAAAAAACTCCTAGATACTTTTAAAGAAAGTTTATAGATTTTTATTATTCTTTTATTTTTTACAAATCCTATAATTAATTCCACCAACAAGGTCAACTGTGTAAGGGGAATTTTCAAAATACCCTTTCAAAAATTCATACCTATATTCATGGTATGGAGATTTTTCTTCTTTTAATTCAAAACCATTTTTGTTGATTTCAAAAGCTTCGTGGTGGTCGTGACTGTGGCCTCCTTCACAAGTATTTGAAAGAGAGTCTTCTGGATTAATAAAATTTTTGAAATATTTTTCGTGAGTATTTACATTTGTAATTAAAAATAAATCATTATTTTCATCAATTGTTGCAGAAAGTCCGTTATCACATGGCATTCCATCAAGAAGCATAGTATTTAAATCCTTAAAAATTTCATTATAATCAAAGAAATTTTTTCCTTCGCTTTGTTTTTTACCAAATTCAAATAATTTTTCTTTGGTATTTTCGCTATTTTTTATTGCAAAGGCAAGTCTATTTTCTACAACATCAATTTTTGAATCGAGCCAGCCGTGAATATTTTCTTGGTCAATCAAATTTTCTAAATTATCGGTTGAAACTGGGGCGATTTTCCCGTCAATTTCTTTTGTCTTTCCATCCAAAAGAAAATTTGTAATTTTATCTTGAAACTTTATTTTTTCATACATCAAATAATGTATTGGTCCTAAAAATTCACTCATTTATAACTCCTTTAATCTTTTTAACTTATTATATTATAAAAATAAATTTATATCTGTAACCCATGTTACATTCCTATATTTTACAAGAAAAATTTTGAAGTTAAAGTTTAAAATTTGTATTTTTATAATAAAATAATTGGGAAAATGATATATTTACACAAATTACAATATATTATATAATTGTTTGGTAATTAAAATTTATTAGGAGGACTTATGATTAAATTAAATACAAAAAAAATTACATATACTGGACTTTTTATTGCCCTAGTATTTATTTTCTCAGCATTTTTCCAAATTCCATTAAAAACTCCAATGGGAGATACAAGATTTCATTTGGGAAATGTATTTTGCTTATTAGCAGGAATAATTTTGGGACCAGGACTTGGTGGACTTGCTGCAGGAATAGGATCTGCAATTTTTGATTTAACAAATCCACTTTATTTTGCATCAGCTCCATTTACATTTATAAATAAATTCATGATGGGTTTTGTTGCTGGTTTAGTTTTTCACAAAATAAAAATTAAAAACGAAAAAGCAAAAGCACTTCTTGCAGGATTTTTAGGACAAGTAACCTATATTGTTCTTTACTTGCTTTACACATTTATAAAAAATAAAGTAGCCATGGGCTTATCATTTGAAGCAAATATGGTAGAAGTTGTACAAAAACTTGGAGTTTCTTCAATAAACGGAATAATTTCAGTAATAGTTGCAGCAATATTTTCAATTGCAGTAGCAAAAAGAGTAAAAATGGACTAGAAATAGTCCTTTTTTAAATGCTGATTTTTTTTAAAATCTTAGATTTTATTTTTTAATAAATTTAATACTCCGTAATGT
>NZ_CAKMRU010000004.1 GCF_928368155.1 Anaerococcus ihuae | reverse complement strand
GCGTTCGTTTCACTCACTTAGTCGAGATGGTACGTAGCTTAATTTTTATTTTAAAATAAATTATTATCTACATTCATACTTTGGCTACGCTCTGATCAAGATACTTCTTGCTTTTTTTATACAAATAATAGACATTATCAATTGAAGAGTATAATAATATTGGAGGATATTATGGCTAAAAAAATTGATATTAATAAGGCGATTTATGATTTAGTTAATCGTGATGATAAATTAAAAAAAGATCTTATAGGTCTTGGTTTTAAAAATCTTTCCAATCCTCTTATGCTTAAAACTATGGGCAAAAAAATGTCTATTAGACGCGGGGCGAAGATGGTTGGAATTGATAATGTTGAGAAAAAATTAGAAGATTTGGGTTATGAAATTGTTAACTCTTATGATGATTTAGAGGTCAAAAATAGAAGAGAACTCATTAAATCTTATGTAAAAAGATTGTCAGAAGGGGAAGATCTTCAAAGTGTTAGAAAAGATTTTGTAAAAAATTTCGAAAATGTTTCATCTTCTGAAATTATGGATGCTGAGGAAGCTCTTCTTGAAGGGGGAGTTGATAGGGCTGATGTTCAAAGACTTTGTGATGTTCATTCTTCACTTTTTCATGGAAAAACTGAAAGTGAAGGAGGAAAGGATTTGAAATTAATAAATATTTCTGGTCATCCTCTTAGGTTTTTCTTTTTGGAAAATGAAAAAATTAAAGAACTTATCGATTTAGGAGAAAACAGTCAAGATTTGGAAAAAATTAAAGATATTTCTAATAAAATCACTTCACATTATAGGAAAAAGGGGGACTTGATTTATCCTTTGTTAAAGGAAAATTACAATAAGCCAGGTCCATCTGATATTATGTGGGGAGTTGATATTGAAATTTCTAAAAATTTCAAAAAAGCTTTCAAAAAATCTGATTTTGATGATGTCAAAAAAGTATTTGAAAGAGCAAGGGAGATGACTTATAAGGAAGAAAATATCTTGTATCCTTTGATGGAAGATGTGATTTCAAATGAAGATTTTTTGGGACTTTATGAGGATTTGAAAGATTATCCTGATGATATAATCAAAAAAGAAATTTGGGATGATGGAGAAAATACAAATAATGAGAAAGATTCTATGGATGGATATATTAATTTTTCTAAGGGAAAGATGAAAGTTGATGAGCTTGAGGCCCTTCTTGATACTTTAGAAATTGAGATAACTTTTGTAGATAAAAATGATATAAATGCTTATTATAATAATATAAAGGGTGAAAAAATTTTTAAAAGGGCAAAAACATCCTTAGGAAGGGAAGTTTATTCATGCCACCCACCACAAGTTGAGCCAATTGTAAGAAAGCTTATCGGTGAATTTAAGGAAGGAAGCAAGGATAAATTTCAAATCATAAAAAACATAAAGGGCAATGACCACGCTGTGACCTACTATGCAGTTAGGGATAAGAACAGAAATTATTTAGGAGTTTTGGAAACTGTCCAAGATCTTTCTTTCTACAAATCCTATCTTGATATTTGGGATAAGGCTAAGAAGAAATAAAAAATAAATTGATCCCTAGATTAAAATTTCTTAATATTTTTCTAGGGATTATTAAATTTAGGTCTGTTCTTATATTTTTGGGTATATAGACTAGGCATTGGAAAATATAAATAGGTGGAATTAATGAAGATTTTTATTGTTGGAACATATGAAGCTATGGTAAGGCCCATAGAAGACTTAAAAAACAAATACAAAAATTGCCAAATAGACTATGGCATAGCTATGCTAGAAGATGGCCTTAAACTCGCTATAGATGCTAAAAACAATGGTTATGATGCAATAATTTCTAGAGGCGGAACTGCAAGATTAATAAAAAAACATCTTGATATTCCAGTAATAGATGCAAAACCATCAGGAAATGATTTGCTAAAAAGTATATTAATAGCAAAAAACAACCAGGCAAAAACATCTATAATTGCTTATTCAAATATCACAGATGGAGCAATAGAGATAATCAGACTATTAAATTTGGATTTTAAAATACACTATATAAAAAATGACCTAGACTTAACAAATCTTCTTATAAAATTAAAAGAAGAAGGATACCAGCAAATACTTGGAGATTCCCTGGCTATAAAAGTCGCAAAAGACTTAAATTTTAATACTGTATTATTCCAAACAAGCCATGAAAGTTTAGAAAATTCTTTGGAATATGCAATTATGATTTTAAATCAAACCCAAAAAATAAAGAAAATAGATGCAATTAGGTCAAAATTTTTGACTAAATTTAATAAAGACTATTGTATAATTCAAAACAATAAAATAATATATTCAAAATTTATAAATTTTGAAAAAATGCCCATATCTTACGAAAAATGTATAAGCCTAAAATACGAATTTGAAAACAAGGAATTTAATACCCCCTATATTCAAGCTAGGATTGGGGAAGTTAACCTTGAAATATCATCTATAGAAATATCTTCAGATAAATTTTACCTATATAATTTTAAAAAAGTAGAAAGTGATTATGAAAAACCTATAGGTGTATATGATTTAGATATAAAAAATAATTTTATGCCTGTAACTAAGTCCGAGTCTATGCAAAAATTATTTGCCAAGGCAAAAAGACTTATAAAAGAAAAAAACCCCATATTCATAATTAAAGATAATGAATACACCCTAAATGAACTTTTAAACTTTACTATAGGTATCAATAAAAATAGCACTTTGTTAATAGACTTAGACAAGGTAAATATTGAAAGTTACGATGAAATTTTAAAATACAAGAAAAAAAACATACTTATAAAAAATATTAAAGATTATGAAATAATTAGCAATATTAGTAAAAAAAATATAGAAGAAAGATTTATAATTTTACTTGAAAAAGATTCTAAAATTATAGACTATATTGATGAAAAACAGACCCTAATAATACCTAACACCAGACAAAGAAAAGATGACCTAAATCTGATATTTAATAACTATATAGCCTATTATCACGAAAAATTTGGAACAATGGCCTTTGGGATTGAGTATTATACATTTGATGGTGAAAATCCCTTACTAAATAAGAATTTAGACTATTTATTGAAAAAATTAAAAAATTATATATTTAGCAGAAATGAATTAATAGTAGGAAAAGATGTCTTTACTAAAAAAATAGAAGAAGGTAGTAAAAAAGAGATCTTTGATTCTAAAAATTTAGAAGAAATTGAAAAAGAGCTTATCCTCTACCACTTAAAAAAGGAAGAATACAATCAAAGTAAGGTCAGTGAAATTTTGGGAATAAGTAGGTCTACCCTATGGAGAAAAATGAAAAAATACAAAATATGAATCGTTTCAAAATGAAACGATTTTTTTTATATTAAATTAATATGTTGCAAAATAGAATCAAACATGGTAAAGTTTAAGTAAATCGTTTACACAATGATTAATAATAAAAAAATGGAGGAAATTATGGCAAGTGTATCAACAATAGGAGCTTTGATAGCTTTAGTGATAGCGATTTCCGTAATTGTAATGGGAGCTCCACCTGCCTATGGAATGATTCTTGGTGCTTTAATAGGTGGAATGGCTGGCGGTGCTAATGCTAAAGAAGTTGTAACATTAATGTTCGATGGAGCTGGAGGAATGTCTCCGACCTTACTTAGAATTATGGCTGCAGGGGTTTTAGCTGGAGCTTTAATTAATTCTGGATCTGCAGATGTTATTGCAGAAAATATAGTTGAGAAATTAGGAGAAGCTAATTCTTTAATAGCTATAGTAGCATCTATATTTATCTTGACTGCTATAGGAGTTTTTGCAGATGTAGCCTGTTTAACAGTTGCACCAATTGCTATGGTTATAGCTAAGAAAACTAATTATTCAAAATCAGTAATAATGATGGCTATGTGTGGAGGAACTCACGCTGGAAATGTCATGTCACCCAATCCACAAGCTATAGCCTTATCAGATTATTTTCAAATTCCTCTAACAAGCGTAATGATAGGGGGAATAATTCCTGCAATATTTGGTTTTGTAGCGACAGTTTATATAACAAAATTAGTACATAAAATGGGCATAGGAAGTGAAGTTTTGTTAGTGGAAGAAAAAGGAAATGTAAATTTTTCTAAACCTAGTCTGCTTGCAGCAATTACAGGACCTCTTATTTCTATAATACTTTTAGCCCTAAGACCTATAATGGGAATTGAGATAGATCCATTAATAGCATTGCCTTTAGGGGGATTTATTACTTGTATTTTGACAAAAGAAGTTAAAAATTTTGTGAATTTCTCTACAAAAGGATTAAATATGATGTCAGGAGTAATTTTGTTACTTTTAGGAACAGGTGCCTTATCAGGAATAATAGCAAACTCTGGCCTTAAAGAATCTCTAATACATATAGTTGATATTTTAGGCTTGTCAGGATTTTTATTAGCTCCAATTACAGGCTTAACCATGGGGGCTGCTACAGCATCAGCTACAGCAGGAAGTACAGTTGGATCACAAGTTTTTGGAGAGACAATCCTATCTTTTGGAGTAAAACCTCTTCAAGCTGCAGTAATGATACACGCAGGAAGCAATACCCTAGACGGCCTGCCTCATGGAAGTTTTTTCCATACAAGTGCTGGTAGTGTAAGGATGAATATCAAAGAAAAATTAAGATTGTTGCCATTTGAATTTTGTGTAGGATTGGTTATGACAATAGTTTCTACTATTGTATATGGTTTAATAGGATTAAATTTTTAGGAGGAAACAATGAGTAAAAAAATGAACAGTCAAAAAGTATATCAAGGACCAGAAAGAATAGAAGCTAGATCTTTGTTATATGCAACAGGAAAATTAGAAAAAGATATAGGAAGAAAACCTTTAATAGGAGTTGTAAACTCATTTAATGAAATTGTTCCTGGACATTTTCATCTAAGAAGTTTAGCAGATGCAGCCAAATTAGGAGTTGCTGCTGGTGGTGGAATTCCTGTGGAATTTCCTTCAATAGCAATGTGTGATGGTATAGCAATGAGCCATGCTGGAATGCATTATCCTCTAGCATCAAGAGAGCTAATAGCAGATAGTATAGAGGCTATGGCTAAGGCTCATGGTTTAGATGGATTGGTTTTAATCCCTAACTGCGATAAGATAGTTCCTGGAATGACCATGGCTGCATTAAGGTTAAATATTCCTTCAATTATTGTAAGTGGTGGTCCTATGGCAACAGGTCATTATAAGGATGAAGTGGCTGATTATTCTACATGTATAGAACAGGTTGCAGCCTATAAATTAGGTGAAAAAAGTGAAGAGGAAATGGAAGAATACGCTCATGCAGCTTGCCCATCATGTGGATCATGTGCTGGAATGTTTACAGCTAATAGTATGAACTGTCTTTCAGAAGTTTTGGGACTTGCACTTCCATATAATGGAACAATTCCATCATATTACGGAGACCGTATAGCTCTTGCAAAAATTGCTGGAGAAAGATCAGTGGCTTTGGTTAAAGAAGATATTAAACCAAGAGATATAGTTACAGAAGAGGCCTTTAAAAATGCCATAGTTGTTGATATGGCCATAGCAGGTTCAACAAATACAACCCTACATTTACCAGCTATAGCTCATGAATGTGGTTTAGAATTATCTCTTGAAAAATTCGATGAAATTTCTAAAAATACTCCGAACTTATGTCACATAAGTCCTTCAGGAGATAAGTTCATGTTTGATCTTCATATGGCAGGTGGAATTCCAGCTGTAATGCATGAATTAGATAAAAAATCCCTATTAAATACTAGCTTGAAAAATATAAATGGAAAAACAATAAAGGAAAATATAGAGGGTAAAGAGACAAGAGACCATGATGTTATTAGACCTATTGAAAATCCATTCAATGACCAAGGTGGTATAGCAGTATTAAAGGGAAATATTGCACCAGGTGGATGTGTTGTGAAATCTGCAGCAGTTAGGCCAGAAATGATGAAACATAAGGGAGAAGCTGTTGTATTTAACAGCATGGAAGCAGCGACTGAAGGAATTTTTGATGGTAAGGTTAAAAAAGGCAATGTAGTTGTTATTAAATACGAGGGTCCAAAGGGTGGTCCTGGTATGAGAGAGATGCTTACTCCTACATCTGCTATTGTAGGTATGCATTTAGATAATGATGTTGCCTTAGTAACAGATGGAAGATTTTCCGGGGCTACTAGGGGAGCAGCTATAGGCCACGTTTCTCCTGAAGCTATGGATGGTGGACCATTTGCTATAATAGAAGATGGAGATGTAATAGAAATTGATATAGAAAATAGGTCTATAAATATAGATTTGACTGATGATGAAATTAAAGAAAGGCTAGATAAACTAGTTAAACCTGAACCAAAAATTAAAGAAGGTTACCTAGTAAGATATGCAAGAGCAGTATCTTCAGCTAATAAGGGTGCTATTCTTGAATAAATTTTGTAAATAAAGTCCCAAGTTTTTGGGGCTTTATTTGTTATATTTGGGTAAATTATTAAATAAAGACTTGTTTAGAAAATTATTTGGGGTGATAGGATGGATAATTTAATTAGAAAAATTGTGGAAGAATCTATTGAATCTTGTTTGCCTGATAAGGCTGTCACTAGAGAGTTAAAAAGCCTACCAAAAGTTAAGGGCAGAAAAATTTTGATTGCTATAGGAAAGGCAGCCTATCAAATGGCAAAAACAGCCTTAGAATCTGATATTAAATTTGATCAAGCTGTAGTTATAACTAAATATAATCATTTGAAAGCTCCTTTGGATAAGGCTATTTGTTTTGAAGCGGGTCATCCAATTTCTGATGAAAATACAATTAAGGCAAGCCAATATGCCTATGACTTAGTTGGAAATTTGACCGAGGATGATTTGCTTGTGATGCTTATTTCTGGAGGGGGGTCTGCTCTTTTTGAAATACCCCTTATTAGCTTTGAAGAAATACAAGATATTAATAAGCAACTTTTGAAAAAAGGTGCAGACATTGTTGAAATTAATACAATTAGAAAGAGACTATCAAAAATTAAGGGTGGAAAATTTGCAAGGCATTGTTATCCTGCCAAAGTTTATAATATTATTTTATCTGATGTTATAGGAAATAGACCTGACATGATAGCATCAGGTCCGACCTATGAAGATTTTTCAACTTGCGAGGATGCTTTAAATATTGTTAATAAGTATGGACTTGTTTTATCTGAGGCTGCTAGAAAGTGTTTGAATGAAGAAACTGAAAAAAATTTAACTAATATTACTACAAAAATTTCTGGCAGTGTGGATCAATTGTGCCTAAAAGTAAAAGAAATATTGGAAGATGAAGGCTATAAGACAGATATTTTAACAACTTTTATGGATTGTGAGGCAAAAGAGGCAGGATATATTTTATCATCTATTGCAAAAAGCAAAAGTGCTTATAAGGAAAGGCTTGCTTATATTTTTGGTGGAGAAACTATTGTTAAAATTAAAGGCAATGGAAAGGGAGGAAGAAATCAAGAGTTGGCCTTGGCAAGTGCCAAACATATAAGAGGGCTTAAAAATGTACAAATTATTTCTTTTTCCTCTGATGGGACTGATGGTCCAACCGATGCAGCTGGGGCTTTTGTTGATGGCTATACTATGGATAAATTAAAGGAAAAAAATATTAATTATTATAAGGTTTTGGATAATAATGATTCTTATAATGCCTTAAATGAGATAGGTCAATTAATAAAAACAGGGCCTAGTGGGACAAATGTTAATGATGTATCTATTGTTTTGATTAATTAAAAAAAGTCCTGTAGGATTATAAATTCCTACAGGGCTTTTTAATTTATCTTTCCCTAGCAAAGGCAATTTCTTTTACATCTTTTCTTCTAATTGATGCGAAAATTGAACCTGAAATATTGTGCCAGATTGAAAAAATTGCTCCTGGGAGGGTTGCTAGTGGGTTTAGGGCAAAATTTGCTGTTGCAAGTTGGATGGCAAGGCCGGAATTTTGCATTCCCACTTCGATTGATAGGGCTGTTTGCTTGTCATAATCCATTTTGAATAATTTGGAAACGCCAAGTCCCAATAAAAGTCCTAGTGCATTGTGAATCATTACTATTAACAAAACAATTAATCCAGATTTGGCAATTTTTTCTGCATTTGCTCCGATTATTCCTGAAATTATCAAAATAATTGCAAGGGATGATATTAATGGGAAAATTGATTTTGATTTTTCCATTTTTTCTGGGCTTAATTTTTTTGCAAAAATTCCCATCAAAACTGGGATTAAAACTACTGTAACAACTGATTTAAACATGGCTAAAATTGAAACTTCAACCCATCTTCCTGCCAAAAGATAAACCAAAAATGGTGTAACAATTGGGGCAAGAAGTGTTGATAAAATTGTCATAGAAACTGACATTGAAACATTTCCTCCAGCTATGTGGGTTATTACATTTGATGCAGTTCCTCCAGGACATGATCCAACAAGGATAATTCCTAAAGCAATATCTCTATTTACATCAAAACTTACAGCTAAAATCCAAGCAAGTAATGGCATAATTGTAAATTGTGCCAAAGATCCAATAAAAATATCCCTAGGATTTTTTAAAATTTTCTTAAAAGCATCAGCTTCGATTGAAGTTCCCATTCCAAACATGGCAAGGGCAAGAAAAATTGTGGTGTAATTTGTCATCCAAGAAAAATAATCTGGGACAAAATAGGCTACTACAGAAAATATAATAATAATTAAACCGATATTTTGAGTTATTTTATCTGAAATTCTTGAAAATTTTTCCACGTCTACACCTCATAAATAAAATTGTCAATTAATCTGGTTTTTCCAATATATACGGCAATGGCAACCAAGGTATCTTTGTTGAAATTATCTACATCTTTTATTGTTTCAAGGTCAACGGCACTGATGTAGTCGATTTTTGCAAGTTTTTCTGATGAAATTATTTCTTCCATTTTTTCCAAAACTTCTTTTACAGAAAATCCTTCCTTTGCCATTTTTTCTCCCTCAAAAATTGCCTCTGAAAGACAAAGAGCAGCTTTTCTTTCGTCAGTTGAAAGATAAGTATTTCTTGAAGACATTGCAAGTCCATCGTCTTCCCTTACAATTGGGCAGGCAACAATTTCAACTGGAATATTTAAATCTAGGACTAATTTTTTAATAATTGAAAGCTGTTGGGCGTCTTTTTGTCCAAAATATGCCCTGTCAGGGCCAACAATATTAAATAATTTTGTACAAACAGTACAAACGCCCCTAAAATGTCCCTCTCTTCTTGCACCACACAAATTATCAGAAAGTCCATCAATATCAACAAAAGCCTTTTTGTCATGATACATTTCTGAAGGTTCAGGATTAAAAATAAAATCAGCTCCCAAATCTTCGCACAATTTGCTGTCAGCATTTATATCTCTAGGATAAGCCTCCAAATCCTCATTTGGTCCAAATTGGATAGGATTTACAAAATCAGAAACAACTACGATGTCATTTTCTGAAACTGCTTTTTTAATTAAACTTGCATGACCCTTGTGTAAAAATCCCATGGTAGGAACGAGGCCAATAGTTTTACCTTCTTTTTTAAAATCCTTTAAAACATCTCTCAATTCATCAATTTTTTTGATAACTTTCATTTTCTTCTCCTCTAAAAATATTTAGAGATAGCCTATTACACCACTAAAATTTATTTACACTAAAGTTCCATGTTTTTCGTAAGATGAAATTTTTTTGATTTTATTTTCATCATCAACAAAAACAACCTTCGGACTATAATTTTCTAAATCTTTTTCATTATAAGAGGCATAAGCCATAATTATTACCTTATCACCAGGAGCAAAAAGTCTTGCCGCAGCACCATTTAAGCAAATGACACCACTGTTTTTCTCACCGGCAATTGTATAAGTTTCAAGTCTATTTCCATTATTAATATCGACTACTTGAACCTTTTGATACTCTCTAATTCCAGCACCGTCAAGTAAAATTTCATCAACAGTAATGGATCCAACATAGTCAAGTTCAGCTTGAGTCACAGTAGCCCTATGAATTTTTCCTTCTAACATTTCAATTTCCATAAAATCTCCTTAAAAAAAAGCAAGGAAAAAAAGTTTATATAAAAAAACAAAATCCTTGCAAAATTACAAAATATTTTGAGTCTCACTAAATATATAAGCTCATTTTTTAAAAATTTAAATATAATGGTGTAAAAGAGTATAGTTTTAAAACTTAAATACTATCTCTAGGGGTATTATAAATCATAAATATAAAATTAACAATGTTTGAGGGGGAGAAATTTTTTTGAAAATAATATAAATTTTTTAAAACAATAATGAACTTGTGGTTAAAATTTTCATAAGAGGTAGAGTATTTATATATTTAATTATTAACTTGATAAGTATTGAAATGTTAAAAATTAAAATATATAAATATTTGATTACTAACATGAGATGTAAAAAATTTGACATTTTTTAAAATGATGATATTATAAATATATAATCAGTTAATAATTATAATTGAATTTTCTAGAAAGGAGGCAGAAAATGAAGATTTATGAACTGAAAATAAGAACTTTCTTGCTAGAAGATATTGATTCGTCAGATTCTTTGGGATTTATTTCTAAGGCTATAATTTCTTATTTGTCAGAAAATGAAAAATTTTTAAATATGCATAATGCAAAAAATTATAAATCCTATTGCCATGATAATCTATATCCAATAAAAAAGTTCTACAAAAAAAATATGGTCTATCAGTATAGAATTAGGTCAGTTGATGGGGATTTTGTAAATTATATGTTAAATGGTTTTTCCGATTATAAGGATAAGGTTTTCAAAAATTTGACTGTTGATGTTAGGATAATTCCAAAATCACCGATTTCAAAATTATTTAGCTTAAATCCTATAATAATAAAAAATGATTTTGGATATTGGAAAGATAATTTGACTTTAGAAGAATTTGAAAAGAGAATAACAGATAATTTAATAAAAAAATACAAATTTTTTATTGATGAAAATGTAGAAGAGGGAAAATTTTATACAAGCCTTAAATTTTTAAATGGAGGACCAATCGCTTTTAAATTTAAAAATATAAGACTTTTGGGCGATAAGCTTGAGCTGGAAATCAATATGGATAAAAGAAGCCAAGACTTAGCTTATTTTGCTCTTGGTGTTACATTTAGTGAAAATTCAGCTTATGGGGCAGGATTTTTGGGATATAAATATTTAATTTAGGAGGTGATTATGTGCTAGAAGAGTGTTTGGAAATTTTTAAGAAAAATTTGGACGAAGATCCTGACATGGTTTTGAGAGGATATATTCCCAAAGACGGTAAATATTATCTTGTTACTATGAAAGAAGAAGGTCCTTGGGAAGTAAGTCCAAGTTTTAAAATTAAATATGACAAAAAAGAAAAGAAAATTGAAAATCAACCATTAAATTATTCTTTTATTAGAGATTTGGATTTTAATTCCAATCTCTTAAACATGAACAAAAGCATAGACAATAAAAAAGCTATTCATAGTTCTAATTATTATAGTTTTTTCTTCAAGGAAAATATTTATGAAGATAAGATTAATAAAGATGCAATAGAAAGATATTTTTCAATTTTAAAAAATCCCTTAAAAAAATATAAGGATAAGAAAGCAAAAAATCTTTACTTAGAAAATGAAGGGAAATTGGGTAGCGTCAATGTAGATGAGGCTGAAAAAATCGAAAAGTGGCTTGTTGAAAATATTGATAATAAAAATATCTTTGATATTGATACAAGCTCAAAAGATTATTTCAAAATATTTTTTGTCTATGAAGATGAAGAAAAAACAAAAAAAGCTTACCAAAGGGAGCAAGATAGGTATTTACTTACCAATTTATTTAATAAGAATAAATATAATATAGAAGTAAATGGCAAAACTTACGGAGTTTCTGATTATAATTTAGGAATAAATGATAAAAAGCCTTATTTGGAAAATTTATCAAGAAAGGTAAAACAACCTTATTTAATAAGTGCAGATATGGCGAAATTACAAAATTTATTTTTTTCTTACCTTTCATCATCTGTAAAAAGAGGAAATAATAGAATATATTTCAATACAGGAAACAAAGAAATAAGTTTTGAAAAAAATAAAAATTTCATAGGTTTTGAATTGTTCTTGTATCCTGAAAAAAATGAAGCAGCAATTTTAGACTATAATATTTATTCAAAAGATTTTGATGATATAGAAATTCAAATTAACCAATACATTCAAGAATATTTGCCAGAAAATGCTAAAGCCGAAGATTTTTCTAAAAGAGAAGAAAAATACGGACTTATTACTGAAAAAAATACACTTTTAAATAAAATAGATTCAGTTTTTTTCTATAATTATTACCAAAGAAATAAGTATAATTTGGAGAATTTGAATATAAAAGAATTGAATTTTAAAATGATAATTTTAAACTATGGGAAAAGCTTGGAATTTGCCATAATAAATAATAAAAATAAAGAAATAGTTAGGATTTTAAATAGACTTTTGGAAGATTCTATTAAATATTCTCTTTTAAATGATTATAAGACCAAGGCTATAACCCAATTTAATTATTATTTATCTTTGAAAGAATATTATGAAAAAAAGGAGGAAAATTATATGGATTTTCAAGAAAATATGAAAAGAAAGTTGGAATCAGCTGGAGATATTTCTCTTGAAGGTGACAAGGAAATCTTGTTTGCCCTTGGACAAGTTTTGAGAAAATTGCTTAATTATTCAAATATTGGCGATAAAAATTTAACCTTTATTAGGAATTTCTTGGGTGGACAAAAAACTTCTAGGATAATTGAAAACTTAGAACATTTGCTTGTAACTTATGCACACAATATTAGCGCTAAGGATGTAAGGCTTAATAGGGCTGTAAGCCAAATTCTTGTTCATAAATTTGATAATAAAAAGGCAGAAGATAGGTGGATAATAGCAGGTTTTTTAGATGAATCATATCTTTATGGAAAAAAACTAAGTGAAGGAGAAGAAAATGACAGAGCTTAATAAGAGAGTTTATGGAATTATTGGTATAGGATCAAAGATGGCAAATTGGAATGCAGATTTTTCCGGATTTCCAAAATCTTTGTCTTCAGGTGAAATTTTTGGATCAGATAAGGCTTTAAAATATACTATGAAGAAAAAATGGTCTGAACAAGGCGAGAAGGTAATTTATATAAAAAGTTACACCATAGGAGATAAGGGAAACTTGATGCCTAGAACTTTAAAGGAAAGATATGAACAAGTTTTTGATACAGAAATAAAATCTGGTGAATCTGAAAAAATTCTGACCAACTTATTTATGGCAACAGATGTAAAAAATTTCGGGGCTACTTTTGCAGAAAAAGGAAATAATATTTCAATAACTGGAGCTGTGCAAATTTCCCAAGGAATGAACAAATATGAAGACAGTAAAGCTCAAGTTCAACAAATTTTATCTCCTTTTAGAGATCCTAATGCAAAAGAAAAAAGTAAATCAGGAGAAGATGCTCAAAATTCTACTTTGGGAAATAAAATTGTATCTGATGAAGCTCATTATTTCTATTCTTTTGTAATAAATCCAAAAGCTTATGATGATTACAAAAAATTAGGAGTTACAGAAGGCTATAGCGAAAAAGATTATGAAAAATTTAAATTAGCTGCAACTGATTCTGCAACTTCCTATGCTACAAATGCAAAAGAAGGAGCAAACAATGAATTTTCTATGTTTGTTGAAACAAAATTAGATACTTATCTTCCAAGTCTTGCAAATTATATTAAATTTGAAAAAAATTCTGAAGAAAACTCAAAAGATAAAATAATTTTCACAGGAAAATCTATTCTAGAAAAAAGAGATGATATAGAAAAAATTAAAATTTATTACGATAATGAAAAAATAGACTTGGTCGATTTTCCAGACAATATAGAAATTTATAATATATACACAAGAGAAAAAATCGAGGCTTAATATGAAAGCTTTGAGATTTAGATTAAGTGGGAAAACAGGTTTTTTCAAACAGCCAGATGTAAATACTTATCTATATTATACTTATGGACAAATTCACAGAGTTGCCCTTTTAGGACTTTTGGGAGCAATTGTTGGGTACAAGGGCTATAACGAAAAAGGCAGGGAAAAATATCCTGAGTTTTATAAAAAATTAAAAGATCTTAAAATATCTGTAGTTTCTGAGGGGAATGATGGGATTTTTGATAAGAAGTTGCAACTTTTTAATAATTCTACAGCTTTTGCATCGAATGAAGAAGGTGGAAATCTTATAGTAAAACAAGTTTGGCTAGAAAATCCTTCATGGTTAATTTATATTTTGTTAGATAATGACCAAAGTGAAATGATAAAAGAATATATTTTAAATAAAAAAACAATTTTTACTCCTTATCTTGGAACAAATGATCACATGGCAAATATTAATGATTGCAAAATAGTAGATTTAGAAAAAAGTGATGAAAATATTATAGATTCTCTATTTTTAGCTGAAGATTTTAAACTTAGGTTAAAAAGTAAGATTTATAAATATGAAGAAAATCTTCCATTTTTCCTAGAAGAAGATACTGAAAGATATATAAGAAAAAAAACCTTGGCAAGCAATGGAGAAGTTAGGAAAAAATCAAATAAAAATGTCATATTTAAAGATTTAGATAATAATTTAAAACTTGCTTTTTACAGTGAAGAAGGAATATATGAAGCTTGATTTTATAGTTAAAAATTCCGACAATTATCTAGCTCATATTGATGGAGTTGGAGATAGTAAAGAAAAATTACAAGATCATATAAATAAAACTTTTAAATATTATGAAAAAATTATAGAGGAAAAAAACTTGGGAAAAGTCTTTGAAAGATTTTTCCTAGGTATTTTTGATCAAAAAGAGGGATATTCACATTTTAAAGATTTGATAGATTCAGTAATTTTATTTCATGATTTGGGAAAAATTAATTCTAGGTTTCAAAGAAATAAATTAAAAAATTTTGAACTAGACCTTATAGATTTGGGAATAGAAGGAGAACATTCTATACTTTCATCATTTATTTACGTTTATATCTTTGTTGGAAAAATTAAAAAATTAGAAATTGATGATGAATTAAAAGAAAAATTTTATTATCTTATTTTTTTAAATGCTTTTGTAATTTCAAGACATCACAGTGATTTATCAGACTTTTCATATTCAATACATAATTTTTTTGATTTATTTATTGATGAAAGAAGCAAGTTTTACAAAACCTTAAAATATTTAAAGAAAGATAAAAACATAAAAGAAGAATTTTTTGCTAATTTCGAGGAAATTACAAATGACATTATGGATCTTGTTTATGATTTTGATATGGATTTTTCTTATACAGATTTCAAAAAGTCAAAATCCAAAGAAATATATATTTACACAAGACTTATATATTCTATTTTAGTTGCATCTGATTTTTATGCTACAACTGATTATATGAATGGATATAAGACAAATCTTCCTCAAATAAATAAAAACGACCTCATAAAGATATACAATAATTCAAAACTAATAAAAAGTATTAGAAAAAGCGAAAAGGATAAATCTTATGAGAAAAAAGAAAATATAAATGACCTTAGGACGAAAATTTTTCTAAATGCAGAAAAAAATTTAGAAGAAGAAAAAGATAAGAATATATTTTTCCTAGAAGCTCCCACAGGTTCTGGCAAATCTAATACTGCTATGAATTTATCTTACAAATTATTAAATAATCAAATTAATAAAATAATATATGCCTATCCCTTTAATACTTTGGTGGAACAAAACAAAAATACTCTTTTAAAATATTATAAAAAAACAAGCATTGAAGAAAAAATTTCAATTATAAATTCAATTACACCTATTGAAAAAAGTGACAATGATGATTTTATGAAAGATTGGGATTATTATATAAAATCACTTCTTGATAGGGAGTTTCTTCATTCTCCCTTTATAATCACATCTAATGTAGGGCTGTTTAATACGCTTTTTTCAAATAAAAGAAAAAATATATTTGGTCTTTATCAAATTACAAATTCTGTAATTGTTTTGGATGAAATCCAAGCCTATAGGGAAGATTTGTGGAATGAAATTATAGAAATGTTAGAAATTTATGCCAAGATTTTTAATTTAAAAATAATTATTATGTCAGCAACTCTTCCAGATCTATCAGCTTTGTTAGATGATGATAAAAAGAGAAATATAGGAAAATTAATTAAAAATCCAAGAGAAATGTTTAATGAGCCTTTATTTAAAAATAGGGTCAAAATAAACTATGATTTGTTGGATTTGGGAAGAATTGACTATGACCATCTTTTAAATCATATGAAAGAAAATATAGGAAATCACAAAAAAATATTGGTAGAATTTATAAGAAAAAAAGATGCGGAAAATTTTTTTAAAATCTTAAATGAGGAAGAATTTTTCTATCAATACAATATTTTGATTTTAACAGGTGATGATAATTTGAGAAGAAAGGCTCAAGTTATCGGACAAATAAGTGGAAAAATTGATAAAAAAACTATATTAATTGCAAGTCAAGTTGTAGAAGCTGGAGTTGATATTGACATGGATATTGGTTACAAAGATATATCTATGCTTGAAAATGAAGAACAATTTTTGGGAAGAATTGGAAGATCGGATTTAAAAAATGATGCTGTAGCATATTTTTTTGATATGTCAGATGAAAAGAAAATTTATAAAAATGCTCAAGATATTTTAACATTAAGAAATAAGGATAGGAGAAAAGATCTTGAAACTAAAGATTTCTCTAGATATTTTGCCTTAAAATTACAAAAAGCAAAAAATGATAGGGATGAATATGCTTATATAAATTTTGAAAAAGACCTTGTTAAATTAAATTTTGAAAAAATATCCAAACACATGGAATTAATTGATGATAATAGGCAAATGGTTGAATTATTTTTAAATAGAAATTTAAGGATAAATGGAAAAGAAATAAATGGATCTGAGATTTGGACTCAATACACAAATCTTATTGAGAATAAAGATATGGATTATAGTGAAAAAATTGTAAAACTTTCAGAAAAGAAAGCTCAAATGTCAGATTTTCTATATAGAATTTCAAAAAGAGATTTTGTAAAATGTATTGGAAAAGCAAATGATATAATAGGAAATCTTGTTTATATAGAAGATGGGGAAAGATATATTTACAGGGAAAGATTAAATTATAAAGATGAAAATGATGAATTTGAGGACATAATATGAATGGAACAATAATAAATTATTATTTTCATTGTAAAAGACAGTGCTATTTGTTTGCCAACAAATTGAATTTCGAAGATAACAGTGAACTTGTAAAAATAGGAAAAGAAATCCACTTAAATAAAAGCGAAAACAAGAAAAATTCTGAGATAAAAATAGACAATATAGTGGTTGATAAAATTACAGATAAATATTTGGTAGAAATTAAAAAGTCAGATGCAGACAAAGAAGCTGCTAGATGGCAACTTTATTATTATCTTTATATTTTGAAGAAAAAAGGAATAGTCAAAAAAGGAAAATTAGAATTTGTTGAAAACAATCAAGGCAAAAAAATAGAATATTTGGACTTAGATGATGGAAAAGAAAAAGAACTAGAAAAATTACTTAAAGAAATAGAAGAATTTATTTCAAAAGAAAAAATCCCAAAATTCAAAAAAATTAAGGGATGTACCAAATGTGCTTATTATGAATATTGCAAGATTTAGGTGAAAGTATGGGAAAAACAAAATATCTTTTAACAGATGGACAAATAAAAAGAAAAGACAATTCCTTGTGCTATAGGGTAAATGGTAAAAATGTTTATTTACCAATAGAAAGCATAAGAGAGCTTTACATACTAAGCGAGACTACAATCAATACAAAATTATTAGATTTTCTTGCAAGTAAGCATATAGTCCTACATTTTTTTAATTATTATGGAAACTATTCTGGAACATTTTATCCAAGGGAAAAATATATAAGCGGAAAACTTTTGGTTAAACAAGTGGAAGTCTATAATGAAAAAAGAATAGAAATAGCAAAAAAAATTGTAGGAGCAATAGGGAAAAATATCTACCAAGTTCTTTATCATTACTATAAACATGATAAAAAAGAAGTGAAAACTTTCCTTGATTATCTAAAAAATGAAATTCCAAAAGAGCTTGATAAGGCAAATGATATTAAACAAATTTTATATATAGAAGGAAAAATTTGGCAAGGATTCTATGATTCTTTTAAATATTTTCTAAATGAAGATTTTATTTTAAATAAAAGAGTAAGAAGACCCCCTGATAATCCAATAAATGCTTTGATATCATTCGGAAATTCACTTTTATACACAAAAACTATAACGGCAATCTATAGAACTCACTTAAATCAAGCCATAAGTTATTTGCACGAACCAAGTGAATCAAGATTTTCTCTTTCCCTAGATATGTGTGAAGCATTCAAGCCTATATTAGTATTTAAAACAATTTTTGATTTAGTAAACAATAGAAAAATTAGAGTAGAAGATCACTTTATAAAAGAGCAAAATTATTGCATACTAAACGATGAAGGTAAGAAAATATTTATAGCAGCTTTTGAAAAAAGAATAGAAACAAAATTTAAAAATGAAAAATTAAAAAGAAATGTGAGCTATCAAACACAAATAAAACTAGATTGCTATAAATTAATAAAATATATACTAGAAGACAAAGAATTCGAACCATATTTATTAGAAAGGAAATATTAGTGGCAAAAAATTACAATTATGTATTTCTATTCTATGATGTTGGAGAAAAAAGAGTAAATAAAGTCTTTAAAATTTGCAAAAAATATTTAACTCACCACCAAAATTCAGTATTTAGAGGAGAAATAAGCCCATCAAAAATTATAGCTTTGAAAAGAGAAATTGAAAAAACAATAAAAAAAGAAGAGGACTTTGTAACAATAATAAAAATGTATAACAAAGAAACCTTCGAAGAAGAAACAATAGGAAAATACAAATCACTTGAAGAAGATCTAATAATATAAATACCAGCAAAAACAAAAGAATTTGAAAAAACAAAGAAAAGCAAAAAGTAGAAATAGCTGGTAAAAAATCAAAGAATCTAATAAAATAGGTAATATAATGATGGGATGTATATTTAAAATGTGTATTTTATATTGGTGTTGATTATTAACATTTGATGTATTGAAATAATATAGTATTTACAATGCATAGAAGAATTTTATCAGTTGATTATTAACATTTGATGTATTGAAATTTCTCTTACTGTTTTCAAGGTTGGACTCTCTTCTTCGTTGATTATTAACATTTGATGTATTGAAATTAAGACTTGGGTAGATATTTATCCTTATAGGTAAGAGTTGATTATTAACATTTGATGTATTGAAATTCATATTTGTAGCCTTTTAAATTAGTATCCTTATCGTTGATTATTAACATTTGATGTATTGAAATCTTAGTCGAAATGGGGATTGGTGCTTGGTTTTTGAAGTTGATTATTAACATTTGATGTATTGAAATATGTCTTGTTCCAAAAGCCAGCCTATATATACTCCTGTTGATTATTAACATTTGATGTATTGAAATACTGCTTGTGTAACAGCTTTTTCAAAGCAATTTTTAGGTTGATTATTAACATTTGATGTATTGAAATAAGAATTAAATAAATTTTTGATATTTCCTATATAGCCGTTGATTATTAACATTTGATGTATTGAAATTATATAATTCCCCATGAATGTCGCAAAAGATAATACGTTGATTATTAACATTTGATGTATTGAAATTATTTATTTTCAGATTTTCGAATTATAGCAGCATGCGTTGATTATTAACATTTGATGTATTGAAATAAATAATCATCAATATTGGTTATATTGTTATAAGCGTTGATTATTAACATTTGATGTATTGAAATTCTGTTAGTTCTTTCAATAAATCCGGATCAAAATCTGTTGATTATTAACATTTGATGTATTGAAATAAATTTACAATAAAAAATAGCAGTTTAACGACATACGTTGATTATTAACATTTGATGTATTGAAATAAACATAAATAACAATCTCCAAAAATAAAGAACAATGTTGATTATTAACATTTGATGTATTGAAATTTTTGATAGTAGTGCTGTGTGTCAGCTTTTGCGGGTTGATTATTAACATTTGATGTATTGAAATTTTTTAACACTTTTCTTATTATTTTTCTTCATATAAGTTGATTATTAACATTTGATGTATTGAAATATTATAAGTAAGCATTGATTTTCTTGACCATTAACAAGTTGATTATTAACATTTGATGTATTGAAATCAAGGTAATTATAATCTATATTGTCGCCCAATGTGTGTTGATTATTAACATTTGATGTATTGAAATAAAATAAAAGTAAATAAAAAAAGATAGCCGATATTGTTGATTATTAACATTTGATGTATTGAAATAAAATAAAGATGCTTTTTTTATTTAAAATAAATTTAGTTGATTATTAACATTTGATGTATTGAAATGAGTTTGAAACTGGACTTGTAGGAGTTGGTAAAACAAGTTGATTATTAACATTTGATGTATTGAAATACATTTTGATGTTTCTCCCAATTTGATATGCTTATGTTGATTATTAACATTTGATGTATTGAAATTTGTATGCTAAATCTACAATTGCACCAGCTATTCTAGTTGATTATTAACATTTGATGTATTGAAATTAAGGGATAATATAAATAATATTGTTAAGATTAATAAGTTGATTATTAACATTTGATGTATTGAAATTTCCTACCAAATAACGCTAATGTTAGACATAAAACACGTTGATTATTAACATTTGATGTATTGAAATGATGTATATCAAGCAATACATGCTATTCAAGGTAAAGTTGATTATTAACATTTGATGTATTGAAATGATAATCTTTTGAATTTATTTCCAAACCACTATCTGTTGATTATTAACATTTGATGTATTGAAATACTTCTTTACTTTCACTTACAGTTTGTGTAACAGTTGTTGATTATTAACATTTGATGTATTGAAATATTAATAAAAATGAACTAGAGGACGTCTATGTTTTGGTTGATTATTAACATTTGATGTATTGAAATAATTCTTCTTGTGTAACTTCTTGTCCTTCATATTTGGTTGATTATTAACATTTGATGTATTGAAATACAGCTAGCAAGTGGAACAACAACGGTTAAGCACAATGTTGATTATTAACATTTGATGTATTGAAATTATTTTCATACAGCTTGGGCAAACTCTTCTGATGGAAGTTGATTATTAACATTTGATGTATTGAAATTCAACTACCAGAACTATCCTGTTATCATTCCCTATTGTTGATTATTAACATTTGATGTATTGAAATTCAACTACCAGAACTATCCTGTTATCATTCCCTAGTTGATTATTAACATTTGATGTATTGAAATGTGGTTGTCTAAAAGAAGAAAATAGAAAAATATATGTGTTGATTATTAACATTTGATGTATTGAAATTCTCCAAGAACTTTCAAAACCGTTTCAAATACTTCTGTTGATTATTAACATTTGATGTATTGAAATGTACTACCAATACCGACTATCTAACAATAAAGTAGTTGTTGATTATTAACATTTGATGTATTGAAATTTTAATATCGTAACGTCTTTTTGTATTTGGTTTACCCGTTGATTATTAACATTTGATGTATTGAAATATATATGTTGGTAAAAAAGTAACTGCCCAATAATAGTTGATTATTAACATTTGATGTATTGAAATTAGGTATTTACAACAAAATCTATAGGCGTACTTCTTGTTGATTATTAACATTTGATGTATTGAAATTCTGTAATCTGATCAAGACGTTTATAATTGTCTAACGTTGATTATTAACATTTGATGTATTGAAATAATGCTAACTGTAAAAATGTATTTATAACAACGTATGTTGATTATTAACATTTGATGTATTGAAATACTTCTTTTAAATAGTCCAATTTATTATTTTTATAAGTTGATTAATAACATTTGATGTATTGAAATACAAGTATTGTCAATGCTATTTCTCCTTTAGCTGGTTGATTAGTAACATTAGATGTATTGAAATAAAGTTTCTATTGCCAATGAATCAGAATAAGTTCTCATGTTGATTAGTAACATTAGATGTATTGAAATAAACCTTTTGAGAAATTCTAATGTGCCTGTATCCAAGTTGATTAGTAACATTAGATGTATTGAAATAATACTGGGTACCAGCTAGGTTTTATTTCATAAAATGTTGATTAGTAACATTAGATGTATTGAAATGCTATAGTTGAACTTGGTAATAATTATGTTACAAGTTGATTAATAACATTAGATGTATTGAAATTTACCATTTTTTCCCTTTATTCTATCTGTAAAAATTGTTGATTAATAACATTTGATGTATTGAAATTTACAGCTTTAACAAAGCACGTAAAGACGCTATCGGTTGATTAAGAACATTAGATGTATTGAAATATGCTTGGAGAATCTTTTAAATATGTTGCTCCAGTGTTGATTAATAACATTAGATGTATTGAAATAAGGAATTTGATATCAAAGTCGATGACTTTTATAAGTTATTAGTAAAATTTATTGTATTGAAGTGATTTCTTCTTTGAATTTTAGTGCGGGATAAAGGAGTTATTGCTAATTTTTAATTTGAGTTTATTTCAAAAATGACTAAAATTTATTAGTATTTTGTTTGATATATTTAAAAAGACAATATAATAATTTTTAAATTTAATAAATAATTTGATAGAAAATACTTTCATTAACTAGAATCCCAATAAGAATAAATAAAAAAAGGTCTTGATTTAAATATTCACATCAAGACCTTTTTGTTGTAAAAATATTGAAAATTTTATTATATCAAAATTTGAAATCGTAATTAATTTTAAATTTTTAATTCCTATAATAAAAAATAATTCTGATACAAAATCAACTAAATTAATCCTTTTTCTTTTAAATAATAATAAATCCCATCATCATCTACGCTTTTACACACATCATAGGAAATATTTTTTAAATCATCTGATCCGTTTTCCATGCAAATTCCATATTTTATAGCTTCAAACATTTCCAAATCATTGTTTCCATCACCAAAAGCCATGCATTCGTCCTTTTTTATATTATAATATGACAAAACTTTTTCGATTGCTCTTCCTTTTCCGCCGTTTTTTGGAATCAAATCTACTGCCCTGTCCCACCAAGCTGCAATTTTGGTTGTCAAAACATTATCCATGGCTCTTTCATATTCATAGTTTTTTATTGGTAAAATTGCTTGGTAAATTTCTTCATTTTCAATAAATTTTTCAAATTTTTCATAAATTTCTGGCTGACTTCCTCCAAAGGAAAAATATTCTTCCAAATCAGGATTTGTACCATTACAAGCATAAATTTCCTTACTTGCAACAGCCAAAGGCTTATCCATAGCATTTCCATTTTCAAGTAGGGTAAAAATATCCTTTTTTGAAAGGGGATTTTTGAAAATATCTTCTTTTTCATTGAAAACCAAAGATCCATTAAAATTTAAATAAACATCAAAGTCAATTCCCCTAAATTTTGGAAGCTGGATTGGCGCTCTGCCGGTTGCAACACAAATTTTAATTCCATTTTCCTTAAGCTTATTCAAAGCAAATACCGACTTTTCTGAAATATCATCTTTATCGAGAGGCACAAGGGTGCCGTCGATGTCAAAGAACACTATTTTTATATTTTTCATTATTTCTCCTAATCTTTTCTATATGCAAACTCAACACGCTCTATAATCACTTATTATTTTTTGAAAATATCATAAATAATTATTTTGCAAAATTTTTAATGCATTTAATTCCGCGGGGTAAATGTTAAAATTTTGCCACTGGCAAATTTTTAAGCCATTTACCACATCAAAAAATATCATTTTTACATTTTTCATTATTTCTCCTTACTCTTTTATATGTGCATACTCAACACGCTCTTTTATCACTTGTTATTTTTAAAAATATCTTAATTAGCTATTTTGCAAAATTTTTTATTTATTTAAGTCCGCGGGGTAAATGTTAAAATTTTGCCACTGGCAAATTTTTAAGCCATTTACCACATCAAAAAATATCATCTTTATATTTCTCATTATTTATGCTAAATTTTTTAAATTTACATTTATATTATAGCATAGAATATTTTATTAATTATATTAAAACCTTTTCAAAACTTTCGCATTATGATATACTATAGCAAAATAGGTAATACCTTTTATTTTAAGGAGGAAGCATGAACGACAAAATTAATGTTAGAAGTACGGAATATGTTGATATGGATTTTGAAAATTCAGCAGTTCCAAAAGATGCAAGAAAAAGTTTTTGGTCAATTACTATTGTTTGGCTGGGATTTGTTTTTGTTATTACAAGTATGATGACCGGAGGAGGACTTGCTAGCGGGTTAAGTTTTAAAGAAATATTAACTGCTATAAGTATTGGAAATATTTTTCTTTGTTTTATTGCTGTGGCAATCGCTAATATGGCAAGTAAAACTGGCTTAAGTTTTGCTCTTATAACTAGACATACTTTTGGTAATAAGGGTTCTAAAATTGCAACTTTATTTGTCCCAATAGTTAATATTGGTTGGTACACAATCCAAGCTGCTACTTATGGAAAATTTATTTCAAGCGTTTTGGGGATAGAAGGTTATGGAGAATTAGCAATATTATTTTTGTCTGCAATTGTAATGGGAATTTTTTCATTTGCTGGTATTAAAGCGATTACAATTTTAGGTTATGTCGCTATTCCTGCAATAATTTTCCTTTCTCTTGGAACAGCTCTAAAATCCGGAAATATTTCTGGATGGGATAAGATATTTTCTTGGCAAGCTGCTGATAAAATGTCTTTGATTAATGGAATAACTATAGTTATTGGTACTTGGATTTTATCGACCGCTACTTGTATTGCTGATACAATGAGATTTGCTAAAAATTCCAAGGAAGCAATGATTAGTGCTTGTGTTGGATTATTGGGAGGAAATAGTCTTTTAATTATTTGTGGTGCAATTGCCGGCATAGGAATGAATGACAGTGATTTAACTGCTGTTTTACTAAAATTAGGTTTGGTTATACCTTCTTTGATTTTGATGACAACAAATATTTTTACAACTAATGCGGCAAATTTATATTCTTCTTCATTGAATTTGGCCAATACTTTTTCTACAAATAGAAAGAAAATAATAAGTATAGTGTTGCTTGCATCTGGACTTTTGTGTTTAACAAAACCTTATGATATTGCTGTTTTATTTAAATTTTTAAATCTTTTAGGAGTAATTGTTCCGCCATTAGCTGGAATAATTTTATCCAATTATTATGTTGTTAACAAAAGATCTTATCCTGATTTGGATAGTAATTCTATTAAAGATTGGGATTTAATTCCCTGGATTAGCTGGATTTTAGCTCTTGTACTTGTTAAGATCTTAAATGGAATAGCAAGTGGGAAAAGTGCATTGAATGGTATTTTTGGATTACCAGCTTTAAACGGAATTTTAGCTGGGTTCATAATTTATACAGCTATATCTATATTTACTAAAAAAGGAGAATAAAATGGATGAAAAAATTATAAAAAAATACATGATGATTTCTGTCATTGGGATTATTTTGATGGGAATAGGATCTTTTATGTGTTGTCTTTCTTCTAGTAAATTTGGCATGAATTTGGGTACTGTCTTATTGTGCATAAGCATTGTATTATCAGTTATTGGTTTTTCTAAATGGCAACCTTAAAATCTAAAGATAATCTGAGAAATTTAGCAAGAAATCTTTTACTTGAAGAAATTAATGTTTTAATTGAAAATAATGAAAATAAACTTGATTCAGAAAAAAATCTTGCTAAAAAATTTAATATTAGCAGAGTAACTATAAGAAGTGCCCTATCTGATTTGGAAAGAGAAGGAAAAATCACAAGGCAGCACGGGAGGGGGACCTTTATAAGCTCAAATTTCAAGGATATTAAAGTTGATTTATTCAGAATGAAAACTTATGGAGAAATAATAAAGGATTTGGGATATAATTTGAAGGTCAAATCAATAGATACAAAAATTATTAAAACGCCAAATTCTTTTAAAAATATAAATTTGTACAATGAGGATAGGCTGATAATAAGTACTAGGATTTATTATGCAGATGATAATATTTCCGCCCTCTGCTTGGATTTTTTGCCCATAAAATATGAAGATAAACTAGAAGAAATCAAAGTTTATGATAATTCGATTTTTGATTATTTCTATAAAGTTTTAAAGATCAAAGTTTCTAACTCAAGCATAGAGTTTCAAGCTGCAGATTATGATGAAGTTTCTAATATTTGGGGGATTGATGAGATTTATTTGCCAAAAAAATCAATTCTAATAAAAAGTAAAGAGTATGATAATGATGGAAATTTAATTTTCATTTCAAAAGAATATGTTAATACGGATTATATACCAATAACAACAATTAGGCATAGAACAATGAAAGGTTAATTATGAAAAAAGAATTCAAAGTTGAATATGAGCAAAAAGATAATTATAAGCTATCAGATTTGAAAGATTTTGAAGTAAAATTATTAAAAAGAGTTTTGGAAATTTGCAAGGAGGCAAAAGAAAAGGGAAATCATCCTTTTGGTTGCCTACTTGCTGATAAAGAGGGAAATATTTTAATGGAACAAGGTAACGAGGAAGTTTCATTAAAAGGAGATTGCACAGCCCATGCAGAAGCTTTATTGATGAGAAAAGCATCACAAATTTATACAAAAAAAGAAATGAAAGAATTCACCCTATATAACTGTGCAGATTCTTGTGCTATGTGTACAGGAGCTATGTATTGGGGAAATTTAGGAAGACATGTATATATAGCAAGAGAATCAGAACTTAAAAAATATACGGGAGATGATATAAGAAATCCTACTTTAAACCTTCCAAGCAGAGTTGTTATGGCTAGTGGACAAAAAGAGTTTGAAACCCTAGGTCCTTTCACAGAACTTGAAGACGAATTTTTCAAGCTTCACAAAGATTATTGGAATAAATAAAAAAATCAAAATAAATCCCCTTATTGTTATAATTAGCAAAAGGGGATTTTAAATTACAAAATTTTTTATAATTTTTACTAGATGAATTTTACAGTTTCATCTATATTTTTGCGTTTATAATGATTTTCTAAAGCTTTTACTCCCTCTTTTGCATATCCTAAATCAATCATTGCGATAATTTTTTCGTTTTTTGGTAAAGAAAATTTCTCATGAGCCTTGTCTGGATCAAAGAAATTTACCCAGCATGAATCGACTCCTTGGCTTGCTGCTGCTAAGACCATGTGACTTGCTACAATTGTAGCATCTTCTATGCCTGAATTGTATTTTTCTCCTGGATATACAAAAGATTTACTTTCATCAAAAGCCACAAGCAAAACTACTGGGGCCTTGTATCTACAAGGTGTAAGCTCATCAATTTTTCTAAGGGCTTCGTCTGACTTTGCCACATAAATTCTTTGAATTTGCATATTTTTAGCAGTAGGGGCAAGTCTTCCAGCTTCAAGAATAATATCGAGTTTTTCTTTTTCAACTTCTTTTTCGCTAAAATTTTTACAAGAATAACGACTTTTAACAAGTTCAATAAAGTCAATAAAACCTCCTCAAATAATTATTGTTTTTATAAATTTACCCAATATTTAATTTTTAAATTATAAGCTATTTATTTTTGGAAAATGGAGAAGATATGGGATAAGTTTTATGGAGTATTAGAAAAAGTTTGGACTGAATAAATGTTAAATAACATTGACTCTGAATCTTTTGAATTTGAGGGCAAAGAATATACTTTCTACGAAGCAACTCAAAAGCAAAGACAAATAGAAAAAACTATCATAAAATACAAGCATAGAGTTATGATGTATGACAAGGTTGGAGATAGAGAAAATAAGCTAACAGCCCAGGTAAGATTGCAAAGACAAAGACAGACTTATAAAGAATTTAATAGGGCTGGAAAGCTTCATCCTATCAGTGTTTATGGGTATAATAGGAGTAAGACAAGTAAGGAAGTTTGGGCGAATAGAAAAGCACAAAAGAAAGCAAACATTCTTTACGATTTAGGGTCTGATAAAAAGAATTTAGATATATACTTAAAAGATAGACCACTTAGAAAATATATAAAAGAAAATAAAAACTTTGATAAATTAAAAGTCGGCAAACAAAAGAACCACCTAAACAATATGGAAAATATAAAAAATAAGTCTCAATTTAAAAACACCATAGAAGAAATAGAGACGGTATTTAAAGAAAACAGAGGTAGTGGAGAATTTATTAGGAGAGATAAATCTCAATTAACTGAATTGATTGAAGATATTAGACTTGATGGATATAACATTAATAGAGAAGGTGATGTAGTTAGTACAAATAGGGCAATCATACATTATTCTAAAAATGGATACCATATAGTCCCAACATTAAGAGAATTCAAGGAATTAAGAAGATGAACAAATATACAGGATTAGAAAATCTTAAAAAATATTCTAATAAAAAAATAAGAGTTACTACTAAAAATCAAAATGTATTTACTGGAGTTTATTCTATATACACACCAGCAGGTGATAATGATCCTGAAATAGAAAGTATAAGTTTAGAAACACCAGAAAGATATTACGATATCAATACACCAGATATTATCAAAATAGAAATATTAGACTAAGAACACTAACACTTGTTAGATGTGCTTTTTAATTATAGGAGATATTATATGTATATGGACGAAGAGAAAATGAAAAAGAAAATAGAAGAGATAGATAAAGAGATTGTAATACCAGCAGTTGTATCATTTTTTACCAGCCTTATAACCAATGTCCTTCTGTTATATATTTTATAACAAGGGTAGTTAGAATCGTTGTTATAAAAGAAACTAGAATCGGGGTTAAGATTGAATGTTTGAAAAACTTAAATTTTTCGTAACGTTTAATATTTTCATAGTCTAAACCATATTTAGTGATTTTTACCATAAAATCTCCAGAGACATATGGTTTGTATTTGATTAAACCTAAATCATCAAGGTATTCAAGATTGATTAATAGTTCATTAATTTCAAGTGTTGAAATTACTTCGTTTTTTAACAGTTTGTCTGAATGTATTGGATTAGTGGTATTCATTTTCTTTAACTCTTTAAGAATCTTTTTAGAGTTTTTGGACAGGTACATAGCTTTAACTCCTTTTTTAGTCTATTATACATTAATAAAAAGGAATATTTAATAATAAACAATAGTAAGCACTGATGATAATTTTATAGGTGCTTTTTTAGTACAAAACAGGAAGATATATGAGAATTATCGGCCTATTACAAGTATTATTTATAGGCTAAAGTTAACAAACTTTATTGATTGGTCTTGGTGGACTGTATTTAGACTTGCTTTATTATCAATAGATATAGTTGTAATCTCATCTATAGCTGCTGCAATAGTTATGAAAAATGAAATTAACAATTAGATATTATCCAAAACTACCGAATAGAAAATGGCTACTTAAAAGAGAAGTCGGAGCTTATAAACAGCACACACATTTTTCGTGCAAAAAAGATGCTGAAAATGTTAGAAAATTAATAAAAAATTAAAGAGTCTTACAAATATTTGAAATTACTTTATTAAATATTTAGGTCTAAGAAAAATTAGCTTGCAAAAATTTAGGAGAACTCTTGATTTTTTAGAAATGATTAAAAATCAAGAGCCCTATTTTGATTATTATATATTAGATAAGAATAATATTAACTCATTTATTTTAAAACAAATTCCATCACAACTGGGTTGTGGTCGGAGTATTGGAAATTTTCTTGTGTTTGAGTTTTGATATTTTTGATTTCTATATTATCTGTTGCCAAAAATCCATCTATAGTTGAAAGATAGGCGTTTTTTCCTGTATAAGGCTTATCGTTTACTACTGATGTTTTTCCACTTTTATCGCAATATAATTTTATATTATCTGTTAGCATTTCTTTTGGAAAAGGACTTGGATTCCAAATTCCTTCAGGCAATTTTTTATGAATTCCTGTAAGTTCTTGGTTGAAATCTCCTCCAACAATGACATAATTTCCTTTTTTGTATTCTTTGTTTACAAAATTTATAATTTCTTTTGTTTGGGCAACTCTTCCCTTATTTCCGGATTCGTAGGCATCAAGATGGACATTTACTATGACAAGTATTTTGTCGGAATTTTTTATGTCAATATATGATGGGTTGAAGGATCTTTTTAGATTTACAAGTCTTGTTGGAAATTTGTGGGGGATTTCTTGTTGGTACCTTTTTGATTTTTTTATTTTAAAATTTGTTTGGCTCATTATTCCCGATTCGACTTTTCCCATTGGTGGGATTGGATATGGTATAAAATCTGCCTTAAAATTTAGGGCAAAGCTTGTATTTCCACCTAGATTATTTCTGATTTTTTCTACTTGATTTATATGATATGTTCTTTTTGAATTTAAATCGACTTCTTGGAAGAATTTGATGTCGGCATCCATTTTTTTGCTTGATTTTATTATGTGATCTAGTGATTTTTCTACGTGCTTTTTATTTATCGGAAAGACCATTTTTCCTCCATCCATAAAAAAATCTGTATCTTTATCAAGTCCTGCGTAGCCAATATTCCAAGTCATTATTTTGTATTTTTCTCCAATTTCCGGCATCTTTTCACCCAGACCTTGGACTTTTACATTTTCAATTTTTTCTGGCCTGTACTCTTTTATCCAAAGATAGGACAAAAGTATTAAAAATCCTAGAAGAAAAATTCCTATAATTGAAAATATTATTTTAAATGTTTTTTTCATATTTCACCTCTCATATTTTAAAAATTGTCCTAAAAATTATTCTTAGTATAATATAAATACCCTAATTTCTATCGTATATTAAGGAAGGAAAAATGAAAAAAGAATTTTTAAAAAGATATTTGAAAGCGACTGGTCTTGCTTTAAAAGATTTGATCAAGGCACTTTTACTTTCATCATTAATAAATTTTGTTATTTTGGCAATAGGTCTTGGCGTTTTTAAAATTAAATATTTTATCCTAATAGCATTTTTGATAGCCCTAGTTGATCTTTTGCCATTTTTGGGAAGTGGGATTGTTCTTATTCCCTGGTCTGTAATTTTATTTTTTATGGGAGATGTTAAACTTTCTATTTCTCTTGCGATTTTATTTGTATTGACATTTTTAGTAAATCAAATACTTAGACCAATATTTTTGGGAAAATCTATCGGTTTAAAGCCGGTTTTTACTGTATTAATCACAGGAATTTCCATGTTGATACTTTCCCCAGGGCTTGGGGCTCTTGTCGGATCAATTATTTCTTTGATGCTTGGAGTATTTTTTGAAGTTAAAGAGGCGTTTGATATTGAAAAAAATAAAAAAGATGCAAACAAGCAGGAAAATTAATTATAAAAATTGTTTTAAGAAATGATGAAAGTATAGTGATAAAAAGTTGTAATTATAAATTGAAAAATATATATATTTAATTAATGGTAAATAATATATAAATTGGAGCTAATATGAAGAATGTAAAAATAATAGCAGATTCAGGCTGTAACATAGACCTAGATTTGGCAAATAAATATGGAATCAGAATCCTTCCTTTTAATATACATTTTAAAGACGAATCTTACATAGACCTAATAGATATTTCAAGGAAAGAATTTTTTAAAAAATTTAAGAAAAGCAAGGATAGGGTAAGGACCTCAACGCCTTCGATTGGTAATTTTTTGGAAATTTTGCAAGAGGAGTATGACAAGGGTTATAAAAATTTTATAGGTTTTTCTATGACCAAGAAATTTTCTGGAATGAACCAAATGATGAATTTGGGAAAAGAAATTTTTTCGGCTGACAAAGATGATGTTAAGATTGAAATTATTGACACTGATACAGCTACAACTGCAGCAATTTATCCAATAATAAAGGCGGCTGAACTTTCAAAAGAAGGCTATGATTTTGATTTTATAGTAGAAAAAACTAAGGAAAATTTAAAATATTGTAATGTAAGTGGTGTTGTAAAAAACTTTGATGCCCTTTCAAGAGGTGGAAGACTTCCAAAAGCAATAGGAAAACTTGCAAATCTTATTTCATTTTCCCCGATTTTATGTATAGAAGAGGGAGAAATTAAGATTTTAAAAAAAGTTAAGGGCAAGAAAAAATCCTATAAACTTTTTATAGAATATTTAAAGGAATTGTGCCAAAAATATCCTTCCTACCATCTTATAATTGGTGGAGGAGACAGTGATAAGGAAATAGAAATTTTAAAAGAAGGACTAAAGGAAGAAATAGAAAACGCAGAAAAATTTGATGTGATTGATATCACCCCAGTTATAGGTGTTCATTTGGGAAACGGGGTTATTTTATGTTCAGTTTTTCCAGCTGATTAATCAAAATTTTCAATTATTTTTAAAATTCAAATAGCAAAAGTTAAACTCTTAAGAAAATAAATATTTTCAATTTATTTCTTAGGAGTTTTTATTTTAAAAATTTAATTTATAGGAATAAAAAATTTTTAATTTTTCAAAAAACATACTCAAAACAAAAAAATTTATATATATTTACAAAAAATAAAACAAAACCAATATAATGATATTTAATATCAAGATTTAGTTGTATAATAATCTCGAAGATAATGATAATTTGTATCAGTATTTTACATAATTTTTATTCTTTTATAATTTATAAAAATATTTCACAAGTCTAGCTTAAAGTTAATTTCTTTTTTGAAGAATTGCTGATATTAACTATTATTATTATGTAAAACATATAATTATAAGCTATAATTAAAATTACTTTGAAATAATAGAAAATAAATAGCAAGTATATAGAAAGAAGGAAGATATGCCAATTACATTATTAAATAATGATCAAGAAGCAGAAGTTATTAGAATAGCAGGAAATGATGAAATAAAAACTCACCTTTCAAATTTAGGTTTTGTAAAGGGGAAAAAAGTTAAATTATTTTTCTTTGATGGTGTTAATTATATTATCATGGTAGATAATAGCAAATATGCACTTAATAAAGACTTAGCAAAAAGAATATACGTAAGGGAGATATAATGATGAAAAGTTTAAGAGATGTAGCGGTGGGCGAAACTGCCGTTATAAAAAAAATCAAGGGTGATGGTGCAACCATAAGAAGAATTATGGATATGGGCATTACAAAAAAAACAGAAGTTTATGTTAGAAAAATTGCCCCACTAGGTGATCCTATTCAAGTAAACTTGCGTGGTTATGAATTAACCATTAGAAAAGAAGATGCAAAAAATATTATAGTGGAGGAATAGATGGTTTATACAGTTGCTTTAGCTGGTAACCCTAACTCAGGAAAAACCACTCTTTTTAATGAACTAACAGGTTCAAGCCAAAGGGTTGGAAACTGGCCAGGGGTTACAGTTGATAAAAAAGAGGGAAAATTAAAGGGACACAAGGATATTATTATCCAAGATTTACCAGGAATTTATTCTCTTTCTCCTTATACAATGGAGGAAGTAGTTTCAAGAGGATATTTGGTTGACCAAAGACCTGATTTGATTGTAAATCTTGTTGATGGATCAAATCTTATAAGAAATTTATATCTTACAAGTCAATTAATTGAATTAGGTATACCAACAATAATAGCATTAAATATGATGGATATTGTTAAATCAAATGGCGATGTTATTGATAAAGATAATCTTTCTAAAATTCTTGGATGCCCAGTTGTAGAAATTGTTGCTAGCAAAAAACAAGGAACAAAAGACTTAATCAATGAGATTGTAAAATCAGAAAATAAAAAATCTTTGCCAAATCCTTTAAAATATTCCGGAGAATTAGAAGAAGTTTTGGAAAAAATTTCTAGTGAAATTTCTGGTTCTGTTGATTCTAAACTTGAAAGATATTTATCAATCAAGGCCTTTGAAAATGATGAGGATATGTTTGAAAATATTTCTTTATCATCTGATAAGAAAGAAAATATTAATAAAATCAGAGAAGATTTTGAAAAAATAGAAGATGATGTAGCTGAAGGTATTGTAACAACAGAAAGATATGAAGCTCTTGGAGAAGTTGGAGAAAAAGTTTTAAAGAAAGCTCCACCAAAACTTTCAACAACTGATAAAATTGATAAGATAGTTACAAATAGAATTTTGGGACTTCCAATTTTCGCCCTAGTAATGTTTGTAATTTATTATATAGCAATTTCAACTTTAGGAACTGGTGCAACTGATGCTGTAAATGGATTTTTTGAAGATACAATGACACCAGCAGTAGCAGATTTTCTAACAAACATGGGAATTAACGATGTTTTAGTTGGCCTTGCAACTGACGGAATTATAGCAGGAGTTGGGGCAGTATTAGGATTCTTGCCACAAATGTTAGTATTATTTGCCCTACTTTCAATTCTTGAAGATATAGGATACATGGCAAGAGTTGCCTTTGTAATGGATAGGGTATTTAGAAAATTTGGACTTTCTGGAAAATCTTTTATACCAGTTATGATAGGAACAGGATGTTCAGTTCCTGGAATTCAAGCATCAAGAACAATAGAAAATGAAAGAGATAGAAGAATTACAATTATAACTACATCTTTCATGCCATGTTCTGCAAAACTTCCAGTAATAGCTTTAATCGCTGGAGCATTTTTCAAAGAAAACCAAGCTTTAGTTACATTTTCATTTTATATAATTGGAATACTTTCTGTAATAATTTCTGGAATTATTTTAAAGAAATTTAAAGAATTTGCATCAGAGCCAGCTCCATTTGTTATGGAACTTCCACCATATCATGCACCAAGAGTTACTTCAGTTTTAAGAGATGTATTTAATAAAGGAATGAGCTTTGTAAAAAGAGCTGGAACAATAATTTTAGTATCATCAATAATTATTTGGTTCTTATCAAACTTTGACTTCTCATTTAAATTGGTAGAAGCTGAATCAGAAAGCTCAATGCTTGCAGTTTTAGGTGGATATTTAGCAGTTTTATTTAAACCTCTAGGATTTGGACAATGGCAATCAGCAGTAGCAACAATTACAGGATTTGTTGCAAAAGAAAACGTAGTTTCAACAATGGGTGTTGTTCTTGGAATAGGAGCAGATCTTGATGAAACAAATAGACAATTAATTACAGCTTTCAACCAAGCTATAGGAACACCAGTTGCTGGATATTCATTCTTACTTTTCAATATGCTTTGTATGCCATGTTTTGCAGCAGTTGGAGCTATAAAAACAGAAATGAACAACAATAGATGGACTTTAATTGCAATAGGATATCAAATGACATTTGCCTATGCTATTGCCTTTGTTTTCTATCATTTAGCAAACTTCTTTGTTTATAAAGAATTTTCAATTATGACAATACTTTCTTTAATTGTTTTAGCAGCAATCTTATACTTAATATTTAGACCTGTTAAATATAAAGAAGAAAAGAGAACTTATAAATTAAATTTAGCTAGAAAATAGTAAAAAATAGAAAGGGATGATTTTATGAACTTACAATCATGGATATTTTTGCTAGTAATATTGGGTATTTGCTCTTATATAATCTACACAAGATTTATAAAAGAAGGATCAAATTTTGGATGCAAGGATTGTGCACAAAAAGATTCTTGTTCATCAAATACTTGCCATAGCAAAAAAGAAAAAACAAAAAAGAAATCATGCCCATATTGTGACTGATTGTTTTTTAAAAGGAGGACTTTTGCAAAGTATTTATATTTGCGAGAGTCTTCCTTTTAGAATATAAAATTCTCAAGATTTTTTATATTTTTAGCTACTTGTAATTATCAAAATTTTAGCTTTTAAAATATAAAAAAATTTGCTAGAATAGAACTGATATAATTATTTTAAAATCATAGGAGGAAGAGATGATTAAGGTAAACAAGAAAATTATTAGTGCAGGTGTAGGTGTAATAGCAGGTGCTATTGGTGGGAAAGTACTTACATCAAAATTTGCAAAAAAAGCTGCAGTAGCTACAGTTCAACAAGGACTAAAAGCAAAAAGTGCAGTTGATAAAACTGTAGAAAATATCAAGGTTACAACTGATGATATAGTTGCAGAGGCTAAAGTAAAAAACGAAATCGAAGAAAGACTTGAAGCTGAAGCAAAAGCAAATCTTGATATTGAAAATGTAGCTAAAAAAGAAGCTGAAGAAAAAATAAAAGAAGAAATAAAGGAAGATTTAAAAGAAGAAGCTAAAGAGGATTAGGATGAGAGCGTCTATAAAGGCTAGAACCTTAGGTAGGTCTAGATTTTTATTTGAAGATTATCTTAAAGAATCTAACGTTAACAAATTAAAGTACAAAATCGAAAAGTTAAAAGGAGTAAAAACTTGCGAAATTTCTCCTATTTCAAAATCTATAATTGTAAATTATGATGAAGATTATATAGGAAATATTGCAAGATTTATCCTTGACTTTGATCTTAAATCTTTGGATAATTTTGAAATTGATGATGCAGATTTTATTCCACAAGTTGATAAATCAATTTTCCATATCCTAAGAAATGCGGCATACAAGAGAATAATTTTTGGAAAAATTATGCCCATGCCACTTAGGCCATTTTTTACAATTTTAAGGGCTTATCCTTTTGTAAAAGAAGGGTTAAAATCTTTAAAAAATAGAAAAATGGATGTAGCTCTTTTGGATGCAAGTGCAATTTCAGTTTCAATTGTTACTGGTCAATTTGCAGATGCTGCAAGTATTATGGCTTTATTATCCTTGGGAGAAGAGCTTGAAGATTATACTTTGAAAAAATCAAGATTGAATTTGAAATCTTCCCTTGCTCTTAATGTAGACCAAGTTTTAGTAAAAGATGGGGACAAAAAAGTTTTTAAACATCTTAAAGAAGTTGAAGTTGGTGATTTGATTTATGTTTCTATGGGAACAACAATTCCTGTTGATGGAGAAGTTGTTGAAGGCTTTGGAATGGTGAATGAATCTTCATTTACTGGAGAAGCTAAGGCTGTAGAAAAAAATGAAAAATCTTCAGTTTTTGCAGGAACTGTCCTTGAAGAGGGAGACCTTCTTGTAAAATCTAAGAAAAAATATGATGATTCTAGGTTAAACCATATTATAAAATTGATTGAAGATAGCGAGAAAAATAAATCTTTGGCTCAAATAAAGGCGGAATCTATGGCAGATTCTTTAGTAAAATATTCCTTTATTGGGGCAGGTTTAACATATTTATTAACTCGTAATTTCATTAAAGCAAAATCATTTTTGATGGTTGATTATTCTTGTGCATTAAAACTTACAATTCCAATAGCATATATGAAAGCAATTAGCCAAGCAGGGGATGAAAATATCCTTGTAAAGGGTGGAAAATATTTTGAAAGTATAGCTAAAGCAGATACAATTATTTTTGACAAAACAGGAACTTTGACAAAGTCAGAACCTGAAGTTAAAAGAGTAATTTCTTTTGATATTGATGAAGATGAGGCGCTAAGAATTGCAGCTTGCCTTGAAGAACATTTCCCACATTCTATAGCAAGAGCGGTTGTAAAAAAAGCAAAAGAAAAAAATCTTAACCATGAAGAAATGCATTCAAAGCCAGAATATGTAATGGCTCATGGAATAAAATCTACAATTGATGGAAAGCCAGCTTTAATTGGTAGCGAACATTTTATTTTGGAAGATGAGAAAATTAAAATAAGTTCAGAACAAGGGGATTTGATCAATTCTTTAAAAGAAGAATATTCGCTTTTATTTATGGCATACGATAATAAATTGTTGGCAGTTTTGTGCATAGATGATCCAATTAGAAAAGATGCTAAAGAAACTGTTTCAAATCTTAGAAAATTAGGATTTACTCATATTGCAATGTTAACAGGAGATAATGAAAATTCTGCAAAAGCAGTAAGCAAAAAACTTGACCTAGATTTTTATAAATCTCAAGTTCTTCCAGAAGATAAGGAAGAATATATCAAAAAAATGAAAGATATGGGAAGAAAAGTAATTATGATAGGAGATGGAGTTAATGATTCAATTGCCCTATCCCAAGCTGATGTAGGAATTTCTATGTCAAAAGGAGCAGACCTTGCAAAAGAAATTTCTGATGTTTCCATAAAAACTGATTCATTAAAAGAATTAGTTGACCTTGTAAAACTTTCAAAAAGTGTAGATAGAAGAGTTAGAAAGGATTATGAAAGAATAATAGCTTTCAATACCCTATTAATCGGACTAGGCTTGGGTTCATTTATAACAAATACCCAATCAGCCCTCTTGCACAATATATCTACAGTTGCAATAGCAAGCAATAATATGAAAAAATACAAATTTTAAAACCAAAGTTTAAAGCTTTGGTTTTTTCTTTGGGAAAAATTAATTAATTAGTAAATAAAATTTTAAAAATATTAAAAGTAAAGAAATCCTAGGAATTAAATTCGACTAATAAAGTGATGGTTGTAAATTTTAAAATGGAAAAAACTTATGAAAAATGTATGATAGGAATAAGAAAATCGTTTTTTATAAGGAGAATTTATGATTAATTTTAGAAATGACTATTCAGATATTTGTTATCCAGAAATTTTAGATGCTATAAAAGAAAATCTTGACCAAATAAATCCAGGATATGGGGTTGATGATCACAGCAAAAATGCTGAAAAATTGATTAAAGAAAAATTAGAAGATGAAAATGTTGATATATATTTTATCCACGGGGGAACAGGAGCAAATATTCTTGGGGCAAGTGTGGGAATGTTGCCACAAGAATCAATAATTTCTGCAACAAGTGGACATATAGAAGACCAAGAAGCAGGAGCAATCGAGGCTTGTGGAATAAAAATTGAAACAATTCCAACAAATAACGGAAAGATTACAAAAAAATTATTGGAAGAAAAATATAAATCTTTTACCAACGAACACCACACAGTTCCAAGAAAAGTTTATATATCAAACACAACAGAAGTTGGAACTCTTTACAGTAAAAAAGATTTGGAAGAGATTTACGATTTTTGTAAAAAACACGACTTATATTTATTTATGGACGGGGCAAGACTAGCACACGCCATGGCAAATGAAAAATCAGATTTAAAATTTAAAGATTTGACCAAACTTTGCGATATATTTTATTTTGGAGGAACAAAAAACGGACTTATGTTCGGCGAAGCTCTTGTAATTGTAAATGATGATTTAAAGAAAAATTTCAGAAATTTGCAAAAACAAAAAGGAGCCATGCTTGCCAAAGGATTTGTTACAGGAATTATGTTTGAAAGACTCTTCCAAGATGATTTGTATATAAAAGGAGCAAAAAAAGCCTACAAAATGGCAGAAAAATTGGCAAAAGGCTTTGAAGAAAAAGCCTACAAACTTGCCTATGAATTTGAATCAAACCAAGTTTTTGTAGAAATTTCAAAAGAAGATATAAAAAAATGGGAAGAATTTGCTTATTTTGAAGTAGGAGAAAAAAGAGAAGACAAATTCGTAGCAAGATTTGTAACAACCTACAAGAGCAAAGAAAAAGAAATCGAAGAATTTTTAGAAAGGATTTAGTATTATGCATTACACAGGACAAGTTTATAGACCACCACTTGAAGCCTACACACCACTTTTGGAAGTAACTTACGGCTGTTCCCACAATAAGTGCGCCTTTTGTACCATGTATCATATGACAAATTTTGGTATTTCTCCTTTAAAAGATGTAGAAAGCGATATTTTGGAAATTTCCATGACCTATCCGAGGCCAATTGAAAGAATTTATCTATTAAACGGAGATCCCTTTGTACTATCAATAGAAAAATTAGTAGAAATTGCCGATTTAATCCACAAATATATCCCAGAAGTAAAAACCATAACTTCCTACGCAAGTTTTTATAATTTAAAAAATAAAACCAAAGAAGATTTAAAACTCTTAAGAGAAAAAGGCTACAATGAACTTTGGTTTGGAGTAGAAACAGGAAATCAAAAAGTCCTAGACTGGCTTGATAAGGGAGCTGATCTTGATGATTATAAAAAAGGGATAGAGAAAATGAAATATGCAAACATGACCTACAACGCCATAGTAATGCAAGGAGTTGCAGGAAATGGAAATTCAAAGGAAAATGCAAGAGAAACAGCAAAATTTTTAAACCTCTATCCACCAATAGGAATTTTTATAATGAGTACAGACGTTCAAAGAGGATCAAAATTATATAAAATGAGAGAAGAAGGAGATTTTAAAGAAACAAGTAACAGAGAAAACCTAGAAGAACAAATAGAATTATTAAAAAATCTAGAAGTTCCAGGAAATGTCCTCTACTCATCAGGCCATATAGTAAATCTCGTAAAAGTAACATCTCACATGAGAAACAAAGAAAAAATGATAAAAAAATTAGAAGAAGCACTAGAAAATCTAGACGAAAAAATCCTAGATTCAAAAAATAAGGGCAGGGCTATTTAGACTGTATGGTCTAATAGCCTTATTTTTTTTATATCTTTTTCTTCAAATAATCCCAAATCATAGTGGTTGGTTATTATTATTTTTTTGCCATTTTTGTTTAAATCTTTGATTAAATTCGCTATGTATTTTGCTTTTTCTTTATCAAGTTCGTTAAAGGGTTCATCTAATAGGTATAATTTTTTATCAGTAAATAAGAGTAAAATTAAGTATAAAAATTTAAATTCTCCACCAGATAGGTGGTAGAGGGTTTTATCGAAATTTTCATTTATAAAATTATTTATGTAAGAATTTTTTCTTATTTTTTCTAGAAGATTTTCATTATTTATTTGGTCAAAAAATTCTATAAAATCTTTTACCTTTATTCTTTCATAGAAAGAAAAATGTTGGCTTAGATAGATTATGTCTTTTTTGTCTATATGAGGTTCTATCTTAACCTTATTATCAAAATAAAGGCTATCCAAAAAAAGAGTCTTTCCTGAACCGTTTTTGTCACAAATATAATTTATTTTATCTGAAAAATCTATTCTATTTATTTTGAAAATCAAAGTTTCTATATTAAAAACACTAAACATCATCTACGCTCCTTTGAAAATGGACTGAAATTTTTTATTGAATATAGGGATAAAACACTAGTTAGGAGAAATATTAAAATATAAGTTCCTATATAGGAAAAATTTTTATCTATTAGGGCATTTATCAATAAAAATATTTGATAAAAAGGATTTATAAGATTTATTTTTGAAGGGCTATTTAAAAGAAAAACTCCGACAAATACGCAAATATCGGTTATAGTTGATATAGAATTTACATGTACATCTTTTAAAAGAGTTAGGTTATAAGATAAAAATCCTATATTTATCAAAAGGAAAACTAATACCATATCGTAGGAAAAAAGTTTTAAAAAACTTATTTTAAGAACAAAGCTTGCGCCGATACAAAATATTAGGCTGCAAAGACTTGCATAAATTATTTGTGATATGAGAAGAGCTTCAAAATATTTTGTTTTTTGATAATTTAAACCGAAAATAAATTTACACATACCACTTTCTCTTTGTCTTAGGGCCCTTAATCCCACTCCATAAATATAGGAAGTTACTATTATATAGGCACAATAGATTAAAGCTTCATTGATATCAATTTTTTTGTGAGAATTAATAAGCAAAAAAACTAGGGGAAGAATTATTGACCAAAATATAGAAATTTTGTCTTTAAAAATTATTTTGAAGTTGAATTTTATTAGCGATTTTAACATAATATTTTCCTTATAATTATTTTTGAATAAGCAGAAACACTTTCTCATATTATAACATAAATATATTAGAGGAAAAAATTGATATAAAATTCAAAAATATAATTTTAAAATATAAATCTTTGTAATTGATAATATATCTTGAAAAAAAACATATTTTATGCTAAAATAAAAGCAGTATTTAGGAGGGAGTGAGTTTTGCACTCCCTTTCCTTTTCGTTATTTTTTTATAAATTTACGAAAAAATTGAAAAAATATGATTTTATAAATTAGTCAAGATATTATATAATAAAAGTAATATTTTTAAGGAGGATTTATGACAGAAACAAGAGTTAGATTTGCACCATCACCAACAGGTTACCTCCACATCGGTGGACTTAGAACAGCACTTTTTAATTACCTTTATGCAAGACATACTGGTGGAAAAATGCTTTTAAGAATTGAAGATACAGACAGAACCAGATTTGTTGAAGGAGCCTTGGAAAATTTATTGAAGACTTTAAAATGGTCAGGAATTGAAATTGATGAAGGCGTTATGCTTGACGAAAATGGTCAAGTTACTGAAAAAGGAGACTTTGGTCCTTATATCCAATCTGATAGGGTTAAAGCTGGAATTTATGATAAATATATTGAAAAATTAATCGAAGAAGGCAAGGCTTATTATTGCTTTTGCTCAAAGGAAAGACTCGACAATTTAAGAGCAAGACAAAAAGCTGATGGTCTTACACCAAAATATGATGGACTTTGTCGTTCACTTACTTTGGAAGAGGCAAAAGAAAAAATTGCTAACGGTGAAAAATATACTGTAAGATTAAAACTTCCAAAAGATACAGATATTTCTTTTGAAGATAGGATTAAGGGAAAAATAACCTTTAATACAAATGATATGGACGACCAAGTTTTGATAAAAGAAGACGGATATCCAACTTATCATTTTGCAGTTATTGTTGACGATCACGAAATGGGAATCACTCACGTTGTAAGAGGGGATGAATGGATTTCTTCAACTCCAAAACACGTATTTTTATACCAAGCTTTTGGATGGGAAGCTCCAGAATATATCCACCTTCCTACAGTTTTAAATAAAGATCACAAAAAATATTCTAAGAGAAATGGAGATGGAATGGTTGAAGATTTCATCGAAAGAGGATATTTACCAGAAGGATTAATAAATTATTTAGCTCTTTTGGGTTGGTCTCCTGATAGTGAAGAAGAAATTTTTACAATGAAAGAACTTGCTGACCAATTTACTTTTGATAGGGTAAATAAAACCGGAGCAGTTTTTGATGTAAGAAAACTTGATTGGGTTAACGGTCATTATGTAAGAGAAATGAGCGTTGAAGATTTAGCAAAAGCTATAAAACCATATTGTATTGAAGCAGGATTTTTCGGCGAAGATTATCCAGAAGAAAAATTAAATCTTCTTGCTGCAACCTGGCAATCAGCAATTGATAAATTCATAGATATTAAAGACGAAGCTTATGTTTATTATGTAGATGATAAAGATATGAAATGGACCGATGAAGCGGTTGAAGCCATAAAAACTGATGAGGCTAAAACTTTATTTGATGCCTTTATTGGAAAGCTTGGAGAAGTTGATGAAGTTGACCTAGACTTTGCAAAAACCATAATGAAATCTATCCAAAAAGAAACAGGAATAAAAGGAAAGAATTTATGGTTCCCAGTTAGGGCAGGACTTACAGGAAATGTTCACGGACCAGAACTTGTAAATGCCTTTGTAATTATGGGCAAGGAAAAAATGATCGATAGATTAAATTACGTTAAGGAAAATTTTTAATATGAAAATATATAATACATTCACAAGACAAAAAGAAGATTTCAAGACAATTGATGAAAACAAGGTAAGAATGTATGTATGCGGCCCAACAGTTTATGATTATATGCACATAGGAAACGCCCGTCCTTTGGTAATTTTTGATACAATGAGAAGATATTTAAAATATCTTGGAAACGACGTAAAATATGTTGTAAATTTTACAGATGTAGACGATAAAATTATAAATAAGGCCATTAAAGATAATATATCAACTAAGGAAGTTACAGATAAGTATATAAAAGCTTATATGGAAGATGCAAAAGATTTAAATCTTGATGAAGAAGACACAATCCACCCAAAAGCTACAGAAACTATGGATGATATTATAGAATTTGTAAAAGAATTGGTGGATAAGGATTGTGCCTACGAATCTGATGGAGATGTTTATTTTGATATTTCAAAAGCAAAAGATTATGGACATCTTTCAGGAAAAAATATTGAAGATTTAAGAGAAGGCGCATCAAACAGACTAGATGATAAGGACAAGGGCAAAAAAAGAAATCCTATGGATTTTACCCTTTGGAAAGCTACAAAAAAAGAAGGAGAAATCTCTTGGGATTCTCCTTGGGGCAAGGGTAGACCGGGCTGGCATATAGAATGTTCAACCATGAGCAAAAAATTATTGGGAGAGACAATCGACCTTCATGCTGGTGGAGAAGATTTACAATTTCCTCACCACGAAAATGAAATCGCCCAATCAGAAACAAGATCAGGCAAAAAATTTGCAAATTATTGGATGCACAACGGCATGATCCAAGTTGATGGAACCAAAATGAGCAAGTCTTTGGGAAATTTCTTTACCCTACACGATATTAAAAAAGAATACGACCTTATGGTTGTGAGATTTTGGCTATTGTCTGCAGGTTATAGACTTCCAATAAATTTCACAAGAGAAATAATAGAACAAGCCAAAAATTCCCTAGAAAGATTAAACAATGCCAAATTTAGGATGGATGATCTTTTAGAAAAAGCGAGTGGAAATTTAAAAGATGAAGAAAAAGATTTGGTAAAAGAGCTTGATAATTTTGAAAGTAATTTTAGAAAAGTTATGGATGATGACCTAAACACAGCAGATGCTCTTACAGTTTTATTTGAAATTTCAAAATTTGCTAATACCAAGCTTGATGAAAATTCTTCAAAAGAATTTGTAGAAAAAACTAGAGATTTATTTATAAAACTTGAAGATGTTCTTGGTATAGAAAATAGAAAAAAAACAGATGATTCAATTGATGAAGATTTAATAAATAAATTAATAGAAGAAAGAAAAGAAGCGAAAAAAGCAAAAGATTTTGCTAAAGCAGATGAAATTCGCGACAAACTTTCTGAAATGGGAATTTTAATCAAAGATACCAGAGAAGGAACCAAGTGGGAGCTTAAGTAATGGCAAGTATATATGGAAGAAAATCTGTACTTGAAACCATTGATGCAGGTGAAAATATAAAAAAAGCTCATATTTTGGACAACAAGGGCAAAAATCACAGACTGATTGATAAAATTATAAATAAATTAGAAGAAGAAAATGTGCCAATATTTTATGAGGACAAGGATTATTTTTCAAAAATTTCTGGCAACCACCAAGGTGTTGAAATCGAAGTAGAAGATTACAAATACAAGGACCTTGATGATTTAAAAGATAAAAAAAGGCTAATGATTTTAGATCAAATAGAAGATCCCCACAATCTTGGTGCAATAATTAGAAGTGCAGAAGCCTTTGGATTTGATGGAATAATTATTTCAGAAAGAAGATCTGCAAAAGTAAACTCAACAGTTTATAAAACAAGTGCAGGAGCAATCAACAATATTGACATAGCCATGGTTAAAAATATAAATAGGGCCATAAAAGAAATAAAAAAAGAAAATTTTTGGGTTTATGGACTTGCTGGAGAAGCTGATGGTGATATTACTCAAACAGATCTTACAGGAAAAATTGCCCTAGTTGTTGGCAATGAAGGAAAGGGACTTTCAAGACTTGTAAGAGAAAATTGCGATGGACTAATAAAAATACCCATGCTTGGCAAAATAAATTCATTAAACGCATCGGTAGCAAGTGCAATCGCAATCTATGAAAGTCTAAGACAAAATGGCTTTAACTAAAAAAAATATAACCTATGTTGATGGCTATAACATAATAAATTCTTGGCCTGAATTAATTCATATAAAAGAAAATTCCTTAGAGCTTGCTCGTGAAAAATTAATAGATGAGATGGCAGAATACGCATCCCTTTCAAACGAAAATCTTGTCGTAGTCTTTGATGCCTACAATTCAGACGGTGAAAAAGAAAATATATTTGAAAAACTAGGCATAGAAATAGTCTATACCAAAAAATTTCAAACAGCTGACACCTACATCGAAAAAATGACTAACAAGTACGCCCGTCGCCACAATGTAAAAGTTGTAACCGACGATGGGCAAGTCCAATCACTTGCCTTTGAGAGAGGAGCAAGTAGGATGACTGGTCTTGAGCTTAGGAATGATCTTTTAAATAAAAGGGTAAAAATTAAGAGAAGTCAAAAAAAAGATTTTTCAAATAATTTCAAGCAATTTCCCTTATCAGAAGATGTAATAAAAAAACTTGATGATATAAAAAAAGACTTGGAAAAATAAATAATGGTAAAGGTAGATAAATTCAATTTATAAAAATTCAAATCATTTTTATAAGAACTTGGCTGCTTAGGCAGATCAAATTTATGGTGGTTATATGGATAAAATAAATTTTAATGACGAAGAAATCTTTGAAAAATTTAAAGATTTCTTTGATGAAGATGAAATTGATCAAAAAGAAGCCCAAAAAATTTATAAGGGATTAACAGAAGAAGAAAAAGAAGAATTTGACCAGTTTTTGGAAGACGAAGAGCTGGAAGAAGATGAAGAGGAAGAAAATAGGAAAAAAATAAAAAATTCCCTAGTTGCAAGGCAAAGGTCTGATATAATCAGGCTTTCAGATTTAACAAACGAGCAAATTGTAGAACAATTTCAAGAGGGAAATCAAAATGCCCTTGGCGCCTTGGTAGATAAAAACCAAGGACTAGTAAGAAGCAGAGCCTCATATTTTTATCGCTCACATGGAAACGATCTTGAGCTTGAAGACTTAGTTCAATCAGGAATGCTTGGAATGATTAGAGCTGCAGAAAAATTTGACCTAACTTTGGGATACAAATTTACAACCTACGCCTACAAGTGGATTGACAAAGCAATAAGAAAAGCGATCAACAAAGAAGGTCACACAATAAGAATACCAGCAGGAAAATATTTGAAATTAAATAAATTAAAACAAATATTAAAAGCAAATCCAGAAGCTAGCGAAGAAGAATTATACAAGATTTTAAAACAAGAAGGAATCGATAAAAAACAAGCTGACGATTTATTTTTGATAAACAGAAATCAAGTAAATTCAACAAGCTTAAACATAAATCTTGATTCAGAAGATTCAACAGGCGATGAGTTAATGGATATGGTAGGAGACGATTCAATCCCAGTAGACGATCAAATCCTAAAAAAAGATATGGAAGATTTCCTAATGAAAGCCCTAGATCAATTATCAGATAGAGAAAAACAAATAATAATCTACAGATACGGCCTAGATAACGAAAAACCAAAAACCCTAGAAGAAATAGGAACAATTTATTCCCTATCAAGAGAAAGAATAAGACAAATAGAAAACCAAGCCCTAGGAAAACTAAAACAATACAGTGATCAGGAGTAGATAAATAGCTTAAAAACGTCCCCGTGTGGACGTTTTTAATATTTCCCCTCAGACTAAACTAAATAAGAAAATGACAAATAAAAAAATGGACTATGTGTATTATATGCATAGTCCATTTTTAAATTTGATAAAGTATTTGAATTTTTATTTAGAAAAATCTAACTTCATATCCCCATCTTTTATCCAGCCGATTTTTTTAACGAAATAATAAATTATTAATGAAACTATGGCTGGAAGGATTATGTGCATGATTATTATTGTTGATAATAATTTAAAAAATGGGACGGTGCTCATTGCTGTAAAGGTTGAAATTTGTCCTACCAAACCGCATGTTCCCATGCCAGCTCCTATTGGGGAATTTTCTAGTTTGAAAATTATTGTTGAAAATGGTCCAAGTATTGCTGATGCGAGGGTTGGTGGGATTAAAATTTTTGGATTTCTCATTATATTTGGCATTTGTAACATACTTGTTCCAAGTCCTTGGGCGATTAGGCCTTGGGTTTTGTTTTCTTTAAATGAAATTACTGCAAAGCCAATCATTTGACAACAACATCCAATTGTCGCAGCTCCTGCTGCAAGTCCTGATAGACTTATTGTCATACAAAGTGCAGCTGATGAAATTGGAAGAGTTAAAACTATTCCTACAATTACTGAAACAATTATTCCCATGATAAATGGTTTTTGTTTGGTTGCATCCATTATTATAATTCCGATTTTTGTCATTAGTGTTTGGATAAAAGGTCCAACTAAATTTGCAATCATTACTCCGACTAAAACTGTTACAACTGGGGTCAAAACTATATCGATTTTAGTTTCTTTTGAAATTATTTTTGCAATTTCTACACAAAAAAGTGTTGCTATAAAAACTCCCATGGGTCCACCCAATTTGTTTGCGGCAAGCCCTACTATTGTTGATGAAAATAAAATTAATCTGTCTGCATTAAGAGCGTAGGCGATTGAAACGGCGATTGCAGGGCCTGTGGCTTCTTGGGCAAGGGGCCAAATTGTTTCTGATAAAAATTTTATATCAAAAGATTTACCAATTGTATTTAAAATTGTTCCTACTAAAAGTGTTGCAAAAAGTCCAAAGGCCATTGATCCTAAGGCATCAATAAAATAAACTTTTGGTGAAAGGCTTATTCCTTTTCTTTTTAAAAAATTTTTCATTTTTCCCTCCTAAAATTCTTTAAATATAATTTTATATTATAAATAAAAATTTGTAAATATTCGTGAAATTTGTTTATTTTTTTATAAATATTTAGATAATTTGTATTTTATCAAACTATTATGTAGGCAAAGCATATTAAAATAATCGGAAAAATTAAGCTAATAGTTTTTTATTTAAAGATAAAAATAGGGTATAAATATTAAGAAATAAAAATCTCATTATTATGTCTTTTTTATTGTTAGCAAAAAGTTTTTTAATAAAGCTTTTTGTTTTTTAAAAGAAAGGATGATATTTATGACAAATTATTTTAAAGAAGCAGAAGAATTAAAAAATGAATTAGTTAAAAATCGTAGACATATACATGAAAATCCAGAATTGGGTTTACAATTACCTCAAACTAAGGAATTTGTAATAAAAAAATTGAAAGAAATTGGGGCTGAAATAAAGGAAGTTGGAGAAAGTGGGGTTCAAGCTACTATCAAAGGAGAAAAGGGCCCTGGTAAAAAAATTTTAATTAGGGCGGATATGGATGCTCTTCCAATGGATGAGGAAAGCGGCCTAGATTTTTCATCAAAAAATAAGGGGGTAGCTCACACTTGTGGACACGACCTTCACACATCTATTGGTCTTATTAGTGCAAAATTACTAGCAAAACACAAAAAAGATTTTAAGGGCTAGGTAAGATTTATGTTTCAACCTGCTGAAGAAATTTTTAAGGGATCAAAGATGATGATTGAAAATGGAGTTCTTGAAGGAGTTGATGTAGCACTTGCTCTCCACACAAACTTAAGTCATGAGGCAGGATCTATTTCTTATTATGAGGGTTACATGGCAACAAGTTGTGATAATTTTAAAGTTACAATTAAGGGTCAAGGAGGACATGGTGGTTATCCTCACACAACAAAAGATCCTATTAATGCAGGGGTTATGATTTACCAACAATTTAATCAATTAATAAGCCGTGATGCAAATCCTTCAAAACATACAACTTTAACATTTGGACAATTTGCATCAGGTTCAAATTCAAATATTATTCCCGACACGGCTACTTTACAAGGAACAATGAGAACTTACGATCCAGAAATTAGGGAAAAATTAAAAAAAAGAATGGATGAAATTGTTGAAGGAGTTTCTAAAGCTACAGAATGTGAAATTAATTTAGAATATTCTGCATCAGTTCCTTCTCTTTATTCTGATCCATCTCTTACAAAAGAGCTTGTAGCTTATGTGGAAGAGGCTTCTGATATTGAAATGATTTCTGGAGAAAGACTAATGGCAAGTGAGGATATGGCTTTTGTTTCAAGAAAAGTCCCTACAGTTTATTTCTTATTAAATTCAAAAATTCCAGGAAATAATTATTCCCACCACAATCCAAAAGTAGATTTTTCAGAAGACGCTATGCCAATAGGTGTAGGATTATTTGTGACATGTGCTATTAATTGGTTAAATAATAATTAAATTTTTAATTCAAATAATTTTTGAAATTTTAGCCTTATTTAATTAAGAGATCTCTCGACAAGCTCGAGATGGGTAGTTTTGAGATTGGCTTTATTACTAAAGGAGGTTTTGATATATTTGTAATCGAATAATTTATTTAATTATTAGCTGTATCTAATAAAAGAGATCTCTCGATTTCACTCGAGATGGTTGATTATTGACTTTAATTTTTTACTGAAGAATATTTTTGAATTTTTGCCAAATTATAATTTTATTTTTTATTCTATTTTTAGACTAAATATTAAATAATAATGAATCAAATAATTCAAACTTTAGCTTAAAATTATTTCTAAATATTACCCATCTCGACCGAACGAAGTGAGTGGAGAGATCTCTTTTGTTTGGTTTATATTTTAATTTTTGATTTCCTTAGTAATTCCAATGAATTTTTGAATTATTCGCATTAATTAACCTATGAGATCTCTCGACTACTAAAATTCATTTTCTATGCAAATTCCTCCGTGCTTATGAAAACTCATTTACTACGTAAATTCTTCCGTGCTCTCGCACTAATTTTAGGGATAAATATGCCAAATCAAGGCATATTTATCTGCTCGAGATGGGTAAATTGGGAGAGGCTTATTGTTGAAGGATATTTTTATTTGTTTTTCACTTGTAATTTCTAGTTCTAAATTCAATTATTGAGTTTAAATATTTAAGATAGCTAATCTAAAAATTCAAACTTTAGCTTAAAACTATATTTACACATTACCATCTCGACCGAACAAAGTGA
>NZ_CAKMRU010000003.1 GCF_928368155.1 Anaerococcus ihuae | reverse complement strand
AATTTAATACTCCGTAATGTTAGGGCGGAGGAAATGGGGGAGTTTCGATTCTCCCCCTTTTTCCTCCCCCTAACAACCCCCACTTTTTTACCCCCCTGCAACCGACCATTGCATGGAGCTGGTTTTGTAAGAAGCTTCGCTTCTTTCAAGTTTTTAAAGTTTAATTGCTGTTTAAAAATAATTATAAATTCAAGTGAATTATTAGAGAAAAAATTGTTTGAACGAAAGTGAGTTATTTTTTCTCTTTTAATGAACTTAGAATTTATTTATATTGGGCTTTTATTTTAATTAAATCCGGATAATCAATTTAAAACTGAAAGAAACTTTAGTTTCTTTCTAATTTTGCTCCCTGCAAGGGCCGGTTAAGGGGTTATAAAGATGGGGGTTCTTAGGGGGAAGGAAAAAGGGGACAATCGGAAGTCCCCTGTTCCTTCCGCCCTAAGTCTACGAAGTTTTGAATTAATAAAATAATTTATTTTGAAAAATAAAAATTAAAATCCAACACCTCTCTCCTTGTTTGGGTATAATTATTAAAGAAAAGATAAGAAAAATGAAAGGATTTTGTATGGTTTATAAAAGATTTGATGATAAATTAGTTATTAGATTAAAAAAAGGCGATAAGCTTGTGGAATCTGTTAGGGAAATTCTTGAAAAAGAAAATGTTAAGGCTGGATTTTTAACTGGAATTGGAGCTACTGATAATCTTGAAGTGGGTCTTTTTGATCCGGAAAGTAAGGAATATAAAATAAAAAAATATGAAGAGGATTTAGAAATTGCAAATCTTTGTGGAAATATTTCAAATAAAGATGGAAAGCTTTATACTCATTTTCACATAACTTGTGGAAGGGCAAAATCAAATCCTAATGAAAATAGCCTTGCTGGTGAGGCGATTGCAGGGCACTTGAATGAGGCTGTTATTTCTTTGACTGCAGAAATTTTTGTGACTATAATTGATGGCAAAATTAATAGGATTTTTGACCAAGATTTGGGTTTAAATTTGATTGAGTTTTAATATGAATTATTTTATTTTTGATATGGATGGGACCATTTTTGATACGGAAAAAATTTACTATCAAACTTGGCTTGAAGTAGCTCAAAAAAATGATTTTGAGTTTACATTGGAAGATAAAATTCTTTTATCTGGTAGAAAAAAGGATGAATCCATTTCATTTATGGAGGAACATTTTTCTATGGATAGAGAAAAGGCAGAAAAAATTCGAGAAGAATTGAATGATTTAAGGGAGAAAAGATTTGAAGAACTTGATTATTCTTTAAAAAAACCAGATCTTTTAGAACTTTTGGATTATTTGAAAGAAAATGAAGAAAAAATTGCCCTAGCTTCGTCTTCTTATAAGAAAAAAGTAGATTTTTTGGTGGACAGGGAAGGTGTTCGAGATTATTTTGACCAAATAATTACAGCTGATGAGATAAAAAATGGAAAGCCTGATCCTGAAATTTTTAATTTCACAATGGAAAAGTTGGGCGCAGACAAGGAAAAAACTTATATTCTCGAGGATTCACTTTCTGGAATTAGGGCTGCAAAAAAATCCGGGGCAAAAGCGGTTTTGATTGTAGATTTGGATGATAGCGATGCCACAAAAAAAGAAGCAGACTTGGTATTTTCATCTTTGGGAGAATTTTTATCATATATAAAAGAAAAAAATTCTATCGATACAAGAGATAAGGATTTTTCTTTATCTTGTCCAGCTTGCCAAAACAAATTTACCAAATCCTTGCCAACAGCAGTTTTTTCGCAAAATGATAAAGATTTTATAGAAAATATTGGCATAATCGAGTGTCCTTCTTGTAAAAATTTATTCAAATTAAATTATAGGTATGTTTACACCGATAGCGACAAAAAATTAATGTTTGTAAATGATCCAAAATTTATTAAAAAAAGAAACCAACTTGCCTTTAAATCTTCGCTTAAAATTTTGGATAGGTTAAATAAAAACAAGGCTGAAGATTTTTTGATTAGAATGTGCAAGAGTGACTCGGATTTAAAAGAAAAAATTTCTATTTTTGAAGAGGGGAAAATTGATAATATAATTGAAATTATGAAATTTGTCCTAATCCAAAGTCCGGATTTTAAATTTAAAAAAGAAGATATTTTGCAAATGACCTACAAAAACAAGGAATTTATAATAAAAACAAAAGACGGAATTTTTAAAATGCCCTTTATTGATGATTTGTATGAAAGTTTGTATGACAAATATATTCCCTTTATAGATGTAAAAAATGTGGAAATGGTTGATGAAAATTGGGCAAGGGAAATTGTAAAAGAGATATGAGAATATATTTAGAAAATGAAAATTTAAGAAAAATTGTATATGATATTTTAAATATTTTCTACGAGAAAGAAGAATTTATTTTTGTAGAAGAAAATCCTAATATATCAATAAAAAATGGACTTATTGAATTTGAAAATAAGTCCTACTTTTTTGATTCTAATTTGAAATTAAAACAAATTTTATTTGAAATTTTAAAAGAAAAAAATAAAAAATCTTCTGATTGGGGGATTTTGACAGGGTCAAAGCCTTCAAAACTTTTAAAAAATCACACCCTTGATGATTTAAAAAATATTTATAAGCTTAAGGATAATAAGATTGACTTATTAAAAAGTATTAAAAAAAGTCAGGATAAATTAAAATTTGACCCCAAAGCCTTCAATCTTTATATAAATATTCCTTTTTGCCCCCAAAGGTGCAGGTATTGTTCCTATCCTACTATTGTGTCAAGCACAGTAGAGAAAAATCTTTATGTGGATTTTTTATTAAAGGAAATTTCTCAAATGAATTTGCCCAAAAAATTGGATACTATTTATCTTGGGGGAGGAACTCCATCAAATTTATCTTTGAAAGATTTGGACAGGATTTTGTCTTTAATCAATGAGAAATTTATTTTTGACGAATTTACTCTTGAGGCAGGAAGGGAAGACACTTTAGATTTTAATAAGCTTGATTTATTTAAAGAAAAAAATGTAGGAAGAATCTCTTTAAATCCACAAACTTTTACATCAAATGTTTTAGAAAATATAAATAGGCCAATTGATTTTAAAAATTTTGTAAAAATTTATACTTACGCCAAAAAGCTTGGTTTTATTGTGAATATGGATTTTATTGTGGGACTTTTTGGAGAAAATAAGGAAAGTTTTTCTAAAAATTTTGAAATTTTAAAAGATTTAAGGCCAGATAATATTACTTTTCATGCCCTCGCCCAAAAAGTTGGGTCAAAATATTTTGAAGAAAATATAAATGGTGATGAAATTGAAGCGAAAAAAATTTCCAAAGATATAGAAAAATTTACCAAAGAAAATTCCTACAATCCCTACTATCTTTACAGACAAAAAAATATAATAGGAAATTTGGAAAATATTGGCTACGAAAAAGAAAATACTCCCCAAAGATACAATATTTTGATAAATGAAGAGCTAGAAAATATTATAGGCCTTGGAATGAATGCAAATTCCAAACTTACAAATGGAAAAAAATATAGGAATGAGAGAAATCTTAGAGATTATTATAAAAATATTGAAAAAGAAATTTCTGATAAAAATAAATTAATAGAAAATTTTATTAATAAGCCTTTATAATAGGGCTTATTTTTTATATTTTAAAATAAATAATTTTATGTGATAGAATAAAGATAGATTTAAGTTAGGAGTAAAAATGGATAAAAATATAAAACTTGTAGCTATAGACCTTGATGGGACGCTTTTGAGTTCTGATAAAAATGTTTCTGAGAAAAATTTTAAAATTATAAAAAAATTAAGAGATAAGGGGATTTTTGTTGTAATTGCAACTGGAAGACCTGTGGGTGGATTTTCTTGGATTCTTGATCGTTTGGATTTATTTTCTAATGACGATTATTCAATAACCAATACCGGATCTCTTGTTATAAAAAACAAGGACAAATCAGATATTTCCAAAAAAATCCTTCATATAGACGATTATTTAAATCTTAAAAAAATAATAAACGACAAGCTTCAAATTGGAATTTATAATAAATATAATTTGTACAATAATAGCGACAATATAAATAAACATTTTCAATTTGAATCAAAACTTTTAAAAATGCCTATTGAAAAATTTGATGAGAAAAATAAAAATCAAAGTGTTGATAGAATTACAATTATGGGAGATAGGGAAATTGTTGATGAATTTGAAAAAAACCACAACAAAAATCTTTTGAAAACTTATCAAACTGTAAGAAATGTGCCAGAAGTTTTTGAGGTTTTAAATAAAGAAGCTGACAAGGGTCAGTCTCTTAAAAGACTTTGTAAAATTTTAAATATTGATATTAATTCAACCCTTGCTATTGGAGATTCTAATAATGATAAGTCAATGCTTGAAATTGCAGGAATTTCTGCAACTTGTTCAAATGGAAGAGATAGTGTAAAAGAAATGGTTGACATCGTTTCAGCTTATTCAAACGACCAAGATGGAGTTTTTGATATTTTGGAAAAAGTATTTTTTGACAAGTGATTGAAAGCTTTCGAAAAAAAAGTATTATATGATTAGTTCTTATGTAAGATTTTTCTAAAATCTTACATATTTTTATGTTAAAATAAAATTTGAAAAAAGATAGGAAGTATTATGAGTAAATTTTGTTCTCTAGCTTCAGGATCTTCAGGAAATTCTGTTTTTGTTGAGCACAAGGGATCAAGAATTTTGATTGATTGTGGTTTTTCTGGAAGAAAAATAGAAAATCTTTTATCTCAAATTGGCGAAAATCCAAAAGATTTGGATGCGATTTTTCTAACTCACGAACACGCTGACCATGTAAAGGGAGCCTCTGTTATGAGCAGAAGATATGATATTCCAATTTATGCCAACAAGGGAACCTGGCTTTCTTTTATAAAAAATGCTGGGAAATTGAAAGAAGAAAATATAAAAATTTTCAGATCAAATTCTTTTTTAAACTTTAATTCTTTTGATATTTTTCCAATATCAATTCACCACGATGCAAAAGAGCCGGTTGGTTTTATTTTGTATTTGGATAATAAAAAAATTACGGTTTTGACTGATACTGGAATAATTGATGAGAGAATTTTAAATGAAATAAAGGGATCAGATATTTATTATTTTGAGGCCAACCACGACCTTGATGCTTTAAAACGTGGACCCTACACTTATCCTATGAAAGTTAGGATTATGGGGAAAATGGGACACTTATCAAATGAACAATCGGCAAAATCTTTGGCAGATGCCCTCCAAGGGAAAAATGAAAAAATTTTTCTTGCCCATTTGTCTGAAACAAATAATTCAGAAGAACTTTGTAGAATAACCGTAGATAATTACTTAAAATCCTGTGGCCTAGATACAAATAGAGATATAAAATTGGAAGTTGCAAAAAGACATGCACCTTCAAGCTTAGTGGAGTTATAATGGAATTAGTAGAAATTGAAAGATCAATTATAAAAAAATATAGGAAAGAGCTTTGGTCAAAATTTGTAAAAGCTGTAAAAAAATATGAATTGATAAATGAGGGCGACAAGGTTGCTTGTGCGATTTCAGGTGGAAAAGATTCGCTTTTGACTGCAAAACTTGTAGAAGAATTACACAAACATTCAAATGTAAATTTTGATGTTGAATATATTTGCATGGATCCGGGATACGATAAGGAAAACAGAGAATTATTGGAAAAAAATTTAAAATATTTAAATATTCCAGCCAAAATCTTCGATTCAGATGTTTTTGAAATTAGCGAGAAAATTTCTGGAGAATATCCTTGTTATATGTGTGCAAGAATGAGAAGGGGATTTTTGTATGCCAAGGCAAAAGAGCTTGGTTGTAATAAAGTTGCCTTGGGTCATCACATGAACGATGCAATCGAAACAACTTTGATGAATGTTTTGTATGCTGGAAATTATAAAACAATGAAGCCAAAACTTATGGCACAAAATTTTGAAGAAATGGAGCTAATTAGGCCCATGTATTTTATAGAAGAAAAAGATGTAATAGCTTGGCGTGATTATGTAGGACTTGATGCCTTAAATTGTGCTTGTACTGTTACAAAAAAAAGCGAGTCTTACACAAGAAAAAAGATAAAAAATCTTATAGAAGAATTAAAAGAAGATATACCAAATGTAGAAAAATCAATCCTAAGATCAGCAGAAAATGTAAATTGCGATATGGTTTTGGGATACAAAATAAATGGTAAAGAACATTCGTTCATGGAGGAATTTGAAAAATGATTTTAGATTTGTTAAAAGTATTTATTCTTTCAATTGTTGAAGGAGTAACAGAATTTTTGCCTGTTTCATCAACAGGCCACCTTATTTTGGTAAATGAGTTTGTAAAACTTGAGCCAGAAAAATTTGCCAATGCCTTTAATGTAATAATTCAACTTGGTGCAATACTTTCAGTAGTAGTTTTGTATTTTTCTAAACTAAATCCTTGGAATTTAGAAAAAACTCAAAAATATTTCCCAAAAAATTACGATAAATTAAATGGCCAATCAAAAGTTTATTACAGGTTAACCCACCCACACAAAGAAACAATCGAGCTTTGGAAAAGAGTAATTATTGGGGTAATTCCTGCAGGAATTTTAGGATTTTTGCTTGATGATATTATTGATGCTTACTTATTTAATCCAATGGTTGTTGCCCTCATGCTTTTTGTTTGGGGTATTGGAATAATTTTAATTGAAAAGAAAAATAAAAATGAAAATAAAAAAAGAATCGATAATCTTTCCTTAATTTCTTATAAAACTGCATTTTTTATAGGCTGTTTCCAAGTTCTTGCAATGATTCCAGGAACTTCTAGATCAGCTGCAACAATAATTGGTGCAATGATTTTGGGACTTTCAAGATCAGCTAGTGCAGAATTTTCATTCTTTTTGGCAATTCCAACCATGCTTGGAGCCACACTTTTAAAAGTTGTAAAAAATGTATCAGGATTTTCAGGATATGAATGGATTTTAATTATTATAGGAATGATTTTAAGCTTTATCGTTGCTTATATAGTAATAAAGAAATTTATTTCCTACGTACAAAAAAACGACTTTATAATTTTTGGAAAATATAGAATTGTTCTTTCAGTTATTGTATTTTTATATTTTCTAATAATTAAATAATATTTTTAGTATTATAAGGCGGATTATTCCGTCTTTTTAAATGCCCAAAACTTTAAAAAATTATCCTTATAGTGTAAAATTAGAATAAGAGATTTTAAGAATTTATAAATAAAAGATATAAAAATTTCGGAGGAGATAATGAAAAAAAGACAAACAATTTTTAGTATAATCCCAAAAGCTTTGGTTTTTGGATTAATTTTAGGAATAGGGTTTTATTTTTTGTCTGGTAAATTAGGTTTTAAAAAATATACAGCACAGGCGAAAATTCTTACAACTTCAAATGAAAAAATAAAAGAAGATGATAAAACCGCCTACACCTATGCAGAAACTGTAAATTCAAATGCAATCAAAAAAAGAGTTATAGAAAATTTGAAACTTGATATGGAAGCAAGCGAGCTTGATAAAAAAATGCAAATTCAAGCAATTCCAAACACCCATATTTTAAATATTAATGTAGAAGATTCTATAAAACTTAGGGCTGAAGATATAGCAGATGAATATGCAGAAATTACAGTTTCAGTTATAAATGAACTTTACAAGGCTGATGCCGTTGTAATCGACCACGCTTATCCAAATGGAAGTCTTTTGAAAAATAATGAAAAAGACTCTTTTAAAGTGGGACTTGCAGGATTTTTAACTTATATGATTTTTGGATCTTTGGCTTTAACTATTAGAAATTCAAAAATTAATGAAGAGGAAATAGTTGAAGAAAAAGAGATAAGAAAAGTAGTTTTTAAAGACGAAGACGAAGAAGAAAATTATGAATATGATTCTTTTGATCAAAGTTTTTACGAGGATGAAGATCACAAAATAGAAAATCAAGAATTTGTAAATGAAGATGAAAATGTTATTGATGAAGAATCAGCAGAAGAAATAGATTACGACCAATCTTTTAAATATGTTGACAGCATTGAAGAAGATGAAGATATAGATGATGATTTTAGAACTTATCAAAATAAGGAAAATGATAAGGACTATACAATAATTGCAGATATGCCAAAATATGATGATGGTGATTTGAATGTTTAATAAAAACAAAAAAGAAGAGATTGAAAAATCTTTTATATCCTTAAAAAATAATTTTTTAAAAATTAGCCATAAAAATTCTCTAGTTCAATTTGTATCATCAAATGAGAAGGTAAATAAGGCTTCATTGATACTAAATTTGGCTAGAACTTTGGCAAAAGATAATTATAAGGTAATAATTGTCGAAGCTGATTTTAGAAATCCTAGGATGGGAGAATTGTGTGATATAGATTTTGATAGGGGATTTTATGATATTTTAGAAAAAGAAAAACCCTATGAAAATTTTATAGTAAAAGACCATTTTCAAAAAAATCTTGATTTAATTCTTGCCCCAAGTAAAAAAGAAGATGGGCAAAACGTATTATCCTATGACAGGATAAATGCGATTTTTGATTCATTAAAAGAAAAATATGATTTTATACTTTTGGATACAGCTTGTAATGAAAAATACGATGATGCAAATTTTTATCCAAGCCTTTGCGATTCAGTTATAGTTTTTGCAGGAAAAAAAGATTTTAGGAAGAAGAAACTAAATGGATCATTAAGAAAGCTTGAAAATGTAAACGCACAAATTTCTGGAATTATAACAACAGATAATTAAGGAGAAAAAATGAAAAAGAAAATTTTATTAATATTGGCTCTATCTCTTGGACTTTCAGCTTGTTCAAAGGAAGAATACATCTCCCAAAGGCATCCTGAAGAAAACAAACAATCAAACCCAGTATCAACAAAAATAGATATCAAAGAAAAAAAATCAAATGATAACGCGTCAAATGCAAGTCTAAAAACTGTTGAAAAAAAAGAAGATAACAAAAAAGACACAAAAGAAAATAATAGTACAACAGAAAATAAAAATACACAAGAAAATCCACAAGAAGCCTACGGAATATTTACAGTAGGAGATATTTCAAATATAAGAAGAGAAATGAATACGGATTCAGAAATAGTAGCAACAATCCAACCAGGCACCCAAATCGAAAGATCAGAAATTGTAGGCGAATGGTCAAAAGTAAGCTACGGTGAATATGAAGGATATATTTTGACAGAACTTTTAGAAGATGTTCAATAAAAATTAGCTTGGTTTTAACCAGGCTTTTTTTATTTGAAAAATATAAAAAAATAAATAATTATAAATTAAATTTTATTAGGAAAACACTTTAAATTTTTAAAATTTAATGATATATTAAAAATGAAGAAATTTATATTATAGTAAAAAAATTTGTAGCCAAGCTGCAAGTTTTTTTAAATTATGAATAAATTTGATAAAACTTATCAATTATTCAAAAAATTAGGAGGATATATGGCTTATAAAGATTATCTGATAAAAAAGGATGAGGCCGGGGATTTATTTGAAATCCTAAAATCCAAATACACAATTTTTGCCCCAAAAAGAATCACAAGAGGCGGAAGATATTGTGATATGGATACAATTATGTATGAAAATATAAAAAGTTTTGATGAACTTGAATACAAAGAAAAATCCACATATTCAGCCAAGGAAGCTCTACTTCCAATGACAGAAAATTTATTTTATTTTACTGAGGACGATTATACAGAAACCAAAAATCCATACAAAAAAGATGTTTTGGTTTTTGCAAGGGCTTGTGATATAAATGCTTTAAAATATTTAGATGATATGTTTATAAAAAATGGACCTTTTGAAGATATGTTTTATTTAAGAAGAAAAAATAAGGTTCACTATGCTCTTTTGGAATGCCAAGAAGACCTTGATAGAAATTGTTTTTGTGTATCATGTGATGCAAATAAAACAGATAATTTTACATATGCGTTTAGATTTAATGATGACGGATCTATAAAAGTAAAAACAGAAGATGATTTGGATCTATCAAAATTTTCAAACGAAGAATTTGATTTGAAATTCCCACAAGAAAATAAATTAAAGGTAAATTTTCCAGAGATAAAAGACAACGAACAAGCAAATAAAATTGCAAATTCAGATATTTGGAAAGAATACAATTCAAGATGTATAGGATGTGGATCTTGTACAACTTCTTGTTCAACTTGTACTTGCTTTACAACAAAAGATATCACATACACTCTTAACAGACGTGTCGGTGAAAGAAGAAGAACAAACGCGTCTTGTATGACAAAAGATTTTGATTTAGTAGCTGGCGGTGGACATTTTAGAAATCAAATCAAAGAAAGATATAGATATAAAATTATGCACAAAATTTATGCTCACAACAAAAGATTTGAAGACGGTCCAATGTGTGTAGGTTGCGGAAGATGTTCAGCTCATTGTCCACAATTAATTTCTTATCCAGAAACAATAAATAAGGTTAATAAAGAACTTGAGAAAATTAGAAGTGAGGTAAAATAATGGAAAAAAATGAAATAAAAAGATCTAATAATGATTATTTAAATTATGTTTTACCAAAATCTTATGAAATTTTGGATATCAAAAAACACACAAAAACTGAATGGACTTTCAAAGTTGCCTTTGACAAAGAAGTTAAGCCTGGACAATTCTTGCAAGTTTCACTTGCAAAAATAGGAGAAGCTCCAATTTCTGTTTCAGGAATGGGAGAAGGATTTGTTGAAATGACCATAAGAAATGTTGGGGAAGTGACATCAAAACTTTTTGAATCAACTCCTGGAGATAATATTTTTCTAAGAGGACCTTATGGAAATGGATGGCCAATTGAAAAATTAAAAGGAAAAAATGTAGTAGTAGTTGCAGGGGGAACAGGAGTAAGCCCTGTAAAAGGATTGATAGAATACATAAAGGAAAATCCAAGTGAATTTGAAAACCTACATTTGATTTTAGGATTTAAAAATCATGATTCTGTTTTATTTAAAGAAAATTTGGATGATTGGAAAAATCAAGAAAAAATTAGTGCTGTTTATTCATTGGACAATGAAGAAAAAGAAGGATTTAAAAAAGGAATGGTTACAGCCTTTATACCAGATTTACCTATAAAATCTTTTGAAGATAATTATGCGGTTGTAATGGTAGGTCCTCCAATTATGATGAAATTTACATCACTTGCCTTGATAAAAGAAGGCGTTACAGAAGATAAGATTTGGACAAGTTTCGAAAGAAAAATGTCTTGTGCAGTTGGAAAATGTGGGCATTGTAGGATAAATGAAACTTATGTATGTCTTGATGGACCAGTTTTCCCATATACAGTTGCAAAAGACTTACTAGATTAAGGAGATAATATGACATTAGATATAGATGTAGCAAAAGTTAGAAATAATTGTTATCGTCAATCCAAAATCCCTGGAGAATTTTTACTACAATTAAGATCTCCTGGAGCTTTGGTAGATGCAAAATGGTTAGAAATGGTACAAATGATTTGCCAAAAATATGGAGATGGAAACTTCCATTTTGGTACAAGACAAACTTTCAACATAACAGGAATAAAATATGAAGATATACCAAAAGTAAATGAAATTATAAGACCATATATAGAAGAAATTGAAGGTAGTCGTGATGTAGAAATTGTATACAATGATGAAGGATACCCATACATAGGACCAAGAAATATTATGGCGTGCATTGGTGGAAGACATTGTATAAAGGCTGCTCAAAATACTCAAAGACTTGCAGATAAATTAGAAAAGATAATTTATGAATCACCTTATCAGATAAAAGTCGCAGTAACAGGGTGTCCGAATGACTGTGTAAAAGCACATTTTACAGACTTTGGATTTATTGGAGTAACAAAACCAATCTATGATATAGATCGTTGTATAGGATGTGGAGCTTGCGTTGATAGGTGTAAGGCTGTTGCAACAAGAGTTTTATCACTAAACGATCAAGGAAAAGTTGATAAAGATCCATGTTGTTGTGTTGGTTGTGGAGAATGTGTAACAAGATGCCCAAATTCTGCATGGAGAAGACCAGATAGACAAATGTGGAATGTAATAATTGGTGGAAGAACTGGAAAGCAATATCCAAGAATGGGTCAAATGTTCGCAAGATGGATGGATGAAGATACAGTAATCCAAATGATGAAAAATTGGAAAGATTTCTCAGCCTATGTTTTAGATAACAAACCAGTTTACATGCACGGTGGACATTTAATAGACAGAGTAGGTTTTCCAACTTTCAAAAAAATGATGTTAAAAGATGTCGACTTAAATCCAGAATGCCTAATAGCAGACAGAATAAATTGGACAGAAAAAGAATATAGATCTTCAATAAATGTAATGAAAGTAGAAGATCATAAAACTGTAAAATAAGGAGCTTATATGAGATCACAATTTCAACCAAAAGATTTACTAGAAACCCTAGTAAAATTAGAACAAAATGGTCAAAAATTTTATGAAGAAATGGCAAGAAAATTCTCAGATGATAAAAAAAACAAAGAATTTTTTGAATTTTTAGCTGAGCAAGAAACTCACCATGAGGCACTTTACAAAAGTTTGTCTGAAAAAATAGACAAAAACCAAGAAATTGATAAGGAATATGATGATGAGTACAAGGCTTATATTCAATCAATGATAGATCAAATATTTAATTTTGACTCATCAAATGTTGGAGATGATCCAATAGATATCTATAGATTTTCTATAGGAATTGAAAAAGATACAATTCTTTTTATTAAAGAAGTAAGAACAATAGTTCCAGATTTTGAACCAGAATTAATTGATAGAGTAGAGGCAGAAGAAAGAGGCCACATCAAATTAATTCACCAATGGTACAATGATTTTATAAAATAATTATCAAAAGTAAAGTTTTTCTAGATTTTATATTTTAAAAATCTAAAAAAATTAATTTTTTAATAAAGGTAAATGAGTTTTAATAAAAGAGCATTTTGCTCTTTTATTTTTTTATAAAGTATATCTTGACACTTTTCAACTGTTAAGGTACACTATGAACAGTAGGAGGAATAAATGGATATTAAGATCAAATACTCGAGTAAAGATCCCATATATTTACAAATTAAAAATCAAATAAGAGATGCAATTTTAAATGATGAGATAGAAAAAGACAAAGCCCTTCCTTCTATTAGACTTTTGGCAAAAGAGCTAAGAGTTAGTGTAGCTACAACGAAAAGGGCTTATGATGAACTTGAAAAAGATGGACTTATTAATTCTGTTCCTGGAAAAGGAAATTTTGTAAAAGATCAAAATCCAGAATTAATAAGAGAAAAATTTTCTATAAAAATCGAAGATCATCTAAAAGAAATTATCAAATTGTCTAAACTTGCAGGAATTTCAAAAAAAGAAATTATTTCTCTTATGGATATATTGGAGGAAGAAGATGAATGATATATTAGAAATAAAAAACCTCAGCAAGTCTTTGAATGATTTTTATCTTGGACCTTTGGATTTAAATATCAAAAGAGGATCTATTGTTGGATATATTGGAGAAAATGGAGCTGGAAAATCTACTACAATCAAATTGATTTTGGGCGATATGAAAAAAGATTCTGGTGAAATTTATATTTTTGGCAAAAAAATTGAAGATTTGTCAGAAGATGAGAAGAAAAAAATTGCCTTTGTTTTTGAAGATTTTTTCTTTCCCCAAGAGCTTAATATTAAAGAAGTTGAAAAATTTCACTCTATGTATTATGGAAATTTTTGGGAAAAAGAAACTTTTAATAAGCTTTTAAAAAGATTTGAGCTTCCAGAAAAAAAGAAAATTTCTACTTTTTCTAGAGGAATGAAGATGAAATTGTCTTTGATTTTGGCTTTAAGTCACAAGGCAGAGCTTTTGATTTTGGATGAGGCGACAAGCGGACTTGATCCTGTTGCAAGGGATGATATTTTGGATATACTTTTAGAATTTATCCAAGATGAAAACAAAAGCATTATGATTTCATCCCATATTTTGTCAGATTTGGAAAAAATTGCAGATGAAATTGCCTTTTTACATAGGGGAAAGCTAATTTTTGTTGAAAATAAGGATAAATTAAAGGAAGATTATGGTCTAGTTTCTCTTTCAAAAGAAGAATTTGAAAGTCTTGATAAAAATTCCATAATTGCAGTAAGAAATCATAAATTTGGAAAAGAATGTTTGGTCAAAAAAGAACTAATTCCTCAAAATCTTGAAGTGGAAAATGTGAGTATAGAGGAAATTATGGTTTATATGATAAAGGAGAAATACAATGAAAGCCTTGATATATAAAGATTTGATTTCGATAAAAAATGCTTTGCTTTTACAATTTGTAATTATAGTAGGCTTGGGAGTTTATTTTTATAAAGAAAATCAATTGGTTTTGATTCCCTTATTTTTTATCCTAGTTCCAGTAATACTTTTGGGAATGGTCTTTGGAATAGATAATCAATATTCGACAAATAAATATTTGATTTCAAGTGGGATTTCTAGGAAAAAAATAGTTGTTTCAAGATATATGATAATTTTATTTATGTCACTTTTTGCAATAGGTCTATCCTTTGTAGTTGGATTTGATAAAAATCCACTTACAAAAGAAATTCCCATGCTTTTAATATTATCATCTTTGTTTTTTATAACAAGTATAGTTGGGGTAGTTGAACTTCCTTTAATGTATAAATTTGGGGCAGAAAAGGCGAGGCTTATTTTTGTAATTTTATACTTTATAGTATTTGCATTTTTCTCAACTGTTTCGTCAAACAAAGAAAGGCTTTTGGAATATATAAATAAGGGACTAAGTATGGATAAGACTATTCTAACTTTATTAATTTTTGTTACAACAATAATAATTCACTTACTTTCAATTTTTTCTTCAATTAAAATTTTTGAAAATAAAGAACTTTAAGAATTTTATTAAATAAATAAAAAATAAGAATCCTTTAGATTATTTTAAAAATTGTCTGAGGATTCTTATTTTTTTACTTTTAAATTTTATATCAGCTTATCAAAAGATAGAATTAAAAGCATTGAAATTCCGTCAATAATTCATATAGTCATAATGTAGAAGAAATTTCCCTAATTTTAAGGAGAAAAAATGGATTATATTTATAAATTTGACACTGATAAAGGTTTTGAACAAACCGATATTTCTAGTTTTTATGATGTTATAGAAGATGATGATTTTTATTTGATGTATTTGGGCAAGGCGAGTTTTATTGAATTTGCAAAAACATATGATTTAGACGATGCAATAATTGACTTGCTTTTGTCAGAAACTGCAAAAAAATCTTATATGGCGGTTGAAGATAATTATACCTTTGCAATTTTAGAACTTTTAGATATAATGGGAAATCTTGAAACTTCAGATCTTATAGGATTTTATATAGAAAATAATAGGCTTATAATTGTTGATTTGTACGACAGAGACCAATCGACAACTGAAGCTTTTAGGAAGATGCTAACAAAGAAATTTTCAGCAAGATCTCCAGGAAGGCTTTTGAAATATTTCATTACAGCCTTAGTAAATAACCATACAAGGATTTTTGACCAAATTAAAAATTCAACAGCAGCTGTGGAAGATGCGATAATAAAAAATAAAAAAACCAGAGATAGTATAGAAATAATTTCTGACAATAGGCACAAGGCTTTAAATTTATATGCTTCATACGAAAGGCTTCTCGATACCTTGGAAGTTTTAATGGAAAATGAAAATGAAATTTTCGATGATGATGATATAAAACACCTAAAATCAGTTTTGTTTAGAGTTGAAAGATATTCTTCAAATATTTCCTACCTAAGCGGATATATTACAAATGTAAAAGATTCCTATACATCAAAAATGGATCTTTCCATGAATAACACCATGAAAGTTTTGACGGTTGTAACGACAATTTTTACACCAATAACGATAATAACTGGTTGGTATGGGATGAATTTTGAAAATATGCCAGAATTAAAATGGAATTTTGGCTACATGTATGTTATTGGAATTTCTTTGATTAGTGTAATTTTAGTATATATATTATTTAGAAGATTTGACAGGTGAAAAGAAAAGTAAGACCAGTGTATTATTAATATCTAAACTTTAGCAATAAAATTTATCAAATACTCATCCATCTCGAGCGAATGGAATGAGTCTAGAGATCTCAATGTATAGATTAAATTTAGGTATAAAATTAAAAAAGAGATCTCTCGACTGCGCTCGAGATGGGGTTTCCATCTATTTGTCTTGATTTCTAAAGGATAAATTTTTTTATTATTATAATTTTATATTTTTGGAATAGAAAGTTTGTATTTTTTACTTATCGCTTGTAATATCAAAATAAAAAATATAATTTTTCAAACAAAATTACAAAGAAAACATGATTATATATAAAAATAATTTAAACGAAATTATGAACCAAGAATTATTAATGTCTAAACTTTAGCAATAAATAAAATCAAATACTCACCCATCTCGAGCGAATGAAATGAGTCGAGAGATCTCAGAGTAAAATTATATTTAAAGTAAAAGTAAAAAAAAGAAATCTCTCGACTGCGCTCGAGATGGATTTTGTCTTTATTTACTGTGATATCTAAAGAATAAATTTTTTTTATTATTATAAACTTATATTTTTAGAATAGAAAGTTTGTGTTTTTTAGTTATCGCTTGTAATATTAAAATAAAAAATATAATTTTTTAAAAAAAATCACTAAGAAAACACGATTATATAAAAATAATTTAAGCGAAATTATGAACCAAGAATTATTAATATCTAAACTTTAGCAATAAAAGTTATCAAATACTCACCCATCTCGAGCGAGTGGAACGAGTCGAGAGATCTCGGAGTATAATTTTTTTATTCCAGACAAAACAAAAAGACAGGAAAATTCCTGCCTTTTTTTGTATTTTTATCCCTTTAGCCCATCTGCTTGTCTTTGCATATTTTCTACTACTACGTCAAAAATATCTCCGATTGATTGAGCGTATTCTAATATTTCCCATGGTTTATTTGTGTGGAAGTGGATTTTTATTAAATCTTCATCTCCTACTGCAAGTAGGCTATCTCCTTCGAAATTTTCTGTAATATGATCGAAAATTTCGTCTTCGTCTAAATCTTCTCCTGCTATTAAAAGCTGGGTATCAAATTTGAATTCTATTTTTTCTGCCATTTTTTTCTCCTAACTATTTTTCAATAAATTTCTTTTTAATTCTTCTTCAAGACGGCCAAGTTCGTTTTTGGCGTCTTCTCTGTTTTTCTTTCCTTCGATTTGGATTGTCCTTACTTCATCAATCGCCTCGATTAGTCTGTCGTTTGTGTATTTTATTGTATCAAGGTCTATTATACCGCGTTCGGTTGCTCTTGCTGTGTCGATTGTATTTTGTTTTAATTTGTCAGCGTTTGATTTTAATAAATCATTGGTAAGATTTGTTACGGCTTCTTGGGCACGAATTGCTTGTTCTGTGTGGCTCATGCCAAGGGCTAGGACCATTTGATTTTTCCAAAGTGGAATTGTATTTACAATTGTTGTTTGGATTTTTTCTGCCATAATTGAGTTTGATGATTGAACCATCCTAATTTGTGGCGCCATTTGCATTGAAACCATCCTGGTTAAATCTAAATCGTGCAATTTCTTCTCAAATCTGTTGGCTTGGGCTTTCATATCATTTGCTTTTTGGGCATCCATTGGGAGGTTTGAAATTCTTGCTGTATTTTCAAGAGCTGGTATGTCTTCTTCAAAAGTTCTTTTTAGTTTTCTATTTCCAGCTTCTATATACATAGAAAGTTCCTTATAATAATCCTCGTTTAATTCGTACATTTGATCAAGAAGAGATATATCTTTTAATAGGGTTATTTGGTGGTTGTCCAAGGCTTTGGCGATTTCGTCTATATTTTTTTCGGTTGATTGGTATTTTAATTTCATATTTTCAATCTTTGATTTTTGCTTTTTAAAAAATCCAAACATACCACCATCGTCTTGGTCCATTGTTTTTATTTCTGAAACAACCTTATCCAAAAGTCCCCCAACTTCTCCAAGATCTTTGTTTTTTACAGTGTTTAAGGTTTTTTCTGAGAAATTTGAAATCTTTTTTTGAGCTCCGACTCCATATTGGAGAATTATATTTGAATCTTCTAGGTCAATTTTTTGCGAGAAATCGTCTATTTGTTTTTCTTCTTCTGGAGAAAACTTTATTGACTGATCAATTTGAATTTTTTCCTTGTATTGGGCTGGTTTTAATTCTACTTCTTCATTTTCTCCGTCTAATCTTAATTTAATGTCACTCATCTTTGCTCCAATCTTTTTCTAGATAGCCTTCTTGGTTTAAGAGAATTTTCATTGTTTCTATATCAGTTTTTATGTCCATTGTCCTATCTTCCATAAGTTCCAATTGGATTTTTCCAAAGGCCTCGTTGATTGTTTCTATGGAAGATTCAATTTCTAAAAGAGAATTTTTAATTTTTGGGTCATTTGATTCCATAATTTCATATTCTGTGTAGGCGTCTATTAATTTTACAGTTGTTGGCAAATAATAATCCATAAATTTGTCCAAAGCATAGGCTTTTTCTGGATATCTTTTTATGATATTTACAATATTTTCAATTGTTTTTTTAATCTCTATTACTTTTTCAAGAAAAGATCTGTTTTTAATCCTTGAAATATCAAGATTGATAGAATTTATTTCCTTGCTTGAAATCTTTATTATATTTTCTGCCTTTTCAATATTTACATCCTTGTGAGCATCTTTTTCTATTTGTTTTTTCTCTTCATAAGATAAGTTTGCCATTTGATTTTTTTGATTTTTGTATAATTTGAAAGTTGGAATATCAAGTAAAAATAATGAATCATTTTCTACTATTCTTGCTTGTTTGAAATATCCTTTCTTCATCATATACATAAGCTCTTTTATGGTAGATTGTTCAGTTTTTTGTACTGATGATGCCAAATCTCTTATTGGAATTACAGTATTATGACCGAGCTCTCTTAAAAATCTTGTATAATCTTTAGAAATCATATCAATCTCTTTTGCTTTTTTCCAAGAAAAAACTCCCAAAACTCCAAAAACTATTGCTGTAATTAAATTACTAAACATATCTGGTTCCATATCTATAAATGACATTCCAGTTGCAAAAGAGATTATAAAAGAAAAAACTCCACCTGTTTTCAATAAGCCTAACTTAGATTTTTCAGGAAGTTTTTGGGCACAAACCTGAGGGTTTTTGGTTTGAATGGCAGGTTTTCTTACTGGATTTCCATTTATAAAATCCATGGTTTTATCAATAAATACATCAAGGCTTTCTCTAACCTTATTACTTATATCAGAAAAATCCATGTCGGAAATAGCTTTATTAAGACTATTTTCCAAAGATTTTTCATTTTCTTTATCAAAATTTGTCATAATCACTCCTTGGTAAAATTATACCCGAAAGATTTAAATCTTAAATTAAAATTAATCTTTGTTTAATATTTGATTGTTAGATTTAAATATATTAATAAAAATATTCATATATTTAAGAATCAAGGTCTATTATTTTATCAAAATAATTTTCATTTTCTCTTATTTTTTCTCTATTTCCAAAAACTGTAAAATTGTTTTTGTCCAAAATATTTTTATAATCATCTTTCAAATCAATTATATCATCTAAGCTGGCATTTTTTATATCAAGAAGTTTTTCTTCAAGCTCCTTATAAGAAAATCCTTGCAAATATCTTAAAAAATCCAAAGAAGTTTTGGCTTGAAGAGATTGAGGTTTTAAATATGAACCCATCTTTGAAATTTTTTGGTTTTTAAAATCATTTAAATCAAGTTTCAAATTTTCTAAAATCTCAGGGATTTTTTTATAATTTTCTACAGTTTCTTTTATGTGAGGGTCCCTGTAAGAATATGTCCCAATATTTCCATATTTATCAACCATAAGACCTGCCCCATAGGCTCCGCCTTTTGCACGAATTAAATCGTGAAGGTAGGGATTAGAAATAATTGATGAAGAAAGGGCCAAAAGATTTAACTTTTTATCAGAAAATTCTTTTAAATCTCCACCCACAGACACATAATTTACATTTGCATCGGATAAAATTCCTTCTTTATAATAAGACTTATGAAAATCTATTTGGGCTTTTTCTTTTTTGTTTTTTTCAAGATATGAAAATTCTTTCTTTATATAAGCCTTAAGAATTTTATAATCCTCATTTGATCCTGTAATATTTATTAAAAGATTTTTTGAAAAAATTTCTTTATATAATTCTTCTAATTTTTCTTTGAATGTGAAAAAATCATCTTCTACATCTTTGGAAATTTTCTTTATAAATTCATAATATCCAAAGCAATTTAGCTCATCTTTGATGTATGAAAGTTTATCAAAATGTGAAAAAGAACGAGTTAGGGCAAGGCTGTGACCTGAATCATACATGGTCATTTCAAACAAGGCCTTGATTTGTTTTAAAATATCCTTAATTCTTTTTTCATCATCAAAAACAGATTCATTCATAATCTCTTTTACAAGAAGTAAGGATTTTTCGTACCTATCAATAGTAGTTTTAAAGGAAATTTTTAAATAATTATTTATTTCCCCATCCTTATTTTTTATATTTTGAACAGTAAAATTAAGTCCTGCCATATTTATTGGAATTAAATCATCCAATTTTTGGTAGGAATGATCTTTTGTATCAATTGAGCCCAAAAGATCTGAAATTAGACAAAGATATTTGAGATTTTCAAGGTCTAGATGATTTATGTCAAAGAAAAATTCATTGTAAATCATCCCAGCACTATCAAGGTCGTGGTAGATAAATTTGAAATCATCATCCTCGATTTTTCTTGGAACCTTTTCGATATCAAGGTCTACATCGCTAATTTCAAGAGTTGGGATTGTAGCCTTAGCTTCTTTTGAATCTTCTTTTTCTTGGAAGGCTTTTAATTTTTCTTCCTTTTTCTTTAATTCTTCGATTTGATCATTTGACAAAGACTTTTTCAAATTTTCCAAATCTTGGTCGATTTTTTCTTCAATATTTTTAAAATAATTCTTATCTGGTTTTGCCACAAGAACTAATTTAGTCTTGTTATTGATAAAATATTTCCTAACTTGTTTTTCAAAATAATCAGTTTCAATCAAATCTCCCAATTCGTTTATATAGTCAATCAAATTTAGGCTATCAAAAATTTCATTATCCAAATTGTGCATGAGTATATATTCTATTCCTTTTGAGGCTGAATTTATTTGATCTCTTTGGGAAAAATCAAAAAGGGCGTGGGCAGCTCTTAGTGAATCTTTTGGGATGTGGTTAGCATATTTTTCAAGTTCTTCTTCAATTATTTCAATAAATTTATCCAAATTTTCATCTGATGTTCCTTGGGCTGTAATTTGAATTGAAGATATTTCCCCATAGCCCGTTCTTGCATTAAAACTTTCAGGGGAAATTTCCTTATAAATTCTTTGGGAAATTTCAGAAGAATCTGAATTGAAAAGGGCAATTGATAAGATTGCATTTGCAAGTTGGTCTTTTATATTTGCTCTTTCATTGGTTAAAAATGAGTAGGTGAGATAGGATTTGTTTTTATCCTCATTGTTTGATTGAAAAGATGTAAAAATTGGTTTTTGGTAATAATTTTCTAAAACTTTACAATCTGCAATAATTTCTTTTTTCTCGTAGTGGGACAAATATTCCTCATCAAGATTTTCTAAATATTTCTCAATATCCATATCTCCATAATAAAAAATTTCAGAATTTGATGGGTGGTAAAATCTTTTATAAAAATCCAAAAATTCTTCGTAGGTTAATTTTGAAATATCATAAGGATTTCCACCTGAAACATATTGGTAGCAGGAGTCTTTATAAAGATATTTATTTATTTCATTTAAAATAATAGTATCAGGATTTGTAGTGGCCCCTTTCATTTCATTGTAAACGACACCGGATACAGAAAATTTTCCATTCTCATCAATTTTTATGGATTTTCCCTCTTGCAAGAAAATTTCTTCTTTATTTAAAACTTTTGGATTAAAAACTGCATCCAAGTAAACGTCTTGGAGATTAAAAAAGTCTTTTTCATTTTCGCTTGCAACAGGATAAACAGTTTTATCAGGATAGGTCATGGCATTTAAAAAAGTTTGAAGACTTGATCCAATCATATCCATAAAAGGTTCTTTTGTCCTATATTTTTTTGAACCATTTAAAACAGAATGTTCCAAAATATGGGAAATTCCCTTGGAAGATTCTGGGGGAGTTTTAAAAGCAATTGCAAAAGTTTTGTTTTTGTCATCAGTTTTTATATAATTAATTCTTGCTCCAGATTTTTTGTGTTCATACAAAAAAACATCAAGACCAAGCTTTTCATATTTTTTATTTTTTATTAAAATATATTTTTCCATCAATAAATCCTTTCTTTGTAATTATTAATACAACTATACTCTTAAAAAAATTTTATCTCATTAATAGAAAAAATGATTTAAAAAAATATTTAATAAATTTAGAAATATAGTGTAGAATTAGAATAGGTTTATAAAATAAATCAATTTAATTTAAGGAGGGAAGTAAATGATAGGTATTATACTGGCAAGTCACGGCGAATTTGCCCAAGGTATAAGACAATCTGGTGAAATGATTTTTGGAGAACAAGAAAAACTCGAAACAGCTGTTCTCTTACCTTCAATGGGTCCTGATGATTTAAGAAAAGATCTTGAAGAAAAAATCAAAAAACTTGATTGTGAAGAAATTCTTTTCTTGGTAGACCTTTGGGGCGGAACACCTTTTAATCAAGTTTCAGCTCTAATGGATGGAAACGAAGAAAAGTGGGCAGTTCTTACCGGACTAAATTTACCCATGTTAATTGAGGCACTTGGCTCAAGATTAATGGAAGAAAAATCACACGATCTTGCAAAAATATTATTAGAGCCTGCCAAAGAAGGAGTAAAAACTAAACCAGAATCCTTGATGGATGACTACAATAAGTCTAGTGCAAAAGATGAAATAACAGAAAATCTTCCAAAACACACAGGATCAATTCCAGAAGGAACTGTAATTGGGGATGGAAAAATTGATGTTGTTCTTGCAAGGATTGATACAAGATTACTTCATGGACAAGTTGCAACAAGTTGGACAAAAGCAACAAATCCGTCAAGAATTATTGTTGTAAGTGACAATGTAAGTGAGGATGCTTTGCGTAAGTCAATGATAATGGAGGCTGCTCCTCCAGGAGTAAAGGCTCACGTTGTGCCAATATGGAAAATGGCAGAGATTTTCAAAGATCCACGTTTTGGAGATACAAGGGCAATGTTATTATTTGAAACACCACAAGATGCCCTAGAATTAATCGAAAAAGGTGCAGATTTAAAAGAAATAAATCTTGGATCTATGGCTCACTCACAAGGAAAGGCCTATGTAACTTCTACAGTTTCTATGGGCAAGGAAGATGTTGAAACTTTTGAAAAATTACTCGATAAGGGAATTAAAATCGATGTAAGAAAAGTTCCAGCAAATCAGCCTGAAAATTTTACAAATATTATGAAAAAAGCAAAATCAGAACTTGGTTTGGCTTAAGGAGGAATTATGTCAGCAATTAGTATTATTTTAATTGTTATAGTTGCTCTACTTGCAGGTATGGAAGGAATCCTAGACCAATTCCAATTCCACCAACCAATCGTAGCTTGTACTTTGATTGGACTTGTAAGTGGACATTTAAAAGAAGGAATTATGCTTGGTGGTGCTCTTCAAATGATTGCGCTTGGTTGGGCAAATGTAGGAGCAGCGGTAGCACCAGATGCAGCCCTTGCATCAGTAGCAAGTGCAATTATTATGGTTTTAGCTCTTCAAGATGGAACTGGAAATGTAAATAATGCAATCAACACATCAATTGCAGTTGCAATCCCACTTTCAGTAGCAGGTCTATTTTTGACAATGATAGCAAGAACTTTATCAATTCCAATAGTTCACGGAATGGATGCAGCAGCAGAAGAAGGAAATTTCAGAAAAATTGAAGTTCTTCATATGCTTGCAGTTTTAATGCAAGGACTTAGGATAGCAATTCCTGCAGCAGCACTTTGCTTTGTTTCACCAAAAGTTGTAACCAGCGTTTTAAATTCTATGCCTGATTGGTTAACCCACGGTATGGAAGTAGGTGGTGGAATGGTTGCAGCAGTAGGTTATGCCATGGTAATTAATATGATGAGTACAAAAGAAACCTGGCCATTTTTTGCAATAGGTTTTGCAGTTGCAGCAATCCCACAACTAACCCTAATAGGACTTGGTGTTGTTGGATTCGCTCTTGCCCTTATTTATTTGAAACTTAAAGAATCATCTTCATCAAATGGATCCTCAAATACCGGAGACCCACTTGGCGATATTATAAATGATTATTAGGAGGAAATATGACTGAAGTAAATGAAAAAAGAATAGAATTATCAAGATCCGACAGAATAAAAGTATTTAATCGTCATCAACTCCTACAAGGTTCTTGGAATTACGAACGTATGCAAAACGGTGGTTGGTGTTATTCAATAATTCCTGCTATCAAAAAATTATACAAATCTGATGAAGATAGAAAATCTGCTTTAAAAAGACATTTAGAGTTTTATAATACCCACCCATATCTTTCAAGCCCAGTAATGGGAGTTACCCTTGCTATGGAAGAAGAAAGAGCAAATGGTGCTCCAATTGATGATAAAACAATAAACTCAGTGAAAGTAGGAATGATGGGACCTTTGGCAGGTGTTGGAGATCCAGTTTTCTGGTTTACAGCAAGACCAATACTTGGAGCTCTTGGTGCATCAATGGCTTTAACAGGAAATATAATCGGACCAATTTTATTTTTTGTATTTTGGAATATTATAAGAATGTTATTTGAGTGGAAAACTCAAGAGTTTGGTTACAAAGTAGGAAACGAAATAACTAAAGACTTATCTGGTGGACTTTTAGGAAAAGTTACCTTGGTTGCATCAATTGTAGGTATGTTTATAGTTGGAGCTTTGGTACAAAGATGGGTAAATGTAACATTTACAGTAAATGTATCAGAAGTAACCCAACAAGCAGGTTCATTTATTGATTGGAATTCTCTATCAAGCGGAAGCAAGGGACTTCAAGAAGCCTTTAAACTTTACGACCAATTAGGATCTGCAGGACTTGACCAAGTAAAAGTTACAACCTTACAAGATAACTTAAACCAATTAATACCAGGACTTGTTCCAATGTTACTTACACTTGGAATTTGTAAATTACTAAAGAAAAATGTATCACCAATCGCTATAATCGTAGCCCTATTTATAATAGGAATAATTGCATCTGTACTTGGAATTATGTAATGGTTCAAAGCCAAAACAAAAAAGTAGACTTATCCATTAAGGCGAGATGCCTTAATGGATTTACCTCAGATGGAAATATAATGATAGGCGATGAGGCCTTTGAATTTTATAATGAAAAAAATATTGATGACTACGTACAAATTCCCTACAAGGAAATTTCTTTTGTGAGTGCATCGGTTATATTTGGCAAAAAAATATCTAGATTTGCAATTCATACTAAAGAAAACGGAAATTTTATTTTTACGACCAAGGACAATAAAAAAACCTTGAGAGCTTTAAATAATTATATAGATTCAAATAAATTAAGAAGGTCTTTATCATTTTTTGAAGTAATTAAAAGAGGATTTAAAAATTTAATTAAAAAATAGGCTCAGATTTTCTGGGTCTTTTTTGTGTGGAAAATTTTAATTTGCTATGATTTTTAGAATAAATTTTAACAATAAAAACTTTTTCGCCAAAAAAATCTGACTTCTTTATAAAAATATATAAGTTAAATTTAATAAATTGGGTATATAAATATACATAGAATGAAAAAATGTTTTCATCGACAAAACGGAGGTTATTTTATTATGAAAGATTATAAAACAAACAAATTGAGGAACTTAGCTTTAGTAGGGCATTCAGGAGCAGGAAAAACTTCTTTGACTGAATCTTTACTATATTTTACAAAGGCTATTGATAGGGTTGGAAAAGTTTCTGACGGAAATACTGTATCTGACTATGAAAAACAAGAAATCAAAAGAAAAATTTCAATTCAAACTTCAATAGTTCCTGTGGAATATAAAGATTACAAGGTAAACTTTATCGATGCTCCTGGATTTTTTGACTTTGAAGGAGAGGTATTAAATGCCCTTAGAGCAAGCGAGTCAGCTTTGTTTGTAATTGATGGAGAAAATGGAATAGAAGTAGGAACTGAAAAATATTGGAAATATACTGAAAATATTTCTTTGCCAAGAATTATTTTTGTAAATAAGTTAGACAAAGAAAATGCTAAATTCAACCAAGTAGTTAGTGACCTACACATAGATTTCTCCAAAAAAATAATCCCACTAACCTTAACCCTTGGTGAAGGGGAAAACTTTGAAGGTTTGATCGATGTTATAGATAAAAAAGCTTTTAAATATGTTGACGGCAAGGTAGAAGAGGTAGAAATACCTGAAATTAGACTTGAAGAAGTAAATGCGGTTTATGAGGAAATCCAAGAAGTAGTTGCTGAAAGTGATGATGAGCTTATGGATAAATATTTCTCAGGAGAAAGCTTTACTGACGAGGAATTTAAAGAAGGATTTAGAAAGGCCATTATCAATGGTAGTGCTGTTCCTCTTGTTGCAGGTAGTTTGGAGAAAAATATTGGTCTTGATTTATTGATGGATATTATCACAAAATATATGCCATCTCCTGACCACGCTGAAGCTAATATTGGATTTAGGGTTAAAGATGAGTACGAAGCTTTTGAAATAAAAGATGACGCACCTTTTTCTGCTGTTGTTTTTAAAACAATTGCCGATCCATTTTTGGGTAAAATTTCAATATTTAAAGTTTTATCTGGATCTATTAAGAAAGACCAAAATTTCTATGATATAAGTAAGGATAAAGAATTTAAGGCTTCAAATATTTTCTATTTAAGAGGAAAGGAACAATTTAAGACTGACAAGGTTGTGGCTGGAGATATTGGAGCATTTTCTAAACAAGAAAGCCTTCAAACTGGAGATTCTTTATGCACAAAAGATAATCCTATTGAATACAAGAAAATCAAATATCCAAAACCTGTTTTATATTATGCAATTGAAGCTGAAAGTAAAAATGATGAGGATAAAATCTCAGCTGCTTTGAAGAAATTATCTGAAGAAGATCCTACTTTTGAGGATAGAAGAGATGCTGAAACCCACCAAGAAGTATTGGCAGGACTTGGCAATGTTCAACTTGAAGTTTTGATGGATAAATTAAAAGAAAATTATTCTGTTAATACAAAAATTGTTGACTTAAAGATTCCTTATAGGGAAACAATTAAGGGTAAATCTGATGTTCAAGGTAAACACAAAAAACAATCTGGTGGTGCCGGCCAATATGGTGATGTATTTATTAGATTTGAACCTTGTGATGAAGAATTTGTTTTTGATGAAGAAGTATTTGGTGGGGCAGTTCCTAAAAACTACTTCCCAGCTGTAGAAAAAGGTCTAAAAGATTCAATGGACGAAGGTCCTCTTGCAGGATACAAGGTTGTTGGAATAAAGGCTACTTTATATGATGGATCTTACCACCCAGTAGATTCAAACGAACAAGCCTTCAAATCTGCTGCAAGACTTGCTTTCAAAAAAGGAATTGTTGAAGCAAAACCAATCCTTCTTGAACCTATAATGAAACTTGAAATTAGGGTTGATGACAAGTACATGGGCGATGTTATGGGAGATATGAACAAAAGACGTGGAAAAATTTTGGGCATGGAGCCACAAGAAGATGGATCTCAAATTATTTCAGCACTCGCTCCAGAAAGTGAAGTTTTAACATATTCAATAGATTTAAGATCAATGACACAGGCTCGTGGATCTTTCTCAATGGAATTTGAAAAATATGAAGAAGTTCCAAAGGATTTAACTGAAAAAATAATTGAGGCTAATAAAAAAGAATAAAATAAGTAGTAAAAAATATATAGAAAAGGGGCAAATAATGAAAGATTGGAAGATTTTGGAAATTGATCCTTGGATTAAGGATTATAAAAATGATATAAATCTTAGGATGGATGAATATAAAAAACAAAAGGCTAGACTTTTGAAAAAAGGCGAAAAGTTAAAAGATTTTGCCAACGCCCACGAATATTATGGCTTTCACAAGGTGAAAACTGGTTGGATTTATAGGGAATGGGCCCCAAATGCTAAAGGACTTTACCTAATTGGAGATTTTAATGATTGGGATAGACATTCTCATCCTCTTAAAAAAATCAACGATGAAGATTGGGAAATTTTTATAAAGGGTATTAGGACCATTCCCCACAAGTCAAGAATAAAAGTAATGGTTGACTATGGCGATAGTTTCCAAGATAGGATTCCTCTTTTTGCAAGAAGGGTAGAAAGAGATGAAAATCTTGATTTTTCTGCAATTTTAGAAAATCCTAGAAAAAAATTTAAGTGGACTGATGAAAAATTTAAAATTAAAAACCATGATCTTCTAATCTATGAAGCCCATATTGGTATGGCTTGTGAAAAAGAAGAAGTTGGAACTTACAAAGATTTTGAAAAAAACATCCTTCCAAGAATCAAAAAAGAAGGATACAACACAATTCAACTTATGGCCATAGCTGAACATCCATATTATGGATCTTTCGGTTATCAAGTTTCAAATTTCTTCGCTCCATCTTCATGGTATGGAGAAAATGATGACTTAAAATCCTTAATAAATAAGGCTCACGAAATGGGTCTAAATGTAATAATGGATTTGGTTCATTCTCATGCAGTGAAAAATACAATCGAGGGAATAAATCTTTTTGATGGAACAGAATACCAATTTTTCCATGAAGGCGATGAAGGAAATCATCCTGATTGGGATTCAAAATTATTTGATTATAACAAGCCTGGTGTATGCCATTTTCTTCTTTCAAATATAAAATATTGGCTAGAAGAATACCACTTTGATGGTTTTAGATTTGATGGGGTAACTTCAATGATTTACAAAAATCACGGAAGAGGGGAAAGTTTTGACAACTATTCAAAATATTTTTCTATGAATACTGACATCGAAGCTATAAACTATCTTCAACTTGCCAATGAACTTATAAGAGAAGTTAAGAAAAATGCCATAACCATAGCTGAAGATATGTCAGCCATGCCTGGAATGTGCCTTCCAATAAAATATGGCGGAATTGGTTTTGATTATAGACTTTCTATGGGCATGCCAGATTTTTGGGAAAAATCCTTGGAAAAACGTGATGAAGATTGGGATATGGGAAGAATGTGGTATGAACTTTCAACCTACAGACCAGAAGAAAAAAGAATTTCATACGTTGAAAGTCACGACCAAGCCCTTGTTGGATCAAAAACTACAATTTTTAGGCTAGCAGATTCTGCTATGTATTGGGATATGGAAAAGAAAACCCATAATATTGTAATTGATAGGGCCATTGCCCTTCACAAAATGATTAGATGGGTTACAATTTCTATGGGAGCCGAAGGATATTTGAATTTTATGGGCAATGAATTTGGCCATCCTGAATGGATAGATTTTCCTCGTGAAGGAAATAATTATTCCTTCCATTATGCAAGACGCTTGTGGTCTTTGGCAGATAATGACTTATTAAAATATGATTGGCTGTTAAAATGGGATGGAAAAATGCTTGATCAAATCATTAAAAACAAGCAATTAGGAAATGATATTTTTAGGCTCTGGCTTGATAATGACAGAAAAGTTATAGCCTACAGAAACAAGGATATAGTTTATATTTTCAACTTCCACCCACAAAATTCCTACGACTCTTTCCAAGTGCCAATCCATGATAAGGGAAAATTTAAGGTGATTCTTGATACAGATGATGAAGAATTTGGTGGGCTTGGTAGGATTTCAAAAGAATTTATTTACGAATCTAAAAATTTAGAAAATACTGACTACGATGGAATTGAAATTTATATCCCATCAAGAACAGCCCTTGCTTTAAAGAAGGTAGAATAATGAGAATACTTGCTCTTGGAGATTCCTTTACCCAAGGTTATCTTGTAGAATGCAATAACTACACCCGCTTTTTAACTAAGGCGGGTTTTGAAGTTATAAATTTTGGAATAAATGGCTCTACAACAGATGACATGGTTAAAAGGTATGAAAAAAATAAAAATAAATATGAAGATATTGATTATTTAATAATTTTTGGTGGATCAAATGACTTTCTAAATGGAGTAAGTGTGAATCTTGCATATTCCAATGTCAAAAGTATACTAGATTTATCGGCTGCCAGAAAAAATATCATAATTATTCCGCCCCTAATCGAGGAGGAAGAAGCCTATCCTATCTATGGATATGTAAATGAAAAAATAAATGATTTTGCCCAAAAAATTTTAAAACTAGATTATTTGATAGTGGATGCTAGAAAGATAAAACCCTACTATCTTGATGGTCTTCATATGGGTAAAATTTTTCACAAAAAGCTTGCCGATGAAATTATAAAAATTATAAAGGATGATTAGATGAACGAGTTAGAAGATATAGAAAAAATTGATAAAATGGTCGCGAAAAGCTCATTTTTACCTGATTTTATGCGAAATAAACTTACTATAAATATAATTTCTGTTTTTATTGTCTTGGTCATATGTTTTGTTGCCCTTAAATTAGTTCACAAAATAATAAGGAAATTCTTTAACACCAACAAAAACAAATTAAAGAGAAATCCAGCGAAATTAGAAACCCTATCAAGAATTTTTTATTCTGTAATAAGGATAATAATAATCTTTATTGCTATAACTATGATTTTGGATATATTTGGAATAAACACATCAAGCCTAATTGCAACAGCTGGAATAGGTGGTATCGCCATTGCTCTTGGAGCCCAAACCGTGATAGCAGATTTTGTAAAAGGAGTTTTGATAATTTTTGACGATAAACTAAGAGTTGGAGAATGGGTTGCCTGTTCGGGAGTTGAAGGAACTGTAGAAGAAGTAAATCTTAGAATTACAAAAATTAGAGATTACAACGGATCTCTTCACATAATTCCAAACTCAAACATAACAAATGTTCAAAACTATAACAGGGGAGCCCAAAAAAGCGAGGCATATTTTTGCGTATCAAACGATACAAAACTAGAAGATGTAAAAGAAATGATTGAGGCAGTATCCCAAAAAATAAAAAGTATGCCAAAATATAAAAAAGCCTTCATAGAAGACTTAAGTTTTTTTGAAATAACAGAATTCAAAGACTTCTCCTACAAGGTAAGGGTAACATCCTTGGTAAAAATAGGAACTCAGTGGGAGATTTCAAGAAAAGTAAGAGAGCTAATAAAAATTGAAATGGAAAAAAGAAATATAAAAAGCAGTTTATTAGAAGAGGAAATTTATGAAAAAATATAAATTAAACGACATAGTAAGTCTAAAAAAGCCCCATCCATGCGGAGAAAACAAATGGAAGATTGAAAGAATGGGAGCAGATATGAAGCTAAGATGCTTAGGGTGTGACAAATTAGTTTGGTTAAAAAGAACGGACTTTGATAAGAGGGTTAGAAAAATACAAGATAAAAACGGGAAATTTGTATCGATAATAAACTATAACCCAGAAGACTAGAGGAGAAAAAAGGAATTAATGATAAACGACAAAATAAAAAACGATTATGAAAAAATAATAAATGAAAATTACCAAGAATATAGAAAAGATTTTAAAAATTTACTCGAAAAAAGAAAAGAATACGGGGCGACTTACAAAGAAGAAGAACTTCCTACATTATATGATGCATATTTTTATGACAAAAAAGATTTCAAACTCTACGATGAAATGATAAATATCTTTATGTCTATAGTAGAAAAAGTCACAAAAGAATATGTAAAAAACGAAAATTACAGAAAATTATTTGCCCTAGATCCCTTGACAGAAAAATTAATCCTAAAAGATCCAGGCTATGACATTTCAACACCAATAGCAAGATTTGACGTAATGTATGACGGTAAAAAAGACTACAAATTTTGCGAACTAAACACAGACGGATCATCTGCAATGCTAGAAGATAAGTCCTTGGCAGATTTGATGAGAGATTCAAAAGCAATAAAAAAACTAGAAGAAAAATACCAAATAGACCACATTAACTTACTAGAAACATTGGTAGATTCAATAGAAGAATTATATTTTTCAATAAAGGGCAAAAAAGAAAAAATAAACATAGCCATAGTCGACATAATAGAATTTGACAATATAGAATTTCAAACCATAAAAAAACTATTCCAAAAAAGAGGTCACAATTGCAAAATTGCAAACCTAAAAGATTTAGAAAGAAAAAATAATGGCCTATATATAGAAGACATGAAAGTCGACCTTGTATATAGAAGACTAGTTACAAGTGATCTAATAGAAAATAAAGATATAGGCAAAAATCTGATAGATGCCTATCTAAACGATGAAATAATAAGCATAGGCTCATTTAGGTCAACACTTTTTTACACAAAAGACATATTTAGAATCCTAAGACTCGAAGAAAGCCAAAAAATTCTATCAGAAAAAGAAAATGAATTTATAAAAGATCACATACCATACACAGAAAAATTAAATTACCAAAAAGATAAAGAAAAATTAATAGAAAACAAGGACAAATATATCCTAAAACCAATTCAAGGTTATGCTTCACACGGAATATACGTAGGAAAAGAGCATACAAAAGAAGAATTTACAAAAATACTAGAAGAAATAAAAAACAAAGACTATATATATCAAGAATACTACACAGTAAAACCATTAAAATTTATAAAAATGGAAGAAAAAGAAGCGAAATTAGAAAATTTCTCATACGTTACAGGACTATTTGCCTACAATAAAAAATTTATAGCCCCATATATGAGGATAGGAAACAAAGCCCTAATAAGCTCAGCAAGAGAATATTACGTAGTAAGTTCCCTAAAAATAAAAGAAAAATAAAAAATAAAAAAATATTTGACAAAACAAAAAAATAATACTATACTAATATAGCTGTTTGATACAGCTATATTTTTTTTAACTCGTTTAAGTCAAAGTTTAAAGAAGATTGAGAAAAAGATTTAAAAAACTTTCAAAAAAAGCTTGACAATAAAAATAAACGAGATATAATAAAAAAGTCGACACCAGAAAAGCAGTCGAGAAAAGTAAATAAAAAGAAAAATATTTACAAAAAAACTTGACAAGTAATAAAAAAGGTGGTAGACTTAAATAGTCAGTAACAACTGACGATGAACCTTTAAACAAATAAATACTACTACAAAGTTAATTACTTTGAGACCAAACGAAAAATGACAAAAGTCAAGATCAAACTATAATTGAGAGTTTGATCCTGGCTCAGGATAAACGCTGGCGGCGTGCATAACACATGCAAGTCGAACGATGAAGCTTAGTTGATTTCTTCGGAATGATTTTAAGTGAATTAGTGGCGAACGGGTGAGTAACACGTGAGTAACCTGCCTTACACAAGGGGATAGCCTTTGGAAACGAAGAATAATACCCTATAACGTCAAAATATCGCATGATATAGTGACCAAAGATTTATCGGTGTAAGATGGACTTGCGTCTGATTAGCTAGTTGGTGAGATAAAAGCCCACCAAGGCGACGATCAGTAGCCGGCTTGAGAGAGTGTACGGCCACATTGGGACTGAGACACGGCCCAAACTCCTACGGGAGGCAGCAGTGGGGAATTTTGCACAATGGGGGAAACCCTGATGCAGCGACGCCGCGTGATTTAGAAGGCCTTCGGGTTGTAAAAATCTTTTTTATGGGATGAAAATGACAGTACCATAAGAATAAGGTCCGGCTAAATACGTGCCAGCAGCCGCGGTAATACGTATGGACCGAGCGTTGTCCGGAATCATTGGGCGTAAAGGGTACGTAGGCGGCCTAGTAAGTTAGAAGTGAAATAATATAGCTCAACTATATAAAGCTTTTAAAACTGCAAGGCTTGAGAGATGGAAGGGAAAGTGGAATTCCTAGTGTAGCGGTGAAATGCGCAGATATTAGGAAGAATACCGGTGGCGAAGGCGACTTTCTGGTCATCATCTGACGCTGAGGTACGAAAGCGTGGGTAGCAAACAGGATTAGATACCCTGGTAGTCCACGCTGTAAACGATGAGTGTTAGGTTCTTGGAATAATCTGGGAGCCGCAGCTAACGCATTAAACACTCCGCCTGGGGAGTACGCACGCAAGTGTGAAACTCAAAGGAATTGACGGGGACCCGCACAAGCAGCGGAGCATGTGGTTTAATTCGACGCAACGCGAAGAACCTTACCAAGTCTTGACATATTACGGCGAAAATTAGAGATAATTTTCTATGACTTCGGTCAACTGTAATACAGGTGGTGCATGGTTGTCGTCAGCTCGTGTCGTGAGATGTTGGGTTAAGTCCCATAACGAGCGCAACCCCTATCGTTAGTTACCATCATTAAGTTGGGGACTCTAGCGATACTGCCGGTGATAAACCGGAGGAAGGTGGGGACGACGTCAAATCATCATGCCCTTTATGACTTGGGCTACACACGTGCTACAATGGCAGGTACACAGGGCAGCGAAAGAGCGATCTGAAGCGAAACTCACAAAACCTGTCCCAGTTCGGATTGTACTCTGCAACTCGAGTACATGAAGTTGGAGTTGCTAGTAATCGCGAATCAGAATGTCGCGGTGAATGCGTTCCCGGGTCTTGTACACACCGCCCGTCACACCATGGGAGTTGGCAATACCCGAAGCCTGTGAGCGAACCTTTTGGACGCAGCAGTCGAAGGTAGGGTCAGTAACTGGGGTGAAGTCGTAACAAGGTAGCCGTATCGGAAGGTGCGGCTGGATCACCTCCTTTCTAAGAGTAAAAAGTCGGTACGCTGACTTTTACCAAAGAAAATTTAAAAAAAACTTTGTTTGGAACGAAGTAAACTTTGTAGTAAAATTAAAGGTTACATGGGGGTGTAGCTCAGTTGGGAGAGCACCTGCCTTGCACGCAGGGGGTCAAGAGTTCGAATCTCTTCATCTCCACCAAGCCCATAATCGAGGGGTGAAAGATTTCAAAGAAATCTTTCATTATTTTTCGACATTTGCGAAGCAAATAAGAAAAATAACGTTAGATTACAGTAAATAACCAGACAAAACTCGAACAGGGCAATAATGCGATGATTTTTGGAAAACCAAAAATCCCTGCATAAGGAATTTCATCAACTCATAAATTTGCTGTGACAATTCCATTAGAACCTAATAAAATTAAATAGCTATAAATATTTCCAGTCAAGAAAGCAAGGGCACAAGGTGGATGCCTTGGCACATGAAGGCGAAAAAGGACGTAAGTGAACGAAAACTAGGGTAAGCTCACAAAAAGCATTGACCCCTAGGTCTCCGAATGGGGCAACCCGGTTGTGGAAGACACAATCATTACTAAGTGAATACATAGCTTAGTAAGGCGATACCCTGCGAACTGAAACATCTAAGTAGCAGGAGGAAAAGAAAGAAACATCGATTTTCTAAGTAGCGGCGAGCGAACGGAAAAGAGCCTAACTCATTAAACGATTTTAAATCTAGTAGAATTATCTGAAAAGCTAAACCAAAGAAAGTGAAAGTCTTGTAAACGAAAGATTTAAGAAAGTAAGAGGGAAAGTATCACCGGGCACGAGTAACCCGGTGTGAAGATAGGGGGCCCATCCCCTAAGGCTAAATACTAACATGTGACCGATAGTGAACAAGTACCGTGAGGGAAAGGTGAAAAGAACCCCGCAAGGGGAGTGAAATAGAACCTGAAACCTAGTGCCTACAAGCAGACAGAGCGTGAGAGAACGTGATGTCGTACCTTTTGTAGAATGGGCCAGCGAGTTATTCTAAATTGCAAGGTTAATGATTTAAGATCAGAAGCCGTAGCGAAAGCGAGTCTTAATAGGGCCAAAGTAAGTTAGAATAGACCCGAAACCGGGTGATCTATCCATGGTCAGAGTGAAGTTGAAGTAAAATTCAATGGAGGCTCGAACCGGGTGCGGTTTAAAACGCATCGGATGAACTGTGGATAGGGGCGAAAAACCAAACGAACCCGGAGATAGCTGGTTCTCCTCGAAATAGCTTTAGGGCTAGCCTCTGACCTAAGATTTTAGGAGGTAGAGCACTGAATGGTCTAGGGCGGAGATCCGTACCAAAACCTATCAAACTCCGAATGCCAAAAAATCAAGTCAGGGAGTCAGACTTAGGGGGATAAGCTTCTAAGTCGAAAGGGAAACAGCCCAGACCGACAGCTAAGGTCCCAAAATTTGAATTAAGTGGAAAAGGATGTGAATCTACTAAGACAACCAGGACGTTGGCTTAGAAGCAGCCATGCATTTAAAGAATGCGTAATAGCTCACTGGTCAAGTGGGTTTGCGCCGAAAATGAACGGGGCTAAATTCAATACCGAAGCTTCGGATTAATAGAGGGATTAAGTTTACAAATGAGACTAGGAAATATTTAACAAAAACAGAAGAGATTAAGAAAATACAAATTTCAGACGCAGACATAAAGATAGGATATTAAAGAAAAATATTCAAAAAAACACAAGTCTAAAGTCAAAGTGAGTAACATAAGAAATTATGAACTAACAATCACTGGTTAAGAGTTAAAAACTAGGACTCATAGCTAAACTTAATACCTCTATTAGTGGTAGAGGAGCATTGTATTAGAGACGAAGCCAAGGCGAAAGCAAAAGTGGATCTAATACAAGAGAGAATGCTGGCATGAGTAGCGAGAAGGAGTGTGAGAATCACTCCCGTCGAAACCCTAAGGACTCCTGAGCAAGGCTCGTCCCCTCAGGGAAAGTCGGGACCTAAGCCAAGGCCGAAAGGCGTAGGCGATGGATAACAGGTTTATATTCCTGTACCGCTTGAAGTCGTTAAGAGAGACGTGATGACGCAAAAGGATAATCAAAGCCATCCGATGGATGATGGTCTAAAGCCGTAGGAAGAAAAGTAGGCAAATCCGCTTTTCACAAATTCTGAAAGCCGATAGGTATCGAAAACATAAGTAGAGAAGTTGATGACTCCATGTTGCCAAGAAAAGTCACTATCCAGACCAAAGCGCCCGTACCAAAACCGACACAGGTAGGGAGGTAGAGAATACCAAGACGCGCGGAAGAACCTTTGTTAAGGAACTCGGCAAAATGTCCCCGTAACTTCGGGAGAAGGGGAGCCAAAGAGATTTGGCCACAGAAACCAGGCCCAAGCGACTGTTTACCAAAAACACAAGTTTCTGCAAAATCGCAAGATGAAGTATAGGAGCTGACACCTGCCCGGTGCTGGAAGGTTAAGGGGAAGGCTTAGAGCAATCGAAGGCTAGAACTTAAGCCCCAGTAAACGGCGGCCGTAACTATAACGGTCCTAAGGTAGCGAAATTCCTTGTCGGGTAAGTTCCGACCCGCACGAAAGGTGTAACGATTTGGGCACTGTCTCAACAAAGGATCCGGTGAAATTGTAGTAGTCGTGAAGATGCGACTTACCCACGCTAGGACGGAAAGACCCCGTGGAGCTTTACTGTAGGCTGATATTGGATTTTGAGATTAAATGTACAGGATAGTTGGGAGACTGAGATATCTGGATGCCAATCTAGGAGGAGTCACTGGTGGGATACCAACCTTTTAATATCAAAGTTCTAACCATAGCCCTTGAATCAGGGCATGGGACATTGTCAGTTGGGCAGTTTGACTGGGGCGGTCGCCTCCTAAAAAGTAACGGAGGCGTTCAAAGGTTCGCTCAGAATGGACGGAAACCATTCGTAGAGTATAAAGGCACAAGCGAGCTTAACTGCGAGAGCTACAACTCAAGCAGAGTCGAAAGACGGACTTAGTGATCCGGTGGTACCGCATGGAAGGGCCATCGCTCAACGGATAAAAGCTACCCCGGGGATAACAGGCTTATCTCCCCCAAGAGTCCACATCGACGGGGAGGTTTGGCACCTCGATGTCGGCTCGTCTCATCCTGGGGCTGGAGTAGGTCCCAAGGGTTGGGCTGTTCGCCCATTAAAGAGGCACGCGAGCTGGGTTCAGAACGTCGTGAGACAGTTCGGTCCCTATCCAGCGTGGGCGTAAGAAATTTGAGAGGAGCTGTCCTTAGTACGAGAGGACCGGGATGGACGCACCAATGGTGTACGAGTTGTTAGGCCACTAGCATGGCTCGGTAGCTAAGTGCGGAATTGATAAGTACTGAAAGCATCTAAGTACGAAGCAGGCCTCAAGATAAGATTTCTTAGAGTAGGTAAAGAAAATACCTTAGATAGGTCCAAGGTGTAAGTGCAGTAATGTATTAAGCTAATGGATACTAAACTTTAAATCTTGACTGGAAATATTTATAGCTATTAATTAGCCCGTCCGGCTCTTAGAGGACAGCCCGTCCGGCTCAGAGAGGACCCGTGCGGAGCACTCGCAGCGAAGCGAGAATAGAATAATTAGGTTAAAACAGTATATTTAAAATATGGTGACGATGGCAGAAGGGATACACCTGTTTCCATACCGAACACAGAAGTTAAGCCTTCTAACGCCGATGGTACTCGGAGGGAGACCTCCCGGGAGACTAGGAAGTTGCCAAACTTACTTTTTTGTGAAGATTATTTCTTCACAAAAATTTGTAAGAAATTTTGACAATATAAATTTTATATTTTATAATTATACATATTGCATGTGCTTAGGTAGCTCAATGGTGGAGCACCCGGCTGTTAACCGGTAGGTTGTGGGTTCGAGCCCCACCCTGAGCGCCATATGCCGGGGTGGCGGAACTGGCAGACGCACAGGACTTAAAATCCTGCGGTGGTCAAACACCGTATCGGTTCGATTCCGATTCTCGGCACCATTATCGCGGGATGGAGCAGTTTGGTGGCTCGTCGGGCTCATAACCCGGAGGTCGTAGGTTCAAATCCTACTCCCGCAACCATACTTTTTAATTAATAAAATCATATAAGGCCCTATGGTCAAGCGGTTAAGACATCGCCCTTTCACGGCGGTATCCCGGGTTCAAATCCCGGTAGGGTCACCATTTTTAAACTTTATACAAAAAAAGTTTTATCCTTCGTTTTAGAGGGAAACCACCGTGTCACGGCGGTATTGTTCTTCGGATTCGCCCAAGGACTCATCTCGAAGATTTAAAATCTTTCAGATTTTAAACCCCACAGGGGACAGGGTTCAAATCCCGGTAGGGTCACCATATGGAAGTATAGCTCAGTCGGGAGAGCATCTGCCTTACAAGCAGGGGGTCACAGGTTCGAGCCCTGTTACTTCCACCAATACATTTTTGTTATTTTAACCTTTTATGGCTTAGTAGTTCAGCTGGTTAGAATGCCGCCCTGTCACGGCGGAGGTCGTGGGTTCGAATCCCATCTAAGTCGCCATTTGGATTTCAGTAGAGATCCAATGTGCTGATGTAGCTCAATTGGTAGAGCAATTGATTTGTAATCAATAGGTTGTAGGTTCAAGTCCTATCATCAGCTCCAATTTTATTGTGAAATAAAATTGAATAAAATTATAGTTTATGCTATAATATATACTTGTGAAATACAAATTTGGGGAAGTTCCAGAGTTGGCCAAATGGGACGGACTGTAAATCCGTTAGCTTAGCTTTCAGTGGTTCGAATCCGCTCTTCCCCACCAATTTGCGGGTGTAGCTCAGTGGTAGAGCCCCAGCCTTCCAAGCTGGTTGCGAGGGTCCGATTCCCTTCACCCGCTCCATTAAGCGCCTGTAGCTCAGCTGGATAGAGCAACGGACTTCTAATCCGTGTGTCAGAGGTTCGACTCCTCTCAGGCGCGCCATATTGGGATATAGCCAAGTCGGTAAGGCACCAGACTTTGACTCTGGTATGCGTAGGTTCGAGTCCTGCTATCCCAGCCAAATTTGATCCATTAGCTCAGTCGGTAGAGCACTTGACTTTTAATCAAGGTGTCCGGAGTTCGAATCTCCGATGGGTCACCATTAATATTTCAACAATTTATTTAGTGGTTATACTGGCAAGCTAAATAGGCAAGAAAGGCATTTTTAGCCACTGTATTTCTAGATTGATCCATTAGCTCAGTCGGTAGAGCACTTGACTTTTAATCAAGGTGTCCGGAGTTCGAATCTCCGATGGGTCACCACAATATGGAGAGGTACCGAAGCGGTCATAACGGGGCGGTCTTGAAAACCGTTAGAGTCTTACGGCTCACAAGGGTTCGAATCCCTTCCTCTCCGCCAAATAAAAAAGAGTCAATATCTATTGACTTTTTGGAGAAGTACTCAAGTGGCTGAAGAGGCTCCCCTGCTAAGGGAGTAGATCCTTTCAAAAGGGATGCGAGGGTTCAAATCCCTCCTTCTCCGCCATATGCCCAGATAGCTCAGTCGGTAGAGCAGGGGACTGAAAATCCCCGTGTCGGTGGTTCGATTCCGCCTCTGGGCACCAATAAATCTCTTTCTTAATTTGTTTGAGATTTGAGTAGGGGTTTAGTTCAGTTGGTAGAACGTCGGTCTCCAAAACCGGATGTCACGGGTTCAAGTCCTGTAACCCCTGCCATTTAAATTTTATATATGGACCTGTAGCTCAGCAGGTTAGAGCGCACGCCTGATAAGCGTGAGGTCGGTAGTTCGAGTCTACTCAGGTCCACCAAAAACAAACCTAATTATGAATTTATTTCATAAAATTTTTTTATTAAAAATTATAGGGTTTTGTTTGGGCCTCTAGCTCAGTCGGTTAGAGCGCCCGGCTCATAACCGGTAGGTCCAGGGTTCGAGTCCCTGGAGGCCCACCAGATTTAACACCAATTTTTATTGGTGTTTTTCTTTTACAAAAAATTAGATTCTATTTTAAATGTATTTTTTTTCGTAAGCTATAAAGCTTATTTTAATAAATTTTTACTTAAATTTTCTAGATTTTTAATTTCTTATTTTAATTTAAAATAAATTTTTCATAATATTACTATGTAATTGATATAATTTTTTAAGATTCACACAAGTGTGCTAATAATGACGCTTCCCTACTCAATTATGCATGTCTAATTGTACAAATGTATTTTGTTTTTTTCTTGTGTTTATTATACAATGTTATTAGATATTTCTACCTTTAGGAGGATTTATGAATATTATTATTGTAGGTGCTGGTAAGGTTGGTTCTTATCTTACTAGTAAGCTTTCTGATGAAGGCTACAATATTTTAGTTATAGAGAAAAACAAGGAAGTTTTGGAAAGATTACTGGCTTCTAATGATGTTATGGGTATTTTGGGTGATGGTCGTGATATCGAGGTTTTGGATGAGGCGAATGTTAATGAATGTGACGCTTTTATTGCCATGACTTTTAACGATGATGTTAATTTGATTTCATCTATGATTGCCAAGAAAATGGGGGCGAAATCTACTATTGTAAGGCTTCGTGATCCTAGATACATAAAAGATGATGAGTTTATGAGAAAGACTATGGGAGTCGATAGACTTGTTAATCCTGAATATTTTGCGGCAAAGGAAATTCAAAGAACTTTAAAATATACTTATGCGGTTAATGTTGAAAATTTTTTGGATTCTAAGGTTATTTTGATTGAGCTTGAAATTGATGAAAATTCTAAGCTTGCACATAAGTCCTTGATGGAATTAAATGCTGAGGGATTTTTGGGTAATACTATTATCGTTATTGGTGAAAAGGACGGTCAGGTTGTTATTCCTAATGGTAACCACATTCTTGAGCCTGGTGAGAAAATTTATGTTGCAGGTCCTAAGGAGGATATTGATAAGTTTTATAAAAGACAGGTTGATGATAAAAAAAATATCAAAGATGTTTTGATTATTGGTGGTGGGTCTATTGCTCTTTATCTTTCTGAGCTTTTGATTAAAAGAAATTTCAATGTTACTGTTGTTGAGAATAATAAACAAAGAGCTGTTGATTTTTCTGAAAGTCTGCCTGAATGTGATGTTATCAACGCTGATGGTACTGATCCTGAAATTCTCGATGAGGTTAGGATTGAAAATTATGATGCTGTTGTAGCTCTTACTGGAATTGATGAGGAAAATATTTTAATTTCTCTTCTTGCTAAAAAGAGGGGAATTGATAAGATAATTGCCAAGGTTAATAGGACTCAACTTTTAAAAATTACTGGAATTTTGGATGTCGATACTACTATAACTCCAAAAAAATCCGCTTCTTTTTTTGTTTCTAGACTTTTGAGGTCTAAGGAAAATTCTAGGGGTGAATCTATTTCAAACTTATATAGATTATCTGATGATAGGGTTGAGGCGATTGATTTTACTGTAATTGAAAATTCCAAGCTTACTGGAAAAAAACTTAAAGATTTAAAGCTTAAAAGTAATACTTTGATTGTTGGTATTTCAAGAGAAAGCTTAGGAGGTAAAATTGAGGTTGCAAATGGTGATAGTACCATTGAGCTTGGCGATAGGGTTATGGTTATTACTAAACATAAAGATTTTAAAGAAATCGACGATATATTGGAGTAGACATGAATTTAAAAATTGTAAAATTTTCTCTTGGAAAACTTTTAATAGTTCTAGCTGGTCTTTTGACCTTGCCTTTGGCTATTTCTTTTGTTTATGGGGAAAGTTCTTCTGATAAAATTAATTTTATAATTCCAATTATTATTGCTTTTGTTTTGGGATTTATTCTGGTTAAAAGGGGGGATAATTCATCTCATCTTTATACAAAAGAGGCCATGTTTATTACTGCCTTTACTTGGGTTTTATTTTCCTTGATTGGGGCTATTCCTTTGTTTTTGACTAAATCAAATTATAACGGCTATATTGATGCGTTTTTTGAAATGGTGTCTGGTTTTACTACATCGGGTGCATCTGTTGCACTTGATGTTGAGCTTTTGCCTCATTCTATAATTTTTTGGAGGTCCTTGTCCCACTTTGTCGGTGGAATGGGAATTTTGGTTTTTACTCTTGCTATATTGCCAAATTCTAACAAGGAATCTTCTCTTTTGATGCAAAGCGAGGTCCCTGGCCCTACTTTTGGAAAAATCACCCCAAAATTATCTGATACAGCAAGGAATTTATATGGAATGTATATTGTTTTGACTATTATTACTGTAATTCTTCTTCTTTTTGGGGGAATGAATTTATTTGAATCTGTAATTCACGCCTTTGGTGCTGCGGGAACTGGTGGATTTTCTAATAAGGGGATTTCAATTGGTGCTTATGATTCTAGGTACATTGAAATTGTTCTTGCAATAATGATGGCTGTTTTTGGTGTGAATTTTAATATTTATTTTTATGCAGTTACTAAAAATGTCAGGGAAGCTGTAAAAAGTGAAGAACTAAAATGGTATTTGGCTGTAATTATTATTGCAGCGGGACTTATTTTTGCAAATATTGTGACAATTTATAAGGATGTATTTTATTCATTGGTAAATTCTATTTTTACAGTATCTTCAATAATTACAACTACTGGATATGTATCAGCAGATTTTGGAACTTGGCCCTTATTTTCTAAATCTGTGATCATTATGCTTATGTTTATAGGTGGATGTGCAGGATCAACTGCAGGAGGACTCAAGGTTTCAAGGTTTGTAATTTTGGTAAAAGGTGGAATTAATCAAATAAAAGAGTCAATGAATCCAAAAAAAATCACCATAAATAGACTTGATAGAAAAAAAGTTGATAGTGAAACAGAAAGATCAGTTTTAAAATATTTGGTAATTTATATAATGATTTTTATTATTCTATTTATGATTGTATCAATTGATATGAATGATTTTGAAACGGCTTTTGCGGCAGTTACTACAACTTTTAACAATGTAGGACCTGGTCTTGGTGCTTTTGGTCCAATTACAACTTTTGCTGAAATGTCAAAGATTTCAAAATTTGTCCTAACCATTGCCATGCTTTTGGGAAGACTAGAAATATTTCCTATGCTTTTACTTTTATATCCTTCTACTTATAGAAATTTGAGAAACAAATAAATTTATTAGGACTGTTGCAAAACGATGATTATTTATATTTTTGTAACAGTCTTTTTTTGTAAGGATATTGAGATATGAGCAATTAAACCAATAGTTGAACCATTTTAAACTAATAGTTTCTTGACTATAAATTTATCTAGGCTAAAATTTCTCTAAAGGAGGAAGCTATGAAACAAATTAATAAAAAAGATTTTGGTGAATTTGTTAGTAGAAAAAGAAAAGAAAAAAACATGACCCAAAAGGATATAGCTGAAAAATTATATGTAAGTATTCAAGCTGTAAGTAAGTGGGAAAGGGGGCAATCTTTGCCAGATATTTCTCTTTTGATGCCCTTGGCAAAATTATTGGATGTAAATCTTGTTAATTTGCTTGAAGCAAGGGATGAAAAGGCGGAAGATAGCGAAAAGGTTGAAAATTTATTGGAAAAAATTGTAGAAATTAATAAAGAAGATGAAATAAATAAGGGAAAAGAAAAATTTAAAAGGGCGGTGTTTTTGGCTCTTGCATTTATCTTTATTGGGATAGAATATTATTTTCTTTATAGGAAATTTAACTATGATATTAATAGCTTTCTTACGGTAGGAATATTGGGAGTGATTTTTTCTATATATTTGTTTTTGCTTATAGATGAAAGACTGCCAAATTATTACGATGAAAACAAGATTTCTTTTGTTAGCAAGGGATTTTTTAGGATTAATGTAGTTGGGATAAATTTTTCAAACAAAAATTGGAAGCCCATACTAAAGTTTTTAAGATTTTGGATTATAGGAAGTATGGTTATTTTTCCAATTATTTTTAATTTCGAAAATTCTACAAGGCTTATTTGGTCAACGATTTTATTTTTTTCAAGTTTGTTTTTACCCTTGTATGGAATTGGGAAATACTATGAGTAAAAAATAAACCTTTTGCAAAATGATTATTTATCTTTTGCAAAAGGTCATTTTTTATTTTAAAATAATCCTGAAATTAAGCCATATATTACTGGGATTGCAAGGGCTGGTAGGATGTTTGCGATTTTTGAGTCTACTAATTTTAGTTGGGAAAGTCCAATTACTATAATTGTAAGTCCTCCCGTTCCTGATATATTATTTATTACTTCTTCTCCCAAAAGTGGGCTTAAAAATCCTGCAAGTAAGACCAAAATTGCTTGGAAAATTAATATTGAAAATGATGAGAAAGAAACACCAATTCCCATGCTTTGTGCCATAAAAAATGCTACAACTCCATCAATTAGAGCCTTACCCATCAAAACTTGGTCATCACCTGTAACTCCTGCTTCAATGCAGCCAATTATTCCCATAGCTCCAAAGCAAAAGAGAATACTGGCATTTAAAAAACTTTCTGAAAAGTTTGAATTTTTATCTTTTATGTATTTTTTTTCAATATTTGATGATAATTTGTCTAATTTTTTATCAAGTCCCAAAAATTCACCTATTATCAAGCCAATAACAACAGATATTATTATAACTAAAATATCACCCTTCATTGAAGATCTAATACCAATTACTATAATGGCGGCTGCCAAAAAATTCATAATCGAATCTCTAAGATTTTTGGAAAATTTATCTCCAATTTTTGATCCAAGAGAACCCAAAACACCAACCAAAATAAAATTAACAAGAACTGCTAACATAAATCCTCCTATAAGAAACTTAAAATAAGTCCATAAATAATTGGAAATAAAATAGAAGGTACTGAATTTACTATTTTTATATCCGTCAAATCAAGCATAGAAAAACCAATTGCCATTATACTTAGCCCACCTACTCCAGAAATATTATCCAAAACTTCCTTGGTAAGAACCGGAGAGATAAGGCCTGAGATAATTACAATCAAGCCTTGGTAAACAATTATAGGAATTGCTGCAAAGGCAACCCCAATTCCCAAACTTTGTGCCATAAAAAAAACAGTTAAACCATCAATCATGGATTTTAAAAGTAAAATTTCATTGTTTGAATTAATACCTGCTTCAATAGAACCTATAATCCCCATGCTTCCAACACAAATAATCAAAGTAGCATTGATAAAAGCTTTTGGGAAATTAGATCTTTTGTTTTTGGTGAAAATATCACCCAAAAAATAAGCAAAGCTATTAAATTTTCCATCCAAATCCAAATGATATCCAACAATAACTCCCAAAACAATAGAAACAATTACAACCAAACTTTGGCCCTTGCTAGCAGATTTTACGCCAGCAACTAATATTAATAGGGCAAGAAATTTCATCACGTCATTTTTAAGCCTATCAGAAAAACATTTTCCAACTTTTGATCCCAAAAAACCTAAAATTAAAACTGAAATAGCATTTACAAAAACACCAACCATAAAAACCTTCTTTAACATTATTTTGTTAAATTATATCAAAGCACTTAAAGTTTTGCAAAAATGCCATAAAAGGGATAAAGAATATTGACAATATAATCCCTTTATCCTATTATAAAAAATAGAAATATAAGAAAAATTATCTAAAAGTTATTATAAAAAGATAGAAAATAGGAAAAGTATTAAATTTATTTTATAAAGTTTTATAGCAAAAAAATTTTTAAAATATTTTAAAGAAAGGAAAAATTATGAGAGTAGGATTAACAATTGCAGGAAGCGACTCATCAGGGGGCGCAGGAATTCAAGCAGATATAAAAACAATGACTTTAAACGGAGTATATGCAGAGAGTGCTATTACAGCTCTTACAGCACAAAATACAAGAGGAGTAAAATCAGTAATGGAGTCAAGTAAGGAATTTTTAAAAGACCAACTTGACATGATTTTTGATGATATTTATCCAGACGCAGTAAAAATTGGAATGGTTTCAAATTCCGATTTAATTTTGGTGATTGCAAATGAACTAAAAGAAAGAAAGGCAAAAAATATAGTAGTAGATCCGGTTATGGTTGCAACAAGCGGAGCAAAACTTTTAAAAGATGATGCAATAGAAACTTTAAAAAAAGAACTTTTGCCCCTAGCAGACCTCCTTACTCCAAATATTCCAGAAGCTGAAATTTTAGCAGAAATGAAAATAAAATCAGTTGATGACATGAAAAAAGCAGCAGAAATAATTTCAAATAAATTTAAATGTGCAACTCTTTTAAAAGGAGGTCATGCTCTAAATGATGCCAATGATTATTTATTTGAAAATGGAAACGGGATTTGGTTTAAGGGAGAAAGAATAGAAAATCCAAACACCCACGGCACAGGTTGTACCCTTTCATCAGCCATAGCAGCAAATCTTGCCAAAGGATATGATATGGAAAAATCAATAAAAATGGCAAAAGATTTTCTATCAAAGGCCCTTTTGGATATGCTAGATTTAGGAAAGGGATCAGGTCCAATGAATCATGCCTTTGATATAAAAGATTCTTACAAAAAATTATGTGAAAAGTGAAAGTGGATTTGATTTTGTATTTTTGTTAAAAAGTTTTACCTTTTTTATTGGCAAATTAAAATTAAAGAATAAAAAAGGTAAAACTTATTTTTTATCAAGTATTATATTTTTCATAATAACTCTTGGCTTGTTCAAATTTATTTATTAAATTATAATTTTCAGCAAGGCTTGCTATTAAGATTGCCTTATCATAGTCTTCTTTATAATCCATATTTTTAAGTCTTTTGTACAAAGCTCTAGTGAAATATAAAATAGGATTAGGAATTTTATTTCTAATTAAAAAATAAGAAATAGCATCATTTATTATTTCTGGACATTTTTCATAATCTTCTACAATAATATAAGCGTTGGCTAAATTTATACTGATAATAGGATATAATGATGAGTCTTTGTTGGTATTATCATATACAAAATTAAGTAAATCAAGATATTTTTTGTTATCAATATTTGCATAAGTCATGCCTATATCCATTAAAATTCTTAATTCAAATATAGAAAAAGATTGTATTTTGAAATTATCATATTTATTAGTAAAAGAATTTAATGCTTTTATAAGAAATTCTCTTTCCTCTGTTTCATTCAAATCATCATTTAAAGATTTAAGAAATAAAATAACTTGATTGCATGAAGTTTTGATATACTCAATATCAGTAAAGTCTTTAATATAAACAATTATTTTTTCTTCATCATCAATAGGCAATTTATTTTCTACTTTGTCAATTATTTTTTCAAAAGTTTCATTAAAAATCAAGTAATCTTTTAGGCTAGAGTGCAAATAATCTTTTATAAAATCGTGATTTAAGATATATGATATTTTATAAAGGGTAGAAAAAGAAGGCTCATTAACGCCATTTTCTATACGACTTATAGTTTTCCTATCTATACCAGCTTCAACAGATAAATCTAATTGACTAATTTTTCTGTTTTTTCTAACTTCTTTTATTTTTTTAGCCAATAGTATTAACTTATCCTTTTCCAAAATTTCCTCCAAATGTACCATATATGCCGTTGTTTTGATTTTATTATAGATAATATAATTAAGTTAATCAAATCCAAAGGAGAAAAAAATGAAAAAAAGGAATTTGCTTATAATTTTATCTTTAATAGTATTTATACTTATAGGGATTTTTAGTCAAAAGGCCAAAGAGAAAGCTGAAAAAGAAAAAGAAATAAAAAATTATGAGTCTAGTGTTTCAAAATATGAAGAGATAACAGACTTACAATTCCTAAATAATGATAAAACTTTAGAAGGTTTTGTATTTATAGGAAGAAAAGCCTCATCATCATGTCGATTGTTTGTGAAAGTCATCAATGAAATTACTTATGAAAAAGAAATAAAGATAAAATATTTTGATACAGATAAATATAGGAATTCAAAATATTATGATGAAATATTAGAAAAATACCAAATAGATCAAGTGCCTTATATGGTATTTGTAAAAAAAGATGGTAGTTTTGAAACTTTTGACAAAAAAAATATTGATAAAGGCGAATTATTTAAAGATTGGTTAATCAAAAACAAAGAAAACAAGGAGAAATAAAAATGAGAAAAACTTTTGCTTTTATATGTGCAATAATATTTATTATGGCTAACTTTTCTAGAGCTTATGCAATAGATGTAGATGAAAATTATAACGATAATTCAGGTTTGGAAATATCTGATGCAGTACCACCAACGGCTGTAGGAGACAGAGGAACTCTTAGAGATCTTTGTGCTGCAGGTTTCAAGCAATATTTCCCTGAAAATAGAGATAAATACAAAAGAAAATTGAAAAATAGTGAGATAAAATGTATAGCTAATCTAGGAGTAGCTACAAGAAATATTTTGAAAAATCTTACAGCTCTGAATGCATTAATGAATTATGGTTTTGCTATAATATCTTGTCTTCCATAAATAAATTGAAATAACCCAGAAATAATATATTAATCTTTGACAGACTCGTGCCCTAAACGATGCAAATGATTATTTATTTGAAAATGGAAAAGGGATTTGGTTTAAGGGAGAAAGAATAGAAAACCCAAACACTCACGGCACAGGTTGTACCCTTTCATCAGCCATAGCAGCAAATCTTGCCAAAGGATATGATATGGAAAAATCAATAAAAATGGCAAAAGATTTTCTATCAAAGGCCCTTTTGGATATGCTAGATTTAGGAAAGGGATCAGGTCCAATGAATCATGCCTTTGATATAAAAGATAAATATAAAAAATTAGGAGATTGAAATGACATTTGCAACAATAATAGTAAATCACGGAACAAGTAGGGTAGAAAATCAGAAGGAAGCTATTGGATTTTTAAGAAAAAAAGTAGAGGAAAGATATAAGGGCTCACTTGTAAAATCTTACATGGCAAGCGATAAGATTAGAAAAAAAGTAGAAAATAAAGACCTTTGCCAAGATTTGGAAGAAATTTTAAGTGAGTTTAGGAAGAAAAATATAAAAGACGTTAGATTTTTGATGGCCTATGTCCTAAGGGGGATAGAATATGAAAAAGTGATGAAAAAAGCGGGTCAATTAAACGAAGATGGATTTTTTAATTTTACCTTTACCAAGGCCCTTCTTGAAGAAAAAAATAATGATGAAATTTTAAATTTTCTAGAAGAGCTTGGAGAAAATGACCCAAGCCTTGTAATTTTTCATGGAAGTCCTAAAAAAAACCTAGAAGAATTTGAAAAATTTGAAGAAAAAATAAAAAACTCTGACAAAAACTTATATTTTTCAAGTTTTGAAGATAGGAATTTTGATGATTTAATTGATGAACTTAAAGAAAAAAATATAGGAAAAATAAAAGTGATTCCTTTTTTAATCATAGCAGGAAACCATGTTTCTAAAGATATTGAAGGAGAAAAAGAAAATTCTTATAGGAAAGTTTTTGAAAAAAACAAGATAGAAATGAATATATTAAAAAAATCATTGATTTTGTATGATGAAATTGCTGAAATTTTTGTAGAAAAACTTGAAAAATAGTTGACAAAAGCACATTTTCAGTGTATCATTAATTAGTATGAAAAAAGTTCCCAATACTTTTGACATAATCGCAAATCCTGAGGGCGATTAAAAAGTGTCAGGACGAGTAAAGCCGCCACCTATCCGAGCGGTTTCAAAATAGATAGGCAAAATATTTAAGGAGGAACTTGATGAAAAATCAAAAAACATATGTACCAACAAAGTCAACAATTGAACCAAAATGGTATGTAGTTGATGCAACAGACATGGTTTTAGGTAGACTAGCAAGCCAAGTTGCAGCAATTATTAGAGGAAAACACAAACCAACATTTACTCCAAACATGGATACAGGTGACTATGTAATAGTAGTAAATGCTGAAAAAGTCGTTCTTACTGGAAACAAAGAATACCAAAAAGAATACAAAAGATATTCTGGATATGCAGGTGGATTAAAAACTACAACTTACAAAGATATGATGGACAAACATCCAGAAAGAATTGTAGAACACGCTGTAATAGGTATGCTTCCACACAACAAATTAGGTAGACAAATGGCCAAAAAACTTAGGGTTTATGTAGGTGAAAATCACAATCATGAAGCTCAAAACCCAGAAGTTTTGGACTTAAAGTAAGGAGGACTTAGATGGCAGATATTATATATCAAGCTACAGGTAGAAGAAAAACTTCAGTAGCAAGAGTTACAATGAGACCAGGTAGCGGAGAAATAAAAGTTAATGGAAGAGATCTTGATGATTATTTTTCATATGATACATTAAAAATTATAGCAAAATCACCATTAAAATTAACAGAAAACGAATCAACTTATGATATCAAAGTTAATGTAAAAGGTGGAGGATTTAACGGACAAGCTGGAGCTATAAGACACGCTATAGCAAGAGCTTTACTTGAAGTAAATCCTGATTATAGACAAGCTCTAAAAAGAGCAGGTTTTCTTACAAGAGACCCAAGAAAAAAAGAAAGATACAAATACGGTCAAAAGAAAGCAAGAAAATCTTCACAATTCTCAAAAAGATAAGAAGTATTTTACAAACAAGGAATTTTTATTCCTTGTTTTTTTGTGGGAAAAATTATTTTTTATTGGAAAAGAAATTATAGATTTATTTTTAAAATTTTCACTCAAAAAAATCTATAGTAAAATGTAAGAAGAAAGGATGCGCTATGTCAAAATCACAAAAATTATTTAAACTTTTTATAAATACCCTAACCCTTTCAGCCTTTACTTTTGGTGGGGGTTATGTGATTTTATCTTTGATGGAATCTACTTTTGTAAAAAAATTGGGATGGATTAATAAGGAAGAGATGCTTGATATGACGGCGATTGCTCAATCTTCTCCAGGGGCTGTTGCAATTAATGCTTCTATTTCTGTTGGCTATAAATTATTTGGATTTGTCGGTGCCTTGGTTGCAACTTTGGGAACTGTAATTCCTCCTCTTGTAATTATTTCTGTAATTTCTTATTTTTATGATGCTTTTATATCTAATAAATATATTGCTTTAGTTTTAAAGGGAATGCAGGCTGGAGTTGGTGCTTTGATTATAAATGTTGTAATAGATATGACACATGAAGTTATTCTTGGCAAGGGATTTTTGATTTATGGAATTTTTTTCATATCTTTTATCCTTAATGTTTTTTTCCATGTAAATATTATTTATATAATCCTTGGTCTAATTATTTTTGGAATTGTTTATTCTTTTTTTGGAGGAAATCATGCTTCTTAATTTATTTATAAGTTTTTTTAAGGTGGGTTTATTTTCCTTTGGTGGAGGCTATGCTGCTCTTCCTCTTATCCAAGAAGAAGTTGTAAATAAAAACGCCTGGCTTGGAATTTCTGAATTTAATAATCTTATTACAATTAGCCAAATGACTCCAGGTCCAATAGCTATAAATTCTGCATCCTTTGTTGGTACTAGGGTTTATGGATTAAGCGGGGCAATTGTAGCAAGCCTTGGTTGCGTAATGCCTTCTTTTATTATTGTTGGAACAATTTCTTATTTTTATAACAAATACAAAAAGCTTGATACCATGCAAAGTATTTTGGGATTTTTGAGACCTGCTGTTGTTTCTATGATTTTGGCTGCAGGAATTGATATTTTGAAAACTGCTTTTTTTGATGTGAAAAAAATGTCTTTTGAAAATCTTGATATAAGCATGGTTCTTTTATTTATTTTTATTCTTGTAGCAATTAGGAAAACAAAAATTGACCCGATTTTTTTGATGATAATATCAGGTTTTATTTATATGTTTGTGCATTTGATTTTGTGAGGTGTTATGGAAAAAATTAATTATAATTTGAAAATGGAAGAGATAATAAAAAATATTCAAAAGGAGAAAAAAAGACCTAGGCTTTTGCTTCAAGTTTGTTGCGCTCCTTGTTCTTCGAGCGTTTTGACACGATTGAGAGAATATTTTGATATAGATATTTACTATTACAATCCAAATATTTATCCAATAAGCGAGCTTAATAAAAGGGTTGAGACTGTAAAAAGTTTGGTTAATGATATGAATCTTGATTCTAAAGTTATTTTTCCTGAAAATGATCCAAAAGATTTTTATTCTTATGTGGATAAAAGAAGTGAGGACCATGAAGGGGGAGAATCTTGTTATAAGTGTTATGAATTAAGACTTAAAAAAGCCTGCCAATACGCAAAAGAAAATTCTTATGATTATTTTACAACAACTCTTTCAATTTCTCCCTACAAAAATTCAACTTGGCTAAATGAAATTGGAAAAAACTTGGAAGATGAATTTGGAATAAAATATTTGTACTCAGATTTTAAAAAGAAAAACGGATACAAAGATTCAATTGATTTGTCAAAAAAATATGATTTATACAGGCAAGATTATTGTGGTTGTATTTTTTCATTTAGGGAGATGGAAGAGAAGAAAAAATTAAAATAAATGTTATTTTTCGAAATGTGTCCAAACCCTCAAGCACGAATATCTGACTCCAAAAATTGTTGATTTCTAAATTTCAAAATTCTAAAATCGCAAACTCGCGTTCGCTCGAACAGTGCGATTTTTAACGAATTTTTAAATTTGAAATCAAATCAATTTTTTCCGTATGATATTCTTAGCGTGAGGGTTTGAATATTTTGTCAAGAGTCTTTAAAATAAATGTTATTTTTATCTTTCTTTGGGTAATTTTATATAGGGAGAGATAATCATGGATGACGTATTACTAATAAAAAATTTAAATAAAGACCAATTAAATAGTAAATGTCTTGTACCTGTTACTTTTGACACGAATGTAAGCGATAAAGAAAAGTTTGTAGAGATTTTTGATTTGTTAAAAGAAAAGAAATTAGTTGAAAATAACAGATTGGGAATAAAAAAATCTTCTATTACCCTAGAGCTTATCTCTTCAAATATTACGGAAGTGATAAAAGAATTAATAAAAAATGATTTTATGATATATGGGGTATATATATTGTATGACGAATATTTAGGAGGAAAATATAATGAGTGAAAAATTACTAGAAATGATTAATGAACAAATGAACTTTGAATTACAATCAGCATATGAATATAAGGCTATGCAAATTTATGCTGATGATGAAGAATTTGAAGGATTTGCACATTGGTTTGGACACCAAGTTATGGAAGAAATTGAACATGCTGAAAAAATGACTAAATTCTTACAAGAAGTAGGATTTAAACCAGTATATAAAGCAATGGAAGCTCCAAATACAGAATTTACAGATCTTTTAGACGTAACAAAAAAAGCTTTAGACCATGAAAAAGAAGTTACAAGAAGAATCCATGAAATAGCAAAAGCTGCAAGAGAAGAGGGAGACGAAAGAGTAATTTCATTTATCCAATGGTTTGTAGATGAACAAGTTGAAGAAGAAGATACTTTTGGCAAACTTATCACAAGACTTGAAAGAATTAACGGAAATTACGGTGGCCTTTACATTCTTGATGGCCAACTTGCACACAGAGGATAAAAATTAAAGGCCAAGTTTTGCTTGGTCTTTTTTCTTACCTAAAAATAATCTTATGAAAATAAAATTAAAAGAAAAAAATCTAGAAATGACAGTAAATTCCTATGGAGCCTACATAGAAAAATTTACTAAAGATAAAAAACCAATATTTTTCCCAAAACTTCTAATAAAAATAAAAGACGAACTCAAGACAAGAGGAGGTATGCATCCATGTCTTCCAAATTTTGGCAAAAGCGAAATAAAAGATCTTGCCCAACACGGATTTGGGAGGATTTCCTTTTGGGATATAGAACAAAAAAATGAAAATTCTATAAAACTCAAATTAGAAGGCAAGGACGAATACGAAAATACCCTATATTATATAAAATATAAGATCGAAGATTCATCCTTAAAAATCGATTTTAAAATTGAAAATAAATCCGACAAAGATTTGCCAATAGGACCAGGCTTTCACCCATATTTTTATGTAGACAAAGATTTCAAGATAAAAGGCTTAGACCTTGAAAAAATCGATTTAGAAAACACATATTTTCTAAAAGAGAAAAAAGCCTATCTTGAAAGCAAATATTTTAATATTATTATTGAAAATGAAAATTTTGAAGAATTTGCCATATGGACAGATTACAAGGGAGAATATTTGTGCCTAGAACCATGTTTAAATGGGCCAAGTTTTACAAAAAAAATAAATAATCCCTATATCCTAGAAAAAGGAAAAAATTTCAGAGGGAAAATCAAAATATCAATAAAAGAAAAATAAAAACCTATAATATTAAATATATTAAAACAAAACTTGAACTATCTTAAAATGAGGTATAATAAAATTAAGATAGGAGGAAATTATGAACGAAGAAGCAAAAAAAGTTCTGAGAGTTTTTTTACTAGCACTTATAGCAACCATAGTTTTAAAACTTTTGGGTCTAGCAATAAAAATAATTTGGGCAATTGTAATACCATTATTTGTTATATATTTCCTATACAAAGTTTTGATAAAAAAAGAAGATATATTTAGATAATGTGAGAAAATGAGAGATAAAAATAAAATACTAAAAATAATCCTAGCTATTTTTGGCGTAATATTAGGATTTAAAATTTTAAAATTTACAATATCATTAATATTTGCCCTACTTGTTCCAATATTTATAGGAGGAAGCCTAATTATAATACCAATCCTATTTTTAATGATTCCTCTAGCAATATTGGCAGCAATAGGATACTTTATCTACAAATTTTTCTTAAAAGAAAAATCTGTATGGTAAAAAAATAAAAAATCTAGACTAATCCGAAAATTTGATTTAGTCTAGTTTTTTTATTTAATCAATACTAATATTTTCTATATCTAATCCTCTAATGAATTTAAAAGCTCTAATAACAGCTTTGTTCCAATAAATCCAAGAATGATCCCCATCTTCAAAAAAATATTTGTAGGTGACTTTGTTTTCTTTTAAAATATCTAAAAAATATTTATTACTACTTAAGAAGGGATCTTGATTTCCACAAAGTAAACAAAATTCAACATCTTTATTTATTTTCCTTGTAAAGATTTCATGATTTTCATCCCAAGGCCATATAATAGATTGTTCATTTTCAAGAATAAAATTTTCACCATCAATACCATTTCTTAATAAAGTGTAATCTAAAGCTGAGGAGATACCACATGATTTGGAAAAAATATTACTTTGATTTGCTAAATTTAATGCTCCAAATCCACCCATACTTATGCCAATAATATTCCATTTTTTATCAGAGATGCTTTTTAAATTAAAATAAGAATTTATTTTTTTAGGGATTTCATTAATAATATAATCCTTAAAATTTTCTTTTGCATTGAGAAAAAAAGATCTATTAGCTTCTGGTAGAATTACCCGACATTTAAATTTACTTGCTAGATATTCTATATTGGTATAAGAAGAGATTTGCCTGCTGCTACCTCCTAGCCCGTGAAGCGCTATGACTATCTCGTAATCATCTAAACAATCTAAAGGCGTAGATTCCTCAACAGAATCTGGAGGATAAATTCTAAGAGTAGTTTCTCTTCCTAAAGACTTGGAATAAAAATTCCATATAATTTCTGACATATAAACTCCTATAAAAAAGGAGCGAATAATGCTCCTTTTTGTGTTTTCTATTTAACCATTTTATCCATATATTTCTTTTTAAAGAATATATAAGCAGGAATTGCTGTTACAACTGATAAAACACCAGCTACTAGACCTTGAGTTGGAGCCCAAGTAAATGTTGACCAAATTAGAATACAAGTAACTAACATAGCTACACTTGTCATAAAATAACCTGCAGGCATTTTCCAAAGAGGATTGTAGCCTGGTTTTTTTCTTAATACAAATATTGTACCAAAAGTTAATAGGTTTTTCATAAGAGCAACTAGAGTAAAATATCCTAATAATTCTGTAAGATTTGTTGCGAATATTAATATTATAGCAACGATACATTGAACTAAAATTGAAAATGCTGGAGTTTCCCATTCTTTATGAACTTCTGCAAATTTAGGGAACCATAAACCATCTTTTGCCATAGCGTATTCAATTCTAGGTTGGAACATTATACAACTTGACAAGGATCCAATTATTACTATTATTGCCATTATAGAAACAATATTTCCACCCATTTTTCCTATAAATGGAATACGAGAAGCTGCTTCAGCTATAGGAGCTGAGTGATTAATTATATCATCCATTGGCAATAATCCAGTTACTACTGTAGAAAGTAGTACGTAAAGTGCTGTAACACCAAGTACAGATATTAGTAAAGCTTTTGGCATTGTTTTTTTAGGATCTTTTATTTCTCCTGTCATGTAACAAACAGCTCCCATACCGTCAAATGACCATGTGGTAGCAGAAATACCAGCAAATAATGCAACTAATCCAGTTTTTGATTCAGCTAATGGAGGTGCAGAATAAAGCTCAGGTTTTAAGTAAAAAATACCTAAACCAATTAATAAAACAAAAGGTAAAACCTTGAAAATTGTTATAAATGTTTGGAATTTTCCTCCACCTTCAACACTTCTCATGTGTATAAACATGAATATAATTACTAGAACTACTGCTAAGATTCTTAGTGCTAAATCGCCCATTGGAACGAAATAAGCCATATAATTTACTATTGCAAGGGCCATTATTGAAATAGAAGGAGGATCAGTAGCCCAAAAACTAATCCAACCACACCAAAATGCTAATGGTTTTGAGCCGGCTTCTCTAAAGTAAACATATTGACCTCCATTTTCTGGATAAGCTGTGGCCAATTCTGCGTAAACTAAGTTTGCTGGAATATTAATTAAACCACCTATGAAGAAAGCCAAAATAACTATAATGGCTGATCCAGAAGCACCAGCAACGTCACCAATAGATGAAAAAATACCAGAACCAATGGTGGTACCCATTGATATAGCAACTGCCGCCCATAAACCTAATTTTCTTTTAAGTTCTTTATTTTCCATGAATTTCTCCTTATTAATTTATAAGATTACCATCGATAAAGGTTTTATCAACCTTTAAATTTTTCGCTGTATTTTCTTTGATAGAACTAGGGCTCATATTTAAAACTAAAAAATCTGCAAAATAATTATCTTCAATTTTTCCATAATATTTATCAATACCTAAATTTTTAGCACCGTTTATTGTCCAACAAGTTAACATCTCTTCCAAACTTATTGCATTTTCACTTACAAAACTAACTCCATCATTAAATTTATGATAACAACCACTATAAATGGATTCACCCAAATCATCAATAACAAGTGGTAAATCAGTAGCGTTGGAAACAATAACGCCTTCATCTATCATTTTTCTTCTGTTCCAATAATTTTTGTAACGATCACCAACCCTTTCATAAGTTAAATTAATTTTTTCATTTGAATCATCGTAAATTGAAAGAATTTGAGGGTATATTTCAGCGAATATTCCTAAATCAGACATTTTTTTATAAGAATTTGGATTAGCAAATTCTAAATCCGTTATTGCATGACGATTAATTAATTTTCCATCTTCTTTTTTCTTGCATTTATTAAAAATATCTATTATTTTGCTTACAGCACGATCTCCTTGACCATGTAAAGAAAATCTGTAACCGTTAGAATCCGCTATGATTGTATCATTTTCTAATTTTTTATAATCGATTTCTATTTTGCAGAAATCTCCATCTTCATATCCATCTACTATATCGGCCTCTTTAACACTTACTGATCCATCGACCATTTGATTATAACCATCAAATTTTAATTTTTTTGAATTAGATAAGATATTTTCTATTTTTTTAGAGTTTTTAATAGAAAAATCATATCCTACAGGTTGAGACATAAAATACATTTTTAAAATTAATTCATTATTATTTTCGATTTCTTTTAAAATTTTAACAAGTCCATAAGAATCATCAAAAACCATATCTTTACAAAAACTAACGCCCTTACTTAATAATAATTTTTGATAATCAATGAAGATTTCTTTACAGATATTTTTTTGCTCTAAAACAAATTTTAAAACTTTCCACATTCCTTCAGATGAAAAATCTTTACCATCAAAAAGAAATTTTTCTTTTGCTTTTTTATTTACAAAAGCAAATTCTTCATCCCAGTTGAATAAAAGTATAGATATATGGTCTGGAAAATCTTTTGAAAATGCACTTTCATCAAGTTTTAAATTTTTCTGTAGACCTTTCGCGATTATGACTCCATCAATATCTTTACCTTTAATTTTTTTGATTAAATCTTCTCTAGAATTACAAGAACTAATATCTTCACCAAATTTTCTAACATAGTAACCTGTAAAAAAAGAGTGACAATCTATCATGGCAGGCATGATAATGTTTTCTCCGAAGTCAAAAATTTTGTAGGAATCATCAGATTTTACATAAGGTTTTTTATAAACTTTTTGAATCACTCCATCTTTTACCATAAAATAACCATCAAAAAATTTTCCTTCAGAAAAAATATTTTTAGATACAACTATGTAATTTTCAATCATATTCACCTCCTAAAAAAATTAATTAGACATTTTTAATAAATAGCTGTATTATATTAATAACAAGATAAGAAAATTTCATACCACTGTTAAATTGATTATAGACTAATCAAAAAAAATTTGCAATACCTTTTCATAAAATTTTTGAAAATAAATTATAATTTTAGATTAGTCATAGAAAATTAAAAGGAGAAACGCATGTACAACTTTGATGAAAAAAAATTTTCAGATAATTTAAATGGAGCTTTGAAGTTAAGAGGGCAAATTAATAAAATTGTTGATAAAATTTGCGATGAAGGTTACAAGGATATTTGTTGGTTGGGTATAGGTGGAACCTGGGCGTCAGCTTTACAGGTTGAAGTCCATATGAAAGAAAAATCTGAAATTGATTTTTTTGTTGAAAATGCTGCTGAGTATATTGTTACTGGAAATAAAAAAATTTGTGAAGGAACTATAATTATTATATCTTCAGTTTCAGGAACAACTTCAGAAATGATTGAAGCATTAAAAATAGCGAAAAAACATGGAGCAAGAGTATTAGGCTTTATCGATAAAAAAGAATCTCCACTGTCCGAGATGGTTGACTGGTCAATTTCTTATCCACTTAATGAACAGTTAAAATTTTTCATGGTAGCTGATAGGTTTATGTTTAATAAGGGCGAATTTGATGAATATGATGACATGTATGATAATTTTGACAAAAATCTTTCTAATGCACTAATCGAAGCAACATTTGAAGCGGATGAATTTGGAAAAGAATTTGCTCAAAAACATCATTATGATTACCTTCATTATTTTGTTGGATCTGGAAACCAATACGGCGCAACTTATTCTTATGCTATGTGTTATTGGGAAGAACAACATTGGATTAGAACAAAATCAATTAGATCGGAAGAGTTTTTCCATGGCATGTTTGAAATAGTTGATAGAGATACTAATATAACAGTATTTGTGGGAGAAGATAGCCAAAGACCTTTAAGTGAAAGAGTTGCAAAATTTATTCCTAAAGTTTGTGCAAATTATACTATTATTGACACTAAAGATTACAAACTAACTGGTATTAAAGATGAGTATAGAAAATATATTTCACACCTAGTTATGAGGCAAATTTGCTCTAGAATAGATGTTTATATTGAAAAACTTAATTGCCATCCAATGGATATTAGAAGATATTATAGGGCTTTGGATTATTAATAAAGGAATAAATCATGAAAAAGAAAGCTTTAATGATTGGAGATAATTGTATAGATATCTACAAAAATTTAGGGTGTGGATATCTTACAGGTAATGTAGTTGATACTGGAATAAATATGGCTATATTAGGCAGTCAAGTAGGAATAATTACAAATATAGCTAAAGATACTTATGGCGATGAAATGCTAAAAATGTATAAAAAATATGGTGTCGATTGTGAAAGAATTAAAGTGATTGATGGGAAAACTGCTTATACTATTATGACTTTGGAAGATGGAGAGAGAATACATGGAGATTATTTTGAAGGAGTCCTTGAAAATATGAAATTTTCCAAAAGTGATATAGAATATGCACTAAATTACGATTTAATTTTTAGCGCATTTTGGGGTAAAGCAGAAGAAATTCTGATTGAAATAAAAAAAATTAATGATAAAAAAATTATTTCTTTTGATTATGCAGATAGGGTGAATGATTCGAAAGTTGATAGACTTGATGGAATAGTAGATATTGGATTTTTCTCTTGGTCAGATTCATTGAATGAGGCAAAAAAATTTTTGAAAAATCGCATCTCAAAAGGAATGAAGATAGGAGTTACGACTTTTGGCGAAAAGGGTTCTTTGGCATATGATGGAAAAGAATTTTATGAACAAAAAGCTTATAAGGTTGAAGATTTAAATAATACTGTAGGAGCAGGAGATTCATTTATAGCTGGATTTTTATCATCATATCTTTTAGATAAAGATATAAAAGAGTGTCTAGACGAAGGCTCAAAATTAGCCAGTAAAATTGTAAGACAATTTGGACCAATTTTGAATGAAGAAGTTTTTAAAATTATCTATTAAAAGGAGAGTAATATGAAATTTGGTTTGTTTACATCAGGATATCAAAGATTTGATTTAGAGAAGGCGTTTATTGACGCGAAAAAATTTTCTTATGATTATATAGAGCTATGGGGAGCAAGACCACATGCTTACCCATTAGATTTTGATATTTGTGTTGATGAGATTAATAGATTAATAAAAAAATATGATATGCCAGTAAAAGTTTATACTCCAGAAATTAATGCTTATCCTTACAACATAATGTGGGAAAACGAAAAAATGAGGCAAGATTCGATTGAGTTATTATATAAAGCTATGGATTTTGCCAAAGCTATTGGAGCTGAATATACTCTGATATCAGCTGGACATTCTGGATATAATGCAACAGATAAAGAAATTAAAGAAAGATTAAAAGATAGTCTTGAAAAAATATTAGCGTATGCGAAAAAAATAGACCATAAAATAATTTATGAAGCTCTCACAACTTTCGAATCAAATGTAACAAATACTGCCAATGAAATGGCTGAATTAATAAATGAAATTGATGATCCTAATTTGTTTGGGATGAATGATATAATAGTTCCTTATATTCAAGGTGAAAATATAATGAATTATTTGGATAAGTTAGGCAACAAGATGGTACATATGCACATAGTTGACAGTGATGGTGTGTCAGAAAGTCATGTTTGTCCGGGCTTGGGAGTCCTACCTTTAAAAGAACTAATGGCTGAGTTAAAAGATTATGGATATGATGGAAATATAACCATAGAATTGGTTACAAATTATTTAAATGAGCCTAGTATTTATTCAAAAATGGCAATAAATAATTTAAAGGAATATCTATAATGAATATAGACTTTAGGGTATATGCCCATTTTTATGAAGATATATGTGATTATGAAAAAAATTTTTCAAAAAGACAAGAAGTATTAAATATTCACAAAAATTCTATAGCTACAATTAGCCACATAAAAAATCAAATGCGTTTAGCAAATTTGGATAGATTAGTTTTACACGCTCAAGATGAATCTTCAATAGATGGAAGTACTACAGTTACTAATGAAGAAATATCAAAATTAGTAAATGCTTATCCTGATTTATTTTATGGGGTAGCAAGTGTTGATCCAAATGATGAAAATCATCTAATTGAATTAGAAAATTCTTATAAGAACTTAAAACTGAAAGCTCTAAGGTTAAATTTATCTAGATTGAGAATAAATCCTTTAGATAATAAACTTGAAAAAATTTTTGATTTATCTAGTAAATACAAAAAAAATATAATCTTTGAGTGTGGAATATCCTATGATAGGGGTTATAGTTCAAAATATGCAAATCCAGCCTTATATGAAGATTTATTAATAAAATATCCCAAGATAAAATTTTGCTTTACTAGGTTTGCTTGGCCTTATGTAAAAGAAGCAGCAATGCTAATGATGAAATATAAAAATGCCTATACAGATACGGGTGCTTTGTATTTTGATAGCGCATTAGAGTTTTACAAGGATATATTTAATAATGAACTAAGACTAAGTTGGGTTGATAGAAGTTTAAACCATCAAATAATATTTGCAAGTGAAAATCCTAGATTTGAACAGATTAGAATGGCAAAAGCAATGTATCAATTAGGATTACACGATAATACTTTAAAATTAATTATGGGAGAAAATGCAAGAGATTTCCTAGGAGTTAGTGATGTCTGAGATTATAATAAAAAAAATACAAACATCAGAATATAATCAATTTTTTGATGTAACAAAAGAAATTGAGGATATTGTAGAAGAAAAAAATTTGAAAAATTGTATGGTAACAGTTATTTCTCCTCATACAACTTGTGGAATTTTTGTAAATGAAGGTCTAGAGTGTTTAGAAAAAGATATAGAAGATTTTTTAAAAAAACTTGCTCCAGAAGATGGAAAATATTATCATGCTAGAATGTTACAGAGTTATGGATCAACTGCAGGTAATCCAACTGGGCACTTGAAATCTTTAATTTGCGGGAATCATGCTCATTTTTTAGTAGTTGATGGAAAAATAAAAAAAGGTGATGCACAAAGACTGTATTTTTGTGAATTTGATGGACCATCACAGAGAAAATATCATATATTTATAAATTAATTAGAGGTAGATTTGAATAAAAAAGTAAAAAAAAATTATATGACAAAAGCAGAATTGCTTGAAAGACTTCTTACATATTTGAAAAATAGTGATTTGGAAGTTGGGGATAAAATAATTTCAGAAAGACAGATATGTCAATTGTGGAATGTTAATAGATCTACCCTAAGGTCAGCTTTACGAAGACTTGTTGAAGAAGGATACTTGGAAGCGATTCAAGGAAAGGGATATTTTGTAAAAAAAAGAAAGGTAAATAGAAATTTACAAGATTTAAAATCTCTTCAAGTAGTCCTTAAAGAACAAGATAGAAAATTAAAAACGAAAGTTCTAAGGCAAGATATAATATATCCTGACAAAAAATTATGTAAAATATTTAAAGTTGATGAAGAAAATCCTATTTTGGAGCTAGTAAGAATAAGATATATAGATGATAAACCTGCACTTTTAGAATATAACTATACGGATTTAAAAAAATGTAAGGGTCTTGAAAAGGTTGATTTTTCAAATATACCTTATTACTTAGCCTTGGAATTAAAATATAACTTAATACCTAGTAAGGGATTTCAAGAAATATCTTTGACAGAATTAAGAAGTGATGAGGCCATAATATTTGATAAATCCGAAGGTGACAATTTTATTTATATGGAAGGAAAAACATATGATAGTAGCGATGAAAAAATACCTATGGAAGTATTTAAATCGATAGCAGACCCTGATATGTTTGTTTTTACATCTTACATGAAATTTGTTGAGAAGGGAGAAAGTGAATGAAAAAAATTTGTTGTGTTGGGGATAATTGCATAGATTATTATGAAGAGATGGATATGGCAAAATTAGGAGGAAATCCTGTTAACGTTTCTGTTTACATCAAACAGCTGGGGGGTGAAAGTTCCTATGTAGGTGCAGTAGGAACAGATGATTTTGGAAAACTCATGATTGACGGAATAAGCAATGAAGGAGTTGACGTTTCTAATGTACAAATAAATCCTGGAAAAACTGCCGTAACTCAAGTGAAAATTTCTGGAAATGAAAGAATACTTGGCGATTATGATGAAGGCGTAATGAAAAATTTTAAATTAACAGAAGAAAATAGAAAATTTATTCTAGAACATGATTTGGTTGTAAGCGGTTATTGGGGAAATACAGAAAAAGAGTTTAAATATTTTAAAGAAAATAAAATAGCAACAGCATTCGATTTTGCAACAAACATAAAAAGTGATTTAACAGATGAAACTCTACCATATATTGACTATGCTTTTTTCTCAGATGATGAACTTTCAGAAAATTACGAAGAATTAAAAAAATTTATGGAAGATCTTTATAAAAAAGGGCCAAAGATGATTATTGTAACCAGAGGAGAAAAAGGCAGTGTAGTTTATGATGGAGAAAAATTTTATGAGCACGGGATTACTCCTTGCAAAGTAATAGATACACTAGGAGCAGGAGATAGCTATATAGCAGGTTTCTTATTTTCTATAGTAAATGGTAAATCTATAGAAGAGGCTATGGAAACTGGTGCAAATAGAAGCTCTAAAACAATATCCTACGAAGGCGCCTGGTAAAATGGTAAATGATAAAAAGATACAATACTACCAACCTGCTTATAAGCAAGTTAGAGATCTTATACTAGAAAAAATAAATAACAAAGAATTTTTGCCTGGCGAGGCAATTCCTTCGGAATACGAGTTAGCTGAAATATATGGAGTAAGCAGGGTTACAATTAGGTCTGCATTATTAGATTTACAACGTGAAGCTATCTTGCAATCAATTCAAGGCAAGGGGGTCTTCGTATTGGGAGAACCTGTAAATAGAAATCTTGACAGTCTAACTGGATTTACTAGGTCAATAAAAGAATTAGACAAGAATCCAAAAAATAGTTTGGTTAATTCTTTTATTAGAAAAGCTGGTCCATTTTTTGCAGATATTTTTAAAATAAATGAAGAAGATGAAATTCATTATATAAAACGAATCAGTAGTGTAGATAAGATTCCTACTGTTTTAGAAGAAATATATGTACCAACTGAAATTTTGCCTAATTTGATGAAAATTAATACCAATGATTTTTCGATGTATGATATATACGATTATTATGGAATTAAAGTAAGCTATGCTGAGCAAGTTTTGGAAGTTACAAAACTAGATAAAAATGAGGCTAGACTCCTTAACATTAATGAACAAACTCCGGTATTTTTGCTAAAGTGTGTAACACATGGAAACGATAACAAACCTATTGAATTTTCATTATCATATGTTAATGGAGAGATTAGTAGGTTTAGATCAGAATTTGATAAAAATTTTATAGCAAAAAATCATATAATATAAAATTTGATTTAATTTAGAAAGGAATTTTATGACAAAATTAAAATTTTCAGCAATGACTGTATCCTATATTCAATATTCGCTAGATTATTTGATAAATAGTTTTGATAGATTGAAAATTGATAATATAGAATTATGGGCGGCACTTCCTCATTACGATATTTATTTAGATAAAAATACTGATTTATATAATAATCAATTAGAGAAAATAAAAAACAAATTAAAAGAAAATAATATGAAAATTGTGATGTTTACTCCAGAAACTCTTGCGTATCCATATTCTTATTCTCATCCTAATGAAGAAATTAGAAATAGGACTGTCGAGTATATGAAAAAAGCATGTAATGATGCATTGGATTTAGGGTGTAATCAAGTTTTTATAAATTCTGGCTGTGGTTTAAGAGACATACCTGTTGAAGATTCTTGGAAAAATTGTGTAGATAGTTTTAAAAAAATTTGCAAATATGCAAAAAATCTTGGGATAGACATTGTGCTAGAACAACTTCAGCCTTACGAAAGCAACCTGGTCATTAATTTACAAGATTGCATAAGGATGAAAAAAGATGTTGGATATGACAACCTAAAAATTTGCTTAGATCTTGTAGCCATGGAAGTAGCTAATGAAAAAATTGAGGATTATTTTAATACTTTTGGAGATGATATAGCTCATATTCACCTTGCTGATTCTAATCATGAAATTTTAGGTGATGGAAATTTCCCAATAGATAAATATTTAGAATACTTAGAATCAATAAATTTTGATAAATATATATCTTTAGAAATTAATGATTCTATATATTGGAATGACCCAGAGAAATCTCTTAGAGAATCAATAAGATGGCTAAAAGACAATAATTATATGAAATAGAGGTGTTAGAATGAATTGGGCAAAAGAACTATTTAAAGTAGAAAAACCTATTATTGGAATGTTACACTTAGGTGCTCTTCCAGGAGATCCAAGGTATAAATATGAAAATAGTATAGATGAATTGGTAAAATTAGCAAGGAAAGATTTATTAGCTCTGATAGAAGGAGGAGTTGATGGTGTATTAATTTCAAATGAATTCAGCTTTCCATACCAAAGAAAAATGGATTTTATAACCGTTGGATCTATGGCTAGAATAATTGGAGAAATAAAAAGTGATATAAGCATACCTTTTGGAGTTGATGCAATATCTGATGGGGCTGCTACTTTAGAATTAGCTTGTGCTGTTGATGCAGATTTTTGTAGAGGAACTTTTTCAGGGGTTTATGTGGGTGATGGCGGATTATATAATAACGATTTTTCAAAATTATTAAGAAGAAAAACTGAACTTCATCTAGATAAATTAAAAATGCTATACTTCATTAATCCAGAATCCGATAGAAATTTGGATACTAGAAGTTTATCAGAAATTGCAAAATCTACAGTTTTTAAAGCCGGAGCTGATGGATTATGTGTTTCTGCCAATGCTGCTGGTGAGGATGTAGATGATAATTTACTTAAATTAGTAAAAGAATCTGTTCCAGAAACTTTAGTTTTAGCTAATACTGGTTGTAAACCTAGTACAATTAAAGAGAAATTAAAATTTGCTGATGCAGCAGTAGTAGGGACATATTTTAAAGAAGATGGTAAATTACAAGATGAAAATGGCGAAAATGTAAGAGTTGATTCTAATAGGGTTAAAAAATTAATGGATGTTGTTTATCAAATAAGAAAAGATTTGGAGTAAAAAATGGCTGATAAATATTTTTTGGGTATTGATGTTGGAACAAACGAGAGCAAAGGTGTAATTATTGATAAAAACGCAAATGTTATTGCATCAACATTTACAAGTCATGGGGTAGAAAACCCAAAACCTAATTATTTTGAACATGATGCTGAAGAAGTTTGGTACAAAGATCTTTGTATAATTTCAAATAAATTGTTGAAAGAAACAGGAATTGATCCTAAAGAAATAAAAGGAGTAGGTTGTTCAGCTTTAAGTTCTGATTGTCTCCCGGTAGATAAAGATGGAAAACCTCTAAGAAAAGCTATTCTTTATGGTATAGATGCAAGAGCAATGGAAGAATGCAAGATATTAACTGAAAAATGGGGAGAAGAGAAAGTTATAGAATTATTTGGAAGACCATTAGGTTCTAGTGATATAGCTCCTAAAATTTTATGGATTAAAAGAAATGAACCAGAAGTATTTGAAAAAACTTATAAATTTTTAACAGCGTCCAGTTATCTTGCTTACAAACTAACAGGAAACTATACTGTGGATAGATTCTTAGGTTTAGCTAGTTTTAATCCACTTTATAATAATGATGGAAGTCCTAATGAATTCTATTGTGAGGGAATTTGTAAACCAGACCAATTAGCAGATGTAATGTGGACAACTGATATAAGTGGCTATGTTACTGAAAAAGCATCAAAAGATACGGGACTTGCAGTTGGTACTCCTGTTATAGCAGGTGGAGATGATTCGGGTGCAGAAGCCATTAGTAGTGGAGTTATGACTCCAGGAGATATGTTAATTCAGATGGGTTCAACTGTTTATATGATTTTATGCACAGAAAAATTATATAATGATGATAGATTATGGAGAGAAGCATTTATTATTCCTAATACTTTTGATATTTCTGCTGGTACAAACACATCTGGTGCCTTAACAAAATGGATCAGGGATGTTTATTATAAAGATAAAGTTGAAGAAGAAAAAAATGGTGGAGAAAATGCATATCAAGCAATAATGAATGATATTAAAGACATTCCAATTGGAAGTGGGGGAATTGTAACCTTACCATATTTTGCAGGAGAAAGGACTCCAATAAATGATTCAAAGGCGAAAGGTCTTGTAATTGGTTTGGATCTTGCTCACGATAGAGGTAATATTGCAAGATCGGCGTATGAAGCTGTTTGTTACTCAATTAAACAACATTTTGATATTTTTGAAGAATTAGAAGTTCCAATTAAAAATATAATGGTTACTGGTGGGGGAACAAAAAATCCTCTATGGATACAAATGTTATCAGATATTTTAGGATTGGAAATAAAAACTCCAGCTATTACCATTGGGGCAAGCTATGGTGATGCTTTGATGGCTATGATTGGAACTGGAAATATAGAAAGTTTTGAAGAGGCAAGTAAGCTAATAAAGATTGGAAAAACTTATAAGCCTGTTAAAGAAAATACTGAAAAATATTTAAAATTTTATGAAGTGTATAACTGTTTATATAATATAAACAAAAACTTAATGCATGAGTTGGATGAAATTAAAAGATAGTTAAATTAAAAGCTGTTGTAAAATATAATTTTTTATTATTTTACAACAGCTCAATTTTATTAAATTATTAAATTGTTAGAACTATTAAATATCAAAATCATCTAGATCTTTAAATTTCATTAAAAACAAATTTTTCTATGGCTTCACCGACTGCGCCTTGGTCGTTTGTGGCTTTTGTTGTGTATTTTGATACGTCTTTTAGTAAAAGGTGGGCGTTTTGGACTGCGGCGGAATAGCCTGCTTCTTCTAGCATTTCTTTGTCGTTGTAATTGTCGCCAACTGTTAGGACGTTTTCCATACCAAATCCGTAATGCTCGCAAAGTTTTTCTAGGGCCTTGGCCTTGTTTACATTTTTTCTGTTTATTTCCATGAAGGTATCTGATGAATATGAAATTGAAACGTCCCAATTACAAATTCTTGCTACGTCTTCTTCAAGACTCATTAGATAGTTTAGGTCGGAATTTTTTATTATAACTTTTATTATTATTTCCTTATCAAGATCTTTTATATCTTTTGCTTTTTTCACAAATTTATATATGTTTTTATCATAAGTCCCTTTTACTTCATTTCCGTTTGGAAATACATAGCAGTGTTTGTCGGTATAGATTTCGAAATGCACATTTTTTTCATTGCAATAGTCTGAAACTTCCACTGCTTTTTTGTAATCAATTGGGGATGCTTCTACAACTTTTTTTGTTACATTGTCTATTATTATTCCACCATTACAAAGTATTGAAAATCTGTTTTCTTTTACATTGTCTATTTGGTCAAGAATATCAAAAAGTTGGTAGGGGCCGCGGCCTGTTGCTATTGAAACTATTATTCCCATTTCCTGGGCTTTTTTTATGGCTTTAAGATTTCTTGGATGAATTGTTTTATCTGTCGATAAAAGCGTTTCATCACAATCTGTTGCTATTAGTTTTATCATAAATTCTCCTTTTTTATTTTATACCCAAGTTTTTTCTTATATATAAAAAATGTGTATATATAAAAAAACGTGCATTAAAAACACACGCTTAAAAATTTATTTATTTTTTTAAAAATTCGATTATATCGTTTGACTCGTATAAATATTCTCCATCGTGGAAAAGGCATGGCACTTGTCTTTTGCCGCCGTTTTGGATTAATTCCATCATGGCATCTCTATTCTCGTTTATATTTACAATTTCTAATTCTATATTGTTTTCTTCTAAGAAATTTTCAACTTTTCTACAGTGAGGACAAGCTGTCCCAACAAATAATTTATAATCTGACATATATACTCCTTAAAATAAATTTCATAAATTTTACAATTTATATTATTATACTAATAGAAAGGAAGTTTTAAAGGTGAAAAAATGAAAGATAAGTTTTTAAAGTTCATAAGAGTTATTCTTGTAATTGTTATAGCAGTGTGTCTTGGCATTCTCGGCAGAAGAGGTTATGATTATTATAAAAATTATAAAAATAACCAACATATTGCATCTGTCATGGAAGAAGTTAAGTCAAATGATAAAAGTGGTAAAAAAATAAAAATAGAAACTTTTGCTGATAAGGAAAAGAAATTTATGGAGATTTTGAAAAAATTTCAAAAGGAAAACCAAGATGTAATTGGTTTTATTGAAATTCCTGAAACAAATATTGCTTATCCAATCTTACAAGCAAAAGATAATAATTATTATTTGAGACAATCTTTGGATTTAAAATATGATATAGCTGGGTCTATTTTTATGGATTATATGAATGACAGCAAATTTAATGATGCGAATTCTGTTATTTATGGTCATTATGTTCAAGGAATGGAAACAATGTTTTCAGCTTTAAAAAAATTTAGGGACCAAGATTTTGCTACAAAAAACAGAAAAATTTATATAACAACAAATGAGGGGCTTAGGGAATATGAAATTTTCTCGGTTTTCACAACCCCATCTGAATATGATTATAGGACCTTGGATTTTGAGGATATGAGTCAAAAATTAGAATATTTTAAAAAGCTTAGAGATAAGAGTGATGTAAGTCTTGAAAATCGCGAATTTAAGGATGATGATACCATTATTACATTATCCACATGTCAATATGATTATGAAGACGAAAGACTTGCAGTCCATGCCCTAAGAATTAGATAAGGATAAAAATGAATAGATATATAGAAGAAAATAAAAATAAATTAAATTTAATAAATGAGAAGGGTCAATTGATTTTTTACCATGAATCTTTTGACCCAAAAGATATTTTTACCTGCGGCCAATGTTTCAATTTTTTTGAGGAGGAAGATGGATCATTTACTGCAGTTTTTTTGGGAAAAATTATAAATCTCAAAAAAGAAGGGGAAAAGATAATTATAGACAATGTATCGGAAGAAGAATTTTATGATATTTTCTACGATTATTTTGACCTTGGTGTAAATTATGAAGATATAAAAGAAAAAATTTCTGTAGATCAGACCCTAAAAGAGGCTACAGAATATGGGGCAGGAATTAGAATATTAAATCAAGAATTTTTTGAAACCCTAATTTCTTTTATAATTTCAGCCAACAACCAAATCCCAAGAATTAAAAAAGCTGTGAGAATAATTTCTGAAATGTATGGAGATTATATTGGAGAATATAAAGGAAGAAAATATTATTCTTTCCCAAATCCTGAACAACTATCAAAAGCAAGTCCAGAAGATTTAAGAGAAAAGGCAAGGGTTGGTTTTCGTGATAAAAGAATAGTCCAAACGGCAAAAATAATCAATGATGGATTTTTTGATTTTGAGAAAGATATAAAAATGCCAACAGAAGATTTGAGAAAAAAACTCCAAGAGCTTCCAGGAGTTGGACCAAAAGTTGCCGATTGTATTTTGCTTTTTGCCTTTCACAAAAGGGAAACTTTTCCGGTTGATGTTTGGATAAAAAGAGTTATGGAATTTTTATTTATAAAAGAAGAAGTTCCAAAAAAACAAATTTCTGCCTATGCAGACAAATATTTTGGGGAAAATGCAGGATACGTTCAACAATATTTATTTTATTATGGAAGAGAAAACGCCATCGGCAAATAAAACTTGCATTATTTTAAATTACTTGTATATTTATATTAGACATTAGCAGTCAAAGATAAAGAGTGCTAAAAGGAGGAATAAAATGAACTTAAAACCAATCGGTGAAAGAGTAGTTATAAAAAAATTAGAAGCAGAAAAGAAAACCCAATCTGGCATAGTTTTACCAGAATCTGCTCAAGAAAAACCACAATACGCAGAAGTTGTTGCAATTAGCAATGATATTTTAAATGACCAAGATAAAAAAGATTCCTTAAAAGAAGGAGACAAGGTTATTTATTCCCAATATGCAGGAACTGATGTAAAAATTGACGGTGAAAATTACGTAGTATTAGCATACAAAGACGTATTAGCAGTAGTAGAATAGGAGAAAATTATGGCAAAAGATATAAATTATGGCAAAAATGCAAGAGATGGTCTTGAAAGAGGAATTGATAAATTAGCAAATGCTGTCAAAGTTACACTTGGACCAAAAGGAAGAAATGTAGTTTTAGATAAATCATACGGAGCACCAACAATCACAAACGATGGTGTAACAATTGCCCAAGAAATCGAACTTGAAGATAGGTTTGAAAATATGGGAGCCCAACTTGTAAAAGAAGTTGCTACAAAAACAAATGATGTAGCAGGAGATGGAACAACGACAGCAACAGTTCTTGCCCAAGCAATAATAAAAGAAGGACTAAAAAACCTAGCTGCAGGAGCAAATCCAGTAGTTTTAAATAAGGGATTAAAAAAAGCAAGCAGTGAAGTTGTATCTTACATCAAAGAATCTTCAAAAGAAGTAGAAGATAAAAAAGCAATCGAACAAGTAGGAACAATCTCATCAGCAGATCCAGAAATTGGTAAATTTATTGCAGATGCTATGGAAAAAGTAGGAAATGATGGAGTAATCACAGTAGAAGAATCCAAAACAACAGACACCTACCTTGACGTAGTAGAAGGAATGCAATTTGATAAGGGATACTTGTCCCCATATATGGCAACAGATAATGAAAAAATGGTAGCAGATCTTGATGACCCATATATACTTGTAACAGACAAAAAAATCTCAAGTATCCAAGAAATCCTACCACTTCTTGAAGAAATTGTTCAATCATCAAAACCATTATTAATAATTGCAGATGATGTAGACGGGGAAGCCCTAACAACACTTGTTCTAAACAAATTAAGAGGAACCTTCAATGTAGTTGCAGTAAAAGCACCAGGCTATGGCGACAGAAGAAAAGAAATGCTTGAAGATATAGCAATTCTTACAGGTTCAAAAGTAATTTCTGAAGACTTATCAATGGAATTAAAAGAAACTACAATCGAAGATCTTGGATCAGCTAAAAAAGTTAAAGTTGACAAAGACCACACAGTAATTGTAGAAGGAAAAGGCGACAAAGAAGCCTTAACTGAAAGAGTAGAAAAAATCAAAGGTCAAATCGAAGCAAGCGATTCAGAATACGACAAAGAAAAATACCAAGAAAGAGTAGCTAAACTTGCAGGCGGAGTTGCAGTAATAAATGTAGGAGCTGCAACAGAAACAGAAATGCAAGATAAAAAATACAGAATCGAAGATGCCCTTTCAGCAACCAGAGCTGCAGTTGAAGAAGGAATAGTTGCAGGTGGTGGAACAGTTTTAATCGAAGCAATCAAAAAAGTAGAAGCTTTAGAAGAAAAATTAGAAAACGATGAAAAAACAGGAGCAAAAATAATAGAAAAAGCCCTAGAAGCACCACTAAGACAAATCGTAGAAAATGCAGGAATGGACGGATCAGTTGTACTTGAAAATGTAAAAAAATCAGACAAAAACAATGGATACGATGCCTATGACGATGAATACGTAAATATGTTTGAAAAAGGAATCGTAGAACCAACAAAAGTAACAAGATCAGCCCTAGAAAATGCAGTAAGTATAGCAAGCATGATTCTAACAACAGAAGCAGCAGTGGCAGATATAAAAGAAGAAAAACCAGAAATGCCACCACAAATGCCAATGGGATATTAATATAAATATGCTTTTGCAAGACAATAATATTGTTTTGCAAGAGTTTTTTTATTTTTAAAATTAAATTTATAAATTTTTAATCATTAAAATAAAAATGTTTTTTGAAATTTAAAGCTTATAATTTACAATTGATTTATATTTATTAACAATACTATAATAAGTAAAAAAAATAATTTAATAAGCTAATTATCTAGTATAAAAAATTTTCAAAATATGGTATAATTTAGAAAATGAACAAAATATAATAATTTTTTACAAGCTAATAAAATTTTAAAAAAGTTTCTTGTGAAAAATATTCAAAAACAAGTAGATTTATACGGGAGGAGGTAAATATCAGTTCATTTTAAATTTGTAAGAGTGTTGCACGTTAAATGTTTTTTAAAAAACGTTTACAAATCTAGCTGAAACACAAATTTGACTTATATTTGTGATTTCTGCTAATTAAAAAGAGGAGAATTATGAGTAGGGAGAATAAAAATCCAAGAAAGATTTTGTTTTCTGTATTAATTGCTATTGCTTTTGTAGTTTTAGCTGGTATTAAATTAGGCTATGCCGATATATTATCACCAAAACAAGGAATCAATGAGTATCATTTTTATAATGATACAATAGAAAACAAGGATTCAGCTAAAGAAATACAAAAACAAATAATTCTTGATGGAGAAGAAATTTCTGATCCTGGCCATGTATTTAAAGACAAAGATAAAGTCTTTTTAAAATGGCAAGATGAAGATAAAAATGAAATTAAATTTGATACGCCAATAGAGATTAAAGGTAACGACAAAAAAATAATTAAAGTTTACCCAGTTTTCAAAAGTCAAGTAGTAATAACCTACTATATAGTTGGCGATAAAAATGATAGAGTTTATATGACTGACACCATCAGTGATGCTGATTCTTATAAACTACCAGAAGATCCTACAATTTATGATGCTAATAAATACTTCGTAAATTGGTCAACATCAAAAGATGGAAAATCTGGTGTTTATGATGAGGAGTCATTGAAAAAAGATATTGCAGCAGGAAAAACTGACATTAAACTCTATGCAATTACAGATTCTAAATACAAGGCAACATTTATAACAGGAGACGACGCAAGCTACCAAGACCAAATATTTGCAAAAGATGATGGCAAGCTTGAGAAATTGCCAGAAAATCCTACAAGAGAAGGCTATGAATTTAGCCATTGGTCTTTGAAAAAAGATGGAGATCCTGTTGACCTTAATATTTTAGAATTAAACGAAGACATTACTGTGTATGCTGTATGGAAACCAGTTGTAGTTGACTATAAATTTAAGGTTATGACCCAAAATATTGACGATGACGGCTACACCTTCCTTGGAATAATATCAGCAAGAGGACTTAATGGGCAAAAAACAAGCCTACCATTTAAAGGAAGTGAAAATCCAGATCCTAAGGTAGCCCCAACTGGTCCAATAGTTGAAGATATTAGTAAGCTATCAAAAAAAGATGGCCGCTTTAGCGATGGCTACAATAGTAAAGACGAAAACGGACAAATGGATCACACCTATACTAATCCTCAAACCCTAGATTATTTAGGTTTCCATTTAAACGAAGAAAAAACAAAACAAGCTTTTGAAACAATAGAAGCTGATGGCAGCACAGTTGTACCTGTATATATGGATAGAAATGTTCATACTATAAGGGTCCTTAAAAATGAAAATAAAATTGATTATTATCAACCTAATTGGGTCAATGCCAAAGATGATAATGGAAATATTCAAGTAGATTTGCGTTACGGTCAAAGTTCTGAAGAATGGTTTGTTAAGCTAAATCAAGATTATATTTATTACAAGGATAAAAGCATAGGATCTTTCTATACTAGAGCACCAGCAATGGGTGATGAAGATATTTATATGTATAGAGTTTATGCTAAGGGTACAAAATACCAACTACGCTTTGTTGAATGGGATCCAAGTAAATTTAATGCAAAAATAAACTCATCAGATCTTGCAACCTTGAAATCTACCCTTGGTACCATGAAAGAAATTGGTAAAAGAATAAGCTTCCAAAACTCTGAGTGGTACTATCATTATAACGGAGGCAAGTCTAGAGTCCATGAGCCATACCAAGGAATGAGGCAACTAAATCCAACATTTTCTTGGGTAGATGAAACTGACCATGTAGATGACATAGAAGGATTTGAGCCTAAAACTGGAGATATGTCTCAAGATGGTTTGCAATCAATAAATGTAAACAATCCAGCCTTTAGAGATTATATGTTTGCTGCAGGAAAAGATGTAGGAAATTATCAAAACTACACAGGAACACCATATATAGAAGATGGCTCTTATGTAGGTTTCTTATTCTACGAACGCAAAACTTATAAAATAAATTATTACTCTGGAAGTAAAAAATTAGATTCAAAACCATACAAATATGAAGCTGATACAAGCGATTTTGGACTTGATTATGTAAAAGGAGAAACTACAAATTCTAAAGGTCAAGTATTCCAAGGTTGGTATGATGACTCAGAATTTAACGTAGAACACAAACATGAAGCTGGAGCAAAAATGCCTGCTCATAACATTACAGTCTATGCAAAATGGGATTCTCGTAAATATGAAGTAACCTTCCACACCAACCAAGATGACTATAAAAAAGATATAGAAAAAATAACTGAAATTCCTGAAGATGACACTCTTTACGATGGAAAATATAAAGATGAAAAAGTCAGCGAAGAGAATTTCCCTAAACCAATTCAACCAAAAGACGCAACAGATTTTTTAGGTTGGTATGAGAAAAATAAAAATGGTAGATTTGTAAAAGCAAATCTTCACAAACAAATTAAAAATAATGATACTCACTTATATGCTAAGTGGAAATATGCTTATTTAGAATTAAAATACGATTTGAACTTGCCTGAGACTGACAAAGTTGAAGGAACTGCTCCAATAGATTCAAGCTCTTATATCACTGATGCCAAAGCACAAGTTCAAGATATTGGAGATGTTAAATTCAATGGTGGCAAAAAAGTTTTCGTAGGTTGGAGTGAAACAAAAGATGGTTCTAGCGGACTAATTAAACCAAGCGAAACTGTCCTAATGGATAAAAATAAAACTCTTTACGCTCAATGGAAAGAAATAAAAGATTCATCACTTACAAAGGTAACATATGATCCAAACGGTGGTAAAGGTAGTCAATATACAGTTAATGAAATAGTTGTAGAAGATTTCCATAAAGTCCTAGACAATGATAAAGACGAAAATCTCAAATACACCCGTGAAGGATATGCCTTTAAAGGTTGGAGTAGAGATAAAGCTGCAACAAAAGCTGAATTCCAAGCAGACGAAGAGGTCAATGTCAACAAATTAGAAGAAGATAAAAATAATTATATCTATGCTATCTGGGCTCCTATCATCAATTACACAACTGATGGCAATGGACAAGTTAAGGAAGGCGAAAACTTTGTAGATAAAACAAAAGAAGAAGTTGAACTTAATTCAAATCCAAAAGGAACCGAAACAAAAGCAAATGAAGGATATAAATTTAGCCACTGGACAGCTGATAAAGAAATCACATTAAAAGATGGAACAAAAATTCCTGCTGGAGAAAAAATTACTGAAGAACAATTAAAACAAGCAGTAATAACAGAACCTCTAACCTTTACAGCTCATTTTGTAAAAGATGAATTTAAAGTAACACACGAATTTAAAGTTGCAAAAGATTCTCCAGTAAAAGAAATGCCTGCTGAAGTTAAAACAGCAGTTGATGCCCAACTTCCAGCTGATAAAACAGCTAAAGATGGAGAAACTGTAACACCAACTGAGCCAGAAAAAACAAAAGTAGCAGATAAAGAAAATGATGGAACATGGACATTCGAAGGCTACAAAGATCAAGATAAAACTACAGACGAAGTAGACGCAAAAGTAAACGGATCTGACGTAAAATTCGAAGGCGAATGGAAATTCACACCAAACGAACACAAAGTAACCTACGAATACGTAAGTGGAACAGAAGGTAAAGAATTACCAGAAGAATTAAAAGCGAAAGCACCAAAAGACGTAACAGGTAAAGTAAAAGGTGAAAAAGTAACATCCCCAGTTCCAACAGGCGATGATGCTACATTTAGAGATGATAAAAACAAGGGAACTTGGACATTCAAATCATACGATAAGAATGAAGTAGAAATTACAAACAAAGACGAAAAAGTCACAGGAACATGGGTATTTACACCAGATGTAGTAACAGAATACGTTGATGAAGATGGTAATACTATTTCTGATAAGGAAACTGGAACAAAAGACAAAAAAGATATCAAAGGATATGAATTTGTAAGAACTGAAAAAGATGAACAAGGAAATACAAAACATATCTACAAGAAAGTAGAACCAACACCAGATGTAGTAACAGAATACGTTGATGAAGATGGTAATACTATTTCTGATAAGGAAACTGGAACAAAAGACAAAAAAGATATCAAAGGATATGAATTTGTAAGAACTGAAAAAGATGATAAAGGTAATACAAAACATATCTACAAGAAAGTCACACCAGATCCAGAACCAGAAAAATACAACGTAACACACAAATTTGTATCCGCAACAGAAGGCAAAGACCTTCCAAAAGCAGTTACAGATTTAACACCAGACCAACAAACTGGTAAAAAAGATGGAGAAACTGTAACACCAACTGCACCAAAAGAAACAACTGTGGAAGATGCAGACAATGACGGAACATGGAAATTCGAAGGTTATGATGAAAAGAGCAAAACTATTGATAAATCAGACGTAACATTCGAAGGAAAATGGAAATTCACACCAAACGAACACAAAGTAACCTACGAATACGTAAGTGGAACAAAAGGCGTAGAATTACCAGCTGAATTAAAAGCAAAAGCTCCAGCAGAAGTAACTGGACAAGTCAAAGGTAATACAGTAACAACACCACTTATAGAAGGAGAAGACGCTGAATATAGAGATGATGTAAACAAGGGAACTTGGAAATTCAAATCTTTTGACAAAGATTCAGTAACAATTTCTAACCAAGACGAAAAAGTAATAGGAACATGGGTATTTACACCAGATGTAGTTACAGAATACGTTGATGAAGATGGTAATACTATTTCTGATAAGGAAAATGGAACAAAAGACAAAAAAGATATCGAAGGATATGAATTTGTAAGAACTGAAAAAGATGAACAAGGAAATACAAAACATATCTACAAGAAAGTAGAACCAACACCAGATGTAGTAACAGAATACGTTGATGAAGATGGTAATACTATTTCTGATAAGGAAACTGGAACAAAAGACAAAAAAGATATCAAAGGATATGAATTTGTAAGAACTGAAAAAGATGATAAAGGTAATACAAAACATATCTACAAGAAAGTCACACCAGATCCAGAACCAGAAAAATACAACGTAACACACAAATTTGTATCCGCAACAGAAGGCAAAGACCTTCCAAAAGCAGTTACAGATTTAACACCAGACCAACAAACTGGTAAAAAAGATGGAGAAACTGTAACACCAACTGCACCAAAAGAAACAACTGTGGAAGATGCAGACAATGACGGAACATGGAAATTCGAAGGTTATGATGAAAAGAGCAAAACTATTGATAAATCAGACGTAACATTCGAAGGAAAATGGAAATTCACACCAAACGAACACAAAGTAACCTACGAATACGTAAGTGGAACAAAAGGCGTAGAATTACCAGCTGAATTAAAAGCAAAAGCACCAAAAGATGTAACTGGAAAAGTAAAAGGCGATACAGTAACATCCCCAGTTCCAGAAGGAAAAGACGCTGAATTTAGAGATGAAGCAAACAAGGGAACTTGGAAATTTGAATCATACGACAAAGATTCAGTAAAAATAACTAACAAAGACGAAAACGTAAAAGGAACATGGGTATTTACAAAAGATCCAGAGCCAGAAGAACACAAAGTAACCCACAAATTTGTAAGTAAAGATCCAAAGAAAGAACTTCCTGAAGAAGTAACAAAACTTCTACCAGAAGATCAAACTGGAAAAGTAAAAGGCGATGAAGTAAAACCAACAGAGCCAAAAACAAAAGAAGTAAAAGTTAAAGATGGAACATGGAAATTTGTAAGTTACGACAAAGATAGTAAAACTGTAGAAGATAAAGATGTAGAATTCACAGGAACATGGGAATTCACACCTAATCCAGAACCAGAAGAACACAAAGTAATCCACAAATTTGTAAGTAAAGATCCAAAGAAAGAACTTCCTGAAGAAGTAACAAAACTTCTACCAGAAGATCAAACTGGAAAAGTAAAAGGCGATGAAGTAAAACCAACAGAGCCAAAAACAAAAGAAGTAAAAGTTAAAGATGGAACATGGAAATTTGTAAGTTACGACAAAGACAAAGAAACTGTAGAAGATAAAGATGTAGAATTCACAGGAACATGGGAATTCATTCCAGAAGTAGTAACAGAATTTGTCGATGAAGATGGTAAAGCTATTGCTCCAAAAGAAAATGGAACAAAAGACAAAAAAGATATCGAAGGATATGAATTTGTAGAAACAAAAACTGATGAAAAAGGTAATACAAAACATATCTACAAGAAAGTAAAACCAACTCCAGAAGTAGTTACAGAATACGTTGATGAAGATGGTAAGACTATAGCTCCAAAAGAAAATGGAACAAAAGACAAAAAAGATATCGAAGGATATGAATTTGTAGAAACAAAAACTGATGAAAAAGGTAATACAAAACATATCTACAAGAAGAAAACTACTCCTAGTCCATCTATAGTTACTAAATTCGTAGATGAAAATGGAAATTCTCTTGCTAAGGATGAAGATGGCAAGCAAGATAAAAAAGATATTCCTGCTTATGAGTTTGTAAAGACTTACACAGATAAGGATGGAAATATTGTTCATGTTTATAGATTTAAACAAACACCTAGTCCAACTGTAGAAACAAGATATTTTGATACTGAAGGTAATCAAATACTTGCTGATAAAGCTGGAGAAAATCCTGCATCATCTATAGAAGGCTATCAATTTGTAAGAACCGAAAAAGATGAAAAAGGTAATACCGTTCATATTTATCAAAAACTTGCACCTGTTCCAAAAGTTGAAACTAGATATGTTGATGAAAATGGTAATCAACTACTTCCTCCTAAACAAGGAGAACAAGGTTCAGTAGCAATAGAAGGTTACAACTATATAAGAACAAGTAAAGATAATAATGGTAACACCATTCACACTTACAGCAAAACACCTTTTGAAGGCGTTGAAACAAGATATTTTGATACTGAAGGAAATCAAATACTAGCTGATAAAGCTGGAGAAAATCCTGCATCAACTATAGAAGGTTATCAATTTGTAAGAACCGAAAAAGATGAAAAAGGTAATACAACCCATATTTATCAAAAACTTGCACCTGTTCCAGAAGTTGAGACAAGATATGTTGATGTAAATGGAAATCAACTACTTCCACCAAAAGAAGGAACACAAAATCAAGTAAATATTGATGGCTACGATTATGTAAGTACAAATAAAGATAATAATGGTAATACAATTCATGTTTACAAGAAGAAAGTTATTACACCAGATGTTGTAACTAAGTATGTTGATGAAAATGGAAATGAAATTGCTCAAACTCAAAAAGGAAAAAATCCAAGCAAAAATATCGAAGGATATGAAATAATAACTACAAAAACTGATGATAAGGGAAATATAATTTATGTTTATAGAAAGAAACCTGATTCAACAAAAGTAGTTACTAAGTTCGTAGACGAAAAAGGTAATCCTATCGCAGAAAGTGAAGATGGTAAAAAACCTAAGAAAGATATTAAAGGCTATGAGTTTGTAAAAACTGAAACAGACAAAGACGGCAATACTGTTCATATCTACAAGAAGAAAGAAAATACTTCAAAAGTAGTTACTAAGTTCGTAGACGAAAAAGGTAATACTATCGCAGAAAGTGAAGATGGTAAAAAACCTAATAAAGATATAAAAGGCTATGAGTTTGTAAAAACTGAAACAGATAAAGACGGCAATACTGTTCATATCTACAAGAAAAAATCTTCATCTACAGAAAATAAATATAAAGTAACTCATAAATTCGAATCAACTACACCAGGTAAATCTCTACCAAAAGAAATCTTAGACCTTCTTCCAAAAAATCAAGAGGGAATAGAAAATGGTACTAAAGTTTCTCCTACAAAACCTTCTAAATTAGAAGTTAAAGTAAAAGATGGTACTTGGGTATTTGAAGGATATGATAAGGAAAGTGGTATAATCGAAAACGGTGATATAAGTTTTACAGGAAAATGGAAATTTGTACCAAATACAAAATCTGTTACAAGCACTTCAATTGGAAGCAAAGTAAACCGTGCTATTGGCAAATCAAATGTTAGTACGGGAGTGGCAGGTTCTACAAATGTAATACTTGTATTAATGGGTTCTGCTTTTGCTTTATACAAAAACAGAAAGAATAAAGATTAAAATATTTCTAACAAGTTTTAAGAAGTAAGAAAAAGGAATTTTATAAAATTCCCAAGATAGAAAAAGACGAGGAAATTTGTTTCCTCGTCTTTTTCAATATATTGCATTAAAAATATTGTTAAAAGTAATGATTATTTTGTTATCTTTAAAAATATAATATAAAATTTAAAAAATATAGGGTAAAATAGTAGCGAATATTTTATGTTTTAAAGAATAGGAAAAAGTTATGAAAAATAAATCAAAATCCTTTGCAACTTATCTAATAATAATTTTGATGTTAGTTCTTACTTCTTCAAGTCTTTCATTAATAGGAATATTTATGGGGAAAGTTGTAACTTCAATTTCAAATTTGAATTTGGAAGAATTTAAATCAAATCTAATAAAATTGGCAGTCTTAGTTTTGATAAATTTTATTTCTTCAAATTTAGCCTTTAGACTTAATTATATGCTGGGTATGGAAAAATTTATTGATTTAAAAAACGAGCTTTTTAAAAAGGATTTGGAAAATGTTGAGGAAATAAATATTGCAAATTATACGACCAATATTGAAAATCTATATACAAATAGGTTTATGGTAAAAATAAATTCTATAAATCTAGTCTTGACCATGTTTTTTGCTGTAATTTCTATTATTTATATTAATTTTAAACTTCTACCTATTGCAATAATTGGAGCAAGCTTACCTCTATTGATGCCCCTTATTTTAGGGAAAAATATCCAAGAAAAATCTCGAAAATTTAATGAATTTTATGATTTTTATCAAAAATATATTGGTAAAAAATTAGACCCAAAAAATGAATATTTGAGATATAAGGTTGGAGATAAGCTAATAGAAGAAAAAAGTAGGATTGAATATAAGCATGAAAAAAACAGAAAAGATTTAAAAAATATCAACACTTTTTCCAATATATCTTCCCAAAGTCTTGGTTCGATTTCATATATTTTGGTTTTTATTTTTGGTGGACTTCTTGCGTTTAAAGGAGAAATTGAAGTTGGTTCTATAATTTCAGTAGTACAGCTTATGAATTACATAGTTGAACCGGTTATAGCATTGTCTTCATTAATTTCTATGTACAATGAGTCAAAACCTATTTATGAAAATATTAAAAATACCTTAAATAAAAAAGAAATCGAGAAAAAATCCTTGGATTTATCGTCTCCAATAAATCTTTCTGCCAAAAATATTTCTTTTTCATATGTCGATAAAAAAATAATTAAAGATTTTGATTTTGAATTTTCTTATGGGAATAAGTATTTAATAAGGGGAGAATCTGGCAAGGGGAAATCAACCTTGGCAAGGATACTTTGTGGAGAAATTTCTCCGAATGAAGGAAAAATTTTGTTAAATAATGTAGACATAAAAAATTTTGATTTTAGGGACTATATCCTATATATTGACCAAAAACCTAATATTATAGATGGGGATTTGAAAGATAATATAAATTTCTATAGAAATGAAAAGGATAAAAAAATTGATTTAACTTTGTTTAATATAAATAAAAAATCAAGTGATAAAATAAGTGATAATGATGGCTTATCTGGAGGCGAGATGATGAGAATAAGCTTATTAAGATCTCTTGTTAAAACTAGACCTATTATGATTTACGATGAACCGACAGCAGCCCTTGATGACAAAAACTCAAAAGAAGTTTTAGGAAAACTTCTATCACTAGACCAAACTGTTATTATAATTTCTCACAAAATTGATGAAGATTCATTGAAAAAATTTGATGAGATTATAGATTTTTAAAAATTAGGATCTACAAATTATTTTTGTAGGTCATTTTTTATATGAATATTTATATCAATATAGGAAAACAATACCAAAAAATAATTTAGATTGATATTTAAGAGGAAAAATCAAGGATTTTATTTTTAAATAAAAGCTCTAAACCTAGGATCTTAAATAAAAAAATAACATTATTCATTTGGTTTTTAAAGAAAATTTAAAAAAACTATGAAAATGTTGACATGAAAACGTAAAACTGATATTATTTAGGTGATCTTAAGATCAATATTATTCATTTCAAGGAGGAAAAATAGAAATGAAGAAACTAGGTTTATTGCCAAGACTAATTATTGCAATCATTCTAGGTATTCTAATAGGACTTGCAGGTCAAAAAGTTGACATTTTAAAAATCCTTGTTAGATTACTAATCACTTTTAATGGTCTATTTGGCAACTTCTTAGGTTTTGTTATTCCACTTATCATCATGGGATTTGTAATCCCAGGTATAGCAGATCTAGGAGACTCAGCAGGAAAGACACTAGCAATAACAGCAGGTATTGCATATTTGTCAACCGTTATCTTTGGAACTATTACATATTTTGTAGGCAGCGTTGTTCTTCCTAACTTTATTAAAAAGGGAGCAATCTCATTTGATCCAGAGAAAAACTCAGGTAAGGCTCTAGAAAAAATATTTGAATCACCAATGGATCCAGTATTTTCTGTTACAACAGCACTTATAATTTCATTTATTTTGGGTGTTGGTATAGCAGCAGCTAAAGCTGAAGTTCTAAAAAAAGCAGTTCATGAATTCTCTGATATTATTACAAAATTGATTTCAAATGTTGTAATTCCATTATTACCATTCCACATTTGTGGTATTTTTGCAAACATGGCTTATGAAGGAACTGTAGCAGTTGTATTATCAGTATTTGCTAGAGTATTTATAATGGTATTGATACTACATTATCTAACAATTACTGCACAATTTACAATTGCAAGTTCAATGTCAGGTGGAAATCCATTCTCAAAAATCAAGACTATGATTCCAGCTTACATGACAGCTATAGGAACTCAATCATCTGCAGCAACAATCCCAGTTACACTTAACCAAACTTATAAATTAGGTGTAAACAAAGGTATAGCAGACTTTGTAATTCCTCTTTGTGCAACAATCCACTTATCAGGTTCAACAATCACATTGACATCTTGTTCATTATCAATTCTTATGCTTAATGGATCAGATGTAGGATTCCAACACATGTTCCCATTCATCCTCATGCTAGGTGTTACAATGGTAGCAGCACCTGGAGTTCCAGGAGGAGCAGTAATGGCAGCACTAGGTATTCTTCAATCTATGCTTGGATTTACAGAACCTATGACAGCTTTAATCATCGCATTATATGTTGCCCAAGACTCATTTGGTACAGCATGTAACATCACAGGTGATGCTGCTATAGCTTGTATAGTTAATAAAATCTCAGGATTTAAACTAGATCCAGCAGCAAATGCTGAATACATTGACGAATTAGTTAAGCAATAAAAAGCAATAAAAAATAGAACTCTTTTGAGTTCTATTTTTGAGCTTATGATCTTAAGACTAAATTTATGAAAAAGCATTAAAAAAAATATTAAAAAGGAGTATTTTTATGACAATAAAGAGAAGAAAAGTTACCATGGATGGTAACACGGCAGCAGCTCATGTTTCTTACGCTTTTAGTGAAGTTTCAGCTATTTATCCAATAACTCCATCTTCACCAATGCCAGAATTTATTGACAAATGGGCAGCAAACGAAAGATTGAATCTATTTGGAAACCCTGTATCTGTTACAGAAATGCAACACGAAGCAGGAGCAGCAGGAGCAGTTCACGGATCCCTTGCAGCTGGAGCACTTACATCTACATACACAGCCAGCCAAGGACTACTTCTAATGATTCCAGATATGTACAAAATTGCTGGAGAAAGACTTCCTGCAGTTTTCCATGTAGCAGCACGTTCCCTATCAACATGTTCAATCAACATGTATGGCGATCATCAAGACGTAATGGCAGCAAGAGCAACAGGATTTGCTATGCTTGCATCAGGTTCAGTTCAAGAAATTATGGATCTTTCTCCAGTAGCTCACCTTTCAGCTATAAAAGCTAGAGTTCCATTTATGAATTTCTTTGATGGATTTAGAACAAGTCACGAAATCCAAAAAATTGATGTTTGGGACTATGATCAATTTGAAGATATGGTTGATTGGAAAGCGATTGACGATTTCAAAAAGGATTCATTAAATCCACACAGACCAACCATGCGTGGTGTATTTGAAAAGAGTGGATATTTCCAAAGAACTGAAGCTCAAAATAAAGCTTACAACGGACTACCAGAAATAGTTATTGATTATATGAATAAAATCAATGAAAAAATTGGAACAAATTATTCATTATTTAATTATGAAGGTGCAGAAGATGCTACTGATATAATTGTAGCTATGGGTTCAGGTACTGATACAATTCAACAAACAGTAGAAGAATTAAACAAAGCTGGAAGAAAAGTTGGACTTGTAAAAGTACATCTTTATAGACCATTCTCAACTAAACACTTACTAGAAGCAATTCCAGAAACAGTTGAAAGAATTGCAGTTTTAGATAGAACAAAAGAAAAAGGATCAGCTGGAGAACCTCTATACCTAGATGTATTAGAAGCATTCTCAGATTCTGATAGAAATCCAAAAATAATTGCAGGAAGATATGGACTTGGACAAAAAGATACAAGACCTGCTCATATAAAATCAGTATTTGATAACCTAGCAAAAGAAAATCCTAAAAATCACTTCACAGTTGGAATTAATGATGATGTAACTCATACATCACTTGAAGTTGATGAAAGTTTCGTAATTGATGATGGAAAAACAACTCGTTGTATTTTCTGGGGAAATGGTGGAGACGGTACAGTTGGTGCAAATAAATCTGCTATCAAAATTATAGGGGACAATACAGATATGTTTGCTCAAGGATATTTTGACTATGATGCTAAAAAATCTAATGGTTTAACAATGTCTCACTTAAGATTTTCACCAAATCCAATCCATGCAGCATACTTTATAGATGAAGCTGACTTTGTATCATGCTCACCACAAGCTTATGTAAGACAATATGACCTTGTTAAAAACCTAAAAGAAGGCGGAATTTTCTTATTAAATACAATTTGGTCAGAAGATGAATTAGAAGATCACATTCCAAATTATCTATTAAAAGAAATTGCAGATAAAAATATTAAATTCTACACAGTAAACGCTTCAAAAATAGCTCAAGAAGTAGGCCTTGGACACAGAACAAACATGGTTATCCAAACAGCTTTCTTTATTCTATCAGAAGTTTTACCAATAGATGATGCAATAAAATATCTAAAAGATTCTATAGAAAAATCTTATGGAATGAAAGGTCAAGATATTGTTGATATGAACAACAAAGCAGTTGACCGTGCAAGTGAAGAATTACAAGAAATAAAAGTTAAAGAAGAATGGAAAAACCTTGGTGAAGATAGAGAAGGTGCAAATGAAAATGAACCTGACTTTATCAAAAATATGGTTAGACCAATTATAAACCTAGAAGAAGATGATCTTCCAGTTTCAACATATTTACCATATGATGATGGTCAATACATGTCAGGAACTTCAAGATATGAAAAACGTGGTATAGCTTTATTTGTTCCAGAATGGAACATAGATAATTGTATCCAATGTAACCAATGTTCATACATTTGTCCACACGCTACAATTAGACCATTCTTATTAGATGAAGAACAAAAAGCTAAAGCACCAGAAGGTTTTGAAACAAAGAAAGCTATAGGCAAAGGACTTGAAGGATACGAATTTAGAATCCAAGTTTCACCATATGATTGTATGGGATGTGGAAACTGTGTTGACGTATGTCCAGCTCCAAAGAAAGCCCTAGCTATGAAACCAATAGATGAACAAATTGAAAAACAAGCAGATAATTGGGAATTTGCTCATGGTGAAGTTGGATACAGAAATGATGAAATAGCTCCAACAAATGTTAAAAATTCACAATTTAGCCAACCATTACTTGAATTCTCAGGTGCATGTGCAGGCTGTGGAGAAACACCATACGCAAAATTAATCACCCAACTTTACGGTGATCATCAAATTATTTCAAACGCAACAGGATGTTCATCAATCTGGGGTTCATCAGTTCCATCAATGCCATATTGCACAAACAAAGACGGAGAAGGTCCAGCTTGGGCATCATCCTTATTTGAAGATGCAGCAGAATATGGTTATGGTATGCTTCTTGCAACAAAATCAAATAAATTCTTATTAGAAACATTAATGAAAAAATTCTTAGAATTAAAAGTTTCTACACCACTTAACGATGCATTCAACGAATGGTTAGAAAATAATGATGATTTTGAAGCAAGCAAAAAAGCTGCAATAAAAATTGAATCATTAATAGCAAATGAAACTGACAACGAAGAAGCCAACAAGATTATTGAAAGAATTAAAAATCTAAAAGATTATTTAGTTAAAAAATCTGTTTGGATCTACGGTGGAGACGGTTGGGCTTATGATATAGGATTTTCTGGAGTAGACCATGTTCTTGCAAGTGGTGATGACATTAATATTATCGTATTTGATACAGAAGTTTACTCAAACACAGGTGGACAAAGCTCAAAGGCAACTCCTCTTGCAGCTGTAGCAAAATTTGCAGCAAGTGGTAAAAAAGTTAGAAAGAAAGACCTTGGTTTAATGATGACAACTTATGGTTATGTTTACGTTGCACAAGTTGCAATGGGAGCAAACCAAGCTCAAACATTAAAAGCAATAAAAGAAGCAGAATCTTATCATGGTCCATCACTAATAATTGCTTACGCTCCATGTATTAACCACGGACTAAAAGCAGGAATGGGCAAGACTCAAAGAAGAGAAAAAGAAGCTGTAGCAAGTGGATATTGGCACTTATGGAGATTTAACCCACTTCTTAAAGAAGAAGGCAAGAATCCATTTACACTAGATAGTAAAGATCCTACAGAATCTTTCCAAGAATTCCTACAAGGTGAAGTAAGATACGCTTCTCTTAAAAAAGCTTTCCCAGAAGATGCAGATAGATTATATGCAGAAGCTGAAGAAGCTGCAAAAGAAAGATTAGAATCTTACAAAAAAATGGAAAATAAATAAAAAAATAAATCCTAAAAATAGCATATGAATTACTAAGTGTTTTATAATAGACCAAGAGAAATCTTGGTCTATTTTTTGTATAAAATTCAATATAAAACTCAAAATTATATCTTTGTATACAAGTTTTTAAGCTTAATCAATTTAGTAAAACTTTTATAGTTAGTAATGAATAATTTAGAAATTAAGCTTTTATCTAAGATTATTGATTAGTAAATTTAATAAAAGCTAGTGAAGATAAATTTAATAAAGGTTATAAAAATATTATATGAAAGTTTCTAAAATTTTAGACTTGTATTATTTGAGTTTTAGGTTAGATCTTTATAGGAGATATAAATAAAGTATATGTTCAGATAAAAATGTCATACTTCAAATTAAATAGAAGTACTTTATAGCAGTATATACCTAAACTTTATAATTTTTTAAATCTTAGATAAATTTAATTCAAATCAAAGTTTAAATTAAAAAGCTGCGTTTCAAAATAGAAACACAGCTTCTGATTTATTTATTTACTTCTTTATTGTTATCACTAACCATTTTATATGCAAATAAGATACCAAAGATTGCACTTATTACTGCAAAAACCATATCATTTCTTCTAAAGCAGATAAAAGCTATTACTGCACACAAAATTACCATACCAATTCTAAAAATATTTTTCATAATTCACTCCTTTCTTAAATTATTGAAAGTCCTAGAAAACTTATGATAAAAACTATAACTGAAAGTATGTACTTTCTAGGTGACTTCCATACAGCCATATCAGTTTTTTTCTCGCTTATAGTAAATTTTTTCTCTAAGATATATGAAATACTTATATCAAGGATATTTACTATTAGAAAAACTGAAATAAGTTTTATATTTAAATTATTAATGTTTAATACAAGCACTAAGCAATTTACAAATAAGAAATATATAATAAGTATAGTAAGATACTGTCTTCTTAGGCTTATATATGTATCTGGAAGTGCTTTTTCGTAAACTCTTAGTCCTTTTTCTGTTGAAAATATTGATAAAAGAGGCGAGTTTATAGTAGCTACTGCAAAGGCGAGTGCCATGTTTATTGGACTTGGTAAAAGTAGGGAAACTACTACTATTAAGATTATGATAAAAAGCGTATTAATAAGGTAAACTCTTTCTGAAAGTATAAATTTAAGAAAATAATTACCTATATTAAAACCCTTTATTAGACTGTCATTTTTACTGTTTATAAAGCATGAAGAAAAGTAAACTTTATAAACTAAAAAAATATATATAAGGCTTAAGCATAAGTAGATAAGTAGTATGTGTAAAGGATTTTCTAAGATTTGATTAAGTGGGTATAAAGAAGCTATTAAGGCAAAACCTATAAGAATAAAGAAAACTTTCTTGATTTTTTCAACATTTGTAGCATTCATAACCAAAGATAGACTACATACTATTATTACACTTATAAATATGAAAATATAAGTTAAATAATACGACCTAGATAGGTATAGAAAGATAAAAATAAAGGATAGCTTTCTAAAGATAGAATCTATGATTAAAGCCATAAGTAAGCTTAAATTTACATCTTTTCTATCATATATTAGGGCATAGTAGGGCAGGATTTTATCACTTCCAGTATATGATTTTATGAAAAAATATACTGTAGTCATTAGGGCAAAGGAGATAAAAAATACAAACCTTATTCCAAGATCAATTTTAAAAATATCAAGCTCTCTTTCTAAAAGATAGTCTCCTTCCACATAAAAAAGTACTAAAAATATTATGTATGTACCAATAGTCTTCTTATCTAGCATATCTTTAAGAAATACACGAGTCATGACTTGCTCCTAAAAACTTTCATAATATCTTCCATATCAAGGTCATCTTCTAAGATTTTTTTGTCTGAAAGTATTCCATCCTTAAGTAAGACAAGACTGTCGCAAGATTCGTTAATACTTTCTAATATGTGAGTTGACATGAAGATTGAACCGTATTTTTTGTAGTCTCTAATTATTTTGTATAAAAAGTCAGTGGATTCAAAATCAAGCCCATCTACAGGTTCATCTAAAAAAACCAAAGGAAGCTTTAAAGAAAGGGCTGCTATAGTAAAAAACTTCTTCTTGTTACCCATGGATAAATCTTTACAAGCCTTATCATAGTGTTCTTTGAAAGAAAATCCCTCTACCATATAGTCTATAAAGTCCTTATCTTCCTTCTTATTATAAGACTTATGTAGAAAGTTTTTGTATTCCTCAAAGGTCCAATACCTAAAAGAAGAATCTTCAGAAAAGACTGCTATCCTATTTTTCTTAAAATTTTTATCAGAAAAGGAAGATTCTTTATCAGAAAAAATCATCTTTTCTATGGAAAAATCAGGGTGGATGTTCATTATTGTCTTAATCATAGTAGTCTTTCCAGAGCCATTTGCCCCAACTAAGGCAAGATTTTCATTTTCCTTGATTTCAAAACTTACATCTTTTAAGATGAGATTATCTTTTTCATACCATGATTTCAATGAATCAATGGATAAAATGTTATTTTTCATAATTATAAACCTCCAGAGCATAGCTTTACTTTATTATTTCACTCAATTGTAAGGTATATGTAAAGAAATATAAAAATTAAGAAAAAATATGTAAATTTTTGATGCGGATTTAGCTAATTATTTTACAAATACTTTATTTAATCATAATTTTATTATATAATGAATCACGAGGTAAAAATATAATAAGCGCCAGATCCCTTTGGGATGACGAGGAATGGGGTTATCGAAAATTCGGCGGGTGCTCCAAAGCTTTCACAGGCTCAGTATTTAACAAAAATAAGAAGCAATTCTTATGACAAAGAAAATAAAGTGATACCTCTAAAATTTAATATTAGGAGGATACTATGTGCGGAATAGTATGTTATAAGGGAAGGCTTAAAGCTAGAGAAATTATTATGGATGGTCTTGAAAGACTTGAATATAGGGGATACGATTCGGCGGGAATTTCCCTTATCGATCAGGGTATAATTAAAACTGTCAAAAAAAGCGGCAAGGTAAAAGTTTTAAAAGATGAGCTTTCAAAAAATCCTATTGAGGGAAATATCGGAATTGGCCATATTAGATGGGCAACTCACGGAGGCCCTTCAGATATAAATTCTCACCCACATCTTTCAAATAATGGGAAAATTTCTGTTGTTCATAATGGAATTATTGAAAATTATAATGAGCTTAAAGAAAATCTTAAAAAAGAAGGTTATAATTTCAAGTCTGATACTGATACAGAAGTTATTGCTGTTTTGATTGAAAAATATTATGATGGTGACATTTTAGAGGCTGTAAAAAAAGCAAAAAATGACTTGAGAGGATCTTTTGCTCTTGGGATTTTGTGCCAAGACGAAAGTGATAGACTTATAGTTTTAAGGGAAGAAAGTCCACTTGTTTTGGGAAAAACTAATGATGGAATCCTTGCAGCAAGCGACCTTCCTTCAATAATAAAATACACAAAAGATGTAATTTATCTTGAAAATGGAGATTTGGTTGATATTAAGGGAGATTCTTACGAAATTTATGACAGAAATTTCCAAAAAATTCAAAGAGAAATTTCAAAAGTTGATTTTTCTTTTGAAGATTCAACCAAAGAAGGTTTTGATCATTTTATGATTAAAGAAATTTTTGACCAACCAAAGGCAATTGCAGATACAATCAGATTTAAAATGACTGGTGATAGGGTTGATTTTAAAGAAAATTCATTTTCTCTTGATGAGATTAAAAATTTCAAGAAAATTTATATAGTTGCTTGTGGAACTGCCTACCATGCGGGTCTTGTTGGGGCCTATGCCTTTGAAAAATTTGCAAAAATTCCTGTAATTTGTGATATAGCAAGTGAATTTAGGTACAATGATCCTTTTATTGATGAAAATACTTTGATAATTTTGGTAAGCCAATCTGGGGAAACTGCAGATACTCTTGCAGCTTTAAGACTTGGTAAGATTAATGGTGCAAAGACTTTAGTTTTGACAAATGTTGTAGCTTCATCTCTTGATAGGGAGGCTGACAAAACAATTTATTGTTATGCAGGACCAGAAATTGCAGTTGCATCAACCAAGGCCTACACAACACAAATTATTTCTCTTTACATGCTCGCCTTAGATTTTTCTTTAAAACTTGGAACAATTGATGAAGAAAAATACAAGGAAATAATTTCAGAAATGAAAAAAATTCCTGAAAAAATCAAGGAAGTTTTGGGTGAGAGCGAGAAAATAAAAACTTACGCAAAAGAGATAAAAGATTTTAATTCTATGTTTTATATAGGTCGTGGTCTTGATTATAAATCTGTAATCGAAGGGTCTTTGAAACTAAAAGAAGTTTCATACATTCATTCAGAAGCCTTGGCAGCGGGAGAATTAAAACATGGAACCATTGCTTTAATTGAAAATGGAACTCCTGTTGTGGTAGTTGCAAGTCAAGAAAATATAATGGAAAAAACCATATCAAATGTAAAAGAAATTATCTCAAGAGGAGCAAATATCTTCTCAATTTCAAAAAAAGATGACCATTTGAAAGAAATTTCCAACTTTAATTTCGAACTTCCACAAACAATTGATCCACTTTATCCGGTTTTATCAGTTATTCCTCAACAAATTTTGGCATATTATGTTTCATGTGCAAAAGGACTTGATGTTGATAAGCCTAGAAATTTAGCGAAATCAGTAACGGTAGAATAACTTGCACAAATAATTAAATACAGTATATTATTATTGAATTTATTTTACCAAAACCATGAGAAGCCTTAGGGCTTCTTTTTTTATTTTAAATTATTTTAAATTTTGATTTTTCTATAAAAAAGACCAATAAATTATTTTTAATATTTATAAGTAAAAGCTTGAAATTATGGGGATTTTATTAATAATATCCTAAATTAATTAATAAAAATTAAAAAAAAGCTTGACAGGATTTTTAAATGATAGTATTATTGATTTATCAAATAGATTAAAAACAAACCAGATAAAGAGAAGAGTAGTCGTATGGATTATTTTACAGAGAGCCCTGTTAAGCTGAGAGGGGTAAATAAAAAGTATGGTGAAGATGGTCTCAGATGGGATAGGTCGATATTTAGACTTATACGGGAACTCCCGTTACAGAGTTAGGATATGATAGTATCTGAAGTGGCATTTTTTAGTGCAAAAAAGGTGGTAACGCGGAAAAATTTCGTCCTTATTGTAGTTTATCTACAGTAAGGACTTTTTTATTTGTTTAAATTTAGGAAAGAAAGGTTGGGGGAAATGGCAAATATAAGTGCAAATGAAATTAAAAATTTGGTAAAGGAAAATTTAGATTTTGCCAAAAAAATAAAAAATTACCTACATGAATATCCAGAACTTTCAAGCAAGGAATTTGAAACTCGCAAATTTTTAATAAATGAGTGCAAAAAACTTGGTTTGGAAATCGAAGAGGTTAAAAATTCTACAGGTTTTGTGGCAATCCTTGATACAAATAGGCAAGGAAAAACATTGGGACTTAGAACCGATATAGATGCTCTTCCAATTTTGGAAAATGAAGAAAATTTAAAGAGCAAAAAAGAAGTTGTATCGAAAAATCCTGGTGTAATGCATGCTTGTGGCCACGATTTTCACATGGCTCTTGCTCTTACAAGTGCGAAAATTCTAAGTGAACTTAAAGATAAATTAAACGGAAAATTTTATTTTATTTTTGAAGAAGGCGAGGAAACAGGAGCAGGAATTCATGCTATGATCGAATCTTTAAAAAATATAAAATTTGATGCAATTTATGGAAACCATGTTGATACAGAAATTCCAACAGGAAAAATTGCAATTTCTAAAGGGAAAGTTTATGCAGGTTGTGCGGGGGTTGATTTTGATGTAATCGGAAAAGGCGGTCACGGTTCAAGACCTGATTTATTAATTTCTCCAATAAATGCCCTTGTTGCTATTATAAATAACCTAAACCAAACTTGGGCAAGCGGCCTTAATCCAAATGAGATTGTAACTTTGGGAATTGGGTCGATAAATGCAGGTTTTGCTTCAAATGTTATTCCTGATAAGGCGAATTTAAAGGCGACTTTGAGATTTTTTGAAGATGAGGTTGGAGAAAAAGCCTTGGAAAAATTAAAAGATATTGCAGAAAAAACTGCAAACTTATATGGATGCAAGGTTAAATTTAACGATTATACAAGAATAGTTGCCTATCCAGTTATAAATGATGAAAATATTTCGGAATTTGCAAGGATTTCTTTGGAAGAAATTTTACCAAATTCAAGGGTAGATGAAGATGTTTCTTTTGGATCTGAATCATTTTATGGATATGGAAAAATTGCTCCAAGTGTTTTTGCAAAAATTGGTGTAAAAAACGAAGAAAAAGGATGTGGAGCTGGAGCTCACACTGAAAAATTTGATGTTGACAACGACGGTCTTTATTATGGACTAGCTTGTGCTTTAAATTTTTTAATAAATTTTAATAGAAAAGAGAGAGATGATGATTGAACTAAAAAATATTAGCGTAGACTTTGATGGTTTCAAGGCAGTCGATAGAGTTAATCTTAAAATTGAAAAGGCAGATGCCTTTGGTATAGTTGGATTTTCTGGGGCTGGAAAATCAACCCTTGTAAGGTGCATAAATCTTTTGCAAAAACCATCCGAGGGAGAAGTTTTGATAAAGGGTGAAAATCTTTTGGACTTATCACAAAAAGATTTGAGAAAAAGACGTAAAAAAATCGGCATGATTTTCCAACACTTTAATCTTTTGAATAATCTTTCTGTGATAGACAACGTAATTTTTCCAATAAGAAAGGAAAATATTTCAAAAGAAGAAAAAATCAAAAAAGCCAAAAAACTTTTAGACTTGGTTGGAATTGGCGATAAGGCTGAATCTTTCCCAAGAGAGCTATCAGGTGGTCAAAAGCAAAGATGTGCAATTGCAAGAGCCCTTGCATCTGATCCTGAAATTTTACTTTGTGATGAGGCGACAAGTGCTCTTGATCCAAAAACTACCAAGCAAATTTTAAAACTTTTGGGAGAGATTAAAGAGAAAATTGGAATAACAATTGTAATAATCACCCACCAAATGGAAGTTGTAAAAGATCTTTGCAATAAGGTTGCTGTAATGCAAGATGGAAAAGTTATTGAAGAAGGGACAACTCTTGAAATATTTTCAAATCCAAGACACAAACTTACAAAAGATTTTGTAGAAACTTCAACAAATGTAAATCAAACTCTTGAGGAAGTTAAAAACAATCTGGGAGTTTTGAAAAAAGGTGAATTTTTAGTAAAACTTTCCTATGTTGGAGAGGCAACAACAGAACCTGTAATAAATGAAATTTATGAGAAATTTAAGGTTAAGACCAATGTTTTGGCAGGAAATATTGAATTTATTACAAATGTTCCAGTTGGAAATCTTATAGTAACCTTCAAAGATGAAGGAGAAAATATTGATAAGGCTATTGAATATTTGATTGCTGGTGGAACAAATGTACAAATTTTAGGAGATAGTAATGGAATACTTTAGTTATGCACTTTCAATAAAAGATAGGATTTTTGAAGATATAGGCCTTACATTTTATATGCTATTTTTATCAGCCATATTTTCAGGAATTTTTGGACTAATAATAGGAGTAATACTGGTAGTTACAAACGATGGAGGAATTTTGGAAAACAAAAAAGTTTATAGCCTTTTGGATAAGATAACAAATCTTTTCCGTGCGGTTCCCTTCATAATTTTACTTGCAGTAATAAGTCCTTTGACAAATTTAATTGTAGGAACAAGAATTGGACCAACAGCTGCAATAGTTCCCTTAGTTTTTTCTTGCGTGCCATTTTTTGCCAAACAAGTTGAACAAGCTCTTGCAGAAGTTGATCCAGGAGTAATAGAAGCTGCGGAAGCTATGGGAAATTCACCATTTGAAATCATAACAGCAGTTTATTTAAGAGAAGGCTTACCATCACTTGTAAGAGCTTCAGCCATAACCCTAATTTCACTTTTGGGACTTACTGCAATGGCTGGAACAATCGGAGCAGGAGGAATAGGAAATCTTGCTATAGCAGTCGGATACAACAGATACAAAAACGATGTAGTTATTATATCGGTAATAGTTATTTTGATCATTGTCTATGCCATCCAAGGCATTGCCAATTTAATCATAAAAAAAACATCACATTAAAAATATTAGGAGGAAAATGATGAAAAACTTAAAGAAAATTGCACTAGGATTGTCACTTGTACTAACTTTAGTAGGATGCGGAAATAAGAAGAATGATACAAATTCAAATTCTTCCCCATCAAACCAAGCAAAAACAGAAGACAGATTTGCTGATATTAAAGAAATAAAAATTGGGGTTTGTGGAGAAAAGAATGAAGTTTTAGAAGATATTGCAAATAGATTTGAAAAAGATACAGGAAAGAAAATAGAAATTGTACCATTTTCAGATTACAACCAACCAAACGAGGCTTTAAAATCTGGAGATATAGACTTAAATGCCTTCCAACACAAAAAATTCTTGGAAGATTATAACGAATCTCACAAAACAGATATAGTTGCAGTTGGAGATACCCTACTTGCTCCAATGGGAATATATTCAGATAAAATAAAAGATGTAAAAGAAATAAAAGATGGAGATAAAATTGCAATTCCAAATGATCCAACAAATGGAGCAAGAGCCCTTTTCCTACTTCAATCAGCAGGCTTACTTGAGCTTGAAGGAAAAGAAGGAGATGCAATTACCCTTGATAATATAAAGAAAAATCCAAAAAATTTGGAAATAATTGAACTAGATGCAAGTCAAACTGCAAGAAATCTTACAGAAGTTGCAGCATCAGTTATAAATTCTGGAGTAGCAGTAGATGCAGGATTTGTTCCAACAGAAGATGCAATTTATCTTGAAGATAAGGACGATCCAGCAAAAGCAATCTATGTAAACATAATTGCAGCAAGAAAAGAAGACAAAGACTCAAAAACTGTAGAAAACTTTATAAAAAATTATTATCAAACAGACGAAACTAAAAAATTAGTAGAAAAAGAAACAAAAGGATCAGAAATTCCAGCTTGGAAATAAAATTAAAAAGGAGATAAAAAAATGAAAAAAATTGGAAAAATAGCTTTAGGACTTGCCCTACTTGTAGGACTTAGTTCATGCGGAAACAAAGAAGATGAAAAAGTTACATCAAATTCAAATGAAAATCCAAAAGAAAAACAAAGCATAAAAATAGGAGTTGTTGGAGAATATAACGATGTATTAAATGAAGTTATAAAAAGATATGAAGAAAAAACAGGAAATGAAGTTGAACTTGTGGTATTTTCAGACTACAACCAACCAAACGAAGCACTAGAATCAGGAGATATTGATTTAAATGCCTACCAACACAAAAAATTCTTAGAAGAATACAACAAAGATCACAAAACAGACCTTGTTTCAGTAGGAAATACAATGCTTGCACCTCTTGGAATTTATTCAAAAAAATATAAATCACTCGACGAAGTAAAAGAAAATGACGAAATAGTAATTCCAAACGATGCATCAAACGGAGCAAGAGCCCTATTTTTATTACAAGATGCAGGACTTATAAAAGTAAAAGGAGAAAAGGGAGATTCTGTAACAATTGTAGATATAGAAGAAAATTCAAAAAATCTAAAAATTACAGAAGTTGACGCAGCTCAAACAGCAAGAAATCTAGATTCAGCTGCCCTTGCAGTTGTAAATGATACTTTCGCTCTTGATTCAAAAATTGCTACAGAATATCCAGCTTTAAAATTTGAAGAATCAAAAGCAGATGATTCAAACCCTTATGTGAATGTATTTGCAGCCAAAAAAGATAGAAAAGACGATGAAGTTTTAAATGATTTTGTGAAAAATTATTATCAAACAGATGACACCAAAAAAGACTACGAAAAATTCACAGGAGGAGCATGGATTCCTGCTTGGTAAAAAAATTAAATACAACCCCCTTAAAATATACTGGCTATGAGTTTTGCTCATAGTCTTTTTATTTTCAAAATTAAAGAAATTTAACCAATTTAAATAAAAACCATTTTAATGTATAATAATTGTATGAGAATAGCAGAAATTAAAGACTTAGATGAAATTATGATAATTATAAATGACGGCAAAAAAGCTTTGAAAAAAGATGGAGTTGACCAATGGCAAAATGGACTTCCTGATAGAAAGGGGATTTATGAAAATATTTTGACAGGAGAAAGTTTTGTTTATGAGGAAAATGGGAAAATTTTATCTTTTGCTTATTTGAAGAAGGATTATGAAGAAGATTATAGGGAAATTGAAAAGGATTTTAAAAATCACGGACCATATCTAACAATTCACAGACTAAGTGTAAGAGAAAGTGCAAAGAAAAAAGGAGTTGCTAAGAAGTTTTTTGATGAAATTATAGGATATGGGAAAAATTTAAAAATGGAGGCAATAAGGATTGACACCCACCCAGATAATTTTAAAATGCAAAATTTAATTAGCAAATTGTCTTTTGAAAAAATTGGAATTTGTACAGTTGATGATAAAATCAGAAGATCTAAAAGATATGTGTATGAGTTGATTTTATGATAAATGAAAAACAAAAAAAGATCATCGATGATGCAAGGCTTCCGGCTGCGGTTCTTGCAGGTCCTGGGACTGGAAAAACTTTTACAATTGTTCAAAAAATAATTTCTTTAATAAAAAATGATGGGATTAGTCCCAATAAAATTCTTGTTACAACTTTTACCAAAAAGGCTGCAAATGAGCTGATTGAAAGGGTTGAGTCAAATCTTAAAAAAGAAAATATAGAGGCTGATACTTCCAATATGTTAATTGGAAATTTTCATTCTCTTGCCCTTTCTTTTTTAAAAGAATACAAGTCTTTTGGTCAAAATATTTTTGATCCCACAGTTATTGATTCCCACATTGAGGGATATTTGATTGAAAAAAATATGGGGATTTTTGAAAATATTCCAAATTTTTCAAAATTTATTTCCTACAATGAGGTGGGTCAAATCCAAGGGATTTTTGCAAGTATTAGCAATAATTTGGTCGATTTAAATGATCTTCGTGATTCGGATAATCCTCGTGATAATTTAGCTCTTGAAATTTATTTGAAATGGGCGAATTTTCTTGACCAAAATAAGCTTATAAATTACCAAATGATTTTGAAAAATTTCTACGACCTATTAAATGACCCACTTTATGGGAAAAAAATTAGGGATAGGATAGATTTTGTAATAATTGATGAATACCAAGATACAAATACTATCCAGGAAGAAATCTCCTTTGGCCTTTGTAAGGGGAAAAATCTTATGGTTTTTGGAGATGATGACCAAGCTCTTTACTCCTTTAGGGGAGCAAGTCCAAGGAATTTAAGAGATTTTGACAAGGCTTGTAAGAAAAATCTAAAAAAAGAGGCGAATTTTTATAATCTAGATATAAATTACAGATCAAATCAAGAAATAATAGATAAGTCCAAAGATTTTCTTGTAAATTCAAAGGCCTTTGACCTTGAAAAAATAAAAGATTTAAGGGCAAATGATGGGGAAAAAAATGAGAATTCTCTTGTAAGGGCAAGGGCAAATCAATATGAAAATATTGAAAATATAGTGAAATTTTTAAATAAAAAAATAAATTTAAACCAAATTGCTTTCTTATTTCCTTCACTAAATGGAGATTATCCAAAGTCCTTGCAAACTTATTTTGAAAATCATGGCATAAATGTCCTAAATAAATCCTCAAAATTATTTTTTAAAAGAAGAGAAATTAGACTTTGCCTATATGTGATATTGTCAATTTTTTCAAAAAAACCAAATAAGCTCACAGGGTCAAATCCTGACAAATATAAGTGGAGCCAAGAGACAAATTTCAAAAAATATATAGGGGGGATTTTTGATGATGCGGAATTTACAAAAAACCAAGAATTAAATGCCTATATAAAGGAAGAAAAATTAAAGTTAAGTGAAAACAAATCCTACACTGAGATTTTGTACCAGGCTTTTGGTCTTGAAATTTTTAAAGAGATTTTGGATAAAAGTCTAGAAAATCAAAATTCTATAAGAAAGCTTTCAAATATAGGAAAATTCACATCAATTCTTTCGGATTTTACAAATCTTTGTGGTTTTGATATTAATTTTTATAAAAAATCTATCGACTTAATTTATGGTTATATTTTTTATCTTTTTAAAAATTCAGCCATAAGTGAATTTGAAAATTTTGATAGTCCAAAAAATTCAGTAATTTTTTCAACAATCCACCAAGCAAAAGGCCTTGAATATGATGTTGTCTTTGTTTCAAGCCTAAATGATAATCCAAGAAAAGATAGGTATTCTTTTAGTCCAAAACTTGAAGGAAAAAAAGAAAGTGATTTTCTAAAAAATTATTATAGAAAATATTATACTGCCTTTACAAGAGCAAAAAATCTTTTGGTTATTTTGGATAATTCAGAAAATTCCTACATGAAGTCTTTCACATCAAGTTTAAATTCATCTTCTATTTTAAAGACAATTGATTTTAAATTTAAGGAGGAAAGTGTAAAAAAAGAAATTTTGGCTTACACAACAGATATTTCAATTTACAAATCTTGCCCTTTAAAATATAAATTTATAAGGTTGTTGGAATACAGGAAAGAAAAAACCAAGGCGGTGGATTTTGGATCAAAAGTTCACAGCCTTGCCGAATATCTTACGAATATAAAAAAAGAAAATCTTTCTTATGATACAATAAATGAATTTATAAAAGAAAACAAAGAATTTCAAAAGCCTATAGCAAATTTTATAAATAGAAATTTCCCCATTAAAGAATCTGAAATGAACATAAAACTTGATAGAAATTTTTATATACTCCAAGGAAATATAGATATAATCCTTGAAAATGGGAGCATTATTGACATAAAAACTGGAAAAATAAATGAAAATAATCTTTCATCCTACAAAAACCAGCTACTTACTTACTACAATTTGTTAGTCTATAATAATAAAAAAGTAGGGAAGATGTTTTTATATTTTATAGAAGAAGACAAGCTAATAGAAGTTAAAAAATCAGATTTTAATATGAAATATATTGACGAAATAGGAAAAAATATAGTAGAAAAAAATATAGAAATAAGGACAGCTGACAAAAAAGAATGCAAATTCTGTCCGATGGCTTATTTTTGCAATAGAGCTTGATTAAGATCTACTATGTAATACAATGTTCTTGGGTGATAAAATGAAATCTCAAATGCTAAAAGGACTTATCGAAGGGGTAATTCTTAAAATAATTAAAGATAAAGAAACATACGGCTATGAAATAGTTGAAACTTTGAGGCTAAATGGTTTTTATAATATGACAGAATCCACAGTCTATCCTATTTTGCAAAGACTTTCAAAAAAAGCTCTTATATTTTCATCAAAAGAGAAGTCAAAAGTTGGACCAAAAAGAAAATATTATTATATAACGCCCAAAGGCGAAGAATATTTAGAAGATTTTACCAAAGACTTTTTGGAATTAGATGAAAATGTAAGAAAAATATTAGGAGTTAAAAATGATAATGAGAGTAGATAAAATGATTGGAAATGCCAATCTTGATACAAGAAAAAATATAAAGAAAAATGCAAAAAAAGGCGGACTTGTAATAAATGGAGAAATTATAAAAGATTCATCAGTAAAAGTTGACCCAAACTTGGATGAAGTTTTATATATGGGAGAGCTTGTAGATTATTTTGAAAATATTTATATAATGATGAACAAAAGAGAAGGCTTAATTTGCCAATCAAACGAACTTGATGGAACTGTAATGAGTGACTTGGATGAATTTTATTTAAATTTAGACCTTGCAATAGCAGGACGACTTGACAAAGATACGACAGGACTTTTATTAATGTCAACAGATGGGAAATTTATCCACAGAGTAATTAGTCCAAATTCAAATATTTGGAAAAAATACCAGGTAGAAACGTCAAAAAAAATTGATCCAAGCCTTGTAGAAATTTTTAAAGAAGGCGTGTATATAAAAGAAGATGATTATTATGCAAGAAGCGCAAAACTTGAAATCATTGAAGACAAAAAAGCCTATGTATACGTAACAGAAGGAAAATTTCACTTGGTAAAAAGATTGTTTTCAAACAACGATAACCAAGTAGTAAGTTTAAAAAGACTTGCAATTGGAGATTTACAATTAGACCAAAGTTTAAATCCGGGTCAATATAGGGAATTAAGTGAAGAAGAAATAGAATTATTTACAAAAGAATAAGAATTTGTGTTGCAAAATTAAAATAAAATTTTGCAACATTTTTTATTTTAATTTTCAAATAAAAAATGATTTCAATAAATAATAAAAACAAAAAAAATCAAAAAAGTCTGAATTAATACGGAATGCTAAAAATATAAAGTTTTAGAAAAAAATCAGATGAAATTGTTTGCAATAAAAAATATTATGTGCTACAATAAGGGTGTAATAAATATATTTGGAGAAGCGAGCACCTATTTTGATATGGGCTCGCTTTGTGTATTTGGAGGAAAATGATGGATATAATGGATTTGCTTTTTGACAATCCTTGTATTATGGCAATAAAAGATAATGCAGATTTAAAAGAATGTATAAAAAATGATTACAAAAACAATAAAATAGTTTTTGTTCTTTATGGGAATATTGAAACGATTCCCAATATAGTTGAAAAACTAAAAGATCACGATAAAATCGTTTTTGTACATGAAGACCTTATTGAAGGACTTTCATCTTCATCCTTATCATCATCATTTATCAAAAAATACACAAATGCCGATGGAATTATTACAACAAGAAGCCAAAATGCTGCTTATGCAAGAAGGATAGGACTTTTATCTATACTAAGATTTTTTGTACTTGATTCCCTATCATATGCGAATGTAAAGGAAACTTTAAAAAAAGCAAATTGTGATCTTGTTGAAATACTTCCCGGTATTATGCCAAAAATACTAGATGATATTGACAAAAGAACATCAATTCCTATTATTGCGGGAGGTCTAATTAAAGACAAAAAAGATGTTTTTGATGCTTTAAATTCAAAGGCTGTCGCTGTATCATCATCAAATTATAATGTTTGGAAAATGTAAAGGAGTTTGTATGACAAAGTATATTATGGCGTTGGATGCTGGAACAACAAGTAACAGAGCAATTTTATTTAATAAAAAAGGTGAAATAATGTCTGTTGCTCAAAAAGAATTTACTCAATTTTTCCCACACCCTGGCTGGGTTGAACATGATGCTACAGAAATTTGGTCAACTCAACTTGGAGTTTGTACTGAAGCAATAGCAAAATTAGGAATTGAATCAAAAGATATCGAAGCTATAGGAATTACAAACCAAAGAGAGACAACAATAGTTTGGGAAAAAGAAACTGGAAAACCAGTTTACAATGCAATCGTTTGGCAATGTAGAAGAACTGCTGATATGGCAGATCAATTAGTAAAAGATGGTTATAGAGAAACAATTCAAAACAAAACAGGTCTTGTAGTTGACCCATATTTTTCAGCTACAAAAATAAGATGGATCTTAGACCATATTGAAAATGGACAAGAAAGAGCAGAAAACGGAGAACTTTTATTTGGTACTGTTGATACTTGGTTAGTTTATAACCTAACTCGTGGAAAAGTTCATGTAACAGATTATACAAATGCTTCAAGAACTATGCTTTATAATATCCATACACTAGAATGGGATGATGAACTTCTTGAAATTCTAAATATTCCAAAATGTATGCTTCCAGAAGTAAAACCTTCAAGCTGTGTTTATGGAAATACTTTTGCTGGATATTTTGATGGCGAAATTCCAATAGCAGGAATGGCAGGTGACCAACAAGCAGCTTTATTTGGACAAACATGCTTTAACAAAGGTGATGCAAAAAATACTTACGGAACAGGTGCTTTCTTACTTATGAATACAGGTGAAGATGCAGTTAAATCTGATAACGGCCTTGTAACAACAATAGCTTGGGGACTTGAAGAAGGAAAAGTAAATTATGCTCTTGAAGGTTCAATCTTTGTTGCAGGTTCAGCTATCCAATGGTTAAGAGACCAATTAAGAATAGTTGATGCTGCTGATGATACAGAATATATGGCTACAAAAGTTGACGATACAAATGGATGTTATGTAGTTCCTGCCTTTACAGGACTTGGTGCTCCATATTGGGATGCTTATGCAAGAGGAGCTATTGTAGGAATCACAAGAGGAACAAGCAAATATCATATTGTAAGAGCAACACTTGAATCCCTTGCATATTTAACAAATGATGTTCTAACAGCTATGGCAAAAGATTCTGGTGCACCACTTAAAGAATTAAAAGTAGACGGTGGAGCAAGTGCAAACAACTTCTTAATGCAATTCCAATCAGATATGATTCAAACAAAAGTTGAAAGACCAGAAACTCTTGAAACAACAGCTCTTGGTGCTTGCTACTTGGCAGGACTTGCAGTAGGATTCTATAAAGACCTAGAAGAAATTAAAGAAAATAGACTAATAGATAGAGAATTTAATCCAGAAATTTCTATTGAAGAAAGAGATAAAAAAGACAGAAACTGGCAAAGAGCTATGCAAAGAGCCTTTGGTTGGGCAAATCATTACGAAGAATAATTTTACAAAGTGTTAAAGTTATATTATAATAAAATTAACAGTTAAATAAGGCGATGAGAAAGCGAGTTAAAGTATGACCTACTTTAACTTGCTTTTTTTTAATTTGAATTTAAAGGGAAAGGAATAAATATGTTTGATGCAATAATTATAGGAGCAGGAGTCACAGGTACTTCTATAGCCTACCAACTATCAAAGAAAAAAGGAAAATTTCTCGTTTTAGAAAAAAACGAGGATGTTTGTACAGAAACATCAAAAGCAAATTCTGCTATCTGCCATGGTGGTTATGATGCAGAACCTGGTACAATGAAGGCAAAAATGAATGTAAAAGGAAACCACATGATGGAAGAAGAATCCAAAAAATTAGATTTTCCTTACAAAAAAATTGGAACCTTTGTACTTTGCCATAGCGAAGAAGATATGCCAAAATTACAAGCTCTCTACGATCAAGGAATTGAAAACGGCGTTTCTGGCATGGAAATTTTAAATAGGGAAGAAGTTTTAAAAATGGAGCCAAATATAACAGATGATGTTGTTGCAGCTTTGTATTCAAAAGAAGCCGGAATTGTTGATCCATTTTTAATGAATATTGCCTTTGCAGAAGTTTCAAATATAAATGGTGTTGATTACAAGTTTTACGAAAAAGTTGTAAAAACTGAAAAGAAAGATGGATATTGGGAAGTTTCAACTGAAAATAATACATATCAAACAAAGGCAGTTATAAATACAGCTGGAATTTATTCAGATGAAATTCACAATCAAGTTTCAGATGAAAAATTTGAAATAAAAGCAAGACGTGGTGAATATTTACTTTTAGATAAGGATACAAAAGGCTTTGTAAATCACGTTATGTTTAACCTTCCTACTGAAAAAGGTAAGGGAATTTTAGTTACTCCAACAATTGATAATAACACTCTTGTAGGACCAACTTCAGATTTTATTGATGATAAACACGATAGACGTTCAACAAGAGAACATATAGAAGAAGTTATTGAAAAATCAAATCACACTGTAAAAAACGTACCTGTTAGAATGGTTATAACATCATTTTCTGGAAACAGGGCTCATGAAGTAGGTGGAGATTTTATTTTAAAAGAAAGCCTTGATGGATTTTTTGACTGTGTAGGAATTGAATCTCCTGGTCTTACTTCAGCTCCAGCTATTGGAGAATATATGGCAAATCTTGTAAGTGAAAAATTAAATCTAGAAGAAAACAAAGATTTCACTTATGATAGAAAACCAACTCCAAAAACTAGCGAATTAAGTCTTGAAGAACATGATAAATTAATAAAAAAAGATAAGAGATACGGAAAAATTATTTGTAGGTGTGAATCTATAACTGAAGGCGAAATTGTAGATGCAATTAATAGACCTCTTGGTGCAAGAACTGTTGATGGTGTAAAAAGAAGAGTAAGAGCCACAGCAGGAAGATGCCAAGGAGGATTCTGTCTACCAAGAGTTATGGAAATACTTGCAAGAGAATTGGGCGAAAACTATGACGATGTAGTAAAAAATGGAAAAGATTCTTACTACATAAAAGGACATGTAAAGTAAGGAGCATTTAAGATGAAAAATTATGATTTAGTAATAATAGGTGGAGGTCCTGCAGGACTTGGAGCTGCTGCTCGTGCCTATGATGAAGGAATTGAAAACATACTTATTGTTGAAAGAGATGAAATGCTTGGAGGAATTTTAAATCAATGTATCCACAATGGTTTTGGTTTACACAGATTTAATGAGGAACTTACAGGTCCAGAATATGCTCAAAGATTTATAGATGAAGTTGAAAAAAGAGATATTGATGTTCTTTTAAATACTATTGTAATAGATTTTGCAAATGATAAAACTATAACTTTGATGAATGAAGAAAATGGAATGTTTACTTTAAAACCAAAGGCAGTTATTCTTGCAATGGGTTGTAGGGAAAGACCAAGAGGAGCGTTAAATATTCCAGGAAGCAGGCCTGCAGGAGTATTTTCAGCAGGAACAGCCCAAAGAATGATAAATCTTGAAGGTTATATGCCAGGAAAAAAAGTAGTTATTTTGGGATCTGGAGATATAGGTTTAATCATGGCAAGAAGAATGACCCTAGAGGGAGCAGATGTTCAATGTGTTGCTGAAATTATGCCATTTTCTGGAGGATTAAAAAGAAATATTGTTCAATGTCTAGATGATTTTGGAATTCCACTTTATTTCAATACAACAATTTCATCAATCGAAGGAGATGAAAGAGTTACAGGTTGTACCCTTTCACAAGTAGATGAAAATATGAAAGTAATTCCTGGAACAGAAAAACATTTTGACTGCGATACAATTTTACTTTCAGTAGGACTTTTACCAGAAAACGAACTTACCAAAGAAGCTCAAATTGAAATTGATCCAAAAACAAAGGGTGCAGTAGTTTCAGATAGGCTAATGACGAATGTTGATGGAGTATTTGCAGCAGGAAATGTTCTTCACGTTCACGATTTGGTAGATTATGTAACAGAAGAAAGTGAACTTGCAGCCAAAAACGCAGCAGATTATATTAAAGATAATTTCCAAAAATCTCAAACAGAAGCGATTTATTTAAAGGCAGGGGATGGAATCTCTTATACACTACCACAATATATAAATCCAGATACCATGCAAGATGAAGCTATAATTAGGTTTAGAGTAAACAATGTTTATCAAAATAGAATTTTAAAAATGTTTGTCGATGGCAAAGAAGTGACAAAGAAAAGAAAATTAGTTTATGCTCCAGGAGAGATGGAAAACTTAATTTTAAAGAAAAAAGATATAAATGAAGATACAAAAGAAATAGAAATAAAATTGGAGGAAATATGAAAAAGGATTTAACTTGTATAAATTGTCCTCTAGGCTGCCTTGTGACAGTAACAATGGATGAAGAAGGAAATATTACTGATATTACAGGAAATACCTGTAAAAGAGGAGAGGTTTACGCTAGAAACGAAGTAAAAAATCCAGTTAGGGTTGTTACATCAACTGTAAAACTTGATGGTGGAAAAGAATATTCAGTTTCAGTAAAAACTGCCGATGCAATTCCAAAAAATAAAATGAATGAGGCAATGGATGAAATAAATAAGGTAAAAATAAAAGCCCCTGTTCATGTTGGAGATGTAGTTATAGAAAATATAGCAGATACCGGAATCTCATTAATAGCTACAGCAAATAGAAAGTAAATTAAATAGCATTAACTAACAATAGTGATGAGCATAAAATAATTTTTAGCTCATCACTTTTATTTTATTTAAAATTTTTATTTAATTTTTCAATCTCAGATTTTGTTGAAAAATATATTATTGACCAAATTATCAAATATATTAGAATAAAAAATACTAAAGATAGAAGGGCTGTTTTTATGTCAGGTAACCATTTTAGGTAAAATCCTATTATTACAAAATATATGGCTACAAGCAAAAAATGTAAAAGACTTCCCTTTAATAAATTATCTTCTTTTATTATTTTATTTCCAATAAAAGACATTATTCCAAAACTACCGTATAAGATAAGCTCGATTATTCTTGCTTTTAAAAGAGAGTCTTGTCCATTTAAAAATTCAGGGACACCAATGGTTAATTTTCCCAGTAGAAGGGAGATTGCAATTTCTATAATATTTCCAATTCCAATACCAATTAAAAATGATTTTGATAAATTTTTTAAATCTTTCATAATTTCCTCCTAAAAGCCTAAGGCTTTTTTAAATTCTTTTAAATATCTTCTGGAAACATAGGAAATGCTTCCGTTTTTAAATTCTACTGCTATAGTTCCTTTAAAAGAAAGATCTAATTTTTTTACATAATCAAGATTTATAATCTCATATCTTGAAATTTTTATAAATTTATTTTTATCAAATCTTTCATAAAGCTCATATAATCTCATTCTTGACTTATACTCACCGTTTTTACTTTCAATAAATACGCCCTTGTTTTTACTTATACACTTTATTATTTCTTCATATTCCAAAAGATAAATTTCATCATCTTTAAAAACAACAAGCTTATTGATATTTGTAGTCTCAAGGCTTCTTTTTATATTTTCAATATCTTTGTTGTATGAATTGGCGTAAATTTTTATAATATTTTCATCCAAATTCTCATCAATTATTAACTCGACTTTCATTAGACCCTCCTTATGTTTATATAATACATGAAAATTTTTGCCTTAACTACAAAATTTGGACAAGTGGTAGATTAAATCTCCTAAGCGGTCATTTAAAATTTTGTAGAAATTGTATTCGAAACAAATATTTATTAAATTTTTATTTTAATATTTGATTTTAACAAGAATAATTTTAAAATAAATAGATTTTTTTGAAAAAATATTTTGTTTTATTTTCAAGATAAACTGATTTAAAGTTGATAAATAAACACTTAAAACGATATCACACTAAAGCTTTATTGTGCTTGCATTTTAATTTGATAAAGTATATAATTAGATACAACAAGGAGGAAATATGATTAAGTACATAATTAAGAGAATTTTACAAGCGATAGCAGTTTTGCTTTTGGTTACTTGTATAACTTTTTTTCTCATGAAACTCGTGCCTGGTTCACCTTTTGCCAGCGAAAAAACTCAATCGCCTGAGGTGCTAGAGGCTTTAAATAAAAAATATGGTTTGGACCAACCTTATTCTGTTCAACTAAAAAGATTTATTGTTAATGCTGTTCAAGGAGAATTTGGAGTTTCTTTGAAAATGCAAAAAGATAGACCAGTTATGGATATTATTAAGGAAATGCTTCCAACAAGTGTAAAACTTGGACTGATTGCTTTGTTGTGGGCGACTTTAGTGGGAGTTCCCTTGGGGGCTCTTGCAGCTTATAACAGGGGCAAGAAGGTGGATTCATTTTTGAGGGTTTTGACAACTATAGGAATTTCGGCTCCTGGCTTTGTAGTAGCGACTCTCTTACTTTTATTTTTTGGTGTAAAATTAAAAATTTTCCCAACAATGGGACTTAACACTGTTGGTTCATATTTTATGCCATGTTTTTCTTTGGGATTTTATCCAATGTGCTACATAGCAAGGTTGTCAAGATCGTCAATGCTTGATGCTATTGGTCAAGATTATATTAGAACTGCAAGAGCTAAAGGTGTTCCTGAAAGTAAAATTTTATTTAAACACGCTTTGAAAAATGCCTTTATCCCAGTTTTGACTTATCTTGGACCACTTACTGCAGGAATTATTACAGGATCTATGGTTGTTGAATCAGTTTTTTCTGTTCAAGGTCTTGGAAGATATTTTATTAACTCAGTTTTAAATAGGGATTATCCAATAATAATGGCAACAACACTTTTCTTTGCCTTTATGGTAATTGTTATGAATTTGGTTGTTGATATTTTATACAGATTTATAGATCCAAGAATCGATTTGACAAAGGGAGATTAGTATGGAAAATTTATTTAGTTTAAATTCAAAATTAAAATTAGAAGATTATGAATTTTCGTCTGACGATTTTAAACTTGCATCAGAAAGTTCAAAAGAAAATTTCATGACCAAAACTCCTCCAACTTCCTATTTTCAAGATGCTTTAAGAAGGCTTAAAGAAAATAAGGTTGCTATGGTTTCTATTGGATTTTTGATAATTGTTTGTATATTTGCCTTTATCGGACCACTTTTGGTTAAGGGAGATTACACAACCCAATACAGGGGAGATGAGAATTTATTTCCTTGTCTTAGGTATCCTTTTGGAACTGATAAATTAGGAAGAGATTTGATGGTTCGTACAATGTATGGAACTAGGGTTTCTTTAATAGTTGGAATTTTTGCATCATTAATTGTTCTTGTAATTGGTACAATTTATGGAGCAGTTTCAGGTTATTTTGGGGGAAGAGTTGATGCTATAATGATGAGGATTTTGGATTTGATTTATTCAATTCCAGATGTGCTTGTTGTAATTTTATTATCAATTGGTATATCTCAACCATTAAAATCATTTGTAAACTCATCAACATCAGAATTTGCAAAAAAAATATCGGTTTTGGGCCCTGCTCTTATTTCAATATTTATAGCCTTTGGACTACTTTATTGGGTAGGAATGGCAAGGATTATAAGAGGGCAAGTTTTAATGCTAAAAAAACAAGAATTTGTTACAGCGGTTGAAGCTTTGGGTGGTTCTAAAAAAAGAATAATTAGAAGGCACTTGTTTCCAAATTGTATTGGACAAGTAATAGTTATGACTGCCATGCAAATTCCATCAGCAATATTTCTAGAATCATTCTTATCATTTTTGGGAATTGGAGTTTCGGCACCAATGACTTCACTTGGAGCCTTGGCGGCAGATGCTCTTGGAGGAATTTATTCTTACGCTTATAGGTTAATTATTCCTTCCTTATTATTAAGTTTGATGATTTTATCTTTGAATTTATTTGCAGATGGACTAAGAGATGCCTTAGATCCAAGGTTAAAAAAATAGGTGGCTTATGGAAAATATAAATGAAAATAAAAAAGAAGTTTTAAAAATTGAAGATTTAAGCATATCATTTTACACACCTGTTGGAGAAGTGAAGGCAGTTGATTCAATAAATTATACCCTACATGAAAATGAAATTATGGGAATAGTTGGAGAATCAGGCTCTGGAAAATCGGTAGAAAGTTATGGAATAATGGGACTTTTACAAGATCCAGGCAAGGTAAAATCAGGAAAAATTCTCTATAAGGGAGACAATGTTCTTGATTATGATAAAAATAAAATGAGTGATTTTAGAGGGGCAAAATGTTCTATGATTTTTCAAAATCCCATGACTTGCCTAAATCCAGTTTATACAGTAGGAAATCAGCTTATGGAAGCCTTATTGGTTCATAAAAAATGTTCAAAAGATGAAGCCTACGAAAGAGCAGTTGATATGCTAGATAAAGTTGGAATTTCAAATCCAAAAAGACGTATGAAACAATATCCTCACGAATTATCCGGAGGAATGAGACAAAGGGTCATGATTGGAATGGGTCTTATTTGCGAGCCGGATATTTTGATAGCAGATGAGCCGACAACAGCCCTTGATGTAACAATTCAAGCTCAAATTCTTGAATTAATAAAAGAATTTCAAAAAAAATCAAAAATGAGTGTAATTTTTATCACTCACAACCTTGCAGTAGTTGCACAAATTTGCGATACAGTTAGTGTAATGTATGCAGGAAGAATAGTAGAACAGGGAAGTGTAGAAGATATTTTCTATAACCCACAACATCCTTATACAAAGGGACTTTTAAAATCTATGCCAAGGATTGATTCCAAAGAGCAAGTAAGACTTGAAAGTATAAAAGGTACTCCAGTGGATATGCTAAATCCACCAGAAGGATGTGGATTTTCAACTAGGTGTGAATCTTGTATGAACATATGTCTTAAAAAAGAACCACCAATGGTTGAAATGGGCGAAGGACACAGGTCAAAATGTTTCCTACACATAAAGGAGCTAGTAAATGGAAGATAATAAATTATTAATATGTGAAAATTTAGTAAAGCATTTTACAGTTCAATCTTCCTTTAACAAAGTAAGCGAAGTTCATGCAGTTGACGATGTATCCTTTTTTATAAGAAAAGGAGAAACTCTTGGAATTGTAGGAGAATCCGGTTGTGGAAAAACTACACTTGGAAGAACAATTTTAAGATTACACGAGCCAACAAGTGGAAAAATAATTTATGATGGAGAAACTATTTTTGATAGCGAGAAAAATATTCGCCCAGAAATGTATAAACTAAGACGAAAAATGCAAATAATTTTCCAAGATCCATCAGCATCCCTTGATCCGAGAATGACAGTTCAAGAAATTGTTGGAGAGGCTTTGGATATTCACGGTCTATACAAAAAAAATAGGCAGGAAAGAATAAATGAACTTTTAAGAACAGTAGGATTAAATGAAGAACACTCAAATAGATATCCTCACGAATTTTCAGGAGGACAACAACAAAGGATAGGAATTGCAAGAGCTCTTGCAGTTGAGCCAGAATTTATAGTTTGTGATGAGCCAATTTCAGCCTTGGATGTTTCAATTCAAGCTCAAATTGTAAATATGCTAGAAGATATGCAAAATGAAATGGGTCTTACATATTTATTTATAGCTCACGACCTATCAGTTGTAAAACATATTTCAGATAGGATTGGGGTAATGTATTTGGGGAAAATGGTAGAACTTGTTGATGCCGAAAGATTATATGAAAATCCCCTTCATCCTTACACCAAGTCCCTACTAACAGCCATACCAGTTCCAGATCCCAAACTTACTAGATCTTTAAAAAGAATAAAGTTAGAAGGAGAAGTTCCATCGGCGATTAATCCGCCAAAAGGTTGTAGGTTTCATGAAAGATGTCCATATGCGACAGAAATTTGTAAGAAGGAAGAGCCAGAGTTTAGAGAAGTAGAAGAAGGACACTATGTAAGTTGTCATAATTTAGGAGGTATAAAAAATGAAAATGAAGGCTAAATTGTTAGTTGGCTTGTTGAGTTTGTCTATGTTATTTACAGGATGTGGAGGAAATAATGCCAAAAATAACGACAGTAGCAATTCAAATGCTGCTACAAACCAAGAAGAAGGAAAGAAAGATGGAGTTTTGGATATAAATATTGCTTCAGAACCAGAAACAATAGATCCACAAATGAACACATCAGCTGACGGTGGATTGATGATTTCTCACTTGTTTGAATCATTAATCAGATGGGATGATGATGGAAAAGGAAATGCAGTTTTAAAACCAGGTCTTGCAGAAAAATGGGATGTTTCTGAAGATGGATTAAAATGGACATTCAAATTAAGAGATGCAAAATGGTCAGATGGAAAACCAATTACAGCAGATGATTTTGTCTATGCTTGGAACAGACTAGTTGATCCAAAAACCGGAGCAGATTATGAATACATGCTTGATATGGTAAAAGGATATGACGAGAAAAAACTTGACATAGAAGCGCCAGATGAAAAAACATTTGTAGTAAACTTAAGTGTAAAATGTCCATATTTTGAAGAGATTTGTGCTTTTCCAGCAGTAATGCCAGTAAGAAAAGACATAGTTGAAAAAAATAAAACTTGGACAAATTCTCCAGATACTCTAGTATCATCAGGACCTTACAAACTTGAAAAATGGGAACACAACCAAACATTAACAATGGTTAAAAACCCAGAATATTATGATGCTGACTCAGTTAAGGCAGAAAAATTAGCCTTCCACCTACAAGATGACCAAAACGCAATCTATGCAGCTTATAGATCAGGAGATTTGGATTTTGTAAACTCAGCACCACAAGAAGAAATTAAAAAACTTCTAGATACAAAAGAATTGAAAACTCTACCATACGTAGGAACATATTTTGTATGTTTCAATACAGAAAAGAAACCATTTAATGATCCTAAAGTTAGAAAAGCATTCTCACTTGCAATTGATAGAAACTTTATAGTTGATCAAGTTACAGGAAGAGGAGAAAAAGTTGCTAGCGGTTTTGTACCAGCAGGAGTTTATGATGCAAAAGGTGCTGAAGGAGACGACTTTAGAACAGTTGGTGGAGATTATTATTCAGTAAAATCTGATGAATATGAAAAAAATATAAAAGAAGCCAAAAAACTTATGGAAGAAGCTGGATTTAAAGACGGCGAAGGCTTCCCACAAATTGATTACCTATACAACACAGACGACAACCACAAGGCTATAGCAGAAGCTTTACAAAATATGTGGCAAGAAAATCTTGGTGTTAAAGTTAATCTTCAAAACCAAGACTGGAATGTATTCTTAAAAGAAAGAAAAGAAGGAAACTACAACATAGCAAGACACGGATGGATTGCTGACTACAACGATCCAATGAGCTTTATTGATATGTGGTTAACAGGCGGCGGAAATAATGACGCTCAATACAAAAACGAAGAATACGATAAGTATGTAAAAGCAGCCAAAGCTACATCAGATCAAAACGAAAGAATGGAAAATATGCACAAGGCTGAAGACATTCTAATAAAAGATGATTCAGTAGTTGCTCCAATTTATTTCTACGTAAATCCATACATGATGAAACCAAATATCAAAGGAATGTACTACACACCACTAGGATATTTCTTCTTCAAATCAGCAACAGGATTCTAGAATAAGTTTTAGTAAGTAGGGAAACCAAGAAAAAAGTGCCAAATTATGGCACTTTTTTCTTGGTTGAAATTATTTATTTAGTATTATAAATCAAATTTAAATGATATAATAAATAATAAGAAAACATTTTTATATAAAGGGGTAAAAAAATATGAAAAAAATTGTACCAGTAATCTTTCTCGCCTTGTCCTTAACATCTTGTGGGAAAATGAAAGATGTTAAAAATTATTCTAATAATTCAAATATCAAAAGTGTTATTAGCAATGAAGACAAAAATTCTTCTTCAAATGTTAAGGATAGTAAAGATATAAAAAATCAAAAATATGACGACCTTTCATTTATAGATTGTTATAAAGATATAATTGATTCTAAAATCCCTTACAGGATTGACAGTTTTGGTGGTGAAAATCGTGAATCGTATTTAAATGAAGTAGACTCTAATGGAGCTTTATATTTTAATATTATTGATCATAAAGATTTTGATTATCCTTTATTAGTTTTATCAAAGAAGATGGATGGTGTTGGAATTTATTCTATTGTTCAATATGTTGGAAGTGGAAATTATAGGACCTTTAATGAACTTCAAATGGGACAAACTTCAGTAGTTTCAGACTATTTATACAAGGATAATGATGGAAATCTCTATATTTTTGATGATGTCATGAAACAAATTATAGGTATAAATAAGGTTGATGATAAGTTGTTGGCAAATTATATTTATAAACCAGGTTCAAAGGGATATGGATCTTTGATGGTTGAAAATTTTGATACAAAAACTGGTGAGAGAACTTCTGAAATAAGTAAAAACTTTCCGAATGGTGTTGATTCATTAGGTGCTATGATGATTGATCCTCAAAAAGAAGAGAAATTTACTTATGAAGAATTTGACAAATTGAAAAATGAATTAAAGCCTATTGATATGCTTGGATTAAGTGAAGAAGAATTCTACAAAAAAGCTAAAGAATTTGGTTATAAAGATAATAATGAAGTAAAAGATAGCGACAAGAAAGATCAAGTTGATTATGAGAATATAGAAGATACTGATGAATATAAAAAACTAGATTCTTTTATAAGAGAAAATATAAATTTATATACAAATGATAACGGGGTAGAGTTTGTCTATATAGGTGATTATGATAATAATGGAAAACTTGCAGCTTTTGTAGTTGGAAATGGTGAAAATGAAGATGAACGAAATTTATTTTTTATTGATGAAAATATGCAAATTACCAAGGTTTGTGACCTCAATTATTTTAATATAAGTGTCAAAAATAATAAATTGATAAAAGCAGGAGATGACCAATATTTATCCATTATAACAAATAATGGAGGTCCAAAAACTGATAGCTTTATATTTTCTGTAAAAAATAATAAGGTATATGAACCTGATATTTCTGGAGAAGTTATGGAATTTTATCAAAGTGATGAGGATATGTTTGTAGATGAAACTAATAAACTTGGCGAAAATCCAAAAGGAAGTGTAAGAAAAGGTGGAAAAGACCATTATAAGTACAATAAAGAAACAAGACAATTTGAAAAGTTGGATTAGAAAATCGTAAAAATAAGAATATGCTAGGAAATTAATCCTAGCATATTCTTATTTTTCTTCTAATTCTTTAATAAATTCGTTGATATCTTTTTTATTTATTCTAGAAATTCCAGAATGTTCTGAGTCGAATTTGTTTGATTTTATTTTTTCTCCTGATTCATCTTCCATTACTTCTATAACCCTATCTCTACAGAAATTTCCTTGGCAAAAGCCCATTCCACATCTTGTACGTCTTTTTATTGAGTCGAATGTCAAACAAGGGATGCCTCTGTTCATTGCATCTCTTATTGTTTTTTCGCTTACTTGTTCGCACCTACAAACAAGTCTTTCTGGATTTCCAAGTGGAAGGTCAATTTTATCTTTAACCTTGTTAAAATCTTTGAGTTCCTTGTATTTAATAATAGGTTTTCTATTAGGATTGTAGGAAGGATCTTCTTCTAATTTCAAATTCAAATCTTTCAAAATTCCTTCAACAATTTTTGCAACCTCTGGTGATGAAGTTATTCCAGGTGATTGGATTCCTACAACGTTTATAAAACCAGAAGTTTTGGTATTTTCTATTATAAAATCTCCCGTTGATGAAGCAGGTCTAAGTCCTGCGAAAGAGCGGATAAATTTTTTCAAATCTATTACATTATCTTTTACAGATTTTAATCCAAGCTTGTAAATTTCTGCAAGCCTTTCAATGTGAGTTCCAAGATCAATTTCTTCTTCATCAATGGCATCAGGGCCTAGAAGAAGGTTGTTGTGGTAGGTTCTTGTTACAAGAATTCCTTTTGATTTTGGAGAAGGTGTTTGGAATAAAACTTGTTTTATTTTCTCACCAGTTCCTTTTTGCATAAGTAGATATTCACCACTTCTTGGATGGATTGTAAAATCAGTTTCTGTGATCATACTTGAAATTTTTGCTCCATTTAGTCCAGAAGCATTTATTACAAATTTTCCTTCATAAATATTGTCATCAGAAGTTTTTACTTTAAAAGTTTCTCCTTCTTTTTTAATATCAACAACTTCACTTTGAAGTTTTAATTCGGCGCCATTTTCTATGGCATTTTCTACAAGGGCAATAACGTATTCGTATGGTGAGCAAACACCAGCCCCTTTACAATAAAGGGCTGCGATTGCATCATCGGATACATTTGGTTCGATTTTTCTCAATTCTTCTTGATCAATTATTTTTATATCGTCAAGATCATTTTCAAGACCCATTTTGTAGAGTTTTTCAAGTTCTTTTTTATCATCTTCATCAAAAGCCAAAACCAAAGATCCATTTTCCAAAAATCCAAAGTTCAGCTCTTGGTTTAACTTATTAAATTCCACTCTTCCCTTGTAGCAAATTCTTCCCCTTAGCTCTTCGTGGCTTTCAGCATATCCACCGTGAACTATAGCGGAATTGGCCTTGCTTGCTCCCATAGAAACATCAATTTCTTTTTCTAAAATCAAAATATTTAATTTATACCTAGAAAGTCTTCTTGCAATTGATGCTCCGGTTACACCAGCGCCGATTACTATAATGTCATACATATTATTCTTCTCTTTTCTTAAATTTTTATAAATAATTAAAATATAAAATTAAATACTGGAACTGCTAAGATACCACCAATTATTGGTCCAACAACAGGAATCCATCCATATCCCCAGTTAGGATCAGCTTTGTTTTTGAAAGGTAATACTGCATAAGCAATTCTTGGTCCCAAATCTCTTGCAGGGTTAATTGCATAACCTGTTAGTCCACCTAAACTCATACCAATTGATACGATAAGACCAAATACATATAGTTTGTCAACTCCACCTAATCCTGCACCTTCAACATTACCGAATCCTAAAATAGCAAATACTAAAACGAAAGTTCCGATTATTTCTGATAAAAGATTTCTAAAAGTATTTGGGATTGTTGGAGCTGTACAGAAAGTTGCTCTAACTGTTAATGGATCATCGCTTGTAGCATCATAATGATCTTTGAATAAAATATAAACTAAAATAGCTCCGCAGAAAGCTCCAAGCATTTGTCCAATTATGTATGAAGGAACTGTATTCCATTCGATTCCACCATTAAATGCAAGGGCAATTGATAGGGCTGGATTAAAATGAGCACCTGTCAAAGCGCCAAAGATACAAGCTGGTACCATAACTGCAAGACCCCAAGCAAAAGTAATTTGAACAGGACCTGCACCTTTTTGTCCACTCTTATTCAAAAGAACGTTTGCAACAACTCCATCTCCTAATAAAATAAGTAACATTGTTCCAAAAAATTCACCTAGTATTATGTCTCTCATAATAACCTCCTATTTTATTACTAAATATAAAAAAAGCAACAAAAAATATTAGGAAAAAATTTTGCTGCAAGGTCTCTTTTATATTTAGTTGTGAAAATGTTTACACTCATATTATAGCATAATAATTTTTAGATTACAAATAAATATTTTAAATTTTTTAAAATTTACAAAGAAAAAATTTTAACCTATAATAAAAATATAAAAATTAAAGGAGAAAAAATGGACAAGAAAACAATTATTTCTTATATAGAAAATTTATGCACAAGGCCATCACCAACAGGATTTACAAAAAAATGTGAAAAATATTTGATGGATGAATTTAAAAATTTGGGATATGAACCTTACCAAAATAACAAGGGAAATGTAATCGTTCCGATTTTTTTTGATGAAAAAAATAAAGACGATGGAATTTTGCTATCAGCTCATATAGATACCTTGGGTTTAATGGTAAGAAGCATAAAAGAAGAAGGTGGACTACAAGTTACAAGTCTTGGTGGATTTCCACTAAATTATGCAGAATTTGAAAATGTAAAAATTTTTACAAGAGATGGAAAGGAATTTGAAGGAGTTTTTAGACTAAATGAACCTTCAGTTCATGGATCGGAAGAGCCAAAAATTTCAAAAAGAAATTTTGATGATATGGAAGTTGTCCTTGATGAAATTGTAGAAAGTGATGAAGATGTTGAAAAACTCGGGATAAATCCTGGAGATTTTATTGCTCTTGATCCAAGATTTAGGTATTCAAATGGTTTTATAAAATCACGCCATCTTGATGATAAGGCCTCAAGCGGAGTTTTGCTTGCCCTTGCCAAAGAAATTAAAGAAGAAAATTTGAAATTTGATAGAAATATCTACATGATGTTTACAACATACGAAGAAGTTGGACACGGGGCAAGTTCGGGCCATCCATCTGGAATAAAAGATATGATTGCAGTTGATATGGGTGTAGTTTACGATGATTTAAAAACAAATGATAGGAAGGTTTCAATTTGTGCCAAGGATTCATCAGGTCCTTACAATTTTGATTTGACAAATGATTTGATAAATACAGCCAAAAAAATTGGCATAGATTTTGCTATTGATATTTATCCATTTTATGGATCTGATGCATCAGCTGCCATGAGTTCAGCTTATGATTATAGGCATGCTTTGGTTGGGTGTGGAATTTCTGCATCTCATGGTTACGAAAGATGTCATGAAAATGCTTTGATGGAACTTTTCCTTTTATTAAAAACTTATATTTCACTTTAAAAATAAGCTTTGAAAAATCCAAATAGCTAGACATTATTATAAAATTCATATAAAATAGATTTGTAAAGAAAAACTATTTTTTAATTTTAAGGGGGAGAAATGAAAATTAAAAAAATTATGGCTGGAGCCTTAACTCTAGCACTTTCACTAAGCATTACAGCTTGTGGATCAAAAAAAGATTCTGATAACGCTTCAACAGCTTCAAACGGAAAAGAAGCAAAAGTCTCAGCAACCATGGTAACTGACCAAGGTGGAATAAATGATAAATCTTTTAACCAATCATCTTATGAAGGCTTAAAAGAATACGAAAAAGATGGAAAAGTTAAATTTGATTATATCGAATCACACAAAGATTCTGATTACCAACCAAACCTTGAATCAGCTCTTGATAGTGAATCAGATATTATTTTTACAGTAGGATATGCACTTTACGATGCAACAAGCAAGGCTGCAAAAGATAATCCTGATCAAAATTATGCAATAATTGATAATGCAAATCCTGATAAAATCAAAAATCTTCTAGGAATTACATTCGCAGACCACGAAAATTCATTTTTAGTTGGATATATTGCTGGTATGACAACAAAATCAAACAATGTAGGATTTGTTGGTGGAATGGAATCAGCAGTAATCGATAGATTTGAATATGGTTACAGAGCAGGAGTTAAAGAAGCAGCAAAAGAAAAAGGCGAAGACATAGAAGTTCAAGTTCAATATGCAAACTCCTATGCAGACCAAGCAAAAGGAAAAAATATAGCAAACCAAATGTATCAAAAGGGTGCAGATGTAATCTTCCACGCAGCTGGTGGTACAGGAATTGGTGTATTTGAAGCAGCAAAAGAAAATGATAAATATGTAATCGGCGTTGACCGTGACCAAAAAGATGAAGCTCCAGATAATATTTTAGTTTCAACAGTTAAAGGAGTTGGAAAAGCTGTTCAATTAACAATTGATGATTACAGTGACGGAAAATTCAAAGGTGGAGAAACAAGAGCCTTTTCACTTAAAGATGGAGATGCTTTGGATATAGCTTACGGCGATAACGACTTAGTTGACCAAAAAGTAAAAGATAAAGTAGAAGATTTAAGAAATCAAATAGTTGATGGAAAAATCAAAGTTCCACAAAACGAAAAAGAATTCAAATCAATGGGTTATGATAAATAAGTGAAAATGTATTAGGATTTTGTAAAAGGAGCTGTTGCAAAACTATGAATAGGATATTCATTCTGCAACAGCTCTTTTTTACAAATAAATGTTTAGGTAAATCTAAATTAGTAGTGAGGTAATATGGATAAGTATTTAAATGAAAGCCCTATTGTTTCATTAAAAAATATTCATAAAAGTTTTGGAGATAAAAAAGTTCTAAAGGGAGTAGATTTTGATCTTCACAAATGTGAGGTTCATGCCTTGCTCGGAGAAAATGGAGCAGGAAAAACTACCCTTATGAATATTTTGTATGGGATGTTTCCACAAAATGAGGGAGATATTTACATTAAAGGTGAAGAAATTATTAATAATTCACCAAAAAAAGCAATAAAAATGGGCATAGGAATGGTTCACCAACATTTTATGTTGATAGAACCTTTTACAGTAACAGAAAATATAATTTTAGGCTATGAAGGAAAAAATTCTTTCATTGATAGAGATAAGGCAAAAAAAGAAGTTCTTAAATTAAGCCAAGAATATGGACTTTTGATAGATCCTGATAGTAAAGTTTCAGACATTTCAGTTGGTCAACAACAAAGAGTAGAAATTTTAAAGGCCTTATATCATGGAGCAGATATTTTAATTTTCGATGAGCCAACAGCGGTTTTGACACCCCAAGAAATTAATGAATTTATTGAAATAGTTGAAAAATTAACTGAGCTTGGGAAATCAATTATAATTATCACCCACAAATTAAAAGAAATTAAGGCTATGGCAGATACTTGCACCATAATAAGAAGGGGTGAATATATAGACAAGGTTAAGGTTAAAGATGTAAGCGAAGCCGATCTTGCAGAAAAAATGGTCGGTCGTGATGTAAGCTTTAATGTTAAAAAAGAAAAAATTGATCTTGGAGATGAAATTTTTAAAATCGAAAATCTTTGGGTTAAGGATAATAGAAAAGTTGATAAGGTAAAAGGGCTAAACCTTTCTATTAGAAAAGGCGAAATTTTAGGAATTGCAGGAGTTGATGGAAACGGTCAAACTGAACTAATTGATGCAATTTCTGGAATGAGAAAAGCCGAAAAAGGAAAAGTCAGTTTAAAGGGCGAAGATATAACAAATAAAAATCCTAGAAATATGATTGATCTTGGTATGAACCAAATTCCAGAAGATAGGCAAAAAAGAGGCCTTGTTTTGGAATATTCAATCAAGGATAATTTGATTTTAGAAAATTTGGACAAGGATTTTTCAAAAAATGGAATTTTAGATTTCAATAAAATAGAAGAAAATGCCAATAATTTGATTGAAAAATTTGATATTAGACCAAATGATATAAATGAAAAAGCTGGAAGCCTTTCAGGTGGAAACCAACAAAAAGTAATTATTGCAAGGGAGATTACAAACGATCCTGATCTTTTGATTGCTGCCCAACCAACAAGAGGACTTGATGTTGGGGCGATTGAATTTATCCACCAATATTTGGTTGAACTTAGAAATCAAGGTAAGGCAGTTTTATTAATAAGTTTCCAATTAGATGAAGTCATGGACTTATCTGATAGAATTTGCGTAATATATGATGGACAAATTGTAGGAGAGCTTGATCCAAAAGAAACTGATGAATACGAAGTAGGAAGATTAATGGCAGGAGGAGATCATGAATAATAAAACAAAATCAAAAAAATCTTTTTCAAATTCAAAATTATTATTTACTCTTGTATCAATAATCTTGGGTCTTTTGGTTGGAGCTTTAGTCTTATCCCTTACAGGTTACAACCCAATTGAAGCTTATGGAAAATTGATTGAAGGAATTTTTAAGTCCCCAAGAAATATAGGTTGGGCTCTTGTAAATTCAACTCCAATTATTCTTACAGGTCTTGGAGTTTGTTTTGCCTTTCAAACAGGTCTATTTAATATGGGAGCTGAGGGACAATTTATAATAGGTTCAACTGTAGGATTTTTGTTAGGATACTTGCTAAAACTTCCTCCAATAATCCATGTTATTGTTACAATAATCGTTGCACTTTTGGCAGGATTTTTGTATGGAGGACTTGCAGGATTTATAAAAGCAAAATTTGGCATTCACGAAGTAATTTCAACCATAATGCTAAACTGGGTTGCCTTTTATTTTCAAAATTTTATAGTTTATCGCTATCAAAAACCAAATTCAATGGGAACATTTGACATAAATGATTCAGCAAAAGTAACCCTTGTTACAAATGCGAGCCAAAAATTTGATGGATTTTTTGGGAAATTTTTTAGGGCTCCAATTCATTTGGGAATAATTTTTGCTATTTTAAGCGTAATTATCATTTGGTTTATTCTTGAAAAAACCACTCTTGGCTACAAATTAAAAGCCGTAGGATTAAATAGAGAAGCAAGTGAGTACGGTGGAATCGATGCAAACAAAAAAATAATCCAGTCTATGGCAATATCTGGATCCTTGTGTGCCCTTGCAGGAGTAACACAAGTTATGGGATATACTTATTCACTTCCACTTTTATCAGCTATGGAAAATTTTGGATTTGACGGACTTGCCGTATCACTTTTGGCATCAAATAATCCAATCGGTTGTATTTTCTCAGGTTTATTCTTAGGATCTTTGAAATATGCAGGAAGTAATTTACAAAGAACTATGGGAGTTCCAAGCGAATTAATTTCTATAATAATTGGTACAATAATTTTATTTACAGCTATTCCTTTGATATTTAGAATTATAAAAGCGAAAGCAAACAAAAGGAAAAATAGAAAGGCGGGAAATAATGCTTAATTTGACAGTTTTAGGATTAATAATTGGAAATACACTTTCAAATGCTACACCGGTATTATTGACAGGCCTAGGTGGAATGATGAGTGAAAAATCTGGAGTTGTAAACATTGGACTTGAAGGAATGATGACAATTGGTGCCTTGGTTGCTGCGACTGTGGGATATTATTTTGGAAATCCTTGGCTAGGATTTTTTGCAGGAGGCCTTGCAGGAATGTTTTTTGGCTTGATTCACGCTTTGGTTTCAGTAACTTTTGCAGGAGATCAAACTATTTCTGGTATTGCAATAAATACATTAGCACCAGGTTTGGCACTTTTTTTGGCAAGATTATTTTTTGATGGTGCAACTCAAACCCCATCAATTCCTTTGGAAAATAAAATCCCAAGATTATTTGACGGCTTAATTAAAAATCAGGGATTAAAAAATATTTTCTCCCAATATGCAACAGTTTATATAGCTTTAATTTCTGTAATTTTGATTTATATATTTTTATATAAAACAAAATGGGGCCTAAGGCTTATTGCAGTTGGTGAACACCCAAAAGCAGCTGAAACATTGGATATTTCTGTGAAAAAAATTAGATATCTTGCAGTTATGTTTTCAGGATTTATGGGAGGACTTGGAGGAGCAAGCATGTCACTTGCAGTAGTAAGTGTATTTTCTCCAACTTTAATTGCAGGACAAGGATACATTGCCCTTGTTTGTGTAATATTTGGAAATTGGAGACCACAAGGAGTTTTGATAGGATCTTTATTTTTTGGACTAACCCAAGCTATAGCAACCTATCTTACAGGAACAACCATAAGCCTTCCAATGGAATTTATTTCAATGATTCCATACATTTCAATTTTAATTTTCTTGATTTTATTTAACAAAAAATCAAGAGCACCAAAGGCTAGTGGAAAGCCATATTTGACAGAAGATATATAAGAAGAAAAAATAAAAAATTAAAACCCATATCGATCGCATAAATTAAAAGAGAACTCATAGATGAAAATTAAGATAGAGTCAATAAATGAGATCTCTCCACAAGGTCGAGATGGGTTATTTTTCTTTTCCGTTAATTACTAATGAAAGAGTAGAATGATTTTTAAATTTAATTTAAAAAAATTGTATAACCAGAAAAGATTCCCTATATAAACTTTAGCAATAAAATAAAAGGAACTGTAACCCATCTCGACCGGGTAAATGTGCCTTGATTTGGTATATTTACCCCTAAATGGTCAGTATGGATAAAATTTAATTTTTTTAAAAAGCCTCGTATGTGGGAATAGGTTAATAAATAAGCATCTTATAATACATTATATCATTCTGGAGCAAAGAAAAAACAGCCCCAAAAGAGCTGTTTATATTATTATTTTCTTGTTTTAGTCGCATTACTTATACTATATGATCTACAAACATTCCTAATATAGTTGATGTAGATGGTATTTGATGAATAACTTTCGTACTTCTATTTGATATTTGTTCAGGGGACCAATGTTCGTTAATCTTTATAGTTAAATAATCAATAACATCTTTAGACTATCAATATATTTGTCGTTTTCCTTTATTGGGAAATACTTAGTATAATCTCCACTACTATTTTTTATTTTAGATGAATTTCTTTTAATTTCTCGAGATATTGTACGAGATGACCTTTTAATTGCTTGTGCAATTTTCCTTATACTCATTCCTAAATTTAAAAATTGATAGATACAAGCTCTCTCTTCTATGGTAAGGTGGTTATCGCTCGTTTTAATGTGCTTTGTTTGGTCACTTACATATTAACACAGCTGATTAGCTATGAGTTTATTTTATGTTGCATTTATTATGATGAACTGTCTATTTAAAAAAACTGTTGAGGTTGGTATGTTTATTGATACCCCCAACAGCTTCTTTTGTTCCCATTTTTATAAAAAGTAAATAATATTAGAATTTGTAAGTCACTACTGCAAATAAATAACGGCCTAGCTAAAATACATCATCTTCAATAAGATAAGCTAAAAACATACTAATAAAAATTAATAAAGTCTTAACTAAATCTTAAAATATTACTTGTTTTGTTATTCTTTTTTTTCAATAACCGATGCTTCAAGTAAAGATTTAGAGAATTTTTCAGTTTCCTTCAAAAATTCATCATCTGGCATCCATGAAGCCTTTATTTCCTCATCAATAATTTGGAATCCTGCTTTTTCAAGCTCTTCTCTCAATACTTTATTTCCTTCACCAGACCAGCCGTATGATCCAAAGACACCGGCCACCTTATCTTTGAATTTAAGTTCTTGAAGAAAATGTATCCACCCAGATATAGTAGTAATCGCAGATCTACCAACTGTTGGCGAACCAACAGCTATTGCTCTTGACTTAAATACTTCTGTCATAATATCATTTCTATCCATTTCAGCTACCGATAATACTTTGGTTCTCGTAGTAGGTGAAATTTCTCTAATATCATCTGCAATTTTGTGGGCTATTTTTTTAGTTGCTCCCCACATTGAATCATAGATAACTGTTACTTGATCTTCCTTATAGTTATCAGCCCACTCAGCATATTTCTGTACTATCTCTAGGGCATTTTCTCTCCAGATGCTTCCATGGCTTGTTGCTATAATATCTATAGGAAGGTTCATTGCAACAATTTCCTCTATTTTCTTTTTTGCAAAACTTGAGAAAGGTGTCAATATATTCGCATAGTATTTCATAGCTTCATTCCAAAGGATGGTTGGATCTGCCTTGTCATTGAAAAGTTCACTTAGGGCATAGTGTTGGCCAAAGGCATCGTTTGAAAACAAGATATTATCGCTCGTCATATATGTTGCCATTGAGTCAGGCCAATGAAGCATGGTCATTTCTACAAAAACTAGTTGCTTGCCATTGCCTATATCCACAGAATCACCAGTCTTAACTACCCTATAATCCCATTCTGGATGGTGATACTGGCCAATTAGAGATTTCTTTCCATTGGCTGTACAATAAACCGGTGTGTTTGGAATTTCTTCCATGATTTCTACAAGTGATCCAGAATGGTCTGGTTCTCCGTGATTAATTACAATGTAATCAATTTCCTTTAGGTCAATTTCTGTTTTAAGATTTTTAACAAATTCTTCTTTATGAGGTGTCCATACTGTATCAATCAATACAGTTTTTTCTTCTTGTATTAGGTATGCATTTTGGCTAGAGCCATGATGAACAGAAAATTCACTCCCATGGAATTCCTGTAGCTCCCAATCGATTTTGCCGACCCAATATACGTTGTTTTTTATTTGTTTTTTCATTACTTTCTCTCCTTATTTCTAAATTTTTCAAACATTATAGAGTTTTCTTTAAATATATGCACAAAAACGTCTTTTACTAATTCTTCTAGCAAATCAAAAGTATGGATATATGATCTACAGGCATCTTTTGGTACTTTAAACCAATCGGTTAGTTCTATTATTTCCTTGATAATATCTTCCGCCTCTTCATGGTCAGTTTCTAATTCTTCAACTTTTTTGATTACTTCTCGGCTAAGTGATTCATTTTCTAACATTAGTGGAAAAGTTATTTCTTCTTCTTTAACAAAGTGTTCTTCTAATTCCTTCTTAAGATCTGCAAAAAGAGAATGTAGCTTCATCAATTCCTCGCCATGACGTGCGAAATGAACAGATAGGATTTTATTTAATAAAGGATCTATTTCAAATAATAAATCCCTTTCTTTTTTATGGTGATCAATTAATATAGAATCTATCATCTCTCCTATTCTAAGTTCTTTAAAATCATATAAGTCTATAATTTCTTTTGCTTTAGAATTACCAGTATCTATTCTATCTTGAATTTTTCTAACAAGGATAATAGGATCTATATTTTTTTCTTTTGCAACTTCTTCAACAGTCATATGGCCATTGCAACAAAAGTCAGTCTTCTCCTTATTAAAAAAAACAATCATATTGGTATCCGCCTTAACCAGGTCTTCTATCTTCGTATGAATACCTATCATTTTACCCTCCTTTTTTCAAGCTAATTATATTGTAAAGGAAGATTTAATAATTTTCTGTGTTATATATCACACTTTTACATATTTGTTAATTTAATTAAGGCATCTAGATTTTTAATTCTTATCTTTTTATAAGCAATGTTTTCGATATATCCCTCTTTTTCCATTTGAGATAATTTCCTAGAAACGGTTTCCCTAGTCATATTTATTGACGAAGCAATATTCTCTTGATTTAGACTTATATAGCTATCATTTGTCATCCTCGCTCTATACAGCAAAAATGCACCTAGTCTAGTATATGAATCTTTTATAGATAAAATTTCTAAAAGTTTTTCGGTTTCATGCAGTTTTTTGCTTAGTGATTTTATCAAGTTTAAAGAAAAATCATGGTCTTTGATTAAAATTTTCCTAAGAATCGTCTTATCAATTTGACAAATCCCTGTATTTTCTATTGCAACTCCATTAGATGTATAGAAATTATCTAAGAAAATTGAATTCTCACCTATAATGTCACCTTCCACATAAATTTTACTGATACTTTCCCTCCCCTTATCATCATAGGTTGAGGATTTAATTTCCCCATACCTAATTACAATAATTTTATCTACTAGATCTCCATAAAAAAATAAACTTTGACCTCTTTTTAAATCCTTATGAACCGCTGATAAATAAATATTTTTTGATTCATCTACACCAAGCTTATTAAAAAGTTTGATTTTAGATAGACACTTCCCTGTTTCCTTACAATAATTACAAGTTTGCATTAGTTTCTCCTAATTTAATTTTTTATATAGCAAATTTTTTTGTTGTGTCTAAAATTCTATTTACCTATATTTACTAGCAATTTACTATTTTCTAATTAATAATAAAAAAATTTATAATAATCATAATGACTATTTCCTTATTTTTATAGTTCTACCCAAATATTAAAATACTTTAACAAAAGATACAAAAACTATGACTTTCATGATTTGATTTTCCCACAAGTTTTTTTCTAATAAAAAATAGCTTTTAAGATTTTTTTAAATCCTAAAAGCTATTCATTTTAATGCTTTTATATGCTATTATCCTATTTTCTTGATATCAATACTACAGTCTCAACGTGTTGTAGCACTGGAGAGTTTATGAAACAAACATGTTTTAGTATGAGGGAGTGTAGAGATCTATTTATAAAATTTGCTATGAGTTGTTTTTCTTTTTTTATTACTAAAGAATTTATTTTTAAAAATAGGCATAAAAAAAGCACCGCTCGGTGCGTTTTTAAAAGGGAAAATTTACGTATTACAACTAAAAAAGCAAGCTTTAGCTTGCAAAAAAATGGTCGGGGTGAAAGGATTCGAACCTTCGGCCTCATGGTCCCAAACCACGCGCGCTACCAAGCTGCGCCACACCCCGATGTCCTAACGACAATATATAATATACCAGCTTTAAAATTATTTGTCAAATCTTTTTTAAAAGTTTTTTAATTTTTGTAAGATTCGCTTAATTTAGCTGATAAGTAAGCATAAAAATCTTCGATTTCTTTCTCACTGAAAATAATTATACCATTTTTCTTTAAGATTTGGCAAGTTATTCCGTCGCCTTTTATTAAATTTTTATTAAAATTTCCATCATAAATCAAATCTTTTCCACAAGATGGGGATTTTGCTTTTAAGAGGGCGATTTTTATATTATTTTTCTTACAAATTTCTAGGGCGATTTGTCCGCCTTTTTTGAAATTTTTTGTAAAATCTTTCCCATCAACATTTATTACTCTAGAATTTTTTATCTCACATGGTTTTCTTGGTGTTTTCATTCCAGAATCTACTTCTGGGCAGACATCTATGAAATTTACTTGGGGAAATTTTTCTTTTAAATTTTTAATTTCGTTATTTTTTCCGTCGTAGCGACAATTTATTCCCAAAAGACATCTTGATATTAATACATTCATATTTTTATCCTTTCTGATATAATTATAGCAAAGGAGAAATTAAATGAAAATTAAAAAGATTTTTTATAAATTTATTTTAAGCTTTTTTCTTATTTTTGCTTTTAGCGGATGTGTAAGGCATGAAAATATTAATTCTAATGAAGCAGTTGAATGCACAAGTCTTCTTGAAGACAAGGCTTATTATAAAAAAGATGATGTAGTTGATTATATTAAGGCATATAAAAAACTTCCTCCAAATTTTTTGACGAAAAAAGAGGCGAGAAAACTTGGATGGATTCCTAAAAAGGGAAATTTGTGGGAAGTTACCGACAAGGGAGTAATTGGTGGTGATTATTTTGGAAATTTTGAAAATAAACTTCCAAAGGCTAATTACAAGGAGTGTGATGTAAATTATTTTGGCGGAAGACGTGGTAGTGAAAGATTAATTTATGATGAAGATTTTAATATTTTTTATACATCTGACCACTACGAAAGTTTTACTGAGGAGAAATAGATGATTTTTTTGGATGGAAATAAATTTAAGTCAAGGGATGAGGCCTTTTCTTATTTGAATGAAAAAATTGATTTTGAGTATGAGGTTAATAATCTTGACGGTCTTTTTGATGCTCTTTCTATGGTTGATGAGAAAATAATTATTGAAAATTACCAAGAAATTTACAATAATTTGGGTCAATATGGGGAGAAATTTTTGTCATGTTTTATGAAGGTAAGTCTTGATTTTCTTTTGGAAATTGATTTTTTATCTAAGCTTAATATAGTAGATTAAAGGAGCAAATATGGAAGATAGGTCAGTAAATAATGAAATTAGAAACTTTGTTGCCAAAAATATTATTAATAATTTTCTAAAAAATGGGGATAAATTTTATGAGAAGGAATTTCTTATTAATAAATTTAGGGTAAATCCTTCTTATGTCGATAAAACCTACCAAAGACTTTTGGATGAGGATTTGATTGAGGCAAAAAGTGATTATTATTATATGAAAATTGATGAAAATAAGAAAAATGCCCTAATTGTTGAATTTGCAAATGGATATTTGAATGAATTTTTGAAAAATATGAATTCAATTGGAATTTCCAACGAGGGGGTTTATGATTTTGTGGCTTTGAGGATGAGTGCAAATGGATAATATATTAGAAATTAAAAATTTGAAAAAAACTTACGGCAAAAAAAACGTGCTTGATGGTATAAATTTAAAACTTGAAAGAGGAAAAATTTTGGGACTTATGGGCCCAAATGGCTCGGGAAAAACTACTCTTTTAAAATGTATTATGGGTCTTATTAAGCCAAATGATGGGGAAATTTTAATAGATGGGAAAGAAGTTGGCGTTGAAACTAAAAAAATTATTTCCTACCTTCCTGATGCCTACCATCTTTATGATAATTTGACGATTGAAGATACGGTAAATCTTTATAGGGATTTTTATGATGATTTTAATATGAGAGTTTGCAAGGAACTTTTTGAATTTATGAAAATTCCAAAAGAGGGCTATTCTGATAAATTGTCAAAGGGAATGAAGGAAAGACTTCTTTTGGCTTTGACTCTTTCTCGTGATACAAAATTATATATTTTGGATGAACCTATTGAGGGAGTTGATCCAATTGCCAAGGATATGATTTTATCTGCAATAATAAAAACTGTAGATATAGGTAGGACAATTATTATCACAACCCATCAAATTGGAGATTTGGAAAATCTTTTTGACAGAGCTGCCTTTATCCAAAGAGGACAAATTCTTTTGGAAGAAGATGCTGAAGATTTAAGGGATAAATATAAAAAGCAAATGGTAGATTTGTATAAGGAAATTTTTGTAATATGATTAAGTTTTTGAAATATGAATTAAAAAGATCAAGAGGATTTTTCTTAATTATGGCAATTTTCGCCATAATTTCTCAAGCCTTACTTGGCATATTTTACAAATTTAATAGCTTTGATATGGAAAATAAGACTACTTCATTTTTTATTCTACTAGTAGCCCTTGCCATAATAATTTTATCAATATCTTTGATATTTTTTACCGTAAGATATAAAAGAGATATTTTTGATAAGTCATCCTACATTACCTTTACCATAAATATTTCGGCAAGTAAGATAATTTTTGCAAAATTTTTGGCAAGTTTGATTTTTGGATTTTTAAGCCTAGTAATTTTTGTTGGCTCTCTAATTTTGACTACAAAATTTTTGGGAATTAATGAAAGCTTAAATAATATTTCCTTAAAAGTTCTAATGCTTTATGTTTTTGTTTGTGAAATTTATTATTCCATAGCCTACCTACTTTTGGTTTTTGGAATTACACTTTCAAAAGTACAAATTTTTAGAAGGTATTATTCCTTTGTTTCGGTGGTTTTATCCATTGTTTTATTTACAATAATTGTTTGGCTTTTAAGAAATATTTATACAATAAGTCCCATTATTTTAAAATTTAAAGATTTTTCAATACAAAGAATAATCAACATAAACGGCCTTGATATATCCATGCTTTATAATGGAGTCGATGGAAAAATTTTGGGGATTAATATTTGGATGTTGGTTTTTTCTGTTTTAATAATAGCAGTTACATTTTTCTACAATGTATTTTTGATAGAAGAAAAGATAGATTTTTAGGAGAAGGATATGAGAAAATATTTAAAATATGATGTAAAATCAAATATGAAATTTTTTATCTCAACAATTGCAAGTTTTGTAATTCTTCTAATATCACTTTTATCAATAAAAACTATAGGAGCATTTTCAAGATCTCTTGAAATAAATTCAGCTTTAAATTCAATTGAAATTATTGTACTTGTAGTATTTATCCTAACCATCTCCTATTTTATTATAAATACATTTTACAAGGACCTTTATACAAATAGGTCAATACTTACATTCTCACTTCCCATAAGTGCAAAAGAATTTATAGGGGCAAAGCTTGTAGTGATAAATATTTTCTATTGGCTTTTGGTGTTTTTGTCAGTTTTTTTATTTTATATAGTAGGAAAATACCTAAATACAAAGACTCTTTTGTCATTAGTTTTTACAACGAACTTAGTAAATATTTTTTCTATGCTAATATTTTTTTATATGCAATTGGATAGGTTTATATTTAGAAGAAAAACATCAGCCTTCGTGATTTTTATAATTACAGGATTGATTTTTGCTATAGGCTTTTTTATAAATAAAAATTTTTTGCTTTTAAGTAATAAAATTGTTTTAAAAAATTATAATTATATGGCTTTTGTTTATTCATATGTAAAATATCAGGGAGAAGCCTATATAAATCTTACAGGATTTATTTATTATATTTTGATATTTCTAGGATTATTTTGGATAAATGCAAAAATACTAAAAAAAGATTTAGACTTATCGTGAGGAAGTTATGAACAAAAATATGTATTTAGGGATAATTGGAGGAGTAATTATATCAATAATTTTAAACAATGCCTACAATTTTCCAAATAAAGAAATGGTATCGGTTGCTTGTGCTGTAATCGGAGCATTTTTTGGGGCAAGCATTGATAATAAATTTAAAAAGCAGAAGTAGGGTATAGTCATAGTAAGGAGATATTATGGATGATAAAATTAATGAAGTCAAAAAAATAATAAAAGAGTCAAATAATATTGTATTTTTTGGAGGAGCAGGAGTATCAACCGCATCCGGAGTTCCAGATTTTAGGTCTGCGACAGGACTTTATAATAGAGAAAATAATTCATCATACTCACCAGAATATATGCTAAGCCATGAATTTTTCGTAAATCATCCAGACGAATTTATGGAATACGCAAAAGAAAATTTGATGATTGAAGGAATAAAACCAAATGACTGCCACCTTGCTTTAACAAAACTTGAAAAAGAAGGAAAGCTAAAGGGAATTATTACTCAAAATATAGATTCCCTTCACCAAGAAGCAGGAAGTAAAAATGTAATTGAGCTTCACGGAAATTTAAGAGATTATTATTGCACATCTTGTGGGAAAAATTTCGATTTATCTTATGTAAAAAAATTTAAAGATTTAGTAAAATGCGATGAGTGTGGATCAGTTGTTAGACCAGATATTGTTTTGTATGGAGAAAGTTTAAATAATGACAACATAAGCTATGCGGTAAAATTAATCAGCGAGGCAGATGTTTTAATAGTTGGAGGAACAAGTTTGGTTGTTTATCCTGCAGCAGGATTAATAGATTTTTATAGGGGAAATAAACTTGTAGTTATAAATAGAGATCCTACCCCAAAAGATAATAAAGCAGATTATCTTTTAAAAGGAGATATATCAAAAATAATGAAAGAATTAGTAGAAGGTGTTTAATTTTGAAAAAACGACATGGAATTGATGAGTTTTCTATAGGCCTAGTTTGGTTCGCAATAGGACTTATGCTAATAAATTATTTTGCAAAAATTGAATTTTTGCAAGCTCTTCCCTTAGCTATAGTTTTTTATGCGATTTTTAGGACTATATCAACAAACGAAATAAAAAGAAATAGTGAAAATTATATTTTTAAATTAAAATTTTTAAATCCAATTCAAAAAGAATATGGAAAAATTAAAAGGAAAATATTTGGAGATAAAAAATATAAGTATATTAAATGTAAATCATGTGGACAAGAATTACGTATTCCTAAAGGCAAAGGAAAAATAATTGTCAAATGCCCAAAATGCAAGAAAAAACAAAAAATAAAATCGTAAAAAAAATAAAATTTTAACTTTATTTTTTAAAAAAATTAATGTATAATACGTGAGGAAGGAGCATGTATGGATAGATTAATAGGAACAGTATCAATGGGTGTTAGGACACCTATTATTGAGACAGGAGATAACTTAGTAGATATTGTATTTGATAGCGTAAATAAGGCTGTCGAATCAAAAAATATCGAAATAAACGATAAGGATGTAGTTTGCATTACAGAATCCCTTGTAGCAAGAGCTCAAGGAAATTATGCAAGTTGTGAACAAATTGCTAAAGACATCAACAACAAATTTAAAGAAGATGAAATAGCAATACTATTTCCAATTTTAAGTAGAAATAGATTTTCAATAATGCTAAAAGCTTTTGCTTTGAGTGGAAAAAAACTTCACATTTGCTTATCTTATCCACAAGATGAAGTAGGAAACTACATTATGGACAGAATGGATTTATTTGAAAGTGATGTAAATCCTTATTCAGATATTTTATCAGAAGAAGAATTTAGAAAACTTGCAGGAGATTACAAACATCAATTTACTGGAGTTGACTATATTTCACTTTACAAAGAAATGGCAAAAAACAGTGAGGTTCATTTCTTTAATAATCCAAAAGATGTACTAAAATTTACAAAAAGTGTTTTAGTTTGCCAAATTCATACTAGAGATTTAACAAAAAAACTTCTAGAAAAATCTGGAGCAAAAGAAGTTTATGGACTTGATGAAATAATGACACAATCAGTTGATGGATCAGGCTATAACGAAGATTACGGTTTACTTGGATCAAATCTTTCTACAGACGATGTAGTAAAATTATTCCCAAGAGATGGACAAAAATTTGTAGATGAACTTCAAAAAAAACTTATTGAAAAATATAATAAAGAAGTTGAAGTTATGATCTACGGTGACGGTGCCTTCAAAGATCCAGTAGGAAAAATTTGGGAACTTGCAGATCCAGTTGTTTCCCCAGCCTTTACAAAAGGACTTTCTGGAACACCAAACGAAATCAAAATAAAATATATAGCTGATAATGAATTAAAAGATTTATCAATTGATGAAAGAACCGCAAAAATGAGAGAAAGAATTTCTCAAAAAGCAGAAGACTTAAAAGGAAGTGATGAAACACTAGGAACAACACCTAGACAAATCACAGATCTTTTAGGATCACTTTGCGATTTAACATCAGGTTCTGGAGATAAGGGAACTCCTGTTGTTCTTATTCAAGGGTATTTTGATAATTATTCAAATGATTAAAAAAAAGCCGCTAGGCTTTTTTTTTATAAACTTGGAGGATTAAAAAAATTTAAAATGAAAGAAAAAATAGATCCTAATGAGCTTTCGGAAAAAGAAAAAATTAGACATATACTTGAAAGAAATGCTGCAATAAAAATTTTAAGAAAAGATAAGCAAAAAGATAAATTTGCCCACGAGCCCTTAAGTAATAGAAAAAAATTTTTCCTAATGAGTTTTGCTGCAATACTTATGGCAAACGGCACACATTTTTTTAAATATCCCAACCATTTTGTAATAGGTGGAGTAGAGGGGGCATCCATACTGCTTTCAAATAGCCTTCCTCTTTCCCCTGCTCTTATAACTTTAATTTTAAACGTGACTTTGTTGGTTGTGGCATATTTTATTTTAGGAAAAAAATTTGTAATGAAAACAGGCTATGTATCCATACTAAATTCCTTGACAGCTCTTTTTCTTAGTAAAATAATTCCCCATACAACTCCCTTTACAGATAATAAACTGTTGGAATTATTTTGTGCAGTTTTAATACCAGCCCTAGGCTCATCAATTTTATTTAATTTAGCAGCCTCAAGCGGGGGCACAGATATAATTGCCATGATTATAAATAAATACACAAATTTAAATATAGGTAAATCACTTTTGATAGGAGATTCCATTTTGACCCTATTATCAATAAAAATTTTTGGAGTAGAAATAGGACTCCTATCATGTCTTGGACTTTTGATGAAAGGACTTGTAGTAAATGAATTTATAAAATCATTCAATACTGCCAAACTATTTTTAATAATAACATCAAAGCAAGAAGAAATAAGTGTATTTATTAGGGACAAATTAAATAGGTCGGCAACTGTATTAGAAGGAACAGGCCTATATTACAAAAAAGACCAATCAGTATTTTTATGTGTAACAAATGATTACGAGGCGGTTTTATTTAGAAAATATATAAAAGAAATAGATCCCCGTTGCTTTATAACAGTTCTAGACACTTCATCAATAATAGGCAAGGGATTTTATACTACAGATCTTCAATAGAAAGGGAAAACTATGAATATATTAGTTTCTTGTGATGAAAATTATATAAATCCTTTAAAAACTATGCTATATTCATTATTCAAAAGTAATGATACAAATTTTGAAGTTTATTTGATTTATAAGGATATAAGAGATGAAAAAATAAAAGAACTTGAAAAATTTGTAAAAAAAGCAAGCTTGGATAAGGCAAAATTAAATCCGATAAAAGTTAAAAATCTTTTTTCAAATGCAAAAACAACTTTCTATTATACAGAAGAGATGTATTATAGGCTTCTTGCATATAAATATTTGCCAGAAAATTTAGATAAAATTTTATATTTAGATCCTGATATCTTAGTTTTGAATTCTTGCGAAAAGCTTTATAATATGGATTTAAAAGAGAATTATTTTGCAGCAGCAACCCATACTATTCCAACGGTTCAATCTGCAAATGTAGCCAGATTATCTATTTCAAGTGGATTAAAAGATATAGACAATTATTTTAATTCTGGAATTTTGATGATAAACTTAAAGCTAGCAAGAAATAGTAAAATTTATGAAAAAGAAGTTTTAAATTATGTAAAAAACACCAAATCTTTGGGGCTAGTAATGCCAGATCAAGACCTTTTGAATGTTGTTTTTAGAAATAAAATAATAAAAATTGACGAGATAAAATATAATTATGATGCAAGAAGATATTTGGCTTATAAATTAAAAGATAAAAAGTATAATTTATCCTATATAATTTCCAACACTTGCTTTTTGCATTTTTGTGGAAAAAGAAAACCTTGGTTAGATGAAAATAATCTCGGTGTGTTCACATCGCTTTATCTATATTTTTGGGAAAAAGCAATGAATATATAAAAAAGGGGCTGTTGCAAAACTATGAATGATTTATTCATTATGCAACAGTCCTTTTTTAAGTTAAAAATAATTTTAAATGGTACATCAAGTAGGCTATTATTAATATTTCTATAAATTTTGCAACTACCATTATTTTTATGTATTCTTTAAATTTGATTTTTCTAAAACCTGCAACCATAGATAAGGCATTATCAGGAGCAAATGGAGTTGCACTTGTTATAAATAAAATTTTTTTAAATTTTTTACTACTTTGTCTTTTTGCACTTTCAAATTTTTTGAGATTCTTTTTTGGAATAAAAATATTTAAAAATCTTTTTCCATAAATTCTTGTTAAAGTATAATTTATTACCGCTGTCATAAGGCCAGTAATATAATTTAAAAACAAACCGAACTTTTGTCCAAATAAGGCAAAACCAATTATTATAAAAATAGTTGTTGGAATAAATGGAACAAATCCGATCATTACCTTCAAAATTATAAAAATTAAAGGAGCAAGGTATGTAAAAGCTCCGATATAATCATATAATTTGTCGGAATCTGTTAGAATTCCAAGTTTATACAATTTATAAAGAAAACTTAAAAATAAAATCGAAAGTCCAAGGCTTATTAATATTTTAATTTCTTTACTATATTTTCTTAAAAAATATTTCATAATTAGTTTTTAATACGGACTTAGAAAAAAGAGAGGCCAAGGCCTCCCTTTTAAAAAATCTTATTCTTGTTCTTCGAACATATCTTTACCTACTCCACAAACTGGGCAAACCCAATCTTCTGGAAGATCGTTGAATTCTGTTCCTGCGTCGATTCCGTTATCTGGATCTCCTTTTGCAGGATCATAGATATATCCACAAGCTGTACATACGTATTTCATAATATTCTCCTTTCATTTGTTATATTTACATTATACTACAAAATAAAAAAAATCAATAATTTAAGAAATTGTACAAAATTTGACAAATTTTTTAAAATTGCTAGATACTTAATTCTTATTTGGGTATATATTTAGTATCAAGAGAAGAGGGATAAGATGGAGCTTATTAGAAACACAATGCCGACTGACCTAAAAATGATAAAAAAATTTAGGGACGGGCTTGTTTTAAATTTAAAAAATAAAAATATAGACGAAAATTTAATTTTTAAAATAAGATTAATTTTGGATGAACTTATAATAAATTCCTACGAACATGGAAATAGGTGTGATTATGATAAAATTATTGACACAACTTTTATGATGGATGATGAATTTTGCCTTATAAAAGTAAAAGATGAGGGAGATGGCATTGATTATCTTTTTGAAAATGACGGACTTCATGATCATGGTAGGGGAATTAAACTTGTTTATAGTTTAGCAGATGAGCTAATTATTAAAGATAATATCATAATCGCTTTTTTAAAAAGAGATTCCAAGAGAAAATTATATATATAATACTTGGTAAGTTTGTTTTATCAAGTATTTTTTTTGTTATTTATTGATAATCTTATCACATATGATATAATAAATTGATGAATAAATAGTTTAATTTAGTTAAGAAAGAAGTGATTTGATGAAACGTGAAGATATAAGAAATGTAGCTATAATTGCCCATGTTGACCATGGTAAAACAACCTTGGTTGATGGACTTTTAAAAACTAGCGGAATTTTTAGAGAAAACCAACAAGTTGACGAAAGAGTTATGGATTCAAATTCTATTGAAAAGGAAAGAGGAATTACAATTCTTTCAAAAAATACCGCAATTAATTACAAAGGAACAAAAATAAATATAATTGACACTCCAGGCCACGCCGATTTTGGTGGAGAGGTTGAGAGAGTTTTAAATATGGCTGAAGCTGTAGTTTTGGTTGTAGATAGTCGTGAAGGTCCAATGCCTCAAACAAAATTTGTTTTGAGAAAGGCAATTGATTTAAATTTACCTGCAATTATTTGTATAAATAAAGTAGACAGACCTGACCAAAGAGTTGAAGAAGTAATGGATGAAGTTTTAGATTTATTTATTTCTCTTGAAGCTGACGAATCATATCTTGATTCACCATTTGTTTTTGCATCAGCAAAAGAAGGCTGGGCAAGTCTAGAATTTGGTGAAGAAAAAAAAGATATGACAGATCTTTTGGATACAATAATTGATTACACTCCAGCCTTTGAAGCTAAAGAAAATGCTCCATTTAAAGTTTTGGTTTCAACAACAGATTATGACAATTATCTTGGAAGAATAGCAATTGGAAAAGTTGAAAGTGGACAAATAAATAAAAATGATTCTTGCATAATTGTAAATTATAATGACAAGGATAGAAAAGTAAAATCAAAAATTGTTACAATTTATGAATTTGAAGGTCTTCAAAGAAGTGAAGTAGAAAAAGCGGATTTTGGTTCAATTGTAGCCCTATCAGGAATGGAAGATATAAATATTGGAGATACAATTTGTACTGAAAATGATATGGAGCCAATAGAATTTACAAAAATTTCTGAGCCAACACTTTCAATGACCTTTTCAGTAAATAATTCACCCTTTGCAGGACGTGATGGAGATTATGTAACAAGTAGACATATTAGAGATAGGTTATTTAAAGAAAAAGAAACAGATGTTTCATTAAGGGTTGAACCAACTGACTCAACAGAATCTTTCAAGGTTTCAGGAAGAGGAGAGCTTCATCTTTCAGTTTTGATAGAAAATTTAAGAAGAGAAGGCTACGAATTCCAAGTTTCAAAACCTGAAGTTATGTTCAAAAAAGATGAAAATGGTAAAAAATTAGAACCAATTGAACTTGCAACAATTGATGTTGATCAAGAATATACAGGAGCAATAATTGAAAAATTGGGTCTTCGTAAGGGAGAATTAATAGATATGGCTCCAAATTCATCAGGTTATACAAGAATGGTATTTAAAATTCCTGCAAGAGGACTTATAGGTTACAGGCAAGAATTTTTGACAGATACAAAAGGAACAGGAGTTTTAAATACAGAATTTGATTCATACGAGAGATATAAGGGAGATATAGCAAAAAGACAAGCAGGTTCACTTATTTCTTTTGAAACAGGAGTTGCCACAACTTATGGACTTCACGCAGCCCAATCAAGAGGACAACTTTTTGTAAAACCTCAAGATGAAGTTTATGAAGGTGAAGTTATAGGATCAAATGCCAAGGGAATAGATATTGACGTAAATGTTTGTAAAAAGAAAAAACAAACCAACGTCAGGGCATCAGCAGCTGACGAAGCTCTTGTACTTTCTCCTGCAAAAATTATGAGCGTAGAAGAAATGATGGAATTTGTGGAAGAAGATGAGTTAATAGAAATCACTCCACATAATTTAAGAATTAGAAAAAGAATCTTAGATAATAATTTAAGATATAAATCTAAAAAAAACAACAAATAAGGTGGAAAAATGAAAAAGAGATTTGAAAGATTTCTTTCAACCTCTCTGCTTTTATCAATATTAGTGGTTTTTATAACTAATTTAATGCTAATCCTTACAAAAATTAACCCACAAATAGTAAATGATATTTGGAATATTTCCTTTATCATTTCGTGGGTTATTATGTTGATATATCCTCTTTATATATTAATGGAAAAACAAACAAGAGGATATTCAATTTTTGTAGCAATACTTAGCATAATTGGATTTGCTGTATTAAGTTACCATGCCCTACTTGTGGCAAGCACTTATACACCACTAATTCCAAAATTTATAGCAGTAGATGAAAGAATATCAAGTTATTGGCAAGAAATATTTTATAGTGGACTAATAATCGTTTATATAGCTCATTTATTAAATGTAATACTTTTAAATAGATTAAAGTCTAAAGAAATGAAAAATGACTAATGGAGGTTGTTATGAAAAAAGGATCAAATGTTTCTTTATCAGTTATAAAAAGGTTACCAAAATATTATAGGTACCTAGAAGCTATTAATGAAAAAGGTATTGTAAGAGTTTCATCTAAAGAACTTTCACAAATTACAGGTCTAACTGCAAGCCAAATTAGACAAGATTTAAATCACTATGGTTGTTTTGGTCAACAAGGCTATGGATATAATGTAAAAGAATTGATGCAAGAGCTTGCAAAAATTATTGGAGTGAACAAAGAATATTCTATGGTAATAATCGGATATGGAAATATTGGTCACGCTCTTTTCCAATATAGAGGATTTAAAATCTTAGATTATAATGTAAAAGCAGTATTTGACAAAAAAAATGAAGAAGTTTCAACAGATGAATTAGAAGTTTTGTCAATAGATGAATTAAAAGAATATTTGGAAAAAAACAAAATAGATATAGGAATTATTACAACACCAAAAGAAGGTGCCCAAGAAGTTTGTGATATTCTTTGTGAAGGAGGAATAAAAGGAATTTGGAATTTTGCACCAGTTGATTTAAAAACAAAAAATAATGTGGTAATAGAAAATGTTCACCTAGATGAATCATTATTTACCTTAACATATTTTATCAACTCACCAGAAGATTTCATGTTCTAAAAAATTATGATTGTAGCTTCAGTATCAAATTTAACAAAATCCTATCCGACCCAAGACGTATTTTCAAATTTATCCTTTACTATAAACAAGGGAGATAAGATTGGTCTAATAGGAAATAATGGTTCTGGAAAGTCTACACTATTTAATATATTAACAGGAGAAATCTCAAAAGATTTTGGAAATATACATATACCAAACGACGTAAGTCTTGGATATTTGAAACAACAATTAGGACTTATGTCAGACAAAAGTATATATGATTATTGTTTGGAAGTTTTTAAAGACCTAATAAGTCTTGAAAAAGATTTAAGAGATCTTGAAATGAAAATGAGTGAGGAAAAAAATCCAGATAAGCTTGAAGAAATAATGACAGAATATGCGAAAAAAAGCGAAGAATTTGAAAAACAAAACGGCTATTCCTATAAATCAGAAATTAGAGGGGTTTTGATTGGAATGGGCTTTAGGGAAGAAGATTTTTCAAAAGAAATTTCGCTTTTATCAGGAGGACAAAAGGCAAGGGTTGAACTTGCCTGTCTTTTATTGGAAAAACCTGACCTTATTTTGTTAGATGAGCCTACTAACCACTTGGATATAAAGGCCATTAATTTTTTGGAAAATTTTGTAAAAAATTTTAATGGATCGGTTATAGTTATAAGCCACGATAGGTATTTTTTGGATGCCACGGTTTCAAAAATATTTCTTTTAGAAAATGGTGGATTAAAAATTTATGATGGCGATTATACATCTTTTATGAAACAAAGGAAAAAAGATTTAAAAGTCCAAAACCACCTTTACAAGACCCAACAAAAGGAAATTAAAAGGCAAGAAGAAATCATTGATAGGCTGAAAAATCTTGGTGGTTCAAAAAGGAAAAGAGGAATTTCTCAATCAAGATCAAGACAAAAACTTTTGGATAAGATGGAAAGGGTTGAAAAACCTGAAAGTCTTAATGAATCAATAAATATAAGATTTACTCCAAGAATTGTTTCGGGAGTTGATGTATTAAGTGTAGATAAACTAAAAAAATCCTATGATAAGGAAATTTTTGAAGATATTTCTTTTAATATTTATAGAAATGATAGGGTTGCGATAATTGGAGAAAATGGAGTAGGAAAAACTACTTTATTTAAAATTATTTTAAACCAAGAAAGAAAAGATGATGGAGAAATAAAATTAGGCTCTAGCGTAAAAGTTGGGTATTTTGACCAAGAACAAAAATCTCTTAATACAGAAAACACCTTGTTTGAAGAAATAAGAGAAGCTTATCCTGACCTTACAAATTATGAGATTAGGTCATATCTTGCAAAAATTATGTTTTATCAAGATGAGGTTGATAAGCCTATAAATGAATTGTCTGGAGGTCAAAGAGCAAGAATTTCTTTACTGAAACTTATGCTTTCAGATTGCAATTTTATTTTGATGGATGAGCCTACAAACCATCTTGATATAGATTCAAAAGAAGCCTTGGAAGATGCTCTTATTGCTTATGAAGGAACAGTTCTTGTAATAAGCCACGATAGGTATTTTCTAAATAAAATAGCAGTAAAAATTCTTGATATGCACAAGGAGTATATGAAAGAATATTTGGGTAATTACGATTACTATGTAGAAAAATTAAAAGAAGAGTTGATGGAAGATGAAAAAAAACCAGAAATGACTCAAACCCAAATTAAAAAAGAAGAAAAAAAGAAAAAATTAAAAAGGCTTGAAATAAAAAAAATAAAAGAAAAATTAGAAAAATTGGAAAAAGAAGCAAATTCTATAGATGTAAAAATTCACCAACTCACAGAAGAAAGCCTCAAAGAAGGTTTTTATGATGACCAAGAAAAAGTTATTGAAACTTTTGCTAACATAAAAAATCTTGAAGATAAAAAACAAAGATATCAGGATAAGTGGTTAGAATTATCTTTGGAATTGGAAGAAAATTAAAAAAATTGTTTCAAATAATAAAGCAAGGGTAAAGAAATAGTGAGGAGGCAATATGGGAGGATTTAAAAAATTTTTGTGGTCACTTATGACCATAGTTTTAATAATAATTGCCGCGATTTTAGGAACTGTCGCTCTTGTTGACGATGGAATTAGGCATGATTTATTATCATATTTAGAAATTCAAAACTATAGATACGTGCTTCTAGGCGTTGCCATAGCTATTTTAATTTTTGCAATTATTCTTTTAATAGATATTATCGCAAATCAAAATGATAAGCGTGAGTATCTAGTAGAAGATAATAATGGAGATATTTTTATTACTAGAAATTCTTTGGATGCAGCTGTAAATTCTGCAGTAAAAAAATTTGCTGGAGCTGAACTTACAGATTCAAAAGTTAAAATTATTAAAGGCGAAACCGTTGAAGCAAATATAAAATGCGATATTTTTGGAGAAAGAGACTTTGAAGACTTGGGAAGAAAAATCCAAGCGGAAGTTGAAATGGGATTAAGGATGCTTACAGGCATTGAAAATGCAAATGCTCATGTTCAGCTAAACAAGGCAGAAAAATCTCAAGAAAGAGACATTAGGTAGGTACAATTATGGAAAAAAATAAAGAAAATTTAGATCTTGAAAATAAAACTCAAGAAAAACAAGTATCCGCCTATGACGTAGAAATGAGAAAACTAGACATAAGGGAAAAAAAGGAAATAGAGTGTAAAAAATTTAAAGAAAAAAATAAGCACAAAATAATTGCCCTAATTTTGGGAATTGTGACTATTGGATCTTTATTTGATTATGGATTCTTTAGAACTTTAGGAATTTGGATAGTTTTAGGTTTTTGCTATTGTTTAGGTGGATGGTTTGACAGAGATCCTAAAGTAATGGGATTTGTAATTAACTTATTAAAAAAATTTCAATAAAAAAGATAGGGGAAAATTATGACAGAAAAAACATTTGACAAAGATTACGAAAAAGGAATCGAACAAGACCAAGAAATTGAACAAGAAGTTTCAAAGCTAACAATTGCTGATAAGGTTGTAGCAAAAATTTCAAGAATTGCAGTAAACAGAGTTGATGGAATTTTGGATATGAAAGCAAGTTTTTTTGATTCAGTTTCATCAGTTTTCCAATCATCAAATGAACAAGATACATCTGGAGTAGATGTTGAAGTTGGACAAAAAGAAGCAAAAGTTAATATGCAAATTATTTTAGAATATGGAAAATCTGCTCCACAAATTTTTGAAAATATTAAAAAAGTTGTAAAAGAAAATGTAAAACAAATGACAGGTCTTGATGTTGTAACAGTAAATGTTGATGTAGTTGATGTTATGACAAGAGACGAATACAAAGCAAAAAAATCTGACAATGACGATAGAAAATAAGAAAAACTAAAGGGGTTGGCTTTGCCAATCTCTTTTTTTAGAAAAATTTAGGAGAAATTATGGAAGCTTTATTAATTGGATATAAATCATGCTCAACTTGCAAAAAAACTGAAAAATTTTTAGAAGAGAAGAAAGTTGATTATAAATTTCAAGATGTAAAAGAAGAAAAACCAGAAAAAGACAAAATAAAAGACTTGTATGAAAAAAGTGGTTTGGAGATAAAAAAATTTTTTAATACATCTGGACAAATTTATAGAAAATTGAATTTAAAAGACAAGTTAAAAGATATGAGTGAAGATGAAAAATTAGACTTACTAGCATCAGATGGCATGCTATTAAAAAGGCCAATACTAGTTTATGGTGATGATGTTGTAGTTGGTAGGTTAAATATAGAAAAATATTTTGAAAAATAAGGCGGGAAATCCTGCCTTATTTATATGTGTTTTTGTTTTCATAAATTACAAGAACTATACCTTTATCAAATTCAATTTTAAATTCTTTTCCAATAGGTTCGTTTGAAACGCCAAGGTGCATATGATTTTTTAAGGTAAAATTTTTTAATTCGTATTTCAAATTTATTAAATTTAAATTTTCTATTTTTTCCGATAGGGCAAAAATAGAAATATAGGTATTTTTTATTTGTTTTTTTTCTACAAAATTTTTATCTATTACAAATAATCTTTGATTTTTGTTTTTTAATTCTATATCGATTCCCTTTTTTTTGAATTCTTCCATTATTTTTATGTTTGCAATTGTGTGGGAGATTCTTCCGCCAAGTCCACCATAGATTATAATTTTTTTGTATCCTTTTTTCATGGCAATATTTATTGCAGCATAAAGGTCTGTTTCGTCTTTTTCTGGTTTTAGCTTAGTTTTATTTAAAAAATCTGGCTCTTTTGATGAGTCAAAATCTCCGATTATTTCATCTGCCTTTAATCCGATTTTTTTTATGTATGTATAGCCCTTGTCAGCTCCAATTATATAATCTTCTTTTTTTATTTGGTCAAAAAATCCATCAAATTCTCCGCCAGCAAATATATAGCATGTTTTCATAATCCACCTCATGCTTATTATATCATTTATATAAATGGAAGATGAAAAATTTCTATGGTAGAATATAGGTAAATGAAAAATAAGGAGTATTAAAATTTAATGAAAAAATTAGATGAAAAGAATTCACAATTATTAAAGGTTATTCTTATATCTATTTTAGTATTTTTTGCCTTTTGGTATATTGAAAGTGTAAAAGATGGCTTGACCGTATTTATAGCTGTAATTCAACCTTTTTTGATTGGGTTTATGTTGGCATTTATTATAAATTTGCCCATGAATTTCTTTGAAAGAAAAGTGTATTCTAAGATTTTTAAAACAGAAAAGACAAAAAAGTTAGTTCCAGTATTTTCGCTTATATCTTCTTGGATTTTATTTATCCTTGCTATAAGCATATTTTTAAATGTTTTAATTCCAAGAATATCAAATGCTGTTACAACTCTTGTTGATAGGTTTCCGGAATTTTTAAATGATTTGGTAAGACTTTTAAATAAAAATAAAATAACAAAAAGATTTGCAGATGACGTTCAAGATTATATATATTCTGTTAATTGGAACAAAAGTTTGGAGCAGATTAAAGATTATTTCCTTGGTGAGGCTGGAAATATTTTTAATAAAACTACTTCAATTATAAATTCAGTATCATCAACCCTTGTTACAATTGTTGCAGCTACTATATTTTCTGTATTTGTTTTGATAAATAAAAAGGACTTAAAGATTCTTTCAAATAGAATTATTTATTCCTTGTTTAGAAAGGAAAATGCTGATGAAATAAATAAGGTTGCAAGCCTTTCTTATTCAACATTTGCTTCATATATTAATTCAAAGGCCCTATCAAGTTTGATTCTTGGACTTTTGGTTTTTATTGGAATGTTAATTTTAAAAATTCCATTTGCGGCTATGGCAGCAATTTTAGTTGCAATAGCAGACTTTATTCCATACGTTGGACCATTGATTGCAACGATTATTATGATGATTTTAATTTTTATAGAATCACCTTTCCAATCTTTGGTGTTTTTGATATTTTTATTGATTGCCCAACAAGTTCAAGGCTCAATTATCTATCCTGCTCTTGCAGGAAAAACAATCGGACTTCCATCAATTTGGGTGATTGTATCAATTGCCATTGGAGGAAGTTTGTTTGGAATTGCAGGAATGCTTGTTTCAATCCCAATAGCTTCAATCTTATATACATTAATGAATGAAAAAATGGATAAGACCTTGGCAAAAAAAGAAATTTCTGATGAAGAAATAAAAGAATTAGCAGAAAAAATTCACTATAAGAAGGGTGAAAAATAGATGAAATTAAAAAGATCTAGAATGGGCGAATTTGTTCCTGTAATAAAAAACAAAAAAACTTATTATGGGGGATATCAAAATGATTTAAAAGAAGTTGGAGTCAGTAAGTTTTATAGGGATAGGTCCTGTGTAGTTACAGCCTTCACCAACACTTATTTATATCTTTTTAGATCGTTTGAAGAATTTAGCCTAGATCAATTTAATGATTACCAATATTGGTTTTTTAAAATTTTAAGGCCAAAAATATATGGTGTTCCAACAGCAAGAGTTTTAGATTTTAAATTAAATAAAATTAGATCTAACTATCATTTGAAATTAAAATCTCATATTTTGGAAGATTTTCCCCTAAGAAGAAAATCCATGGATGAAGTTGCTGAATTTATTTTAGGTGCAATAAGGCAAGATTTGCCTGTAATATTTTTTAATTGGATGAGTAACTCAGTTGATCTTATGAAACATCATGGAGTGACAATTACAGAAATCGAAAAATATAATGAGGATTATAAACTTACAATTTCATCTTGGGGGAAATTATATAAAATTTCATTAAAAAAATTTTTGAGGCAGAAAAGAACTTACACAGGCTTGATTTATTTTGAAAAAGATGATATATAATAATTTAATTATTAAAAGACAATAAATAAGATATTGAAATAAAATTAGAAAAGAAAAAGATTTTTAGTAAAAAAGGAGAAAAATTATGAATAAAAACAAATTTATGGAAAACTACATTGAAAACCTGCAAAGAATAACCCTTAAAAGTTTCAATGAAACTTCTGATAAGGACAGGTATTTTGCTCTTTGCGATACAATAATGGAGCTTATAAATCAAGAATGGAGAAATTGTAAAAATAGGACAAGAAGATCTAGAAAGGCTTATTATTTATCTGCAGAATTTTTGGTGGGAAGATCATTAGGAAATAACCTAATAAATCTTGGAATTTATGATGAGGTTAAGGAAATTTTAAGTGAAATAGATATTGATTTTGAATCAATAGAAAATTTTGAAGATGATGCTGCTCTTGGAAATGGTGGTCTTGGTAGACTTGCTGCTTGTTTTATGGATTCAGCAGCAACCCAAAAGCTTGATATGTATGGTTATGGAGTAAGATACAGAGAAGGACTTTTCAAACAAAAAATAGAAAATGGCTTTCAAGTAGAAGAGGGTGATCACTGGATAAAAGATGGCGATGGTTGGTCAATAAGAGTTGAATCTGATTCAAAAATTGTAAAATTTAGGGATCAAACAGTAAAGGCAGTTCCTTACGATATGCCAATGCTTGGTTTTGAAAATGAGCAAGTAAATACCCTAAGACTTTGGCAAGCAGAGCCATTTGAAGAATTTGATTTTTCATATTTTAATAATTTTCAATATGATAAGGCTGTCGAAGAAAAAAATAGGGCGGAAGATATAACCAGAGTTTTATATCCAAATGATATGCAAAGAGAAGGAAGAGTTTTAAGATTAAAACAACAATATTTCTTCTGTTCAGCTTCAATTCAAGATATGGTTTCAAAATATAAGCTATATTTTGAACACGACCTTCAATTTGAAGATTTCCCAAAATATCATGTGATTCAATTAAACGATACCCATCCAATAATTGCAATTCCAGAGCTAATAAGAGTTTTAGTGGATGAAAATTCCATTGAATTTGAAAGGGCTGTAGAAATAACCAAAAAAACATTCGCCTTTACTAATCACACAGTTTTGCAAGAAGCATTAGAAACTTGGCCAAAAGATATAATGCTTGAAGTTTGTCCAAGATGTTTTGAAATAATAAAAAAATTAAATGAAAATTTGGTAAAAGAATTTAAAGAAGAAGGTCTTTCAGAAGAGGCAATCGACCCATACAGAATTATAAGATTTGACCAAATAAGAATGGCAAACCTTGCAATTCTTATGAGTAAGTCAGTAAATGGAGTTGCAAAACTACATTCACAAATACTAAAAGATGATACCTTTAAAGAATGGTATAAGATAATGCCAGAAAAATTCAACAATAAAACAAATGGAATCACACCAAGAAGATGGTTGGTTTACTCAAACATCAGACTTTCAAATTTCATCACAGAAAAACTTGGAAATGATGATTGGAAATATGATCTTACAAAATTAAAGGGACTAGAAAAATACCTTGATGATGAAAAAACTCTAGAAGAATTAAATCAAATAAAATTTGAAAATAAAAAAGATTTGGCAAAATATATTTTAGAAAACGAAGGAATAAATATAGATCCAAATTCAATTTTTGATATTCAAGTAAAAAGAATTCACGAATACAAAAGACAACATTTAAATCTTCTTCACATAATTAGCCTTTACCATAAATTAAAAAACAATCCTGACATGGACTTTTATCCAACAACATTTATACTTGGAGGAAAAGCTGCACCAGGATATTTTAGGGCAAAAGCTATGATAAAACTTGCAAACGAAATTGCAAGAGTAATAAACAATGATGAAGAAGTAAATGACAAAATTAAAGTAGTATTTGTAAATAATTACAGGGTAAGCTATGGAGAAAAAATCTTCCCAGCAGCGGATATTTCAGAGCAAATTTCAACAGCAGGAAAAGAAGCCTCAGGAACAGGAAATATGAAATTTATGCTAAACGGAGCCTTGACACTTGGAACATATGATGGGGCAAACATAGAAATTTTTGAAAATGCAGGAGTAGAAAATAATTATTTATTCGGAGCAAAGGTTGAAGAATTAAATGAAATTTATGATTCTTACAATCCAAAAGAATTCTACCACACAAATGAGGATATAAAAGATGCAGTAGATACCCTGGTTTCAGGAGAATTAAAAGACAATGATTCCTATATGTTTTTAGATATTTACAACTCTCTTATAAATCCACAAGGTGGAGAAAGAGCCGACACATATTTTCTTTTAAAAGATTTTGAAGATTACAAAAATACCCATGAAAAAATAAATAAAGAATATTCCGATAGACTTACATGGGCAAGAAAGAGTCTTAAAAATATAGCAAACGCAGGATTTTTCTCATCAGACAGAACAATTCTTGAATATGCAAAAGATATTTGGAAATTATAATTTAAAATAGAAAGAAATAATAATAATGAACAAAGATATAATAATAGGAATACTCATACCCTTTGTAGGTACAAGCCTAGGAGCGGCTATGGTGTATTTAATGAAAAATGAATTATCAAAAAAATTACAAAAATCCCTATCAGGATTTGCTGCAGGAGTAATGGTTGCAGCAAGTATTTGGTCACTTTTAATTCCTGCCATGGAAATGGTAGAAGAAAAAATGGGGAAAGTTTCTTGGATCCCAGCTGTGGTTGGATTTGCAGTAGGAATAATATTTTTATTATTTTTAGATAATGTAGTTCCCCATCAACACGTTGACAGTGATGTTGCAGAAGGACCAAAAAATGATTCATTAAGAAAAACAACCATGATGGTTCTTGCCGTTGTAATTCACAATATACCAGAAGGAATGGCAGTGGGAGTTACCTTTGCAGGAGTTTTATCAGGAAATACAGATTTAACAATGGCAGGAGCTATGGCACTTTCTTTAGGAATTGCAATTCAAAATTTCCCAGAAGGAGCAATAATTTCCATGCCCTTAAAAGAGCAAGGAATTGGAAAAAATAAATCATTTGTTATGGGAGTTTTATCAGGAGCAGTAGAACCAGTGGCAGCAGTTTTGACAATAATCTTATCCCAAATAATGATTCCAATTTTACCATATTTATTAAGCTTTGCAGCCGGAGCAATGTTTTACGTAGTAGTAGAAGAATTAATACCAGAAGCAACAGGAGAAGGAGAAGACCACTCAAACCTAGGAGTAATTTGGTTTTCAGTAGGCTTTTCAGTAATGATGATCCTAGATGTCATGCTTGGCTAAAAAATGTGCCAGTGGCACATTTTTTACAAGCATGCCGCGGAGTAAGTACGAAGAATTAAAAATTAGTTTTAAAATAATAAAAAACCAAATTAAGTCAAACGCGGTCAAATAGCGTGCTTGGCTTAGAAATAGTGCCTGTGGCACATTTTTTACAAGCATGCCGCGGAGAAAAAACGAAGAATAAAATTTAAATTACAAAAATAAATAATAGTTGAAAACAAAAATTAAAACTAACAAAAACACCAAGCTAAAAGCTTGGTCAGAGCGTAGACAAACCCTCAAGCACGAATATCTGACTTCAAAAATTGTTGATTTCTAAATTTCAAAATTCTAAAAACGCAAACTCGCTAACGCGATGACAGATAAATAGTTTAAAATTGTGCCTGTGGCACGATTTTAATATTTATCCCTCGGAATAAAACGAAGAAATAAAATTTAATTGAAGTTAATTTATTTAATAAAATATCATTGCTTTAAATTTTAGAGTGCGTTTTTTGACGAATTTTAAAATTTGAAATCAAATCAATTTTTTCCGTATGATATTCTTAGCATGAGGATTTGTATACTTTGTCAACAGTCTGTTACCAAGCCAAAAACTTGGTATTTTTTTTGCGAATATTTCCACCAAATTTTAAATATAAAATTTCAAAAAAATTAAATTTTATTTCATTTAAGCCTTTCTTTCTACAAATTTTCACAATAAAGTATATAATATAAATAGACTTAGGAGGTAGACATGTCATATTTAGATAATTTTATTGCCTATTTATCTTTAATTAGGATTACAGATATAATTGATATAGCACTAATTTCTTTTATTGCTTATAAATTGTTAAAGCTATTAAAAAATACTAGGGCTGAACAGGTTATGAAAGGATTTATTTTTGTTTTATTTTTTGCATCCATTGCAGATATTTTTAAATTAAATACTGTTTCATGGCTTATGAATCAATTTTTTACTGTATCTTTGGTATTTATAATTGTAGTTTTTCAACCAGAATTAAGGTCTGCCTTGGAGAGAATTGGTAGGGGTAGAAGCTTTTTTGTAAATGATTCTTACAATAAAAATGATAGGTCAATTGATGAAATTGTTTCAGCTATGAGTTCTTTGTCAAGGCAAAAAATCGGTGCCTTGGTCGTTATTGAAAGAGAAGTTGGTCTTAATGATATTATTGAAAGCGGAACTCTTTTAAGATCTGAAATTTCCAGTGAGCTTTTGATAAATATCTTTATTCCAAATACGCCTCTTCATGATGGAGCGGTAATAATTCGTGATGATTTGATTGAGGCAGCGGCTTGTTATTTGCCATTGACTACAAATAATACTATTTCAAAAGAGCTTGGAACTCGTCACAGGGCTGCTATTGGAATTAGTGAAAAAAGTGATTGTCTTGTGGTTGTTGTAAGTGAAGAAACTGGAACAATTTCAATTGTAAGTAATGGAACCATTAACAGGTATTTTGATGAAGAATCTTTAAAGGATAGGCTTATAAAAGAACTTAAAGAAAATGAAAATAAATTGAATCTTAAAAGGAGGGGTGAAGATGAACAATAAAAATGATAGAAAATTAGTTGCTTTATCAATTCTTGTTGCAGTTATCATGTGGGCTTTTGTAATGACTTCAACAAATCCTTCCCTTTCAAAAACTATTAGAAATGTTCCATTGACCATAAAAAATCAAGAGGATTTGCAAAAAGATGGGTATGCCTTGGTTGGAAGAGATCAAGTTTCAAGCGTAAATGTAAGAGTTGAAGGATCAAGATCGGATCTTGCATCTTTAACTGCTGATGATTTAATAGCAAGTGTTGATTTGGGAGTTCCAACTGAGGGAATAAAAACTTTAAATGTAAAAGTTGATGGACCTGCTGGAATAAAAATTGAAAAAACTACTCCTTCAAACCTTAATTTTAAAGTAGAAAAAATTGTAAAAAAAGACTTGCCAATAGAAATAAAGATTTCTGATAGATTAAAAGAATCAAAGATAATAAATGTAAGTGAACAAGATCCAAGAAAAATAACAGTTTCAGGTCTTAGAAACAATATTGATAAGGTTGATAAACTTCTTATAAATATTAATAATGAGGAATACCTTGATGGAAAAATTCATGATATTGGGGTACGACCAGTTGATAAAAATGGAAAAACTGTAGAAAATGTAGATCTTTCCAAAAATGATGTGTCAATTGCCTTTGATGTTTTGCAAAGTAAGGAAGTAAAATTAGAAATTGACTATGGAAATCTTCCAAAAAACATGCAAGTAGAAGAAAGTAAAATTTCACCAGATAAGTTAATTATTAAGGGTGAGAAAAATATTTTAGATAAAATTGATACTATAAAAACCAAAAAAATTGACTTATCCAGCTTAAAAAACGATGAGTTTGAGCAAAGCGTAGAACTAGATATCCCTGAAGCTGTAGAGCTAAATGATGCTGATTCTTTTGTAGATATTTATATAAAATTAGGGAAGAAAAGTTAATGTCCTACGAAGATTTAGTAAAAAGGCTAGAAGATGAGGGATTTGAAACCTACCTTGTTGGAGGGGCTGTAAGAGATAAACTTTTAGAAAGAAAAATCCATGATATTGACCTAGCGACAAGGGCAAGACCTAGTGATATTATGAGGATTTTTTCTGATTTAAAACTAATTGATATTGGAAAAAAATTTGGAACTATTAAGGTAATTTATAAGTCCAAAGAATATGAAATCACAACTTTTAGGGCAGAATCATCTTATAAAGATAAAAGACATCCGGGAGAAATTTCATTTTCAAATACAATTGAAGAAGATTTAAAAAGAAGAGATTTCACCATAAATGCTATGGCAGAAAGAAAGGGTCAAATTATAGACTTGTTTTCTGGAAAAAATGATTTGTCTCAAAAAATAATAAGAGCAGTTGGCAATCCTTACGAAAGAATAGAAGAAGACTATCTAAGGGCCCTAAGGGCAGTAAGGTTTGCCACTGTTCTTGATTTTTCTATAGAAAAAAACTTGAAAAATGCCATAAAAAATAAGGCAAGTCATATTGAAGAAATTTCAAAAGAAAGAATTAGAGATGAAATTGATAAGATTTTACTTTCAGATAAGCCTTCAAGAGGGATCAGGCTTTTGGATGAATTAAATCTTTTGGCATATATTTTTCCAGAAGTAAAGAAAATGAAAGGATTTAACCAACATTCATCCCACCACAATTTAGATTTATTTGACCATAGCATGAAGGTTTTGGATTTAAGCCCAAAAAATTTAAAAACTAGAATGGCAGCTCTGTTTCACGATACAGGAAAAGTTCAAAGTTTTTTTCTTGATGAAAAGGGGGAGGGAAGATTTTTTGGTCACCAAGATATTTCTAAAGAAATTATTGAAAAAAGATTAAAAGAATTAAAATATCCAAAAAAATTTATAGAAAATACCTCGATTTTAGTCCAAAGGCACATGGATAATACCAACACCTACACAAAAAAATCTGTAAGAAAGCTTTTAAGAAAAGTTGGAGATGAAAATATCTATGATTTATTTGATCTTCAAAGGGCAGATGTTTTATCAACAGTTCACGATAATACAGAAAATATTTCAAATGCAAAAATAATTTTAGAAGAAATTTTAAATTCAGATACGCCAAGAAAAAAAGATCAGATAGATTTTTCTGGACATGATTTGATAAATTTGGGATTTAAAGAGGGCAAAGAGCTAGGAATAATCTTAAATGAAGTCTATAATTTGGTTATGGATGAAAAATTAGCAAATAAAAAGAATGAAATTAGCAAATATATTAAAAATAAATACAATAATCTTGATAGAAATTATTAGAAGTAGTATATTAAACTAATGAGTATATAGTGTTTTAGGAGGCAAAACGATGACAGAATTAAAATCACATGAAAATAATATAGCAAAATTTGACATAACAGTAGCTGCTGAAGAGTTTCAAAAAGCAGTAGATAATGTTTACAAAAAAAACAAGTCTAGATATAGGGTAGACGGATTTAGAAAAGGAAAAGTTCCAAAAAGAATAATTGAAAAAATGTATGGAGCTGAAGTATTTTATGACGAAGCAATCCAAGAAGTTTTCCCAGAACCTTATAACAAGGCTATTGATGAATTAAATCTTGAAGTAATTGATCAACCATCAGTTGATTTTGACGATATAGAAAAAGGAAAAGACGTTGTATTTAAGGTAGAAGTTGAAACAAAACCACATCCAACTCTTGGAGATTATTCTGAACTTGAAGTTACAGAAATTCCAACAGAAGTTACAGATGAAGATGTAGAACACGAACTTAAACATCAACAAGAAGAAAATGCAAGAATTATTCCAATAGAAGACGGAGAAGCTCAAGATGGAGATACAGTAAATATCGATTTTGATGGTTTTCTTGATGGAGAAAGATTTGAAGGCGGAAAAGCTGAAAATCACGATTTAGTTCTTGGATCAAAATCATTTGTAGGCGATTTTGAAAAACAAGTTGAAGGACACAAAGTTGGAGATAAATTTGATGTAAATGTAACTTTCCCTGAAGATTATCAAGCAAAAGAATTCCAAGGAAAAGATGCGAGATTTGAAGTAGAAATCAATTCAATTTCAAGAAAAGAACTTCCAGAAATTGACGATGAATTTGCAAAAGATATTTCTGAATTTGAAACCTTAGAAGAATTAAAAGAAGATACGAAGAAAAATCTTAAAGAAGATAAAGAAAAATTTGTAAAAAATCAAATTCAAAACGAAGCAATCAAAGCCCTAGTAGAAAAATCTGAAGTAAATGCTCCAGATCCACTAGTAAACCAAGAAATTGATCTTGAAATGCAAAATCTTGACCAAAGATTACGTCAAATGGGAATTTCTTTACAACAATATATTGAAATGACAAAAATGGATATGGCTGCCATTAGAGATCAATATAGAGCTGTTGCTGAAGACAAAGTAAAAGCAAATCTTGTAATGGATGAAGTTGCTTTAAAAGAAAATATTGAAGTAAGTGATGAAGAAATAGAAAATGAAATAAAAGATGCTGCTAAGCAATATGGAGTAGATGATTACGAAAAATTCAAAGAAATCTTCGAAAAGAATGTTTCTAGAGATACAGTTATAGAAAATATCAAGAGAAGAAAAGCTGTAGAAATTCTAGAAAAAAATGTAAAATTAGTTCCTGCTAAGGAAGAAGACAAAGAAGACGAAAAAGAAGATTAGTAATCATAAGCTCCAAAAGATAAGGAGATTTTATGAACGCAAAAAACTTTTTAGTTCCTACAGTAATAGAGCAAACAAATAGGGGCGAGCGTGCTTATGACATTTACTCAAGATTATTAAAAGACAGGATTATTTTTCTAACAGGTCCTGTTGAAGATGGGGTAAGTGATATAATTATTGCTCAACTCTTATTTTTGGAAAGCCAAGATCCAAACAAGGATATTCAATTTTATATAAATTCACCGGGTGGAGTAGTTACAGCAGGTCTTGCAATCTATGACACAATGAATTATATAAAACCAGATGTATCTACAATTTGTATAGGACAAGCTGCATCTATGGGAGCAGTTTTACTTTCATCTGGAGCAAAGGGAAAGAGATTTTCTCTTCCAAATTCAAATATTCTAATCCACCAACCATCCGGTGGTGCCCAAGGTCAAGCAAGCGATATTCAAATCCAAGCTGAACAAATTTTAAAAATCAAAAAAAGATTAAATAAAATTTTGTCAAATAACACTGGTCAAAGTATTGAAAAAATTCAAAAAGATACGGATAGAGATTTTGCCATGGACGCTTATGAAGCAAAAGAATATGGCTTAATAGACAAGGTAATAGAATAAGTATGGGTAAAATGGAATTTGAAGAAAATAGATGTTCCTTTTGTGGGAAAAGTGCTGACGAAGTTGATAGGTTAATTGCAGGGCCAGATGCTTTCATTTGTAATGAATGCATTGAGCTTTGTGCTTCAATTATCGAAAGAGAAGAATTGGTTGAGCACAGTCATATGGATATTGATCTTGCCACACCAAGTGAGATTAAAGAATATTTGGACCAATATGTTATCCAACAAGATATGGCGAAAAAAACCCTATCGGTTTCAGTTTATAACCACTACAAAAGAATAAATTCAAATTATGATAATGATAGCGAAGTTGAGCTACAAAAATCTAATATTTTGATGCTAGGACCAACAGGTTCTGGAAAAACTCTTCTTGCTCAAACCCTTGCCAAAAAATTAAATGTTCCATTTGCAATTGCAGATGCTACAAGTTTGACCGAGGCAGGTTATGTTGGAGAAGATGTTGAAAATATTATTTTAAAATTAGTTCAAGCTGCTGATTATGATATTGAACTTGCCCAAACAGGAATAATCTATATAGATGAAATAGATAAAATTACTAGAAAAAGTGAAAATCCTTCAATAACTCGTGATGTTAGTGGAGAAGGAGTTCAACAAGCGCTTTTAAAATTAATTGAAGGAACTGTTGCAAATGTTCCTCCTCAAGGCGGAAGAAAACATCCAAGCCAAGAATATATCCAAGTTGATACAACAAATATATTATTTATTGTTGGTGGAGCCTTTGATGGAATTAAAGATATAATAAAACAAAGAACCAACAAAAAATCAATTGGTTTTGGTTCAGAAGATAGTGAAAATAAAGAAGTTTCTTTGGCAGATGTTACTACAGAAGATCTTTTGAAATATGGATTAATTCCAGAATTCATTGGAAGAGTTCCAATAGTTGTTTCGCTTGAAGATTTGAATGTAGAAAGTCTTGTAAGAATTTTACAAGAGCCAAAAAATTCTCTATTAAAGCAATATCAAAAATTATTCGAACTTGATGGAGTAAAATTAACTTTTGAAGATGAAGCAGTTAAAGAAATTGCCGAAAAAGCCTACAAGCAAGAAACAGGTGCTAGAGGGCTTAGGACAATTTTGGAAGATTTGTTATTGGACGTAATGTTTGACATTCCTTCAAAAGATCATATAAAAGAAGTTATTGTATCAAAAGGTGCTATAAAAGATAAGAAAAAATTAATATACAAATAAAAGGGGAGACTTAGTGCTCCCTTTTTATAACACAAGGAGATAAAATGAGCTTTATCTATAAAATAGATACAAAAGAATATCCAATGGTCCCAGTAAGGGGCTTGTGGGCTTTTCCTGATACAGTTGTCCATTTTGATTGCCAAAGAGCAGTTTCAAAAAAAGCTGTAGAAGATGCTTTATTAAATGAATCTGAAATTTTTTTGGTAAATCAAAAAGATATACTTGAAGATAATCCAAAAAAAGAAGATATTTATGATTTTGGAACGGTTGCAAGTATAAAACAAACTTTTAATTTGCAAAACGGCGAGCTTAGGGTTTTGATTGAAGCAAAATCAGTCGGTGAAGTTTTGGATGTAAAAATTGAAGATGGATTTTTTAAGGCGAATATTAAAGAATATATTTTTGATGAAGAAAATTTTGAAAGTAATGAAAATATAGAAGCCTTGAAAAAAATGTTGGTTGAAGATTTTAGATCTTATGTTTCAATTGATAATTCTATACCACCAGAAATTGCCTTTTCTTTGGTAGAAATTGAAAATATTGATAAACTTGCAAATCTTATAACTTATTATCTTCCTTTAAGTCCAAAGGAAAATTATTCTATATTAAAAGAGCTAGATATTGAAGAAAAATTAATAAATCTTCACAAGCTTATCCAAAAAGAAATTGAGTTAAAAGATTTATCCAAAAAAATTGATGCCAAGGTTCAAGAAAATATTAACAAGGGACAAAAAGAATATTATCTTAGGGAAAAACTTGACGCTGTAAAAAATGAATTAAATGATCTTACAGGAAAGGATTTAAATGAGGCGGATGCCTTTAGGAAAAAAATCAAAAAATTAAAAATCAATAAGGAAGATAAGGAAACTCTACTTAAAAGTGTCGATAGGCTTGAAATGATTCCTGAAATGAGCCCTGATTATGGGGTTATAACTTCCTATCTTGATTTTGTTTTATCCCTTCCTTGGTCCAAAAAATCAAAGGATAATTTGGATATAATTCATGCCAAAAAAGTTTTGGACGAAGACCATTATGGACTTATGGAAGTTAAAGAAAGAATTCTTGAATCAATTGCTGTAAGAAAGAAAAAAGGAGACAACCAAGCCGCTGTAATTTGTCTTGCTGGCCCTCCTGGAGTTGGAAAAACATCTATTGCAAAATCAATTGCTCGTGCCTTAAATCGTAAATTTATTTCAATGAGACTTGGTGGGGTAACTGATGAATCAGAAATAAGAGGTCACAGAAGAACCTATGTTGGGGCTATGGCTGGAAGAGTTTTATCAAATATATCAAGAATAAAAGTAAAAAATCCAGTATTTTTGCTAGATGAAATTGATAAATTGGGTTCAGATTTTAGGGGAGATCCATCATCAGCTTTACTTGAGGTTTTAGATCCTGAACAAAACGATAAATTTATTGACCGTTATCTTGATATTGGCTTTGATTTATCAGAAGTATTTTTTATAACAACAGCAAACGACATTTCAAATATTCCTCCAGCTCTTTTCGATAGGCTTGAAATTATAGAAATTTCTGGCTACACCCAAAGAGAAAAGGAAGAAATAGCCAAAAGATATTTGATAAAAAAAGAAATGGAAAACAATGGACTTTGTAAAGATGACTTGAATATTTCCGATAAGGTTATAGAAAAAATCATAAAATCCTACACAAGAGAAGCAGGAGTAAGGTCTCTTGAGAGAAATATTGCCAAAATTTGTAGACGCTCTGTAAAAGAAATTCTTGAAGGAAAAGAAAAAGTTAATGTTTCTATGAGAAATTATGAGAAATATCTTGGTAAAGAAAGATTTTTTGAAGACCAAAGACTTAAAGAAGATAAGGTTGGAATTGCAAATGGACTTGCTTGGACCCAAGTTGGTGGAACAATTTTAACAATTGAAGTAAATGCCATGGACGGCAAAGGTGTAAATTTATTTACAGGAAGTCTGGGAGATGTTATGAAAGAATCAGCCCAAGCTGCAATTTCTTATTTGAGAAAAAATTCAAAAGATTTGGGAATAGATAAAGATTTCTATAAAAATAAAGATATCCACGTCCACGTTCCAGAAGGAGCAACTCCAAAAGACGGCCCATCAGCAGGAATTACAATGACAACTGCAATCGCCTCAGCTCTTACAGGAAAAAAAGTAAGGAGTGATCTTGCAATGACCGGTGAAGTTACAATAACTGGAGAAGTTTTGCCAATTGGAGGATTAAAAGAAAAAGCTCTTGCAGCTTATGCTTACGACATAAAAAATGTAATTATTCCAAAAGAAAATGAAAAAGATATTGAAGATATTGATAAGGAAGTTAGGGAAAAAATAAACTTTATAAAAGTATCTCAAGTTGGAGAAGTTTTAAAGGAAGCTTTAATATGAAAATAAAATCAGTAAATTTGGACCAAGTTGCAGGATTTGCCTCCCAATTTCCAAATGATAATTTTGAAGAAATTGCCTTTGCAGGAAGAAGTAATGTAGGAAAATCTTCTTTTATAAATTCATTTTTGGATAAAAAAAATCTTGCCAAAACATCATCAAAGCCAGGTAAAACTAAGACCATAAATTTTTATAAAATAAATGATAAATTTAGACTAGTCGACCTTCCAGGCTATGGCTATGCAAAAGTTTCAAAAAAAGAAAAAGAAAAATGGAATAATTTAATCCATAAATATCTTTATGAAAGAGAAAATTTAAAAGAAGTTTTTCTTTTGGTAGATATAAGACATGCACCAACCAAACAAGATAAAGAAATGTATGATTGGATAATAGATTCTGGATTTACAGGATTTGTTATAGCAACAAAATACGACAAAATACCTAAAACACATCTAAAAAAACACATAAAAGAAATAATGAAAACTTTAAATATTGATGATGATGGTTTGATATTTGCTTATTCATCAATAACTTCTCACAATAAAAATGTTTTGCTTGAACAAGTAGAAGTAATAATAAATTCATAAATTTAAAATTTGAAAATCTCACGCAAGTGGGATTTTTTATTTTAAAAAATTTAAAAGAAAAAAGATGGCAAAAGCCATCTTAGATTAATCTATAAATTCTATTTCTTTTCCGTCCATGTGGGAAATTCTTGCTAGAGAATAAACATCAAGTCCCATATCATCTAGAAGTTTTCTTCCGTCTTGGTAGGATTTTTCTATAACTATTCCAACACCAGCTACATTTGCTCCTGCTTGCTTACAAATTGCAACCATAGCTTTTGCAGCTTGACCGTTTGCCAAAAAGTCATCTATTAACAAAACATTATCATCTTCGTGCAAGAAATCCTTGCTAACGATTAGTCTTTTCATCTCTTCTTTTGTGTAAGAATAGCAAGTTGATGAATATGTATTGTCATCAGTTGTAAGAGATTTTTGTTTTCTTGCAAAAACAACATCACAATCAAGGACTAGACCTGTTATAACTGCTGGGGCAATTCCTGATGATTCTACTGTCAAAATTTTATTAACATTTTTATCTTTAAAATGTTCGGCAAATTCTTCACCCATTTCCTTTATCAATTTTGGTTTTATTTGATGGTTTAGAAATGAATCAACCTTTAAAATATCTTTGCCAAGAACTGTTCCATGGCTTAATATTACTTCCTCTAATTTCTTCATTATAAATACTTACCTCCGTACCCTTTTTACTATTATAATGCAAAGTTTAATCAAAAGTCAAAATTCACTTTTAATAAAGACTCTTAAGGGTACTATATATTATATGAATAGGAAACAAATAATCAATGATTTAATAGAATTTATTGACAAAAGTCCTGTAAACTATTTTGCAGTTAAAAATTCTATTGAACTTTTAGAAAAAAATAATTTTAAAAAATTAGAAGAAAATGAAAAGTGGAAACTTGAAAAAGGCGGAAAATATTTTGTAAGCCGTGATGATACGGCCCTTATTGCCTTTAGTGTTGGGGATGATCCAAGAAAGGGGTTTGATATAATTGGATCTCATACAGATTCTCCAACTTTTAAAATAAAATCAAATCCAGAAATGAATTCAAATGGGTTTTTGAAATTTAATGTTGAAGGCTATGGGGGAATGATTGTATCTTCTTGGTTTGACAGGGACTTGTCCCTTGCGGGAAAAGTTGTTTATGAAGAAAATGGAGAAATTAAATCAAAACTTGTAAAAATTGATAAAGACCTTTTGACAATTGCAAATTGTGCAATTCATATTAATAGGGATTTAAATTCTGGATATAAATATAATATGCAAGATGAACTTTCTCCGATTATAAAAACAATCGAAGATGATTTTAAAAAAGAAGGATTTTTGCAAAAATTATTGGCAAAAGAAATTGGAGTTTATGAAAAGAAAATAATAGATTTTGATTTGGCACTTTTTGATAGGCAAAAAGGATCTATTATGGGAAGTGATGACGAATTTATCCATATTGGAAGACTTGATAATCTTGCAAGTGTCCACCAATCACTTACAGCTTTAATAAATAGTAAAAATGAAAAATTTAATATGTGTGTATTAAATGACAATGAAGAAATTGGATCAGGCACAAGAACTGGAGCAAGCTCACCATTTTTGGACCAAATTATGGAAAGAATTGTGATGAATTTAGGCTATGACAGGGAAGATTATTTTATTGCTCTTTCAAATTCATATTTAATTTCAGCAGACCTTTCTCATTCAATTCATCCAAATTATAGTAATTTATTTGATTCTACTAATAATACAAGAATAAATATGGGTATAGGAATAAAGGTAGCTTCTAATGGTGTCTATACAACAAATGTAGAAACTAGGGCGAGATTTTTAAAACATGCAAAAAATGTTGGAGCAAAAGTTCAAACTTTTCATAACAGATCTGATAAGGTCGGTGGATCAACAATTGGACCGATAGTTTCTTCCAAATCTGGAATAAAATCAATTGATGTCGGCACACCAATTCTTGCCATGCACTCAATAAGAGAGCTTGGCGGAGTAGATGATCACATAGAAGCTATAAAAATATTTGAAGATTTTTACAATAAAAAATATTAGGAGGATATTATGGCAGTTTTAGAATTAACAGTAGTACCAATAGGAACAAAAGAAACTTCTGTTTCAAAATATGTAGCAGGTTGCGAAAAAGTTTTGAAAAAATACGAAGATTTGGAAGTAAGATTAAATCCAATGGGAACAGTTATCCATGGAGATATTGATAGGGCTTTTGAAGCAATCAGAGCCTGCCAAGAATCAGTTTTTAAAAACGGAGCTGATAGAGTTTATTCAGTAATAAAAATTGATGATAGAAGAGATAAATCAGCAAGCCTTGATCAAAAAATAAAATCAGTAGAAGATAAGATGTAAAATAAAAATAATTTTATGATAATTTAAAAATTCCCCAAATAATGGGGAATTCAGAGCGTAGACAAAGTCTAATTATTAAGAATTATTAGTAATTTAGAATTAAATTAATACTAACCCATCTCGACTAAGTGAGTGAAACGAACGCATGGAGACTAACTATCGGATGTCAAGAAAAAAATAAAAAAATCAAACTAATAAAAATAGGTTTATATTTTATGAATATTCATTAAATATGAACCTATTTTTCTATTAAATATGAGATTTAAATATAAAATAACATAAAAATGAGCATAGTAAACAAACCATCAAGCTTGATGGTTTAAAATATTCTAATATTATTTTTAAACTTTACTCACATATACTTCATTTTCTTTCAATAAATAGAATATTACCCTAACCAATTTTCTTGCTACATGAGTAAGAGCCACATAATGATGTTTTCCCTCAGCCTTCTTTTTTAAATAATATTCTTTAAAAACAGGTTCAATTTGACTAATAATAAAAGCAGCCTTAAACAAACTATCACGCAAATAAGAACTACCTCTTTTACTCATAGTACTAAAAGAAGAATGAAAAGTCCCAGATTGACTTATAGAAGGATCCAAACCAACATAAGCCAACAACTTAGAAGAAGAATCAAATCTGTTAATATCCCCAATTTCAGAAATAATAGTAGGACCAAGTTCAATACCAATACCAGGAATACTCATAATAGGACTATTAATATCATCAAGTAAAGGCTTAATCATTACATTAATCTCATCAATTTTCCTATCCAAAAAATACAAATAATCAATAGACTGTTTCAATTGAAAAGAAACAGAATAAGAAAAATACCCAATAGAATTTCTAGCAGCATCCCTAATAATCAAAGCCTTATCCTTAGAATAAGCACCTCTAGATGCATTCTTAATTAAATTAGAAAGCCTAGTAATATTAGCCTTAGAAATTTCATAAGCAGAAGAAAACTCATAAAGGATAGCAAGAACATACTTAGAAAAAACATCATTACAAACATTACAAAGTTCAGGAAAAACAATATCCAAAAAAGAAACAATAGAGTTTTTTAATCTAGACCTATCCCTTTTCAAAATAGACTTATACCTACATAGTGACTTAAGATCATAATTATGATAAAATTCAAAAAGAGTAGGATTAGAATCACAGGTAGTTTTTAAAAGCTTAGCAATGAAGAAAGCATCAACCTTATCAGTTTTAGTATTTCTAAAACTATCAGCTCTTCTAAAAAGACAAGTTTGAAAAGGGTTAAAAAAGTGAATATTAAAATTCAAATCAAGAAGAAATCTAGATAAGTTGAGATGATAATTACCAGTATATTCTAATCCTATTCTAATATTATCCCTATCATAAGAAGAAAGTTTATCAATTAAAAAATCAAAACCCTCTCTAGAATTCTTAATTTCAAAATGTTCCCCCATATCAAAATTATCCCCATCAGAAAGAAAACAGTTATGTTTAAACTTAGAAACATCAATTCCCAAAAAAATCATAAAAACCTCCGAAAAAAATAGTTGTGCATCCACATAAGAAATGTCATGTAACCTTGTACAATAAAGCGTCAAGCGCTATCTAACTAATAAACAAAAAAACATAGCTATGTGGTTGTAGTCTCCATGAAATAGTCAAAGCTATAGAGATATCAAACATTCCACAACACTATGTTTAGTGTATAATATTCTATTGTAAATTTCCATAGAATGACTACAACTATATGATACAAGAGATCTCACGAGATTTCTCGACTCACTGCGTTCGCTCGAAATGGAAAAATTTTTAGTTTGTCAACAGACTGAATTCCCCAAATAATGGGGAATTTTTGTTTGCTTATTTATGAAAATAATGGAAGCATATATCTTAGTAAAAATACTAGGGCAAGTACATAAACAAGTGGGGAAACTTCTTTTCCTTTTCCTGTTAATAATTTTACGATTGCATATGAAATCATTCCAAAGGCGATTCCTTCTGCTATTGAATAGGCAAATGGCATCATAATTATTGTCATAAAGGCTGGGAATGATTCTGTGAAGTCTCCAAAATTTATTTCAACTATTGAATCTATCATAAATAATCCTACCATTACAAGAGCAGCTGCTGTTGCTTGGGCTGGAATTATTGTTATTAATGGATAGAAAAATATTGATAGGAAGAAACAAAATCCTGTTGAAAGAGCTGTAAGTCCTGTTCTTCCACCTTCTGCAACTCCTGTTGCACTTTCTACAAAAGTTGTTACAGTTGATGTTCCTAAAATTGATCCTATAGTAGTTCCTATACTATCAGCCAAAAGTGCACGACTTGCATTTGGTAATTCTCCATTTTCATCTAACATTTTTGCCTTTGTTGCAACTCCTGTCAAAGTTCCTACTGTATCAAATAAGTCTACAAATAAAAATGCAAAAACAACAGAAAACATTTCAAATGAAAATGCTGATGATAAATCCAATTTAAAAAATATTGGGCTAAGTGATGGAGGAAGTTGTATAAGTCCTCCTTCTGGAATCTTGCTTACTCCAGTAAAAAGAGCAATAATTGTAGAAATTACAATTCCTATTAACAAAGCTCCCTTTGTTTTTCTTGCAGTTAAAACTGCCATAATTAAAAGTCCAATAAAAAATATAAAACTTTCTTTGCTAACTAAATTTCCAAGGCCAAGACCTATATCATTTTTTACAATTACTGTGGAATTTAGTAAACCTATTAGAGCAATAAATAATCCAATTCCTACAGAAACTGCAGTTTTTAAACTTCTTGGAATAGCATTAAAAATTGCTTCACGAACATTGAAAAATGTTAATAAAATAAAAATAATTCCTTCAATAAAAACAGCTGCTAGTGCAAATTCCCAACTTTTTCCCATAGTCATTACAACTGTGTAGGTGAAAAATGCGTTTAGTCCCATTCCTGGAGCAAGTGCAAATGGAAGATTTGCATAAAAAGCCATAATTAAAATTGCAATAATTGATGAAATTATTGTTGCAGTAAAAACTGCTCCCTTGTCCATTCCAGCATCTCCCAAAATTTGTGGATTTACTGCCAAAATATAAGACATGGTCATAAATGTTGTTATTCCTGCCATAATTTCAGTTTTAACATTTGTTTTTTTCTCTTTTAATCTGAAAATTTTTTCGGCAAGTGATTCGTTCGAATTTTTTTCCATAATTCCTCCTTTTTTTCCGTGCATATTATACCATATTTACTTTACTTAATCACTTTATTTTTTTATAAATTTCTCATATAATATATGCAAGGAGGAAGCTTTGACGACTAAAAATATTATTGAGTTAATTGTAATGATTTTTGGAATTTTATTTTCAGCATTTTTTTCATCTTCTGAAACAGCCATTACTTCTATAAATAAATTTAAATTAAGGCAACTTGAAGAAAAGGGAGTAAAAAATGCAACATTACTTAGAAAACTCGTTGATGATAGCCAAAATACAATTACAACAATTCTTGTTGGAAATAATATAGTAAATATCCTTACAACAACTATAGCAACACTTTTTTTTACTGATATTTTTGGAGGAGCAGGAGCGGCGATTTCTACAATTGTTGTAACGATTACTGTATTAATTTTTGGTGAGATAACTCCAAAACTTGCAGCTCAAATTAACAGCGAAAAAATGGGCCTTAAATTTTCAAAGGCTATTTTTATTATTTCTATAATTTTAAAGCCTACTGTAATCTTACTTGGAATTTTTACTAAATATCTTACTAAAAAAATGTCTGATGGAGTGGAAAATTCTGATAAGGTAACTGAAGAAGATTTAAAAACTATAGTTGATGTTGGTGAAGAGCAAGGTGTAATAAATAATGAAGAAAGTGAAATCATAAATAATGTTTTTGATTTTGGTGGATCTTTTGCATCTGATATTATGACTCCAAGAACAAATATGGAAGCAATATCAATAGATTCTACAAAAGAAGAATTGGATAAATTTTTAATTGAGTGCAAACATTCAAGAATTCCAGTTTATGGGGAGAGCATAGACAATATTGTTGGAGTTTTGCACATGAAAGATATAGTAACTTTTGTTGCTGAAGGACGTGATCCAATCTTAAAAGATATGCTTAGGCAAACTTATTATGCCTACGAAAATATGAATATAATTGATCTTTTTAAATCAATGAAAAAAATGAACGTTTCACTCGCCATTGTTGTTGACGAGTACGGAGGAACGGAAGGACTTGTTTCAATTGAAGATATAATTGAGGAGCTTGTTGGAGATATATATGATGAATATGATCCTGATGATGAGAAAGTCTACAAAGTTTGTGAAAATGAATTTATAGTTGATGCAAGTATGCATATAAATGATTTTAATGATTATTTTGATAGAAATTTAAAAGAAGTTAAAAATGATTCGGTTGGAGGTTTGGTTATAGATTATCTTAACCGTCTGCCAATAACTGGAGATGTTGTAAAGATTGATGATGTTACTTTAATTTGTGAGAAGGTTGAACGTTACAAAATAAATTTACTTAGAGTTAAATTTGATAGCGAAAGTTAGAGGTATTATGAAACAAACAGTTTATATTACAGGTCACAAAAATCCAGATACTGATTCTATTTGCTCAGCCCTTGCCTATGCAAATTTAAAAAATAGGCTCGGCGATACAGAGGCTATTCCAATAAGGCTTGGTCATGTTAGCCAAGAAACCCAATTTGTCCTTGATTATTTTGGAGTAAAGGCTCCCCTTCACAAGGACTCAATGAAACTTCAAATAAAAGATATTGACTATGACAATTCTTATAATGTCGATGAATCTCTTCCAATTAGAAATGCCTGGTCAATAATTCAAGAAAATAAATTGAATTCTCTTTTTGTAGTTGATGAAAATGAAAAATTAATAGGAGTAGCCTCTCTTTCAAATTTGACCCATTCTTATATGGAGGTTTGGGATGATAGGATTATTGGAAGAACTCATACTCCACTTGAAAATATTGCAGATATTCTATCAGCCAAAATCGTTGTAAATCCAAAAAATCCTAGAGCTTTTACAGGGAAAATGATGGTTTATGCCATGAATGAAAAAGATTCACCTCAAAATTCCTTGGTTGGGGATGGAGATTTGGTTATAACTGGAAATAGGCTTGAAGCTCAAGAATATCTTATAAATAAAAATATTTCCCTAATAATTTTGACCAATGGGTCAGAAATGAAAAAAGATTTGATAGAAGAAGCCGAAAAAAATAATATTACAATTATTTCGACAGAATATGATACCTTTATGACGGCAAGACTTTTGCCAATGGCAGTTCCGATTGCAAATGTAATGAGCACTGAAAATTTGGTTTATTTTTCACCAGAAGATACGGTTGATACAGTTCGTGAAGTAATGGGAAAAACTAGATTTAGATCTTATCCAATTGTTGATGCAAGAGGAAGGGTTCTTGGGGCAATTTCAAGATACCATTTAATTTCTGATGAAAAGAAAAAATTGATTTTAGTTGACCATAATGAAAGAAACCAATCAGTTGATGATATTGACTATGCAGAAATTATTGAAATAATTGACCACCACAGAGTTGCAAATGTTGTTACAAACCAACCCCTATTTTTTAGGGCAGAGCCTGTAGGATCAACTGCAACAATTGTAGCGAAAATGTTTTTTGAATCTGGAATTAGACCAACAAAAGAAATAGCAGGAATCCTTTCAGCAGCTATAATTTCTGATACACTTTTATTTAGGTCTCCAACAACAACAGAAACTGACAAGAGAGTTTTAAATAGACTTACAAAAATTGCAGATATAAATCCAGAGGAATTTGCCATGAAGATGTTTAAGGCAGGAACAAGTTTGAAAAACAAATCACCAGAGGATTTGATTGATGGAGATGTAAAGGCCTTTACAATTGGCGATGATAAAATTAGGGTTGGACAAGTTATGACAATGAATCCAGAAGAGCTTGATCCAATAAAAGATAAGCTAACAAATTTAATGGAAGAAAGAATTCATGCCAAGGGAGAAAATACCTTTGTCCTTGTTCTTACAGATATTTTTAACAAAAAATCTGAGCTTTTGGTTGTAGGAAATTATCTAAGTGATATAGAAAATGTTTTTGGAAATAAGGTAAAAAATGGAACAATTTCAGCTCCAGGAGTTTTATCAAGAAAAAAACAAGTTATACCAAAACTAACTGAAGCTATTATGAATTCACACAATAATTAACTTTACTGAAAAATTTATCTGTGCTATAATATAAAAAAATTTAAAACAGGAGAAAATAATGAAAAACTTAAATTTTACACAAAATAGCTTTTACTTTTTTAACTTTACTTTTGACAAAAGTAAGGCTATTTATCATGTGCAAAATTTTTAAAAGATTTAAGTTTTTTGAATTTTAGCTTCTTGGTAATAGCCAGGAAGCTTTTTTAATTTAGAAGATGAAAACTTATCGGAGGAAATATGATTATTAAATTAAAAAATAATATTAATGAAGCTGAGTTAAGTGCTTTGATAAAAGAAATTGAAGATATGGGTCTTAAAGTTAGTAAGGCAGTTGGTACAAACACTACGATTTTGGGACTTTTGGGAGATACATCCAAGGTTTCAAAAGATGATATGAAATCAAAAAAAATTGTTGATGATGTAATAAGAATCCAAGAACCATACAAAAAGGCAAACAGAAAATTTCACCCAGAAGATACAATAATTACTCTTGAAAATGGAACAAAAATCGGAGGTGGGTCTTTTGTTTTTATGGCAGGACCATGCTCAGTTGAAAGTGAAGAGCAAATTGTATCAATAGCTCAAAAAATAAAAAAATCTGGAGCAACAATTTTAAGGGGAGGAGCTTTTAAACCAAGAACTAGCCCATATTCTTTCCAAGGTTATGGAAAAAAAGCCATTGATTATCTTGTAAAAGCAAAAGAGGAAACTGGTCTTGCCCTTGTTTCAGAAATTATGGAAATAAACCAATTAAAATATTTTGATAATGTAGATATTTTACAAGTTGGGGCAAGAAATATGCAAAATTTTGATTTGTTGAAGGCTCTTGGTGAAACTGATAAGCCTATTTTATTAAAAAGAGGCTTGGCTGCAACTTATGAAGAATTATTGATGGCAGCTGAATATATAATGAGCAGGGGAAATACAAGGGTAATTCTTTGTGAAAGGGGAATTAGGACTTTTGAAACTGCAACAAGAAATACTTTGGATGTCACTGCTATTCCATTTTTGCATGAAAAAACTCACCTTCCTGTAATAATTGACCCATCTCATGCAGCTGGAATTTCAAGATATGTAAAAGATTTGTCTCTTTCTGCGGCAGCTGTTGGGGCTGATGGACTAATGATTGAGGTTCACGAAAATCCTGCCAAGGCTTTTTCAGACGGTGCCCAATGTGTAGTCCCAGATGATTTTGATAAAATTTTAAAGGCAAGCAAAAAAATCCACGATTTAAGAAAGGAAATCTAAAATGAGCCAAAGCTTTGGAAAAAATTTAAAAGTTACTATATTTGGATCAAGCCACCAAGAATATATGGGGGTGGTGATGGATAATGTAAAAATTGGTTTTGAAATTGATAGGCAAAAACTTGATAGCTTTATGCAAAGAAGGGCTCCAGGTAAGTCAAAATTTACAACAAAAAGAAAAGAAGCCGACAAGGTAATTTTTATTTCTGGAGTAAAGGAAAATAAAATAATTTCAAAAACAATATGTGCCCTAATAAAAAATGAAGATTTCAAATCCAAAGATTACAAAAATTTAAATGATATTCCAAGGCCATCTCATGCAGACTACACTAGTTTTATAAAATACGGTAGCGAAATCGATATGAATGGGGGAGGACCATTTTCTGGAAGATTAACCGCACCGTTTTGCCTTGCTGGAGGCATTGCAAAACAAATTCTAGAAGAAAAAAATATAAAAATTTCATCAAGAATTAAAAATATTGGTGGGATAGAAGATATAAAAATTGATTTGGCAAATCCTCCCATGGTTGATTTAGAAAAAATTTCTCGAAAAGAAATTCCTGTTTTGGATGAAAAAATTGAAGAAGAAATAAGAAAGCTATTGGATGAAGCAGAAGGTGAAGGAGATTCTCTTGGGGGAATTTGCCAAGTTTTTGGAGAAAATATTCCAGAGGGGTTGGGAGAACCGATTTTTGATTCTTTTGAGGCTAATATTTCCCATCTTTCTTTTGGAATTCCAGGACTTAGGGCAATTTCTTTTGGGGAGGGACTTTCTTCATTTAAGATGAGAGGATCAGCCCACAACGACCAATTTGAAATTAAAGATGGAAATATAAGGACTATTACTAATAATGCTGGTGGAGTTGTTGGAGGAATTACAAATGGTATGCCTGTAGTTTTTGATTTAATTTTTAAACCTACCCCATCAATTTCTATTTCTCAAAAATCATTTTCTATAAAAGAGAAAAAAGAAAAAATTTTACAAATAAAGGGCCGCCACGATCCTTGTTTTTGCCTAAGAACGACTCCAATTGGAGAATCAATCCTCGCTTTAACAGTATTGGACTTTTTAAATGAATGAAAATATTAAAAAAATTATTAAAGATTTAGAAAAAGAAAATTATAGGATAGAAGATCTGGAAAAAATTGATAAAATATTAAAGGAAAAATACAAATCTTATTTGATGGGACTTGATGATGGTGAATTTTCTAAAATTTTGCAAAATAGAATTATAAATAAAGATTTTCCAAAAGGAGGGAAAATTGCTCTTGGAGGAAGTAGGGGATCTTACGCGGACCAAGTTGGAAATATTATTTTTCCAAAAGGAGAAATGAAATATTTTAAAAGATTTGACCAAATTTTAGATGCAATTGATAAAAATGAATGTGATTTTGGGATTTTACCTTTGGAAAATTCTTCCTTTGGTTCTGTAAAGGAAGTTTATAATTTAATGCTTGAAAGAAATTTTTATATTCTTGGAAATTATAAGCTTGATATTAACCATTATCTTCTTGGAAATAAGGATTCAAATTTATCCGATATAAAAGAAGTTTACTCTCACCCTCAAGCCTTGGGTCAGTGCGGAAAATATATTGAAAGGCATGGTTTTATTACGAAAGATTATTATAACACTGCTCTTTCTGCAAAATTTATTAAAGAAAAAAAGGACAAGAGTCTTGGGGCGATTGGATCAAAATTTGCAGGAGAAATTTATAATCTTAAAATTCTTGATGAAAATATCCAAAATGAATCAAATAATTATACGAGATTTATTATTGTATCCAAGGACTTAAAAATTTATAAAAATTCTGATAAAATTTCTTTAAGATTAAAAGCTCTTGATAAACCGGGCTCTCTTATAAATATCGTTGAAAAATTTAAAATTTTGGGTGTAAATATGACCAAACTTGAATCATCTCCAATACCGGGGTCTGATTTTGAATTTGTTTTTTATTTTGATTTTCAAGGCTCTGTTAATGAGAAAAGAATTAAAATTCTTTTGGATTTTTTAAAGGAAAATGCAAGAGATTTTGTTTTTATGGGAGCCTACATTGACTTTAATAGGATGTTTTAAAAAAATTAATAAGCCGATTTTAGTTAAAAAACATTAAAGGAACCATTTGCTTTTATTTGGAGTGAATGGTTTTTGTTTGAAAATTATTAAATTAAGTTTCTTTTAAAATTTTTACATATTTAGGCATAAGACTAATTCTTAGTTATTTGTATATTTTTTCTAATAAAAAATTATAAATTATTATTTTATTTTTCAAAAATTAGTTTATAATAATAAGAATAAACTTATATTAATTAGAAAGAAGGTTTGTCCTATGGATGAAATTATAAAATTAAATTCTAAGCTGAGCGACTTTTTGTGGGGATATCCCATGATTGTCGTTTTGCTTTTTGGAGGGATTGTTTTAATTTATAGGTCTGATTTTTGGGTTTTTAAGAATTTTTCTTATATTTTCAAAAATACTTTTGGAAGACTTGTTAAGGATTCAAAATCAGATGAAAATTCTATTTCTCCTTTTGAGGCAGTTTCGACTGCACTTGCTGGAACTATTGGGGCTGGAAATATTGTAGGAGTTGCAACAGCTATTGGCTTTGGTGGGCCTGGTGCAATTTTTTGGATGTGGATTGCAAGTTTTATTTGCATGACAACAAAAATGGTTGAGGTTAGTATGGCTGTTGCAAGTAGGGTTTCGGATGATGATGGAAAATATATTGGTGGACCCATGTATTATATTGAAAAAGGTACAGGTTCAAAAAATTTGGCAAAAATATTTTCATTTTTTGCCTTTATAGCAATAATTGGAACAGGAGCCTTGGTCCAATCAAATTCTATTTCTGAATCTTTAAACGCTATGACTGGTTTAAATCTTCATATAGGTGGAATTTTGATTGTAATTTTCATGCTTTTAGTTATTGTTGGTGGAATAAAAAGAATTGGTGCTTTTGCATCAAAAATTGTTCCAATAATGTCAGTTTTTTATATAATCGGCTGCATTTTAATTCTTATTTTTCAAATTGAAAATTTGATTCCAGCCTTTAAAGAAATTATTATTTGTGCTTTTAAACCAAAATCTTTTACAAGTGGAGCAGCAGGTTCTGGAATTTTAATTTCAATAAGGTGGGGACTTGCTAGGGGAATTTTTTCAAATGAAGCAGGGCTTGGAACTGCACCCATGGCTCATGCAACAAGTCACACTGACCATCCTATTAGACAGGGAATGTGGGGAGCTATTGAAGTTTTTATTTCTTCAATGATAATTTGTACCATGACTGCTCTTGTAATTATTACAAGTGGAATGTATGAAAATAAAGGACTTGAGGGAGCAGCTTTAACGGCAGCGTCTTTTTCAAAATCACTTTTTATTGGAAAATATGTAGTTTCTCTTGCCCTTATTTTATTTGCCTTTACAACTGCGGTTTCTTGGTGCTATTACGGACAAAGATGTGTAAAATATTTGACAGGATCAAGTAAGCTTGCAAATATTTTCAAATATATTTATATAATTTTTTGCTATGTAGGATCAATTGGTGGCTTGAAATTTGCTTGGTCATTTGCAGACACAGCAAATGCTTTAATGGTTATCCCAAATATTCTTGCACTTATTATAATGAGTAAAACTTTTAAGAAAATTTTGGATGATTTTGATAAGTACAAAGATACAGAAAAAAGAGGAAATTATTCTTGGACCTATGACAATAAATGGGAAAAATATTTTGAGAAATAATTTTGAGATGAAAAAAAGACTTTTGCAAAAAAATATGCAAAAGTCTTTTTTTTATTTATTTAATTTTTCAAGCAAGAAATCAGGATCAATTCCGTGAACCATACAAGCTTCATCTAAAGTTTCATATAAAGATGAAGGACAAGCAATACATCCCATTCCGATTGAAAGGAAAGTATTGATTGATTCTGGTTTTGCTTGAATTATATCACCGATTAACATATCATGTGTTATTTCTACTTTTTCTTTTTTTCTATCTTCTAAAGCCATAAAAACCCTCCTCTATGTCTAAAAATTATTTTACTATAAGTAGGATAAAAATCAAAGTAAAATACTAGGAATTGGGGTACAATTATTTTGGTGATAAAATGAATGAAAAAAATTATGAAAAAATTATAAATCTAAGAAAAAATTTAGAAAATCTTGATAAAAATTTGGAAAAAATCAAAAATAAAAATTCTTTTTTAAAATTTTTCACAAGATCTATTTTAATATCTTTTGTATTTTTATTTATTGGATCTATAATGAAGATTCAAAACGATACAAAAATTTTGATTTTTGTTCTTGTTTTTATCCTTTCAAATTTGATTCAAATAATATTTATTTCAAGAATTCAAAAGAGAGAAATAGAAAAAATAAAAAAAGAACAAATTAAAATCCAAGCTCAAATTTTTGCCCTTGTGAAAGATGATGAAAATTGAAAAAAACCAAAGATTAAGTATAGTATTAGCAGTCAAAGACTTAAAGTGCTAAGGAGGATTTATGAAAAAAGAATTTAAGGCAGAAGCCAAAAAAGTTATGGATTTGATGATAAATTCAATCTATACAAATAAGGATATTTTTCTTAGAGAATTAATATCAAACGGCTCAGATGCCATTGATAAATTATATTATGAAGATTTAAAATCAGATAAAAACGTAGACAAAAAAGATTATTATATTGAAATAATTCCAAACAAGGACGAAAGATCTTTAACAATAAGAGATACAGGAATTGGAATGGATGAAAAAGATTTGGAAGAAAATCTTGGAACAATTGCAAAATCTGGTACAGAAATTTTCAAAAAAGAAATTGAAAGTGAAGATTTAAATAATCTAATAGGACAATTTGGGGTTGGATTTTACTCAGCCTTTATGGTAAGCAAAAAAATTATTGTAAATACCAAAAAAGATGACCAAGCTTATAAATGGGAAAGTGAAAACGCCGAAAGCTATGAAATCGAAAAATCCGACAAAAAAGAAAATGGAACAGATATTACCTTATTTTTAAAAGAAAATACAGAAGATGAAAACTATGATATTTATCTTGACCAATATAAAATCAAAGAACTTGTAAGAAAATATTCAAATTACATCAGATATCCAATAAAAATGGAAGTAACAAAGTCAAGAAAAACAGAAGATTCAACAGACGAAGATCCAAAATATGAAGATTACAAGGAAGTAGAAGTTTTAAATTCTGAAATTCCAATTTGGAAAAAATCTAAAAAAGATTTGACCGATGAGGATTATATAAATTTCTACAAAGACCAAGGCTTTGGATTTGACGATCCTTTATCATGGATTCATTTAAATATAGAAGGAACTGTTGAGTTTAAGGCAATAATTTATATTCCAAGAAAAGCTCCTTTTGATTTTTATTCAAAAGATTACCAAAAAGGCCTACAACTTTATTCATCAGGAGTAAAAATAAAGGACAGACACGAAGACTTACTTGAAGATGAATTTTCTTTTGCCAAGGGAGTTGTTGAAAGTGATGATATTTCCTTAAATATTTCAAGAGAAACACTCCAAGAAACAAGAGAACTAAGATTTATTGCAAAACAAATAAACAACAAAATAAAATCTCACTTAATGGATTTGATGAAAAACGATAGGGAAAAATACCAAATATTTTTCAAGGAATTTGGGAATAATTTGAAAGTTTCTATTTATGAATCTTTTGGAGCAAAAAAAGATAGGCTAGAAGATTTATTATTGTTTAATTCCTATAGGAAAGATAAGATGATTTCATTAAATGAATACAAGGAAGATATGAAATCAACAGATGAAAATATCCTATATACAGTTGGTGAAAATTTAGAAAAAATCAAAAATTCTCCAGCCTTAAAATCAGTAGACAAAGACAGAGATGTGCTCTTACTTGATGAGAAATTAGATGAATTTTTGATAAAAATGCTAAATTCTTACAAGGAAATTCCTTTTAAATCAATAAATCAAGTTGATGAAGATGAAGATGAAAACGAAGAAAACAAAGACTTGATTGAAAAAATAAAGGAAATTTTACCAGAAGAAGTAGTTGATGTAAAAATTTCAGATGGTTTATCAGAAGATGTAATTTCAATGATAAAACAAAGGGGAGATGTTTCAATCGAGATGGAAAAAACTTTAAAATCTCAAGTAAATGCCCCAGATTTAAAAGCTCAAAAAGTTTTGGAAATAAATAAAAATTCCAAGGCCTATGAATTATTAGAAAAAGATTTGAAAGAAAATTCTGATGAATTTAAAATGATAGTAAATATTTTATTTGACCAAGCAAAACTCATAGAGGGACTAGAAATAGAAAATCCACTTGAATATGCAAAAAATATATGGAAATTAATTTAGGAGAAAAAATGACAGAGTACAAGAGAAAAAATGTCTGGGAAAATTTATCACAAGACCAAGAAAAAGAATTAGAAAATCTTTCAAAAGATTATATGGATTTTTTGGACAAGGGAAAAACTGAAAGACTTGCTGCAAAAGAAATTGTAAATTTGGCAAAAAAAGCAGGTTATGTTGACCTTGAAGAAAAAATCAAGGCTGGAAAAATAAATCCTGGTGATAAAATTTACGCAGTAAATAAAAATAAAGCCGTAGCAATGTTTCACATAGGAAGTGAAGATTTATCAGATGGACTTGCTATAGTAGGAGGTCATATCGATTCACCAAGACTTGATTTAAAACCAGTTCCCCTTACAGAAGAAAACGGCCTTGCTTATTTAAAAACTCATTATTATGGAGGAGTAAAAAAATATAATTGGACAAATATGCCCCTTGCCCTTCACGGAGTAGTTTTTACAAAAAATGGAGAAAAAGTAGATATTTCAATTGGGGATAAGGAAGATGAGCCAGTATTTTTTATATCAGAACTTTTAATCCACCTTTCCAAAAAATTATTGACCAAGCCTGCTGAGGAAGTTGTAACAGGTGAACAACTATCAATAATTGTAGGAAATAGACCACTTTTGGATGAAAAAGAAAATCCAGTGAAGAAAAATATTTTGAAAATTTTAAATGAAAAATACGGAATCGAAGAAAAAGATTTTATAACAGCAGAACTTGAAGTAGTTCCAGCAGGAAAAGCAAGAGAAGTTGGTTTTGATAGATCAATGATAGCCTCCCACGGCCATGACGATAGGGTTTGCTCATACGCAGCTTTGAGGGCTCTACTTGATATAAAAGAAACAAAGAAAACTTTGGTGGGACTTTTTGTCGACAAGGAAGAAATTGGTTCAGTTGGAGCAACAGGAATGACTTCACAATTTTTTGAAAATTCACTTTTAGAAATTATGAATTTAAAAGAAGAATTTAATTTAATTAAATTTAAAAGAGCTTTGAGAAATTCTAAAGTTTTATCAGCTGACGTAACCTTGGCAGAAGATCCAAACTTTAAAGATGCAACAGAAAGTCAAAACTCAGCTCAAATTTCCCACGGAGTTGCCCTTACAAAATATACAGGTTCCGGTGGAAAAGGCGGATCAAACGATGCAGATGCAGAATATTTATCTAAAGTTAGACTTGCCTTTGATAAGGACGGCGTAATTTTCCAAACAGGAGAGCTTGGAAAAGTTGACCAAGGTGGTGGAGGAACAATTGCCTATATTCTTGCAGAATATGGAATGGATGTAGTTGACTGTGGAACACCGGTAATTTCTATGCATGCACCAATAGAATTAATTTCAAAAGCTGATTTTTACTCAACATTTACAGCTTACAGAGCTTTTTATAAAAATATTTGACAAGAAATTTAATCTAGCGTATAATATTATGCTAATTTGACTTATCCACAATCCTGTAGTATAATAAATACAAATGCATGGAAGGTGGATATATGGAATTTAAATCAGTTAATGAAATAAGGTCAGAAGTTAAAAGAAACGTAGGAAAAGAAGTTACTTTAAAAGCTGATAAGGGCAGAAAAAGAATTGTTACCAAAAGCGGTGTAATTTTAGACGCTTTCCCAAGTGTATTTACAATAAAGGTAAATAATGATTTTGATACAGAAAGAACTGTATCATATAGCTATTCAGATGTTTTAACATCTACAGTTAGACTGCAAATAAAAAATTAATTATAGATTAATTCAAAAAATCATCCCAATATTTTGAGGATGATTTTTTTGATTTTTTATATTTTTAAAATTTGATTATTTTTATATTTTCAAAAAATTTAAACAAAAAGAGAGCAAGATTTCTTGCTCTCTTTTTATTTTCAAATTACAAATTAGTTATTTGATCCAGCGTCTGAAGCAGGTGTACTAGCATCATTTGATGATGGTGTGCTTGCTTCGTTTGAATCCATTGTACTAGCGTTTGAATCAGATTTTTCTGTTGTAGTTGTTGAAGCTGGTTCGCTTGAAGCGTTTGATGTTGTTTCAGCTTTATTTCCACATCCTACTAATGCAAGTGATAGTGCTAATACTGGTAATACTTTTTTAATTTTCATTGTTTAATCCCCCTGTTTAAAAAAATATACTTACTATCATTACCGATAGTAAGTATAATATACCAGATTTGAAGAAAAATTCAAATATTTATGTGAAAAATATTTTTCATTCATAATATATAATTAAAGATATATTTAATTAAATTTCTATATTAACCCAATCACCTTTTCTAAATCTTGTCCACAAACCAATAAATCTAGATATTTGGTCAGCCATAATACCAAGCCAAATTCCTTGGATTCCTAAATGTAGGACATTTACAAAAAATAGGGTGGCAGCTGATCTTATAAAAGTAATTGAAATTAAACTTACAGCAAGTGTATATTTTACATCTCCTGCAGCTCTCAAGGCTCCGCCGAATATAATTTGAGATATTTGGAAAATTACTATAAAAATCAAATAAAAAGTTATTATTGATCCCATAGCAATAATATGTTCATCATCAAAGAACATTCTAAAAATATTTTTTCTAAATAATACCAAAATTAGTGATATTATTATTGATATTGAAAGGCCAATTTCTTGGCAAGTTTTCCCATATTTTATTGCCTCTTCTTTTTTTCTTGCACCAAGGGCATTTCCTGTAAGGGCTACTGCTGCAACTTGCATACCATCTCCAAAAGAAAATGAAAGTGAAAGCAAATTCATACCAACATTGTGGGCTGCAAATTGGTCTGTACCAAGTTTTGCTGCTGTAATTGCTGTAACCAAAAATCCTATCCTTGCTGCTATATTTTCAATAAAAATATTTGAACCAAGTCCCAAAATTTCCTTGAAAATATGACTTGAAAAATGTAGTTTATGTTTTTTTATTAGCCTAAAGGACATGTAGGATGATCTTCTAAATAATGAAGAAAAACTCATTATAGCAGCAACAAAAGCTCCCAAAACTGTGGCTATAGCTGCTCCTGTTACTCCCAATTTTGGAAAACCAAGATTACCACCGATTAGTAAATAGTTAAATAAGATATTTACTATAGTAGAAATTAAATTAGTTGTAAAGGCAATTTGTGTATTTCCACTTCCTCTTTGACCAGCATTAATAGTCATTGAAATTACATTAAAAATCATTCCTGCCATAATAATTTTAAAATATGAAACTCCCAAATCATGAGTATCTGGACTTGAGCCTGAAAGTCTCATTATTTGTGGAGTAAAAATTACAAAAATTGCAGAAACTATTATACACAAAGACACTGCTACAATCATGGCTGTAACCATAGTTTGATTTGCCGTTTTTTTATCATCTTCACCTTTTCTTCTTGCAACTAGGGCAGAAACTGAAACTGCAATTGCAATAAAAATTGAAAGGGCGATAAATTTTGGCTGGGTTGTAAGTCCAATTGCAGCAACTGCTGATGCACCGATTGATGAAACCATGAAGGTATCAATGAGTCCTGCCAAGGAAATAAAAAATGATTCCAAGACAGATGGCCAAGCTATTTGTAGGGCCCTTTTCCGATATTTATTTTTTATCAAAAAACCACCTTACTTTCTATAATTTTTTAAAAATTTCGTTAATATTAATTTCATTTGCGTTATCATCAAGGATTATTTGCATATTGAGAATACTAGCTATCATATCCCTTGTACTTTTAATTGCAAGTCTAAAATCTTGATTTTTCAAAAAGTTTACCAAAAAAATAGAGTCAAACAAGTCCCCACTACCACCAAAACTTTTATCCAAATATTTATACTCTTCTTCTATGTATGATTTATCCTTTGATAAAATAAAATACCTGTCATTTTCTTTAATACTTGTGATAATCATTTTTTTACCAAGATTTTCATAATAATCTACAATTTCATGGGCTGTATCAAACTTATTATCTGTCAAAAATCTTGCCTCTGTAAGGTTTGGAATAATAATATCAGAAAATTTTGCCATGTACTTATAAATTTCTACAATATTTTTATCAAGACCCTTATAAATTTTTCCATTATCTCCCATAATTGGATCAAGCACCATAAAAAGATTATTTTCTTTTACAAAATCACAAATTATTTTGGCTTGGTCAAAATTTAGGACAAATCCTACAAAAACTGCGTCATAAATTCGATCTTGTTTTTTGTAAACATCTAGGCTATTTTTTAAAAATTTAGTTGAATCAAAAATTTCTATAGGTTTTTGAGAAAATTTATTAGAAATTAAGGCTGTAGGTATAAAATCAATGTCAAAAGAATAAAAATTCAAAACATCTCTACAAAGACTTCCCCCAATATTTCCACTTGATAAAAAGTCATTAATCAGTAATATTTTTTTATTTTTTTTAAAAGATTTCATATAATCACCTATTGTTTTTTAACTATTCTTATAGAACTATTATAAATATATTAGCTAAAATAAGCAAATATGGAGATTTTGTCTAGAAAAATAATATTTCATATTAAATAAATTTTACTCTGTTAAAATGGTGAGAAATTAGATATAATTAAACTATGAAAACTAAAAATAATAACATGAAAAAATATAATGAAAAAATCAAAAAAATATTAAATGAGAACAGATTTGTTGAAAAAACAAGATCATCCGTATTGAAAGTAATCTTTGGTAGAGCAGGCTTGTATTTTCTTTTGGTGCTTGCTCAAATTTTTATTTTTTTACAAATCTTAAAGCACTTATCCCTTGATCCCTCTATTATTTTTGGGTCATCTGCTATTATTGCTATAATTTCTCTTTTGGTAATTTTGTCAATGGATGTCAATCCTTATGAAAAGCTTTCTTGGTTTTTCTTGATTGCAGCTATTCCGACCTTTGGGATTATGTTTTTTCTCCTATCAAGAATTGATATTGGTAAAAAAATCGAAGAAAGTTCAATTATGGATAGCGAAGATGAAACAAATTATTTGCATACAATTGACGAAAATTTGGTAAATGAGCTTAAAAATAAGGATAAGGAATTTTATAATTTAGTAAAATATTTAAATGATTACGGTTCATATCCTGTAAGCAAAGATAATGATGCAAAATATTATAGGGTTGGAGATGATTGTGTTAATGATTTGATTGAATCAATAAGAAGTGCTAAAGATTTTATCTTTGTTGAATTTTTTATTATTCATCAAGGATATTTTTGGGGAACACTACTTGAAGAGCTTACCAAAAAAGCAAGTGAGGGTGTTGAAGTAAGATTAATGTATGATGGAACAAATGCCATTTTGAATCTTCCTAAAAATTTCCCGGAAGAAATGGAAAATCTTGGAATAAAATGCAAAGTTTTCTCACCGATTTATCCGATTATTTCAACCTATCACAACAACAGGGATCATAGAAAAATTTTGATTGTTGATGGAAAGGAAGTTTATACCGGTGGTGTCAATCTAGCGGATGAGTATATAAATGTAAAGGAAAGGTTTGGTCATTGGAAAGATACATTTATAAGAATAAAAGGGCCAGCAGTCCAATCATTTACAATTATGTTTTTGCAATTGTGGGATAGTGAAGAAAAAGAAGATTTAAAAAGATATTTAAAGATCCACCCACAAAAATCTGACGGATATATAATCGGAGTTGGAGATAATCCGATAAGAAAAGAAAGATTTTTCAAAAATATATATATGCATATTTTAGATACTGCAAAAGATTATGCCTATATTATGACTCCTTATTTAATTATAGATAATGAGATGGTAAAATCGCTTACTTTTGCAGCAAAAAGGGGAGTTGATGTAAGAATAATTCTTCCGGCAATTCCAGATAAAAAAATTCCCTACATGCTTGCAAAATCTCATTACAAAAAATTAATAGAATCTGGAGTGAAAATTTACGAATATTTGCCAGGATTTATTCACGCAAAAACGTGGGTATCTGATGATAAAAAGGCAGTTGTCGGATCTGTAAATGTTGATTATAGGGCACTTTATTTAAATTTTGAATGTGGGGTTTATATCCACAAACATCCTGTAATAAAAGATATTTTAAAAGATTTTGAAATAACTTTTGATATTGGAAAAGAAATAAAAATGAGAGATGTAAAATCCTATCCAATATATAAAAAAATAATTGCCTTCATAGTAAAACCATTTGCTCCTTTAATGTAAAGATCTAGGAAACTAGGTCTTTTTAATTTGAAAATTATTGATAAATATTTATTAAAAAATCACTAAAATTATAGAAAGATTAATAAATAAAATCTTTGTTTGTAATTTATTTAAATTTAAAAGTATATTTTCAATATATTATGGACTTTTGTAAAAATTCCTGATATTATTAGGATAAGATAAATGTCTTAAAAAGGAGGAGTTTATGAAATTTAAAAGTAAAACTTTTGTTACATCTTCATTAGTACTTGCCCTATCACTTAGCATTATAAATCCTGCAATGGCAAGTGATGAAAATGATATGAAATCAGATGTAAGTATAGAAGAAACAAGTGTAGAAAAAAATGATAATCAAAAGAAAGATTCTGTGTATTGTAAAATTAATTTGTATGTAAAAAACAGAAGGGTAAAGGACTGGTTAAAAAAAGGATCTTATTATAAAATTGATGATCTAGCTGCAAGCCAATTAAACGAAAATTATGATACTGAGAAAAGTGTGATTAGACTTGATTTAATTCCAGGAGAAAAACATAAAATTCAAATTTTAGAAGGTAAAGATGGAAAAGCATATGCCAACGGAGAAATTAATATTATTGCAGATGCTGAATATGGCCATGAAATGGATGTTGAGATAATACCAAATACTCCTATAAAAACAAGAAAAATGACTTTGATTTTCAAAGATAAGCAAAAAAAAGAAGATAGAATGTTACCTAATGGCAAAAATTATCTATTCGTAGATAATAAATTTATAGATGAATATAATAAAGATAAAAATGGATCTTATCATTTTGATGATTTTGAATATGAAACAGGCAAAAAATTTAAGATTGAATTTAGAAGAACTGATAAGCCTAATTCTGAATTATTGGCAAGCATAGAAGATGAAATGCCAGAAGATGGAAAAATGGTTGATTCAAAATCAAAAGATGTTTACTTAAAATTCCCGACTGATAAAGAAGATGAAAAAGATTCAAAAAAAGATGATTCTAAGGGAAAAAATACTAATTCGCCTTCAACTGAAACTTCATCAAATGACGATAAAAAAGATTCAAAAAACACAGAAAATAAAACTAAACCTTTACCAAAAACTGGACAAGTAAATGAATCTAGCAATCCTTCATCAAATACAGATAATAAAGACAATCAAAAACCTTCTAATATAGATAAAGACAAAAAAAATCCTTCTACAGAAAATAATGGTGGAACTATAAGTAATCCTGTAGTTACACCTATTGATAATTCTAATAATAATAATGAAAAAACTTCAGATGAAAGTTATAAAACCAGACAAGAAGCAATTGATGCTGCAAAAAAAGAAATGGAAAAAGATCCTAGTTGGAAATCATATCAATTAATTGAACAAAAAGATGGAACTTTTAAATATGTTTTAAGTAAAGAAGAAGATAAAGATAAATCAAGCAATAAAAATAATAGTGGAACAAAAAATACTCCGACAAGAATTGTAGGAAAAGCAGAAGATAAAATACAAAAACCAAAAAATCTTTTGAACGTTAATACAGGAGTCAAAGGAGTTGGTGCTGTAATTGGGGTATTAGCTCTAGCTTTAATTGGATTTTTTGTTACTAAACATAAAAAATAAAAAATATTTTAAATCTAAATAGAATCATAAAATTTAAAAAATATCAGAGTAAGCATTTCCTTATTCTGGTATTTTTATTTTAAATTTTTATTATAGTAAAATAATTTTATGTAAGTATAAACTTTTTAATTATGTAAATTAATTGAAATATAGATGTATGCTAGATTAAGAGCGTAGATAAAATATAAATTTAGCTAATACTTTAATTTAAAATATAAATTAATCTACTTACCACCTCGACTAGATTATTGCGCCTTAATTTGGCACAATAATCCCTAAAACAAAGTGAGAAATCACGAATAAGTTTGCAAAGCAAACGAGTTTTAGTGTGAGTGAAACGAACGCATGGAGAAATCTCACGAGATTTTCCGCTCACTACTTAAGATAAATTGGGATAAAAAACCTAAATTAATGGCAATTTATCTGTTCTAAGTGTAGGTAGAAAGTTTTTTTCTACTTACATTTTAGTACTAAGTTGACATTTTTTTATTTTGTCGATAGTTTGAAAGATCTAGGAAACTAGGTCTTTTTCTTTTGCTAATTTTTATAAATTTCTAAAAAATTTAAAAAAAAATTAAAATATTTGACAAAGAAAAAAATCTATATATAATTAAATTAAGAAGTGTATGGAGATACACCGAACACCACACAGAAAAAAGAAAGGAGTTTTTATGTTTGATTTGAATAGTTCATCTCAAATTCCTTTGAACGAACAAATTGTTGAGCAAACGAAATTAATGATTGCTCAAGGGGTTTTGCTTGATGGAGATATGATGCCTTCTGTAAGAGATTTATCAAAAACTTTATTAATAAATCAATCAACCGTCCAAAAAGCCTACAATAAATTAAAGGAAGATGGGATTTTGCTTACTAAAAAAGGTCTTGGAACTTTTGTAAGTTTGGATGATGAAAAAATTGATGTAAAAAAGGAGAGGCTTGAGAAAAAACTCTATGATATTTTTTTGAAATGTATTTTTTATGGAATTGATTTTGAAAAAATAAAAGAAATTTATGAAAAAAGTAAGGAGGATTCTAATGGCTGTGGAAGTAATGAGCCTTTATAAATCTTTTGGGAAAAATAAGGTTTTGGAAGATGTAAATTTTTCTTTGGAGGAAGGAAAAATATATGCTTTGGTTGGAAGAAATGGTTCTGGCAAAACTACTCTATTAAAAGTCATGGCTGATATTTTTCAAAAAGATTTAGGCAAGGTTAATGTTTTTGGAAAATCTTGTGTGGAGGATAGGCACATATTGGAAAATATTGTTTATTTGCCTGATAGGTTTGATTATTTTGATTATATATCGGTTGAAAAAATGCTTGAATATTATGAAGTCATTTATCCGAATTTTAACAAAAAATTTGCTATAAAAGAACTTGAAAAAAATAATATTGATTTGAAAAGAAATTTGAGAAATTTTTCTAAGGGTTATAAAAATTTAATTGGACTTTTGGCAACAATTTCTACAAATGCAAAAATTCTTCTTTTAGATGAAATTCTTGATGGGATGGATGTTTTGAATAAGGAGATTATTTTATCTTATATTTTGGATTTAAAAGAAGAAGGAAGAACTGTTCTTGCATCAAGCCACGAGCTTGAGGAATTGGCAAAAGTTGCTGATGAAACTCTTTATCTTTCTAAGGAAGGAAAACTTACAAATCTGTATCAAAATAAGGAAAAATTTGTGAAGTTGCAAGTGGTTGTAAAGGATGAATTAGATCCAAAAATTCTTGAAAAATCTGTTTTAAGATTTCATTTGGGAAGAGTTTATACAATTTTGATTGATAATAGAGAAAATATTCTTGATGATATAAAAAGAAATGAATCTATTGTACAATTTGATGTTTTGGAATCAAAAATTGAGGATAATTTCTATTGGGAAAAAGGAAGGAGCAAATAATGAGAGACTTTAAAAAAGAAATTAAGATTCTTAGCAGAAGAAATGGATTTTGGATAATTCTTGTTCTTGCAGTAAGTCTTCTGTTTTCTGGACTTTTTCAAACAAAATCCTTGGATGAAAGTTATAGATCTTTAATTCAAACAACAAATACCCTAAATAAAATGGCAAAAACTGGAATAAAATACGATAAAGATGTGAAAATTGACAAAAAGTTTTTCCAAGACAATGATATTATATTTGAAAAAATGGCAAAAAAATATAAATATGAAGAAAATATTGGATTTGATTATGAAAAGGCAAGTCCTGATGAAATTGATAAATATGAAGAATTCCATTTAAAATATGGGGAATATATTTCAACTTTGGACCAATACAAATATTTATCTCAAGAAGCCAAGGGAAAATCTAATAATTTCTATTTTTCTTATATTTCGGTTATGGGCATAGTTGTAGCTATAGTTTTGGGAGTTTTATTCTCTTCAATGGAACATGCTACATCTTATTATGAATTTGCAAGAACATATCCATGGACAAAGAAAAAAGATTTTCTTATGAAAATTTGTTTTGGTTTTATGATTATTTTGGGATTTGTGATTCTATCCTCAGCTTTAAATTATATGATTTTAAAAACTTCAAATTTTGAAATTTTAAAAACTGGAACAAGGCAAATTCCAGAAACCATCAAAGGTTTTGGAATGCTTTCAGCAATCTATCTTGCGATTTTGTCAGCAGGATTTATGGCTGGAAATATTTTGGGACATTTTGGTTTAACTGTAATGACCTTTGGATTTTTGGATATTTTGGATGGAATAACTGGAAATATATCACAAATAACTTTAGGATATTCAGATTACAATAGAACTTTTGCATATCTAATTAATGAAAAAATTACCGATAATGGAAATCCTATAAATACAATTTTAAGAGTTATACTAAGACCACTTACAAATTTTGATACTACTAAATTTGCAGTTATAGGATTAATATTATTTTCTTTAATAGTTTTTTCTATATCTTTTTCTTTAATAGAAAAAACAAAAACAGAAAATTCTGGAAAGATGGTTTTATTAAAACCAATCGAAAATCTTGCGAAAATTTTGGTAATCATACTTTTTGCAAGTACTGGAACAACGATTTTCCAATCATCAATTTTTGAAGGATTTTCTATTATGAATTTTGTAGTTTTTGGTATTTTGATTTTTGTATTTACAAAAATATTTAATATCTTGTTCAAATTAAAATTAAAAGTTTAATAAACCTACTATCTAAAACATAGTAGTAAAAAGGCTGGAGTAATCTTCAGCCTTTTTCTGTGATTAAATCTTTAAATTTGGTAAAATAGAAGAAAGAAAAATTTTAAGGAGTAAATTTATGGCAAAAGATAGGCTAACTTGGAATGAATATTTTATAAAACTTGCCCACATGGTTGCTCTTAGGGGAACTTGCGACAGGGCTTATGTTGGTTGTGTTCTTGTAAATAATGAAAATAGAATAATTTCAACAGGCTACAACGGATCTATAAAGGGAAATCCTCATTGTGATGAAGTTGGTCATACTATGAGAGATGGTCATTGTATTGCGACAATCCATGCAGAAATGAATGCTTTGTTATATTGTGCCAAGGAAGGAATTTCTGTCAAAAATTCAATTTGTTATGTCACTCATTTTCCTTGCCTAAATTGCACAAAATCTTTGATTCAAGCAGGAATTAAGGAAATTTATTATTCGAATGATTACAGGATCGATCCTTATGCGATTGAACTTTTGAAGAAAAATAAGATTAAATTTGAAAAAATAGAAAATAGAGATTAAAAAATGGGATATAAACAAAGAAAATTTGAAATAATAAAAAAATTTCTAAGTCCAGACTTAATTTTTGATATAAGAAGACTTTTAAAAAACAGGGGAGAAAATTCCAAAGAAATACTTGAGCTTGAAAGTAAATTTGGTCAAAAATTAAGGAATTTATTTGAAGATTTGGGTCCGGTTTTTGTAAAATTTGGGCAATTATTATCTACAAGAAGGGATATTTTTTCAGAAAATATAATAATGGAGCTTGAAAAACTTCAAGATGATGTAAAAGAAGAAGATTTTGAAAACATCAAGGAAGTTTTTTATGGGGAATTTTCCAAGGATATTTATGACGTTTTTGACGAATTTGAAAAAAAACCTCTAGCATCAGGCTCAATAGCCCAAACTCATTTGGCAAAAATCAAGGTTGGATCATATGAGAGAAAAGTTGTTGTAAAAGTTCAAAGAAAAGATTTGGACAAAAATGTCAAAGAAGATCTGAAAATAATGAAAGATCTTTATAAGAAACTTGAAACAAAACTTGAGGGAATAAAATCTTTTAATCTTGGTGAAATTGTTGAGGAATTTGCCCTTTCTTTAAACAGAGAAATTGACTTTGAAGTTGAAAAAAACAATATTAAAAAATATAGAAAACTAAATGTTCAAAAAAAAGACCTACTTTGTCCAGATGTCTACGATTCATATTCAAGCAAAAAAGTTTTGACCATGGAATATATAGAAGGAAAATCCATCAGGTCAGTCTATGAAAAAAGGTCAGATATTAGAAAAGATTTGGCAGAAAAAATCATAGGAGCCTATGTAAATCAAATGTTTACCTATGGGTATTTTCACGCCGATCCCCATCCAGGGAATATTTTTGTAGACGAAAATTTAAACATTTATCTTTTAGATTTTGGAATCGTTGGAAATCTATCAGAAAATTACCGTTATCAAATAATGAAAATATTTTTGGGAGCAAGTTTTAATGAAGTAAAACTTATAACTGACGCTATAATTGGCATGGGACTTTTAGAATTTGATTCTAAAAAAATCGGAGATTTTGAAAAAAGAATTCAAAAACTTTTAGATAAATACATGGTCATGAGCCTAAATCAAATGAAACTTGCGGATTTGATTAGGGATTTTTATACACTTTTGGTAGATTATTCCATAAAAATTCCATCAGAGCTTACAAATTTTGGAAAAACTGTCCTTATTTTGGAAGGACTAATCGAAAAATTAGTTTACAAGGAATCCTTCTTAGAACTTGCCCTACCAATTGCAAAATCAATGGTATTTAAAATTTTTAGTCCAGATTTGGTTTTTGATAGGATAAGACCAAAAATTTATGACACATATTCATTGGTAAAAGAATTTCCACAAACAAGTTTAAATATTTTAAGGCAACTTGCCAGGGGAGATTTTAGGATTATCGATCAAAAAAGCGAAGAAGAAAGAAAATCCTACGAAAAAATTGAAAATCAAAAAAGTCAGGCCCTAGTTTTTCTTGGACTTTCAATTATTATAGGATTTTCACTTTTAAGTCTTGCCCTTTTAGATTTTGATAAAAATATTTTAAAAGCTATTTTAATTGCAAGCCTAGGTCTAGGATTTACCATGATATTTGCCATAATTAAAAATTTATACAGAAAGGAATAAAATGAGAAAAAGCAAAGAATTTGAAGTAGAAAGGTTTCTTACAAATAGTGAGGGATATTTGAAAAATAAATATCTTTTGTCCTTGATGTTTGAAGTATCTTTTGACCAAGCAGAAGAGGTAGAAGATAAAAAAATAATGGAAGATAAAAGGTGGGTAGTATATTCTTGGGATATAAAAATTAAAAAACCAATTAGAGCAAAAGATAAAATAAAAATCACAACTTTTGCAATAAATATGAATAAATTTTATGCCTACAGAAATTTTTTTATCGAAAAAGATGGAGAAATTATAGTCGAAGCCTATTGTGTATTTTTATTATTTGGCCTTAAAAAAATGCGTCCAATAAAAATTCCAATAGAAATTGCAAAAGCTTATGAAAAAGAAGACCCTATTTATAAGGAAAAATCCCATAAATATGAGGGGGATTTTGGAAATTTAGAAAAAATACAAATAAGAAATACAGACCTAGACTCAAATTATCACGTAAATAATGCTTCCTATATGGATTTGTTGGCAGAAATTTCAAATGTAAAAGACCAAGATATAGAATTTATAAATATAGTCTACAAAAATGAAATAAGAAACAAAAAATATGTTTTTGGGCAAAAATCAGAAAAAGAAAATGAAATTATATATAAATTTGTAGATGGTAATGAAGAAATTTACACTTATGGTAAGCTAGGACTTAGAAATGTATAAAGAAAAATACGGAAATATCCCAAATAAAGACAAAATAAATTATTATTTGATAGAAGATAATGAAAATTTGGGTCCATGGGTTACAAGGTCAAAAACTATTGGAAAAAGTGCAAAAATTATAGGAAAAGAAATAGGGCTAGATGAAGACATAGCCTTTGCATGTGGATCGCTTTTTGATATAGGAAAAAAAGAAAAAAAAGTAGGACTAGAAAATAATTTTAGATCTTTTCATATTTTAAGAAATGAAACATATTTTTTCCCAGCAAGAATTGCCATAAGCCACTCTTTTATTATTAAAGATATAAATTCATATCTTGGAGAAATTAATTTAGAAGAAAAAGATATAAATACTATAAAAAACTTACTTTTGTCTTACTCTTATAATGATTATGATAAACTAATCCAAGTTCTAGATAATTCCATCACTGATACTTATCTAGGAATAGAAAAAAAGCAAGAAATTTTAAAAGAAAAATACAAAAAAATTCCTTTTGAAGAAGAAAGATTAAAAAAATTAAAAGAATACGAAAAATATTTTGAAAACAAATTGAAAAAGCCTATAGGATATTACGTAAATAAATTTTTGTAAAAAATATTAATTTATTAACAAAAATTTTCAAAAATCTAAGAAAATGGTAATATATATAGGTATTAAAAATTTAGGAGGATTTATGAATTGTCTTATTGGGCAGTCAGGTGGACCTACTGCAGTTATTAACTCATCTTTGGCTGGAGCTATCCAAGCTGGGATTGATTTTGGTTTTGAAAATGTATATGTTTCTTTAAATGGAATTGAGGGACTTTTACATGAAAATATAAAGTGTGTTGACAAAGATTTATTTGAAGATGAGAAAGCAAAAGAAAGACTTAAAAAAAGACCATCTTCAATTCTTGGATCTTGTCGTTTTAAATTAAGCGATGACTTAGAAAATGACCAATATAAAAAAATCTTTGAAAATTTGAAAAAATATGAAATTTCAACTTTTGTCTATATTGGTGGAAATGATTCAATGGATACAGTTATGAAACTCAATTCATACATAGAAAAAAACAATATTGATTGGGTAAATGTGGTTGGTTGTCCAAAAACGATTGATAATGATTTGTGTGAGATGGACCATTCTCCAGGATTTGCTTCTGCTGCAAAATTTGTAAATTCTGCACTAAGACAAGTTAGGCTAGATTGCGATATTTATCCAATAAAATCAATCACCTTTGTTGAAATTATGGGAAGAAATGCGGGATGGTTGACTTCAACTTCTTATCTTGCAAATTACAAAAGAAAAAAAGATATTGTAAATTTAGTTTATCTTCCAGAAGATTCTAAATCTTTGGATGATATAGAAAAAGAAATAAAAGAAAAATTTAAGGAAGATAACAATTTGGTGATTGCTGTTTCAGAAGGTTTTATGGATAAGGAAGGAAAGCTTGAAAATGAAAATCAAAAATCTTTTGACAAGGGTTTCAATCATCCTATAATTGCAGGAATTGGTCAAAAAATTTCAGACTATATTCACGATAAGTTAGAAGTAAAAACTCGTTCGGTAGAATTAAATATTATCCAAAGAACAAGTTTTTTGATTTCAAAAACTGATTCAGACGAAGCTTATGAATTGGGATATCTTGCTATAAAAGAAGGAAAAAATCAAACAAATATAGTTCCAATTTTAAAAAGAGATGATGGAGAAGAATATAAAGTTAAATATTCAACAACAAATCCATCAAATATAGCAAACAAAGAGAAAAAAATTCCAGCAGACTGGCTAGAATCAAGAGAAATTTTAAAAGAAAAAATCACTGAATACACCTTACCATTAATAAAGGGGGAAATAAGTCAAGAATTTACAGAGGGAATTTTTGATTATATAAAATTAGAAGATTTTACAAAATGATAAACTAAAAAGCGGAGAAAATAATTTGATTCTCCGCTTTTCCAGTATAAAAATATATTTAATTTTTTTTACATAAAAACAATTTCTTTCCCATCAATAATTTTAACAGGTATACCAACTTGACCAGTTTCAATTTTTTCTTTAAATTCAACTTTGTAATCTCTGTATGAGAAAAATCTCTTTAGATTTGCCATTGACTTTGTAATATCAATTAAGTCAACATTTTCAAAATCCTCAGGATTTTCCCTATAATTTTTAATAATTTCTGTGCAATCTGGACAAAGTGAGCTTACAAAAATTTCAATCATTTTTTCCTCCTATAATTTACATATTTAAATTTTGTATCATTTTCAAAAAAATCTTCAGATTCATCGACAATTTCAAAATCCTCATCTTCATCAAAATTATGAAGAAAAGTATCAGCATCTTTTTTGCTATCAATTTTTGTTAAAATGGCTTGGTCACAGAAAGGTAAAAGTAAATCAACAATTTGATTTCCACCAATCACAAAAACTTCCCTATCATTTTTGTTTTCATCCAAATATTTCAAAAGATTTTCCACCTTATTAAAAACCAAGGCATCATCAAGTTTTAAATCTTCATTTCTAGTTAAAACTAAATTTTCCCTATTAGGAAGATCTCCATTCATTGATTCATAAGTTTTTCTTCCCATAATAACAATATTATTTAAAGTTAATTTTTTAAAATGAGCCAAATCTTTTTTTATGTGGAAAAGAAGTTTGTTGTTTTTACCAATTCCAAATTCCCTATCAACCGCTAAAATTACTATCATAAAAACTCCTTGAAATTTACTAACTAATTTTAGTTTATCATGTTTAAGAAAAAAATAAAATTTTTGAGAAAAATAATTGGGTATAAGATAAAAAAGAATAAAATAAAAGGAGTAATAAATGAAATTTTTTCTAGATACTGCAAACGTTGATCAAATAAAAAGAATAAATGATTTGGGACTTTGTGATGGTGTTACAACAAATCCATCACTTATAAAAAAAGAAGGAAGAGATTTTAAAGAAGTCGTGACAGAAATTTCATCAATTGTTGACGGACCAATTTCTGCTGAAGTTACAAGCTATGATTATGAAGAAATGGTAAAAGAAGCTACAGAAATTTCAAAATGGGCAGAAAATATTGTAGTAAAAATTCCTATGACAGAAGACGGATTAAAAGCCATCAATACCCTTTCAAAAAAAGGAATAAAAACAAATTGCACCCTAATTTTTTCAGTAAGTCAAGGGCTAATGGCAGCAAAAGCTGGAGCAACATATATTTCTCCATTTGTAGGAAGAATAGATGATATGGGAGAAGACGGGGGAGAATTAATTTATAATTTAAAACAAGTTTTAGATAATTATGGACTTGATACACAAATAATTGCTGCATCAATCAGAACCAATAAACACCTAGAAGATGCAGCCTTGGCAGGAAGTCATATAGCAACAATCCCAGGAAAATTATTTGAAAAATTGTGGACCCATCCACTAACAAGCCAAGGAATAGAAAATTTCAAAAAAGATTGGGAAGATTTTATAAAAAGATAAAAACTGTAAGTAGATTAAGAAAAAATATGCATGAAACTAAACTCTATAATAAAAAAAGGAATGTCTATTAAAAGAAGATGGATATTCCTTTTTTAGTATAGAATTTTATTAATTAATTTAAATACTTATATTTCATATTAGGTGAATATTACTTATTAATACAAGTGAAATAATATAAACATTTTCCTAAGTTTTAATATTAAGTATAAAAAAAATCGATGTTTTTAATAGATTACATTTTATTTATGCATTAATTTTAAAATAAAATTGACAATCAATAGTATAGATGATACCATTAAATAAACGTACAATAAATAACTTGTATATACAACATTAAATCGTTTTCAAGGAGGTTTGAGAAATGAAAAGGATTTTGTCTAAAGTTTTTATGTTACTATTAATCGTTGGATTAACATCAGGATGTGGAGGGAAAAATGATACTGGATCAAATGAATCAAAAAATAATACTAAACCAATAAAGGTTGGATTGGTATCATCAAGTAGTGGATTTGGAGATGGAGCTTTTAATGATTTGACATTAAAAGGAGTTGAAAAAGCAAAAAAAGATTTTGGTATCGAGTATGATAAAGTACAAATAAAAGCAGTTGGAGATGTAGAATTATCTTTGAGAGATATGGCAGCAACAGGTGACTATGATTTAGTTATTGGATTAACTTATGAAGCTATTCAGGCTATGGAAAAAGTAGCTAAAGAATTTCCAAATCAAAAGTTTGCTTTGATAGATAGTTCTGTAAAAGAAGATAATGTTGTAAGTTATATGACTAAAGATGAGGAAGCATCATATTTGGTTGGTGTGGCTGCAGCTGGTATGAAATCACATTATGAAGATTTCGATCTTTCACAAGATAAAAAGTTAGGTTTTATAGGTGGGGTTGATGCTCCAAATATAAGAACATTTTATTCTGGATATGCAGCAGGTGCTAAGAATATAGATAAAGAAATAGAAGTAACAGCTGATTTTGTAGGTGGATTTACAGATGTAACTACAGCAAAAGAAATTGCAAAATCTATGAATCAACAAGGAATGGATGTAGTATTCCATGCATCTGGTATGAGTGGAAATGGATTATTCCAAGCGGCTAAAGAAAATTCAACTTATGCTTTTGGAGTAAATATAAATCAAAACTCAGTTGAACCTAAGGTAATTGTAGGTTCAATGATTAAAAATGTAGATGTTGAAGCTTATAATGCAATAAAATCTGTTGTAGAAAATAAGTTCAAGGGAGAAATAATTAAACTTGGATTGAAAGAAAATGGTGTAGATTTAGTTACAGATGGATCAGAAGTAAATCTACCAGAAGATGTTATTAAATCAATTAAAGAAAGCAAAGAAAAAATAATAAAGGGAGATATAGAAGTTCCTGCAAATATGGACGAATTGAAAGAGTTTGAAAAATCTTTAAAATGATAGGATGTAATTATGAGCATGGCAGTTGAAATGAAAGGCATTAGCAAAAGTTTCAACGGAAAGATTGCGCTAGATAGTGTTGATTTTTCTGTGGAAAAAGGTGAAATTCATTGTCTCTTAGGAGAAAATGGAGCAGGTAAAACAACTTTGATGAATGTTCTATTTGGAATATATAATAGCGATGCTGGCGAAATAAAACTATATGGAAATAAAGTAGATATTAGGAATGCACGAGATGCTTTTCATAATGGATTAGGTATGGTCCACCAACATTTTATGCTGGTAGAAAATATGACTGTTTTACAAAATATAATTTTGGGTCAAGAAATAGGGAAATACAAAATTGATTACAGTCAAAATAAAAAGAAAGTGGAAGAAATTATTAATAAATATGGATTAGAAATAAATCTTGATGAGAAAGTTTCAAATCTTTCAGTAGGCTTAAAACAAAGAACCGAAATAATCAAAGCTTTATATAGAGGTGCTGATATTTTGGTTCTTGATGAACCTACTGCAGTACTTACTCCTCAGGAAGCTAATCAGCTTATGAAAGTTCTAATAGGATTACAGAAAAATGGAATGACCATTATTTTTATAACTCATAAGTTAAATGAAACAATGGAAATTGCAGACACTGCTACTATATTAAGAAATGGTAAATTAGTAGAAAAATTAAGTATAAAAGATGTTGATGCAAAAATACTAGCAGAAAAAATGGTTGGTCATGAAATTGCGGAAACAAGTCAATTAAAAGATGTTTCCAAAAATAAACTTATATTTAAAATTAATAATTTAAAATTATTAGAGAATTCTATAGAAAATATTTTCTTAGAAATTCATAGTGGCGAAATACTTGGAGTGGCTGGAGTTGATGGTAATGGTCAAATAGAGCTTGAAGAGATGATAATGGGCCTTAGAGATACTATAGAAGGAGAAATTTTCTATGATAATAAAGAGATATCATCAATGAAAACTATAGAACTAAAGGATCTTGGTATAGGCTATATACCATCGGATAGATTTAAACGAGCAATTTTACCAGACATGAATTTGTATGAAAATATGCTTTTAGGAAATCAAAATAATAAGAAATTAATTAATAATCGCCTATTAAAATATGATAGTATAAAGAATTTTACAAGTGCATCTTTAGAAAAATATAATGTAAAATTTTCAAATATGGAACAAAATGTAGGAGGCTTATCTGGAGGTAATCAACAAAAGTTAGTTGTTGCTAGAGAAATGAAAAATAATAGTGAATTTTTATTAGCTGCACAGCCATCACGTGGTCTAGATATAGGAGCAATTCAATTTATTCATGAACAGTTTATTCAGATGAGGAATAATGGTAAAGCAATTTTATTGATTTCAGCAGATCTAGATGAGATATTGAAAATTTCGGATAAGATAGCTGTTCTCTATAAAGGTGAAATAATGGATGTAGATAAACGTGAGAATTTTACAAAAGAAAGGCTTGGTCTATTAATGGCAGGAAGGAGAGATTATGAAAAAGTTTAGTAATTTAATTTACAAAGCGAAAAAATCAATAATTATTTCCTTGTTATCAATAGCTTTATCAATAATTATTTCTTCCATACTTATACTTGCTGTCGGAAAATCTCCAGTATTGGCATTTGATTCATTGCTTAAAGGCGCTCTGGGTTCTCCTATCGCTATTGCAAATACTCTTAACAAATCTGTACCACTTATAATTGCAGGCTTGGCATGTGCAATAGCATTTAAAGGTGGAATGCTAAATATTGGAGTTGAAGGACAATTGCATATAGGAGGAATATGTGCTTTTATGGTTACTTATTTTATGCCTAAAAGTTCACCAGGATTTTTTGTAATTGTTTTGGCAATTATAGCTAGTGTTTTGGGTGGAATGTTATGGGCATCTCTAATAGGAATTTTAAAAGTTAAATTGAGAGTAAATGAAGTAATTATTGCAATATTGTTAAATTATATTGCAATAGAATTAGTATCTTATCTTATTAATTATCCCTTTGTATCCCCAAAAAGACTTCCTGAGACATCAATAGTTCTTGATAAATTCAGGTTTACAAGCTTAATGAAATCAACTCAATTCTCAACTAGTATATTTATAGCTTTGATATCTATTATGCTTGTTTATTTTATTATTAATAAAACTGTATTTGGATATGAAGTTAAAGCTGTTGGAGATAATATTTCAGCTGCTGAAGCAGGTGGAATTTTAGTAAATAAAACTGTTATAAAGACTATGATGATTTCCGGAGCAGTAGGTGGATTAATAGGTGCTACAGAGCTTTTAGGTACTTATGGAAAATTATATGATGGTTTTTCTGGTAACGTTGGTTTTACCGGTCTTGCAGTTTCAGTATTGGCAGGAAATAATCCTATTGTAATAATTTTATCGGGATTGTTGTTTGGTATTTTAGATTCTGGTGCTAGATTGATGAATATTAGAGCAGGATTATCAGCAAATATGGTTGTAGTTATACAAGCATTAGTTATATTTTTCATAGCTACACCAGGAATATTTGATTTTATATTTACAAAAAGGAGGAAAAATAAATGAATTACTTTTTCTCGGCTGAAACTTTTTTAATGATATTAAGATTAGCAGTACCTCTTATATTGGTATCATTGTCAAGTACTCTATCTGAATTGTGTGGAGTAATAAGTTTAGGAACAGAAGGATTAATGCTTATAGGTGCATTTGGCGGAGTTGTAGGATCTTATTATTTTAACAATCCAGTTTTAGGGATTATATGTTCAATGTTATTCGGTATGATTTTGGCTTATTTATTTTCTATACTATGTATAAAATTTAAAGCAAATCAAACGGTATGTGGAGTTGGTATGAACTTATTTGCTCAAGGATTTAGTGCTGTTGGAACTTATATAATTTGGGGACAAGAAGGTATTAGCGAGAAGGTAAAACAGCTAAACCTTATATCTATACCTTTATTAAAAAATATTCCTATACTAGGTTTTATTTTTAATAAGCAATCGCCAGTATTTTTCTTGACTATACTTTTATCATTTTTAATTTGGTATGTACTTAAGTATACAAAAACGGGTCTACACCTAAAGGCGATAAGTGATGAACCTACTGCTGCTAATACTGTAGGAATAAATGTTAAAAAATACAGATATGTAACGATGATAATATCAGGACTTCTAGCCGGTTTAGGTGGGGGATATTTATCAATTGTTCAAAATAATGTTTTTGTAAATAATATGACAGCTGGTAGAGGATTTTTGGGAGTAGCTGCAAATATATTTGGAGGTTGGGCACCGATAGGATCTGTACTTTCAAGTTTTATATTTGCAATAGCTCAAGCTATAAGATTTAAGCTAGTAGGCCTTAGTATACCAGATCAATTTGTTCAAATGGTACCTTATTTGATTACAATATTTGCTTTGATTTTCTTAGCAAATAGAAAACAAGCTCCAAAAGCATTAGGAAAGATAGATTAATATGGATAGAACTTTACACATAAAATTAAATAAAGACGATGTTGGAAAATATGCAATAATACCTGGGAATCCAGATAGGTGCGAAAAAATAGCTAAACTTTTGGAAAATCCAAAAAAGATTCAATCTAATAGAGAACATACTACTTATGAGGGATATATAAATGGAGAGAAAGTTGTAGTATGTTCAACAGGAATGGGAGGTCCATCTGCTGCTATTTGTATGGAGGAGTTATATAGGTGTGGAGTTGATACATTTATTAGAGTAGGAACTTCTGCTTCAACAAGTAGTAAAGTAAAAAGAGGAACAATAGTAATACCAAATGCAGTAGTTAGGATGGAAAATACAGGTTGCCATTATTTGCCACTTGAATTTCCTGCTATTGCAAATTTTGAATTGATAAAAATTTTAGAAGAAACTTCATTAAGTTTAGGATATGACACAAAAGTTGGAATTAGCATAATTAAAGATTCTTATTTTACCGAAGTAAGTCCTCTTAGTAAGCCAGTTGGATATGATATTTATAACAGATGGGTTTCCTATGAAAAAGCAGGAGCACTAGCAACTTCTATGGAATCAGCAACACTTTTTTTGATAGCTAATGCATATAATCTAAGAATGGCAACAGTATTAGTATCAGCAACAAATTATAATGATGAAACATCTGAAGATACTAGCATAAATGGATATCCTTTTGAATGCGAAATGAGAGCTTGTTTAGTAGGAGTTGAGGCAATGAAGAAAATAATAGAAATAGATAAAAAAGGAGAAATTAAATGCAAATAGAAAAAACTTTACACATAAAATTAAATTCAGAAGATGTAGGCAAGTACGCGATTGTTCCTGGAGATCCAGCAAGGTGTGAAATAATTGCTAAATTTCTTGATAATCCAAAAAAAATACAACAAAATAGAGAACATATAACTTATGTAGGATATTTGGAAGGAGAAAAGATAGTTGTAACATCTACAGGAATGGGAGGACCATCTACAGCTATATGTATAGAAGAACTATATAAATGTGGAGTTGATACATTTTTAAGAATAGGTACAGGAGCATCAACCAGTTCAAAGGTATCAAAAGGTGATGTGATTGTAATAAATGGCGCAGTAAGGATGGAAGGAACAGGATTACATTATTTACCTATGGAATTTCCAGCTGTTCCAGATTATAATTTTACAAAAAAACTTGAAGAAACATCTTTGGATTTGGGGTATACTACTAATGTAGGAGTAACAATAACAAAAGATTCTTTTTATACCCAAATAGAGCCTGAAACAAAACCAATAGGTTATGAACTAATCAATAGATGGAATTCTTATGTAAAAGGTGGAGCCATTTGTACAGCTATGGAAGAAGCAACACTATTCTTAGTTGCGAGCTCTTTAAATGCTAGGGCAGCGTCTGTTCTAGTTTCAGCAACAGATTATGTAGGTAAGGTTTCAAGCGATATTTCTTCAAAAGGATATCCTTCTAATTATATTGAAAGAGCAATTAGGGTTGGAATTGAATCTTTAAGAAAAATTATACTTGAAGATAGAAATGCAAAAACTGAGTGAGAAAAGTAATAGTAAATCTTTAAAATATGTAGAAACTTACGATAAAATTCGTGAACTAATCAAAAACAATAACTTACAAGCAGGAGATACAATACCTGGGGAAAATGATTTATCAAAATTATTTAATGTTAGTAGAGGGACTGTGAGGCAAGCAATAGCGCTTTTGCAAGAAGATGGTCTTATATACAAACAACAAGGATATGGAAATATAATATTAGATCCCAAAAAATTGGAAAATAAAGGTTTAGAATCTATAAATGAGCCAATTTTTGATTTTAATAAAGTTGAATATAGTAAAATAGATTTTAAAGTTGAATTTCAGCCTGCTAGCGAAAAAATGAAAGAAATTTTCGAAGAAGATAGCAACTTTATAATTATGCTAATAAATGTTAAGTATTATATTGAAGATAAGGTTGCTGCCTTATTAATGTATTTTATAAATTTTGATGATGCTAAGGAATATGATTTAAACTTAAAATCTGAATATGATTTAAAAAAATTTATTGATAAAATATTAATTGATAAAATCATTAATAGTGAACTAGAGTTTCAAGGATTTAAATCTAGAGAATCTACAGCAAACAAGATGAATATAAACGTTGGTAAATATGTCTTATATTTTAGTGAAATTATGAAAAAAGAAAATAATAAAGTGTCTTTATATAGAAGAAGCTACTTTATACCAGAATACTTTAATTTTAAATTAATTAGAAGTTAAAAATAATAAAAGTATAAAAACCAATAATGGTTTATGATTTAAATTAATAAGACTGATTTCAACATTAAATAAATATTTAAAAGTGAATGCTTACCTATATTCTAGGTGGCATTCATTTTTTTTGCAAATATGTTTTAAATAGTTTTAAACTAAATTTAGTATTTTATATGTAAATTAGTATTTTTATTAGAATTTTTCAATATCAAAAATATAGTAGAATTTAAGAAAAAGATATAGATTCTATAGACTCAAATATAATAGTAAGAAACTAGTATCTAATGGGATAATTTTGATATAAAATCATACCAATAAACTTAAAAATAGAATCTTAATTATTAATGCATAAGAATAACAGCGATTTTAATAGAAACTGGTTATAGTGTTACATAATTTTAAAAGTTATTGTAAATCGTAATAAGATTTCTATTTAGCAAAAATATAAAAATTAGAATCAAGAATAAGTGGTATCATTCTGTTTATATCTTCTTTCATTTGATCATAAGCAACTGTTGATAGGTGGTGTTTAATTGAGAAAAAGATTGATTCATGAAATTTTATGCTATCTTGTAAAAATTCTTTAATATTTATATTTTTTTGGTTTTTTGCTATGAAGTTTAGCATATAGTACCTATATCTTAGTCCAATATCGAATGTAACTTTAAACATTTGATTTAGGTACTTATTTTCATTTCCTATAACAATGAACTTGTGAAATTCTATTTCATTTTCAATATATTTATTTATCAAGTCTGAGCTTAAATTATCAATATCACAAGATTTTTTTATATTTGAAGTTAAAATTTCGAGTTTTTCAATTTGTTTATCATCAAAATTTTTTGCTGCTATCATAGCACAATATGGTTCTATTGCCATTCTAGAGTTATAGTATTGGTTTAAATGATACATATTTAATTCGGAAACTTTTGTAAATTTTTCATTATCATCTTTTGTAGCCAAACCAGACTTTATTAATTTTTTTATTGCTGCGTTAACAGGAGTTCTTGAAATATTAAAATTATTAGATATATTAGATTCATTTAAAATTGTTCCAGGTTTTATTTTTAGTTTTATAATTTGTTCTGATAATATTTTATAAGTCAGATCAGAGTAGTTAGTAAAAGGATTTTTATTTATATATTTATCAAATTTTTCTTTCATATTTCCTCCTAATTATTGTTTTTATTTATAAGCAAATAAGGTTATTTAAGCAAATCTAGATTATTTTAATATGCAAAAAATAAGTTACAGAAGATATAAAGATTATTTTTTGATGAAAACGATTTTTTTATTTAGAATATAGTTAAATAATAATATAAGGAGGAAAATATGTCAAAAAAAATGAAAGCAGCAGTGTTAGTTGATACAGGAAAAATTGAAATAAAAGAAAATGATATTCCTGAAATAAAAGATGATGAGGTTTTAATAAAAGTAAAATATGCTGGAGTTTGTGGATCAGATTTACACTTATTCAAAGGTAAGCATCCGTTTAGAAAACCTCCTGTAGTTTTGGGTCATGAAGTTGTTGGTGATGTTGTAGAGATTGGTAAAAATGTAAATAAATTTAAATTAGGTGACAAGGTTACTGTTGAACCTCATAAGGGATGTGGCCATTGTGAATACTGTGAAAAAGGTCTTGTTAATTTATGTTTAAATAAATCTGCACCAGGAACAGGTGATTGGACAGGTACATTTGTAGAGTATTTTAATGCTCCTGAAAAATATGTTCATAAGGTTAAAGACGATGCAAGTTATGAAAGTGCAGTCTTGGCAGAGCCTGCAGCAGTTTCAATTCACGCATTAAATAGGTTTGAAAGTCATGGGGATACGCTAACCATAATTGGTATGGGCAGCATTGGTTTGTTGGCATTAAAAGTAGCTAAAAGCCAAAATCTTTATAAAAATATAATCTGTGTTGATTTAGATGAATTTACTTTAAAAGAAGCTAAAGAAAATGGTGCTGATTATATTATTAATCCATCAAAAGAAAATATGGTAGAAAAAGTTTTAAGCATTACCAATAATGAAGGTTGCGAAAATATTTTGCTAAGTACAGGATACCCAAAAATTTTAACTGAAGCTGGTAAGATTGCAAAGAAAAGAGGACAAATAGTTTTAGTTGCAATGATAACTGATGATATACCATATTATAGTTATGATTTAGTATTTAAAGAATTAAAATTAATAGGAGCTATGACCTATACTAGTAAAGATTTTGAAGAGGCAATTGAACTAATTAATAATGACATAGGCTGGGAATCTTTTGTAACTAAAAAATATCCTATAGATGAAAGTCAAGATGCACTAGAATTATTAAGAGATAGAACAGAAGATACTGTAAAAATTTTGATCGATATGAACCTTAAATAAAGGGGTTAATTATGAAAAAGAAACATGCTCTTTATAGTTTAGTAATAATATTTTTATCACTTTTCTTTGTTTCATGTGGAAATAAGGAAAAGGATGTTAAAGTATTAAAGCTATGCCATATTCAATCTGAATCTGATTTATGGCATAAAGCTAGTTTGAAATTTAAAGAAGAAGTTGAAAAAAATTCTGATGGTAAAATAGAAGTTAAAATTTATCCAAACTCAACCTTGGGTGGAGATAGGGATATAGTTGAGGGAATGCAAATAGGATCTATTGATATAGGATTAATAGCAGGAGTACTAAGTAACTTTGAACATTCTTTCAATTTATTAGAAATACCTTATATTTTTGACGATGAAACTCATTATAAAAATGTAGTAAATGGTGAAGTTGGTCAAATAATGTGTGATAGATTAAGAGAAAAATCAGGAATAAGAGTTTTAGATTTTTGGGATAGGGGTCCTAGACATATTAGTTCAAACAAAGAAATAAAGAACGTTGATGATATAAAAGGATTAAAAATTAGAATTCCAGAAATTGAAGCAATGAAAGTTGTTTGGGAAGGCTTAGGAGCATCTCCAACAACAATGGCTTGGGGTGAAGTTTATACTGCTTTGAGTCAAAACGTAATTGAAGCTGAAGAAAATCCTATTCCATTTATGTTTAGTGGAAGGATGCAAGAAGTTCAATCCAATATATCATTAACAGCACACAAATATGAATATGTAACATTTTCATTTAGTGAATCAACTTGGAAATCTTTAAATAAGGATGAGAGAAAAATAATAAAAGATGCTTCTAAAGTAGCCACAGAATATCAAAATGAAGAAGTTAAAAAAGTTACAGATGAAATGTTAAAACAAATGCAAGAAGATGGTATGAAAGTTACTGAACCTGATAGGGAATCATTTAGAAGTAAAGCTATGCCAATAGCAGAGAAATATGCAAATTCAATTGATAAAGAATTATATCAAAAGATTTTAGAAAGCAAAGGAAATTAGTATGAAAAAAACTTTAGACTTAATCCAAAAGTTAATAAATATTTTCTTATCTGCGGCTATATTTGCAATGACTTTAATTATTTTTCTTCAAGTTATATCAAGATATATATTTAATAGTCCTCTTGTTTGGTCAGAAGAGTTGTCAAGATATTTATTTGTTTGGATTTCATTTTTAGCAATAGCTGATGCAGTTAGGACAAAAAGTCATATAGCATTAAGTATTTTAACAGATAGAATGAGTGAAGATAGAAAACAAATAGTTTCTAGGTTAAATTATAGTTTAACTTGTATTATTGGAGTAATAATAACATATGGAGGAATTGTTTTAATGAATCTAGGAGTTCATCAAAGCTCTGCCACATTGGGAGTTCCTATGTTTTTAGTCTATTTAGTAATTCCAGTTTCAGGTGTACTAATCAGTATATTCTCTATTGAGAAGATATTTACAAAAGAAGGGATGGTAGATAATGATTAATAATATTTTGCTGATTTTAATATTCCTATTATTCTTATTTTTAGGATTGCCAGTTGGATTTGCAATAATTTTATCTACTTTATCAGGCTTAATTATTCAACAAGAACCTTTAGCTTTAATTTCTCAAAGATTTTTTACAGCAATTGACTCATTTTCTTTAATGGCTATACCATTATTTATGTTTGCAGGATCAATAATGAGTAAGGGAACTATTACCAAAAGGTTGATAGATTTTGCTTTGGTAATTTTTTATAAATCAAGAGGAGCTTTGGCAAAGGTAGTAACTGTAACTGGAATAGTTATGGGAGGTATCTCAGGATCAGGAGTAGCAGATACTGCGGCTTTAGGTTCAATACTATTTCCAGAAATGAAAGATAGAAATTATGATCAAGGATTTTCTGCAGCAGTAATTGCATCATCAGGAAGTATTGGTTTGATAATTCCTCCAAGTATTGCCCTAATTGTATACGGAGTCAGCACTCAAACATCAATTGGTGATTTGTTTATGGGAGGATTAATACCTGGTGTTTTAATAGGCTTATGTTTTTTACTATATTGTCACTTTGTTGCAACAAAAAACAATTACCCTAAAGAAAATAATATTAGCAAGGAAGAAAAAATTAAAAAATTTAAAGATTCGATTTTTGCACTATTTATGCCTATAATTATAATTGTAGGGATCAGAGGAGGAATATTTACTCCTACAGAAGGTGGAGCAATTGTATCAATGTATGCACTAATAATTAGTATTTTTGTATATAAAGATATAAAATTAAAAGATTTAAAATCTATATGTCTTGATGCAGCTTTATCTACCGCAGTAATTACTTTAATTATATGTGCAACAAGTGCTTTGACTTGGTTTTTGGCATCAAATGAAATTCCTCAAAGAGTTTCAATGTATATTATATCTTTAACAGATAACAAATTATTATTAATACTATTGATGTCAATTTTACTATTAATTGTAGGAATGTTTATTGATAGCAGCCCTGCAATAATGATGTTATCACCAATTTTATATCCAATAGCTAGTTCAATTGGAATAAATCCAGTGCAATTTGGTGTTTTTATGGTAATTTTACTAACAGTTGGCTTACTAACTCCCCCTGTTGGAACAGCTTTATATGTTGTAAGTAATATATCAAAAATATCAATAGAAAAGATTTCAAAATCATTAATGCCATTTTGGTTTATTATGGTTGGTATTGCAATTTTTGTAGCCTTATTCCCTATACTAACATTAAGTTAAAAGGAGGATTAGATGAGTATATTATTAGGTGTGATAGCAGATGACTTTTCTGGTGCTAGTGATGCGGCCTCATTTTTTGCGGAAAATAAAATCAGGACAGTTTTAAGTAATGGAGTACCTGATGAAAATGATGATAATTTAAATAATATTCTAAACAAAGATGCGGTACTTGTAATAGCGTTAAAAATTAGAAGTGAGAAAAAAGATTTAGCCTTAGAAAAAGTAAATAAGGCATATGAGTATCTATGTAAAAAAAATACTGAAAAAATATTTTATAAATATTGTTCTACATTTGATTCTACACCAAAAGGAAATATAGGGCCTATTACAGACTTTTTATTAGAAAAAATGGATCAAAAATATACAATTCTAGAACCAGCTTTACCAGTAAATGGAAGAGAAATAAAAGATGGGAAGTTGTATGTAGATGGTCTGGAACTTCATAAAAGTCATATGAAAGACCATCCATTAAATCCAATGTGGGATAGTAGAATTAGTGAACTTATGAAAGATCAAGGAAAGTATAAAACAATAAATATTTCTAGAGATCTTTTAAATAAAGGAAAAGAAGAAATAATTAAGATATTTGAATCGAAAAAAGATCGAAAAGAGAAGTTTTATCTTGTTCCAGATTATTTTGAAGAAGGTGACGATGACCTTATCATAGATGCTTTTGGTGATTTAAAATTACTAACTGGTGGAAGTGGATTGAATACTGCGATTTCTAAAAAAATTAAAAGAGAAAAAGACATAGATAAATTTGATTTAGAAAGCAAAAATAAAGGAAAAATAATTTATATAGTAGGTTCTTGCTCAAAAATGACCCTAAAGCAAATTAATAATTTTAAATTTAACAAGGTTAAAATAGATATCGATAGTTTGATGAAAGAACCAAGTGCATATATAGAAAAACTATTAAAAGAAGTTGATGACAAAGTAATGTTTTATAGTAGTGATGATGCTGTTACTTTGGATAAATTACAAAAAAAATATGGTCAAGAAAAAATAACTGAAAACTTAGAAAAAGTATATGAATCATTAACAAAAGAAGCACTTGAACAAGATTTTAAGAACTTTATTATAGCCGGAGGTGAAACTAGTGGAGTTGCAACATCTACTTTAGGTTTTAAAACTTATTATATAGGTGAGAGTGTTGCAGCTGGAGTTCCGATTTTAATGCCAGTGAATGATGATAAAGTAAGACTGGTTTTGAAGTCAGGTAACTTTGGTAAGGAAGATTTTTTCAATAAAACTTATGAGATGATAGTAGGTTAAAAATGAAAGAAAAAGATTTAAAAGATTTAATTTGGGTTTCAAAGGCCTTGTTTGATAGAAATAAAGTATCAGGTTCGACAGCAAATATTAGTTTTAAAGATGAAGATTTAATATATGTGTCAAAAACAGGCTCATGTTTTGGAAATATGGATGAAGATAGTTTTTCTGTTTTAAAAAATGATAAGGTTATTTCTGACAATAAACCAAGTAAAGAATACCCAATGCATAAATTATTATACGATATTGACGAGAAATATAAGTGCGTAATTCACACTCACAGTACTTTTATAACATATTGGTCTTGTGTTCTAGAATCTGAAGGTAAAACCATTGACTTAAAGTGTAAGACCCCATATTTAAAAATTAAAGTTGGAGATTTGGGTTGGGTAAAATATAAAGATCCAGGTAGTCAAGAACTTTTTGATGAACTAAAAACAAGTATTGATAAAAATATAAGGGCATATGTTATGGAAAACCACGGAGTGATTGTAGTAGGAGAAAGTATTGAAGAAGCTTTTACATGATTGAAGAAATTGAAGAATCAGCAAAAATGCTTTTTACTAAGTTTAAAATAAATTTATAAGAAAATGATTTAAAGAGGTAGAATATAAGGAAAATATTCTGTCTTTTTTCAAAAAATAAGTATTTTAAATTTTTATTTTTAATTAATGTAATATTTTGGGTATAAAAATTATAAGAAATGTGGAGGTCATATGTATTTATTAATTATAAGTCTGATAATGCCGATAGCCTTCTTTTTATGTATTTTTTCTTAAAATATAAGGCGAATAAAAAAATAAATCGATGGTCGGGGTTTAGAACTAGACTTTCTATGGAAAGTGAAGAAAATTGGAAATTTGCAAATAATTATGCTGGAAAGCTATCTTTAATTTTTGGGATAATCAGTATGGCTATGACTCTTTTTGTTATTTATAAGTATGAATTAAATGATAAAATTGTCTTGATTTTAACTGGCATTCAAATTTTATTTTTGATTTTGATTAGTGTGATTACTGAAATAAAATTGTATAGAAAAAAATAATGGAGCTGTTTGTAAATGATTATTAATCATAGATTTACAACAGCTCCATTATTTTATTATTTAATATTTAATTCTTTATATTCCAAGCCTGTATCTTCGGCAACTCCCTTGTTTGTTACGTATCCATCGTAAGTGTTTATTCCTGAAATTAATTCTGGTGATTTTTCGCAAGCGTTTTTGATTCCGAGATTTGCTATTGTTTTGATATATCTTGTTGTTGCATTTGATAGGGCGTAGGTTGATGTGATTGCTACAGCTCCTGGGATATTTGCAACTGCGTAGTGGATTACTCCGTGTTTTACAAAAATTGGATCTGAGTGGCTTGTTGCATGTCCTTTTGTAATATCTGTTGAACCACCTTGGTCAATTGCAACGTCGACTATTACTGATCCTTCTTTCATTTGTTTTACCATATCTTCTTTGATAAGTTGTGGAGCACGTCTACCTGGAATTAAAACTGTAGAAATAACTAGGTCAGCATCTCTTACAGATTCTTCAATATTGATTGGGTTTGAATAAACTGTTTCAATTTTATCTGGAAGTATATCTTGCAAATGACTTAAAGCGTCAATATTTACATCTAAAACTGTAACTCTTGCTCCCATACCAACGGCAATTTTTGTAGCTCCAGTTCCTACAGTTCCTGCACCAACAATTACAACGTGAGCAGGTCTTACTCCTGGAACTCCTTGAAGTAAAATTCCTCTGCCCCCTTCAGGTTTTGTCAAATATCTTGCCCCTTCTTGAACTGCCATTCTTCCTGCAATCTCACTCATTGGGGTTAGAAGAGGTAATTTATTGTCAAGTTTTACAGTTTCATATCCTATTGCTGTAACTTTTTTATCCACCAATTCTTTTGCCAATTCTTCATTGCCTGCAAGGTGAAGGTAGGTATATAAAATCATTCCTTCTCTTAAATATTTATATTCTTCTTTTAATGGTTCTTTAACTTTGTAAATTATATCTGCATTTTCCCAAATTTCTTTTGCAGAATCTACAATTTTTGCACCAACATCTTCATAATCTTTATTTGTAATACCAGAATTTAATCCAGCATTATTTTCAATAATAACCTCATGACCTGCTTTTACGAGTTCAGCAACAGCACCCGGAACGGTTGCAACCCTGGATTCTTGGTCTTTAATCTCTTTTGGAACTCCTATTATCATATTTCCTCCTTATATTTTATAAACATCTCTAATAAAATATACCCAAAATTATATAAAAATATTATTATTTATCAAAAACAAAATTTTCTAAATAATAAGCTATTCCGTCCTCATCATTTGATTTAGTAATAAAATCAGATTTTTCTTTCATAAAATCACTTCCATTTTCCATAACTACACCAACACCTGCCATTTCAATCATGGTTAGGTCGTTTTCTTCATCACCAAAAGCAATAACATCTTTCATATCCATATCAAAATATTTGGCGATTTCTTTTAGACTTTCACCCTTATCGATTCCCTTAGGCATAACTTCATAGAAATATGGGGTGGACTTAACTTGGGCTGTTTTTTCAAAAAATATATCCTTTAATTTTTTTGCATCCTCATCAATTAATTCTGGATCTTGAGAAAATAAAATTTTATTTGGGGAAAAATCCAAACTATAAGCCAAATCATCAATAACTTCATAATGGGTAAAGGCCTTGTCGCAAATTTCTTTTAAAGTATAAGTTTCCTCTGAACTTGTAACAACACAATCGTCAGTGTAGAGGATGTAGTGCATTTTAAGATTTTTTTCAGCAAATTGCAAAATCTCTTTTGCAAGATTAATATCCATAGGATGGTTAATAATGACTTCTTTAGTTTTATAATTTGTAATTCTTCCCCCATTAAAATTAGAAAGAAGACCACCATACTTTTCAAATTCCAAAATATCAGCAAAAGGAAAAACCCCAAGCGGATCACGGCCTGACGCAATTACAACAATATGGCCAAGTTCTTGAGCCTTGATCAAAGCATTTTTTGTTTTTTCAGTAATTTCCCTTTTAGAATTTAATAAAGTTCCATCTATATCAACTGCAATAATTTTTTTCATACTAACTCCTTTTTCTATTCTTTTATAATTATATTAGATAAAATTTTTTATTCAAAAAGAAACTTCCATAACTATAAAGAAAATGATTGTGTGGAGGTTTTTTTCTCTAATAATTATAATATATTTACGAGGTGGTTAAATGATTGAAACAAGAATTAAGCAAATATTCGACTACTTAACTTTAGACTATGATTATCACACCTCTAAAGAAATAGGCGAGGAAATGGAATTATCTTCAAAAACTATAAGAAAAGAGATAAATCACTTGAACTCAGTAATTAAAGATAAGGGGGCGATAATAGAGTCAAAGCCAGGTGTTGGTTTTATTTTTATAATAAAAGATGAAGAAAAGTTTAAATTATTTTTGAAAAATGACTGGTATAAATACGCTTATTATCAGCAAGAAGATGGAGATAAAAATCTACGACATGAAAACATTCTAAGATTGTTTTTATTTTCAAACTCATATATCAAGCAGTATGAATTGGCAGAAGTATTTCATGTAAGTGAGTCGCAAATTAATAAAGATATACCATATATAAGGCAATTACTTGAAGGCTATGGAATTAATTTGATATCAAGGCCATACTACGGCATGAAAATAGAAGGTAATGAGAGGAATATTAGACTAGCAATAAAAAATGAAATTGGCGAGGATCCTATTTTATTTGAAGATGATAAAAATAGAGATCTATTTATAGAAATTCAAAAAGTTATAGAAGACATAGACTTTGGGGAAGACTACCATATGCCTTATGTTAGTTTCAAAAATCTTGTTATACATATCTATATATCAATTTTAAGAATAAAACAGAAAAAATATATCATATCTTCTAAGGATTTTGAAGAAAAAATCATATCATCAGAAGAATTTAAAATTGCAAATGATATAGTGCATAAACTACAAGAAAAATTAAAGATAAAAATTCCAAATCAAGAATTAACCTATATAGCCATGCACTTAATAGCTAAAAACACAATATCAAATCAAGAAAAATTATCAAATGAAATACTGGAAATATCACAAGAAATAATAGATGAAATTTATAAAGTATCAAAATATGATTTCAGGGAAAATATAGATTTTTATTTTTCTCTAGCTATGCACTTAGGTCCATTAATAAATAGGATAAAATATGGATTTGACATGAAAAATCCTGTTCTCAGTGATATAAAAGAAAATCAAGTTGCTTTTTTTATAGCAACTATAGCATCAAATGTTATAAGCAATCATTATAATACAAGGCTATCAGAAGATGAAATAGGCTATATAGCCTTACATATTATGACAGCTATGAAATACAATCCTTATCAAAAAAAAGACATATTAGTTGTATGTGGTTCTGGAAACTCAAGTGCTCAAATCATGAAAAGTCAGTTAGAGTCAAGGTTTTTTAAGCAGATAAACAAACTGGATTTAACGGATGTATCTAAAATAAATAAATATGATTTAGATTCTTATGACTTTATAGTCTCATCAATAAATTTAGATAAAAAAACAAAAACGCCAATTGTCAATGTAGATATACTTTTTAAACAAAAGGATATTGTTAATATTCAGAAGGAATTAAAAAGAGGTGGGACAGAAGAAATAGTTAAAATATTTAATAATTCTGTATTCATAAGGGATGTAAATATTAAAGATATGGATGAAGCCTTTGAAATAATTTCTAACAAAGCACACAAGCTAACAGAACTTAGTAAGGGTGAAATAATTTCTCAAATTATACAAAGAGAAGCCTTAGGTTCAACTGCATTAGTAAAATATGTGGCCTTGCCACATATTCTTCAGCAAGTGGATACAGAGAGTTTTTCAGTAATACTAATAGCAAAAAAACCTTTTATTTGGGATGGTGAAGAAGTACAGCTTATATATTCGCTATTTGTTGGTAAAGAACCAGGAGATATGTCATTATATTACGAAAAATTGGGGGATTTTCTAGTAAATAATAAGGCTATTACTAAGGCGATTAAAGTAAAAAATACTACAGAATTTATGAATATTTTTATCAAAGGAGATTAGTATGGATAACCAACAAATGTATGAAATAGCTTTTCAAATTATAGTACACGCTGGAGAATCAAGATCTTTATCAAGTGAAGCGATTGATAGGGCAGAAAATTATGATTTTGATGAAGCAGAAGAGCTACTTGGAAAAGCAAATGAGGAGTTTTTAAAGTGTCATCAAATCCAAACAGATATGTTAACGAGTGAATCAAATGGCGAAAAAAATGAGATAAATATTATGTTTATTCACGCTCAAGACCATTTGACGATGGCAACTTTGGCAATGGAAAATGCAAAGAGATTTATAAAGCTATATAAAAAAATGGAGGGAAAAAATGAAAAAAGTAATATTGCTATGTAACGCAGGTATGAGTAGTTCTTTAATGGCAAAAAAAGTATCAGAATATTTTGCTTCAAATGGGACAGACATAAAAGTAGATGCTACAACAACAGCAAACTCAGAAGAAGTATTTGAAAATAAAGACTACGATATGATTTTAGTAAGCCCACAAGTGAGAATGCTATATGAAGAATATAAGACAAAAGCGGTAGAAACAGAAAAAAAGATAGCTCAAGTAACTGTTGATGCATATTCACCAACATTAAATGGAGTTAAAAAAATGGCGGATTTAATATTATCGTCAAACATGTAATTATGAGTGAAAAATTAATTAAATTTATACAAATATTTAAAGTAGGAGATGTATTATGTCAAATAAGTATTCCGTGACAGATGTAGTGTCTAAAAAAATAATGCCAGTAGCTGAGAAAATTGAAAATCAAAAACATATTCAGGCGATAAAAAATGGAATGATAGCAATAACTCCAATTATAATTGTAGGATCAATTTTTTTGTTACCTATGGCTATAATGAATCTGTTAGGTGATGGTGTATTTTACGATTTTATTTCGAAAAATATTGCAATATTAACTTATGGAGTTGATTTTACCATGGGATTGCTATCACTGTATGCAACGTATTTCATTGCTAATAGTTTGGCTAAAAGTTATAAACTAAAGTCAAATCAAGTTGCAATTTCTTCTATAATAACTCACTTGATATTAACTAGTGTTATTAAAGATGGCAAGCTTGATATTGCTTATTTAGGTTCAGAAGGATTATTCACAGCTATTATTTCCTCAATTATCACTGTAGAGTTATATAGATTTTGCGTAAATAAAAATTTATATATTAAGTTACCAGATAGTGTACCGCAAATGGTAGGAGATAGTTTTTCTTCTTTAATACCAATTTTTATAACTGCAGTTGTTGCTGTTATAATAAGCAGAGTAACTTTTTATTTAACTGGAAGTATTGTTCCTGAAGCCTTAAAGAAAATGCTAGCACCAGCTGTTACAAGTATGGATTCACTTCCTGCTATGTTGATAATAATTTTTATAACACAGCTTTTTTGGTTTTTTGGTCTTCATGGACCATCTATTACATCATCTGTTTGGGCACCTTTTGCAATTCAATACGGAGCAGCTAATGTAGCAGCTTATGCAGCTGGTCAAGAAGTTAATCATATTTTTACTTTTGGTTTTTACTTCGCTATATTATCAGTAACTGGATCGGGTCTAACATTGGGATTAAATTTGATGATGTTAAAAGCAAAATCAGAAACATACAAATCAGTTGGTAAAGTAAGTTTAATACCATCTTTATTTGGAATAAACGAGCCATTAATTTTTGGAACCCCTATATTGTTAAATCCATTTATGTTTATACCATTCGTGTTTGGACCATTAATAATAACGTTTATAACTTATTTTAGTATGTCTACAGGATTGGTAGGTAAACCAGTTGCTGAGCCACCAGGATTTCTTCCTCCAGGAGTAGGTGCATTCATAATGACTCTAGATATAAAGTCAGTAATCTTAGTTGCTGTAAATTTAGTTGTTATGGCTTTGATTTATTATCCGTTTTTTAAAGCTATGGATAAAAATCAATTTAAAATAGAAAATCAAGAAAAAAATTCATAATAATTTAACGATGTAATAACATAGATATTAAAAATTTAAAAATATAATAAGAATTTATATAATTAATAAAAAGGAGAAGTAATGTATAGTATTTGGTCAGAAACAAAAACAAAAAATGGATTTAATTCAGATGAAATAATATCCTCAGTGCAAAAATCTATTAGAAGAAATATGGTGGAAGAAGCATGTCAGCATGCATATGAATTGTATATATCAGGTCCAATATTCTTGGACAAATTATGGAGAAGACTTTTAACTATTTCTGTTGAAGATATTGGTTTTGGAAATTTGAATGCATCTGTAATAGTTAATTCCCTTAATGAAATGAGAAAAAATTTTCCTTATGATGATGGGGATCAGCCTATTTACTTTATTCATGCCATAAGAGTTCTTTGTAGCAGTGAAAAAGATCGTTCAAGTGACTATTTAAAAAATATTATAATTAAAGAAGCTACAATGGGAAAATTACCAGAGATTATGGATGTTGCCTTAGATAAGCACACTAAGAAAGGACAAGAAATGGGAAGAGGATCTTTACATTTCTTTGAAGAAGCAACAAAAGTTATACCACAATTGAAAGTAGATAATAATTACAGAGAAAGATATGGAGAAATTTTAAAAATATACGATAAAGAAAAGTATGCTGATAATTTATTCCCATTTAATAATACACAGTACTAAATAAAAAATTTAAAATAACATTAAATGAAGAACTTTATAGTAAATTTTATAGATCATATATAACAGTATATATTTATGAAACTAATAAATATAAGTATTAATAAAATTTAAAAAGATTAAAAAAAGCGTGAATAAACTATCCACGCTTTTTTAAATTCTATTCTTAATTTAATTCTGGCCAATAATCTTTGTTTACTTTTATATAATCATCAAGTAATTCTTTTGCCTTATCAAAATCATCTACAACTCTGTTTAATGTCAAAGCTTGAACTGCTTTTTGATATGATCCTTCGAGGTTTGCATCAACTGTTAGTTTTTCGTAAGCATATTGATTTTCAAGAAGTCCCTTGTAGAAAGTTTTTACTGGTCCAACTGTTAGTGGTTCAACTCCATTTATTCCAACTCTTACTGGAGACTCTATCATCATTCCAGGGCTTAAGTTTTCTATTGTTCCCTTATTTTCGTGCATGCACAAGAATATTTCGCCAGTATTATGTGAAATTGCATAGGCTAAATCTACTATATATCCTGCGTGGCCGTCCATGCTGTTTGGATCTGGTTCAAATTCTGTCCCTTTTATTTTACCAAGTGCAATTACCTTATCGCACATTTCGTGAACTTGTTTTTCGTTTCCATCCATTACTTCATTTGCTCTTGTATATTCTGGATTTTCATTTTTCAAAATATGTTGAGGGTAGAGGTAATATTGTAGGTAAGTGTTTGGTAAATATTCATCAGAATCTTTTATCATTTTGCTCATGAAAGTGAAGGTATCTTTCCATGATTGGTCGCTTCCTTCTTCTACTAAATCATGTGGTGTTTTAAGAATTTCTCTAAGTTTTGGTAGGTAGTCTTCTCCGGTTTCTTTGTTTAAAACATTTGTAAACCATCCAAAATGGTTTAGACCGAAATATCTTGGTTCTAGATCATGATAATCAAGACCTAAAATTTTTGCATAACTTGCCATGATTCCTACTGGCATGTCACAAATATTTATTATTTTTTCATCACCCTCGAATACTCTTTTTGTTGCTTCTGCGACTATTGCTGCAGGGTTTGAATAATTTAAAATCCAAGCATCTTTTGAATATTTTCTAATATCTTTTATTATTTCAATCATAGCTGGAACTGATCTCATTCCATAAGCAAATCCACCTGGTCCACAAGTTTCTTGACCTATACAATTATGTCTTAGTGCGATTTTTTCGTCTTGTTCTCTCATTTTTAATCTTCCAGCCCTAATTTGTACAAAGGCAAAATCTAAATCTTTGTAGGCTTCCTCTTTGTCTGTTGTATAGATAAATTCATCAAGTTCTGGATAGTATTCTTTAAATAAAATATCTCCGTATTGACCAATCTTTTCTTGTCTATCTTTTTCTATATCATAAAGAACTAATCTTCCTATTGGAAATCTTTCTTTTTGTGAAACTAACATTCTCAAAATTCCTGGTGTATATCTACTTCCGCCACCAACTATTACTACATTATATTTTTTCATTTTTTTCTCCTTTTAGTCTATGTGAATTCTACTTAAAATTTGATCTTTAACTTTTGCAACATTCATTCCAATAACTACTTGTATGTGTTGTTGCCCTTCTTTGTGAACAATTCCACTGTTAGGGTATTTATTTATTATATCTTTATCAATTAAGTTAGGGTCTTTTACATTGATTCTTAATCTTGTAAAGCAAGAATCTAATGAATCTATATTATCCTCACCTCCTAAGCCCTCAACTATATACATTGGATCATTGTCATCTTGGGCGATAGCGCCGTAATCTGCGTTTGTATCATCTGATTTTAATTCAGGAGTATCTTCTCTTCCTGGTGTTTTCAAATCTAATTTTTTAATGAAATAAACGAATAAGAAATACCAAGTAGCTGTTCCTATAAAACCAATTATTGGAACTATCCATAATTTTGTAAGACCTATTGGCATAACTATATTTTTTGTAACTAAATCTATGACACCACCTGTAAAGCAAACTCTCGCACCTGATAAGTAAATTAATATTTGGAATAATCCATCAAGTAGGGAGTGGATTAACCATAATAATGGTGAAATAAATAAGAAAGCAAATTCAAATGGTTCTGTAATTCCTGATAAAACTGCTGTCAATAATGTAGGGATAATAAATGCTTTTGTTCTTGCTTTGTTTTCTGGTTTTGCAGTTTTAACAAAGGCGAGGGCAATTCCTATACAGCCAAATATTTTTGAAAAACCCCAGTTCATATATCTTGCAGCTTCATTTATACTTGTTAAGTTGTGTGCGATTCCCATTTGAGCAAACCAAATTGGATCAGCACCTTGAATAACTTCCCCAGCGATTTTTGCAGTTCCACCAATACTTGTGTACATAAATGGCATGTAAACCAAGTGGTGAAGACCGGTAGGGATTAAAAATCTATTTAAAAATCCGTAGATATATAAACCAAATACTCCTGTGTTTGACATTATATCTGTAATTGAATTAATTCCGTTATTTACAACAGGCCATACATATGAAAGAACTATTGCAAGAACAATATCAACTGCAGCAACAATTAAATATGCAAATCTTGGTCCACCATAAATACTTAATGAAACTGGAAATTCTATTTCTGAGTATTTGTTGAAGATATATCCTGTTATACATCCTAAAAGTATTCCTGAAAATACTCCCATATCTAAACTTTGAACACCTAAAACCAAAGCTTGACCAGTCCCTGAAAGTCCAAATTCTGGATCTGCTGTTGCAAGCATGTCGTGTCCTTTTAGCCATAGATTATTTGCTGTAATAAAAATTAGAAAACTTAAAAGTCCAACTACAGCAGCCTGTCCCTTGTTCTTTTTTGCAAGCCCTGCACTAAGTCCTACACAAAAAATAACGGATAATTGTGAAATGTTTCCTAACAAAAAAGTTGTAAAAATAAAGTTTCCTGCATTTCTTATTGCTTCTGGCATAAAATTAAGTTGTAAAATTGAACAAAGTGCAATTAATAAACCTGGAATTACTAGGAAAAACACAGGTTGTAGCATAGCATGGGCAAAATCCTGCACGCCCATTTTAATTTTGTCTTTAAAAGTCATTTTTCCCTCCTTGACAATTAATTTTTATTGATTAGTATTTCTTTTTCTGTTAATTAGTAAAGTTAGCATAGTTTTTTCTTCATCTGTGACTATAATTTTATATTTATTTTCTACAAAACTTACAATTGAAAGCGTAGTCATAAAATCTTTTTTATAATTACTTCTTATAAAATAATATAGCTTTTTATCATTTATATTTTTTTGCTTTCCTTCTTTGATTCTTGTAATAAATTTATTTATATAGTCATATAAGATGTAATCTTTTCCATATAAATTTTCTGACATTTGACCTTCATATATAATTTTAATTATTTCTTTTATATCTTCGATTTGAGATACAATTTCTGAAGGATTTCTATCATATTCAGCATCTACAATATGTAGAGCGATTGAACTTGCTTCGTGCTCATCAAAATTAATATTTAAATTTTTGTTTAGATAATTTACAGCATACAAGCCTAAATCAAATTCTTGTTTGTAAATATTTCTTACCTCATGCAAGAGAGGGTTGGTAAAATTATAACCCTTTTCTCTTCTTTTTATTGCAAAAGAAATATGATCAGTAAGACTTATGTAAATATTTTCGTTTAACTTATAATCAAATTTATCTTGAATATGTGAAACAATGTCAAGACACAAGTCAATGTGCTCAATTGGAATTGAAGATAATAGATTAATAAGCCTTTCTAAATGCGTTTTATTATCCAAATGATAAGTTTTTTCTACTTTTTCTTTATCTACTAACTCTCCTTTCTTTGTATTAAATCCCAATCCTTTTCCCATAAGGATTACTTCTAGTCCATTTTCGTCTTTAGCGCTAATTATGTTGTTGTTAATAATCTTATATATTTTCATATTGGTACCATCTCAAATTTTAATAAAAAAAACCAAACAAAGCTATCTGATGATAGCCTCGTTTGGTTTAGCCTAATTCAATAGTAACTATCCATTGAAAACGTTTCATTGATTAAATTATATAAGGCATTTTAAATTTTGTCAAGACTTTTTTATAATTTATGAAAAAAATTATCGAAAAAATTTAATGAATTGTAAAATTTTAATTTTTACAAATTAAGATTATTTTTGGGGTAATAAATACAAAAGAGGTGATTTTATGGGGAATTTAATTAGTGTTGATAGAAAAATGAAATTTCAAAATTTTAAGCGTTCTGAGCTTGCTGAAAGGCTTGGGAGGGTTGCTAGGATTTGTAATGATTTGGATATTCCTATTTTAATTATTGTTGATGGATGGGAATCTTCTGGGCGTGGTTTTGTTATTAAGGACTTATGCCGTGAATTTTCTGCTAAAAATTTTGATGTTGAAGTTTTTGATAAGGATGAATCTTTTGATGATTTGTATCCTTTTATAAGGAAATTTTGGATAAATGTTCCTGAAAAGGGAAAAATTAAAATTTTTGATAGGTCTTTTTATTATAAAATTTTTGAAAAGAAAAATTTATCTGATAAACAAATTCAAAAAAGAATTGATTCTATTAAATCTATAGAGAAGGCTTTATTTGATGACCAAACAATTATTTTGAAATTTTTCTTAAATGTTGATAAAAAGGAACAGGCAAAAAGGATTGAGAAATTGGAAAATTCTTTTAAAGAAGATTTTTATATTGATGGTTTGGATTTAGACCAACAAAAAAATTACAAGGATTATGAAAAGCATTTCAAAAAAACTTTAGATGCTAGTGATTTTTCTTATGCAAGATGGGATATTGTAGATGCTAATAATAAAAAAGCTGCTAGTAAAGAAGTTTTGGGTCTTGCTCTTGATAGGATAAGCCAAGGAATGGAAAGAATTATTAGGCAAAGGGAAGAAAATGAAAATGTAGAAAGAGATTATATTTCTACTTCTAATATTTTACAAAATATCGATCTTTCTAAATCTATTTCTGATGATGAGTATAAGGAAAAAAAGGATAAACTCCAAGAAGAAGTTGCAAAGATAATGTATAAGTATTATCAAAAGGGTATTAGTCAAGTTTTGGTTTTTGAGGGAGTTGATGCTGCTGGAAAAGATGGAGCTATTGAAAGATTAATCAAAGAAGTTGATCCAAGGCTTTACAGGGTTCATGGAATTTCTGCTCCATCAAAAGAAGAATTATCTAGAAATTATTTGTGGAGATTTTTTACAAAACTTCCTAAAGACGGTTATGTAGGAATTTTTTCAAGATCTTGGTATGGAAGAGTTATGGTTGAAAGAGTTGAAGGCTTTGCCAAAACCAATGAATGGGACAGAGCCTATGAAGAAATCCTTGATATGGAAAAGCAAATTTATGACCATGGTTCTTTGGTTTTGAAATTTTTTGTAACTATTGATAAGGATGAACAATTAAAAAGATTTAAAGACAGGCAAAGAGATCCTGATAAACAATATAAAATCACAGATGAGGACTGGAGAAACAGGGACAAATGGGATGATTATATTGAGGCAATGAATGAAATGCTTGAAAGAACCAATGCCAGCTATGCTCCTTGGATAATTGTTGAGGGAAACTCAAAAAAATATGCAAGAATAAAAGTTATGGAAGAATATATAAAGGCCGCCAAGGCTCATCTTAAAAAACTTGAAGATAAAAAATAATTTTTATCTTGTAACATAGGTTACCGATTATTAAAAAAAATTCTAGTATTATTGTATTGTAAGATAAAAAAGCACAAAAGAAAGGATTTTATTATGTTTTGTTTTCAATGTCAAGAAACAGCTGGCAACAAGGGCTGTACAAAAGTTGGAGTTTGTGGAAAAGATGAAAATACTGCAAACAGCCAAGATTTACTAATCTATGTTACAAAAGGACTTGCTGAAGTTTTAAATAAAATTGAAAATGTCGATTCAAAATATTATGATTTAATTTCAAATAATATGTTTGTAACAATTACAAATGCAAATTTTGATGAAGAAGATATTTTAGACAAGGTTGAAGAAACTATAAAGGCAAAAGATGAATTAATCAAGGAAAATAAACTTGAAAATTTATCTGATGCGGCAAAATATACAACAGATAACAGAGAAGAGCTAAAAAGAAAGGCTATCGAAGTTGGCGTTTTAAATATAGTAAATGAAGATGAAAGATCTTTGGTTGAATTAATAACTTATGGTCTAAAAGGAATGGCAGCTTACAACCACCACGCAAATGTTTTGGGTTATAGAAATGAAGAAGTTGATAAATTTATTGCCAAAACTTTGGAAAAAACTTTAAAAGATGATAAGGATATTAATGATTTAATTGATTTAACCATGGAAACTGGAAAACATGGACTTATGGCAATGGAAACATTGGATAAGGCAAACACAGAAAAATTTGGAAATCCAGAAATCACTGAAGTTGATTTTTCTGCTGGAGATAATCCAGGAATTTTAATTTCTGGACACGATCTTAATGACATGGAAATGCTTCTTGAACAAACAAAAGGTTTGGGAATAGATATTTATACCCACTCAGAAATGCTTCCAGCAAATTATTATCCAAAATTCAAAAAATATGACCACTTCCATGGAAATTATGGAAATTCTTGGTGGAGCCAAAATAAAGAATTCCAAAAATTCAATGGACCAATTTTGATGACAACAAATTGTATAGTTCCACTTAAAAAAGATAATGACTATCTTGATAGATTATTTACAACAGGAAATGCAGGTTATCCTGGTGCAAAACACATAGAAGCTGATGAAAATGGTCACAAAGATTTTTCAGAAATAATTGAACTTGCAAAATCATGCAAGGCTCCAGAAAATTTAGAAAACACAAAAATTGTTGGAGGCTTTGCCCACAACCAAGTTGAAGCTCTTGCAGGAGATGTGGTAAAAGAAATCAAGGCTGGAAATATTAAAAAATTTGTTGTAATGGCAGGATGTGACGGAAGGCACAAGGACAGATCTTATTACACAGAATTTGCAGAAAAATTACCAAAAGATTATGTAATTTTGACAGCAGGTTGTGCAAAATATAGGTACAACAAATTAAATCTTGGAGATATAAATGGAATTCCAAGAGTTTTGGATGCTGGTCAATGTAACGATTCATATTCTTTGGTAAAAACTGCTTTATTATTACAAGATGCCTTTGGTCTTGAATCAGTAAATGATTTACCATTAGAATTTAATATAGCTTGGTATGAACAAAAAGCTGTAATAGTTTTACTTGCCCTATTAAGTCTAGGAGTAAAAAATATCCATCTTGGACCAACACTTCCAGCTTTCTTATCAGAAACTGTAGTAAATTTCTTGGTTGAAAATTTCAATATTTCACCAATTACAAGTGTAGAAAAAGATTTAGAAACAATGACAGCATAAAAATAAAGAGAAAATAAATTTATACAATCCCTGAAATTGAAGATTTTGGGGATTTTTTTCGTTTTATTGACTTTAGATAAATCGAGATAGAAAAAGGTTGTATTGCAGATTAAATTATAATTTCTGCAATACAAGCTTTTAATTTTAAATTATTTTTTGATTTTTCATTAAAATTCCTTTCAAAATAATGGTAGTTTGTACAAATTTTTATTAAAAATTCTTATTTATACCTTATATTTCACAATAAATAAATTTATTTTGAAAAAACATATTTTATCCCATGTATCTTTTCAAGAAATCTTTGGTTCTTTGGTTTTTTGGATTTGTAAAAATTTCTTCTGGAGATCCTTCTTCTAGAATTATTCCTTCATTCATAAATAAAACTCTTGTCGAAACTTCTCTTGCAAAATCCATTTCGTGGGTTACAACTATCATTGTAATTCCTTCTTTTGCAAGTTTTGTCATAACTTCCAAAACTTCTCCAACCATTTCTGGATCAAGGGCACTTGTTGGCTCATCGAAAAGTAATACTTCTGGATCCATGCAAAGGGCTCTTGCAATGGCAACTCTTTGCTTTTGTCCACCGGAAATTTGTGATGGTTTTGCGTTTATATATTGGTCCATGCCGACAAGTTGAAGGAATTTTTTAGCCTTTTCTTGGGCTTTGTTTTTTGAAATTTTTAAAACTTTTTCTTGGCTTAGGGTGCAGTTGTCTAGGACAGTTTTATTTTCAAATAAATTGAAATTTTGAAAAACCATGCCGACTTTTGTTCTGTAGGCTCTAAGGTCAAACTTTTTATCTAAAATATTTTCATCTTTATATAAAATTTCTCCACTTGTAGGTTCTTCTAATAAATTTAAACATCTTAAAAGGGTAGATTTTCCTGATCCTGATGATCCGATTATTGTTACCACTTCTCCTTTTTGAACTTCCATATTTATATCTTTTAAAACTAAATTTTGTCCAAATTTTTTCTCTAAATTATTTACTTTTATAATACTAGGCATGGATTCCTCCTGTTACTGATTCGAGTGTAAATTCTTTGTTATTAAATTTTCTTTCAACTAATAAGATTATTCTTGTTGTTAAGAATGTTAGTATGAAATAAATTATAGCGGTTATCAAATATGTTTGGAATATTTGGTAGGTTGAACCTGCTATTGATTTTGATACAAAGAATAATTCTGTTACACTGATTACGTTTAATACTGATGTATCTTTTATGTTTACTACAAATTCATTTGCAATTGCTGGCAAAATTGATTTGATTGTTTGTGGAATTACAACATTAAACATGGTTTGAGAATGGGTCATTCCTAAAGCCTTACAAGCTTCGAATTGTCCCTCGTCAACTGAATTTATTCCACCTCTTACAACTTCTGATAAATATGCTCCTGTATTAATTGAAACAATTATAAAGGCAGCAAGCATGGTTGACATATCTATTGATAAGAATTGTTTTGCCCCATAAAATATTAGGATTGCTTGAACCATCATTGGAGTTCCCCTAAATATTTCTATATAACAAACTAAAATAAAATTAATTATTTTATGTAAAATGTAGGCAAAAATATTTTTGTTTTTATCAACCTTAATTTTTCTAATAACTGCAACTACAAGACCTATTACAAATCCAATTAAAGTTGAAATTATTGAAATGAATAGGGTTGAAAAAATTCCGTTTATAAAAAGGGAAGAATATTCATTCCAAATTGCCTTCATTTGACCAAAAAATGAAACTTCACTTCCATCATTTTCAGCTAACTTTACCATTTCATTCATTATCTTATCTTGGTCTTTGGTATTCATTTGAGATAAAATTTCATTTATTTGATCTTTCATTTGAGAATTTTTTCTAAGACCTACAGCAATTGATGTATCTTCTGATGAAGTTTCAAATCCCTTACCTTTTGCAAATTCTACATAAGTTAGGTCATTATTTGCAGAAACTGCTGACATAGCTCCCGGTTTTTCTGAAACATAGCCGTCAATATTTCCAGATTTTGTTGCGGAAATCATTGATGGAAAAGATTCCATAGCTGCTTGTTTATCAAGACCATCAATTTGATCTAGTACTGTGTAATGGAAAGTATTTAATTGACCAGTAACTTTTGCTCCCTTAAAATCATTTAAAGATTTTGCATTGACAAAAGAAGAATCTTTTTTCAAAACTATTACCAAATCAGAAACATAATAAGAATCGGTAAAGTCAATTTCTTTTTTTCTTTCAGCAGTTGGACTCATACCAGCAATAATCGCATCGATTTTTCCACTTGTAAGGGCAGGTGGAAGGCCGTCCCATTCAATTTTATAAATTTCTAATTTTTTGCCCAATTGATCAGCAATTCTTTTAGCTATTTGAACATCGTATCCATTTGCAAATTCTCCCTTAGAATTTTTAACTTCGACAGCTCCATTAGCATCATTAACTTGTGCAAAGTTAAAAGGAGCATAATTTACTTCCATACCAACTTTAAATGTGTCCTCATCAGCGTGTGAAACTTCCATTGTAAAAATAAAAGCAAAAACAAAAGCCATCAAGAACTTAATTATTCTTTTCATTTTCTCCTCCAAAATTTTTTTAATAAATAATTTAAGAATTAAATATAAAAAACGGTCCTCATCCCTCAAGGGACGAAGACCGTGTTACCACCCAAATTTAATATTTTTTCACAAAAATATCCTTATTAAGTACAAAATATACTTTCAAAGGATCCAATTAGAAAGTACAAAATTATACCCCTTTGCTATAACGTGCAAATCACGATATCGAATCAAAATATCCTCGATACAACTCTAAGTCTTTATTTACCAAGATTATAAGATCTTTTTTCACCAAACAAAGATTCTCTGTGCTTATAATTTATTAGCTACTCTTCTTTTCAAAGTTTTTATATTTAATCTTAGACTAATAATACATCCTCAATTTACATTTGTCAAATAAATATTTATATTTTTAAATGAAAAATTATAATTTTTGAAATATTTTAAACTTTTTTTAGACAAAATTTTCTTGTAAAATTGAAAAGGAAAATTATTAGAAAAATATAAATAGAAAATTATAGAAAATACCATATAATATATTTGCAAGAAATACAAAGGAGTTAAAAATGACAGAAAATAAAATGAATTTTGATAAATTTAAAATAAAAACTAGGGAAGGATCCAAAATTAAAAAAACTATAGCAGTAATGTCAGGAAAGGGAGGAGTTGGAAAATCTTCTGTAACAAGTATGCTTGCAGCAAAACTTTCTAAAAATGGAAATAAAGTTGCAATTTTGGACGCAGATATAACCGGTCCATCAATCCCACAAGCTTTTGGTATAAAAGAAAGTGTAAGAAGCCTTGAAGATGGAACCTTGCTTGCTCCAGAAAGTATGGGCGGAATAAAGATTATGTCAATAAATTTGGTTTTAGAAGATAAATCAGCTCCAGTTGTTTGGAGATCATCAATTGTAAATAATGTTTTAAAACAATTTTACACAGATGTTGATTGGGGAGAAATAGATTATCTTTTAATAGATATGCCACCAGGAACAAGCGATATTCCTCTAACAGTTTTCCAATCTCTAAATATCGATGGTGTAATTGCAGTGACAACTCCTCAAGATTTGGTAGGAATGGTTGTAGAAAAATCCTTAAATATGGCAAAAATGATGGGCAAGGAAATTATTGGAATTGTTGAAAATATGTCATATTTTAAGGCTGATGATACTGGAAATATTTATAAAATATTTGGAGAAGGAAAAACAGACGAAATTGCTGAGAAATTTAAAATTGATACAGTAGCAAAACTTGCAATTAATCCAGAAATTACTAGTCTAATTGACCAAGGAAAAATTGAAGAAGTAGAAGAAAATGACCTTAATAAATTAGTAGAAAAAATTGAAAAATTATAAGGAGATTTTATGAAAAAGATATTTAAAAATAAATTATCAAAAATTTTAATTTTTGCCTTAGTTTTGATTATTCCATCAGTTTCAAAGGCAATAGGAGATTTTGATTCGAGCAAAGAGTCCTATATGTATGGCGCAGGATTAAATCAAAATCAAATAGAAAATGTAAAAAATAAATTGGGCCTTTCAGATGATATAAACATGGAAAGTGTAAATGGTTTAGATTGTGAAAAATATTTAGGTTACAGGGCGGAAGATTATAATATGATTTCATCAGTTTCTGTAAAAAAACTTCCAAAGGGAAGCGGAATTAAGGTTGAAATTTTGACACCAGAAAATATTACATCAATTACACAAAGCCAATACACAAACGCAGCAATAACATCAGGAATTTCTGATGCAGAAATAAAAGTAGCAAGTCCAACCCAAGTTACAGGAGAATCTGCTCTTGTAGGAGTATATAAAGCTTTGGAAATGTCTGGAGAAAAAGTAGACACAGAAAGCACTCAAACTGCCCAAGAAGAACTTGGAACATTGAAAAAAATAAGTGATGAAAATGAAAATAACGGATCATTCGACAAGGACAAATTAGACCAAGCAGTTGCAGAAGTAAAACAAAATTTAAAAGACTACAAAGACAAAAACGGCCAAACTGCGGATAGTGGACAAATCCAAATTTTCATTCAAGATGCTTTGAAAAATGTAAATATGGGAGATATTTTATCAAATAATAATATACAAATTCTAGTAAATTATTTTGAAAAATACCAAGAAAGTCCAGCAATTGACAGCAAAAATGTAGAAGAAAACCTCAAAAAATTTGCAGGAATAGCTACAGAAAAAGGAAAAAAATTCTACCAAGATAACAAAGAAGACATAGACAAGGTAGGAAATGATATAAAAGAATCAGGACTTTGGGATAAAATAGTACAATTTTTCAAAGACCTATTTTCATCTTTTACAAATTCAAGTAACGATAGTTCAAATAATTAAATAAAAACCAGTAAAAACCCATCTCGACATACTGTAAGTAGTTGATAGATCTCAAATAATAAGTAAATTTTTAAGATTAAATAAAGCAAAGAGATATCTCGACTCATTCCACTAGCTCGAGATGGGTTAATTTTTTTATTTATATTTAAGCTAAAGTTTAAGATGAATTTTTAAGTTTGAGATTAAAAAATAAATTTAGAAATTTAAAGATATAAAATTCAAATTTAAAATGAAATATAATATAAAGCCAATAATGTTGTAGGAATATCAAAAAATAAAAACTTTAGTAATTAAAAAACTCTAACATCAACCCATCTCGACCAAAGGAGCAGTGCGACTGCGTGGATAGATCTCAAAGAAAAAGTAAATCTTTAAAATAAATAAAAGCAAAGAGATCTCTCGACTCATCACATTCGCTCGAGATGGGTTATATTATTTATAAATTTTCACTCTGAAGTTAAGGATGAAAAATAAATCAATTCAAAAAACAAAAATTTTAGCAATTTAAAAACTAAAAAAAAATACCGTCTCGACCTGATAAATATGCCTTGATTTGGCATATTTATCCCTAAAACTAGTACGAAATTAAGGGGAAATTTGCAAAGCAAATTGGTTTTAGTGTGGAGAGATCTCTCAATAACACTCGAGATGGGTTTATTTTTATATTTATGTTAAGTTAAATTATAAATTAAAAAAACTTAAATTTTAATTTAAAAATATATTTTTAATACCAACCACGAAGCTTCATTGCTTCTGCTATTCTTTTTATTGCAAACATATATGCAGCTTCTCTTATGTCAGTTTTATATTGGTCTTTAATTTCAAAAATTCCTTCAATTGCTTTGGTCATATCTTTTTCTTGTTTTTCTTGGACTTCTTCTTTTGTCCAATAATTTCCATATTGGTTTTGAACCCATTCATAATATGAAACCAAAACTCCACCTGAATTTGCCAATATATCTGGAATTATCTCTACATTTTTTTCCTTTAAGATTTCATCGGCTTCTGGAGTTGTTGGGCCGTTTGCTCCTTCTGCTATTAATTTTACATTTAAATTTTTGGCGATTTTTTCTGTAATTATATTTTCAAGAGCTGCTGGAATTAAAATATCAAATTTATTTGTCCAAAATTCTTGGTCAGAAATTTTCTTTGCCTTTGGATATCCAACTAGGCTTTTGTGTTCATCTCTGTATTTTTGCAAAGATTCGTAATCAAATCCTTCTTCTGAATATAGGGCAGAGCGTCCGCATTCTTCGCTTTCATCTCTAATTGAAAGATACCTAACTTTTGCTCCTTCTTCTTGTAAATATTTTAAGGTAAAACTTCCAACATTTCCAAAACCTTGAAGACCAATTTCTGCATTTTTTAAATCTATTCCAAGTTTTTTTGCTGCATATTTTGTTGTAATTACAACTCCATAACCAGTAGCCTCATTTCGTCCCAGACTTCCTCCAAGAATCAATGGCTTTCCTGTAAAAGTTCCCAAATCTTCATTTTCGCCATTTAATTTTATAAATTCATCGACAAAATAAGACATGATTTGTCCATTTGTATTTACGTCAGGAGCTGGAATATCAATTCTTTCTCCTAGATATTTGTATAGGCCTCTTATATAGCCACGAGATAAAGATTCTATTTCCCTATCTGATAGTTTTTTTGGATCAACAGCTATTCCGCCTTTTCCTCCGCCGTAGGGAAGAGCCAAAAGTCCTGCTTTTAAACTCATCCAAGTTGAAAGAGCTTTAACTTCTTCTAAATTCACATTTTGGTGAAATCTTACTCCACCTTTTGAAGGACCGAGAGCATGATTGTGGGCTGACCTATATCCTTTAAAAACTTTCAAAGATCCATCATCCATTTTTACTGGAATAGAAATTTCAATGACTCTTTGAGGCTCTTTTAAAATTTCATAAACTGCTGGATTTAAATTTAATTTTTCACAAGCTTTTTTTATTTGTAATTGTGCAGATTCTAATGGATTTAATGTATCTGTCATTTTTAACTCCTTATATTTACTAATTTATTTCTATAAAATTTAATCTTTTAAATTATTATAGCATCATTTTTTTTATCATACAATAAAAAATACGCCACAAAGGGCGTATTAATCTTCAATTAATCTTTTAATTATTATTGGATTTCCAATTCCAGATGTTATTATTCCATCTCTTGGATTTGCAGCATGAACTATTCCACCTTGGCCGTCTGCAATTGCTACATGGGTAATGTTTGAAAGACTTGTTCCAAAAAATACCAAATCTCCAGCTTTTTCTTCTCCAAGTCTTATAGTTTTTCCATAATCTGCTTGACTTTGAGCAAAGTGAGGAAGACCTATTCCAAATTTTCCATAAACTTGTTGGGTAAATCCTGAACAATCAACTCCATTTGTAAGGCTTGTTCCACCCCAAACGTATGGATTTCCTATGAAATTTGTTGCAAAATTGTAAGCTTGTGACCCAATATCATCTCCAGAAACTGTATAATAAACATATTCAACTTCTTCTAAATCTTCTTCAGGTTCATTTTCTACAAATTCTCTAACAATATCATTTTCTTCTGCTTTATCTTTTTCTGCGACTGGATACAAGCTCAAATTATTTCTATCCAAATAATCCATATATCTTTTTACAGAATCGTAGATTTTTTTGTATTTATCTTTTAATTTATCCAAATCTTTTTGATCTTTTTTTGAAATATCAAAAGAATCAATTTTTGCAAAGCCAGTTTTGTCGCCTTTTTTTACTTTTACAAAATTTGTATTTGAATCAAAATCTACCAAGTCTATTTTTTCTTTTTCTTTGAAATTTGAAATTTCTTTGGACTTTTCATCGGCTTTTTCGTAGATTTTTCCATCTTTAATTGCTTTCATATCATCTAAAACATGATACCAAGCTTTTTCTGTGTAGGCTGTTTTTCCTTTAAATTCAATTTCAAAACAATTGCCTTTTTCACCTTTTATATGATAGATATCAGGATAATCAATTCCACCTACAAATTTCATTCCTTCTTCGCCACTAACTTTATCGGTAACATTAACACCTTCGGTTAAATCATAATTTATCAATAAGGCTTTGGCATTAGCTTTATTTAGTGTAAACAATTGCACAAAGATTATTGATGAAATTAATAAAAATATTTTCCTGTTTTTTCTCATTTTCCCATCCTCAAATTATTTATAATTCAACTACTATTAATTTATCATTATATTGATTTACTGTCAATTAATTAAATTTTCTATGTAAATAATTTTTAAAATCAAACAAAAAAATTGTGATATAATTAATTGAACAATTTTTAAGACCAAGAAAGGCGAAAATATGACTTTAAAAAAATTTGGAAATTTAGCTTTTGATAAAAAAACAATGAAAGAAAATGTTCCTTATCCTGTTTATTTGAAATGGAAGGAAGCTGCAAGAAATAATGATATTCTTGACAGAGAAACTGCAGATTCAATTGCTCATGCAATGAAAATTTGGGCACTTTCAAAAGGAGCAACTTCTTATACTCATTGGTTTCAACCATTAAATGGAAAAACCGCCAACAAAAAAACAGCATTTTTAAATAGAGATGACAAACACAATCCAATTAATAGATTTTCTGGGAAAGAACTTATAAAGGGAGAGCCAGATGCTTCATCATTTCCTTCTGGAGGAATGAGGTCTACTTTTGAAGCTCGTGGTTATACATATTGGGATTTGACTGCAAATTCTTTTATTGAAGATAAGGTTTTGTATATTCCTTCAGTTTTTGTTTCTTTTTATGGCGAAAAACTTGACAAAAAATTGCCCCTAATTGAATCTATGAACAGACTTTCCAAGGCTGCAAGTCCAATTTGTAATATGTTTTTAAAGAAACAAAAAACTTATAGGGTAAAGGCGAAGGTAGGTCTTGAACAAGAATTTTATTTAATTGATAAAGAATTTTACGATAAAAGAATTGATCTTGAATATTGTGGTATGAGTCTTGTTGGACGTGACACCATGGTTGAAAAAGAAATAATTTCCCACTATCTTGGTGCCATTCCTCAAAGAGTTAATGATTTTTTTGTAGATGTGAATGAACAATTATACGATTTGGGAATTTATATGGAAGCTGAGCACAATGAAGTTGGTCCAAATCAATTTGAAATTGCAATTATGTTTGAAAATGCTAATATTTCAGTTGATAACAACCAATTCTTGATGCATATTTTGGAAAAAACTGCCATTAAACACAATTTAGCTTGTCTTTTAAAAGAAAAACCCTTCAAAAATATGGCAGGAAGCGGAAAGCACAATAATTATTCTCTTGCAACAAATTATGGTAAAAATTGCTTCTCACCAGGAAATGATCCAAAAAACAATCATTTATTTTTGTTGTTTTTGTCTGCAATGATTAAAGTATGTAACCTTTATCAAAATCAAATTAGACTTTCATCATCTTCAGTTTCAAACGATTATAGGCTTGGAGGAAATGAGGCACCTCCATCAATTATTTCAGTTTTTATAGGAGAAGATTTAGAAAATATTTTAAAATCAATTTCAAATGATGAAAAGATCAAAGATATAAATAACAAGGTTAAAATTCCTCATCTTGGTGAAATTCAAACGGATTCATCAGACAGAAATAGGACTTCTCCAATTGCTTTTACAGGAAATAAATTTGAATTTAGAATGCTTGGTTCATCAAAATCAGCTGCCGATTTAAATACACTAATAAATCTTGCCATGGCAAAAGTTTTGAAGGAATTTGGACAAAGACTTGAAGGAAAATCTGATGAAGACCTAAAGGCTGAAGTTTATAAAATAGTAAAAGAAACTTATAAGGAAAATGGGAAAATTTTATTCCAAGGAGACGGATATTCAAAAGAATGGATAAAAGAAGCAGAAAAAAGAGGCCTTCAAAATCACAAAACATTTTTAGATGCTTTACTTTTCGCCAAAAAAACCTCATCTTATGATATTTACAAGGAAGAAGAAATATTTAATCAAAAAGAAATAGATTCAATAATAAATGTAGAATTTGAAGAAATAATAAAATTTTGCCAGCAAGAGCTTGAAATTTTATCAAATTTAATCTATCAAGAAATCCTCCCATCAGCTATGAAAGAAATAAAAGAAATAAAATCTTACCTAGCCTTTTTAGAAAATGAAAAATTAGAAGAAAAGGCAAAAAGAATAAACGAAAATGTAAAAACACTCATGGAGTACGGGGATAAAATTAAAGAAATTTTAATAGACTTTGAAGATATAAAAGAAATAGAAGAAAAAACAATCTACATCCAAGAAAAAACAAGAAAAATTACAGAAGAAATAAGAGAAGTGGCAGATAGTCTTGAAAAAGAAATTTCTAGAGAAAATTATTCAATGCCTAGGTATGTTGATATGTTGAAATCTTTATAAATTTTTAAAAAAATTTAGAAGCTTGAAAAAGCTTCTTTTTTTGATTTAAAATCAAATTATTTTATAAATTTAAAACTTCGTAGACTTAGGGCGGAAGGAACAGGGGACTTCCGATTGTCCCCTTTTTCCTTCCCCCTAAGAACCCCCA
>NZ_CAKMRU010000002.1 GCF_928368155.1 Anaerococcus ihuae | reverse complement strand
ACTTTAAAATTACATATAAAATCTAAAACAAATTTTAAAATTACATATAAAATCTAAAATAAATTTTAAAAATTCCATATAAAATCTAATACATTTTTTAAAATTCCATTGATAATAAAAAATAAATTAACTTATCGAAATCCGTTGATAATGAATCTATATATCATTTGATAATCCATATAAAAAATATTTATATTAAATTTAAAATATACAAAAATTTTAATTCTAAAATATAAAAGTAATAAGTAAAAATAAAAATCAAGTTTGATTACAGAGTGTAGACAAAGTATGAATGTAGATAATATTTTATTTTAAAATTAAAATTAAGCTACGTACCATCTCGACTAGATGATTGTGCCTTGATTTGGCACAATCATCCCTAAAAATAAGTGCGAAAGCACGAAGAAATTTGCAAAGCAAAGGTGTTTTAGTGTGAGTGAAACGAAGGCATGGAGAGATCTCACGATATTTCTCGACTCACTACGTTCGCTCGAAATGGTCGAATTTTTAGTTTGTCAAAAGACTAAAATCAAGTTTGATTATTCACCTTATTTTAAAAATTAAAAATTCCCACAAAAAAAGCACCTTATTTTCATAAGATGCTATAGAGTAAGTTTTATACAAGTTCTAATATTGCTCTTTCAGAACCATCGCCTTTTCTTGGTCCAAGTTTCAATACTCTAGTGTATCCACCGTTTCTATCTTCATATTTTGGTGCAATTTCACCAAATAATTTTTGAACTGTAGATGGTTTGTAAATATATTGAGCTGCTTGTCTTCTTGTGTGAAGTGTATTTTTCTTTCCTAATGTAATCATACGATCAGCCATTTTTTGAGTTTCTTTTGCTCTTGTTAGGGTAGTAGTAATTCTACCATTGTCTAACAAAGAAGTTACTTGATTTCTTAGTAAGGCATTTCTATGATCTGTTCTTCTACCAAGCTTTCTTTTATTAGCCATCATATCCTCCTATTCTTCTCTTAAACTAAGTCCTAAACTATGGATCTTATCAACAACTTCTTCAAGAGATTTTTTACCGAAGTTTTTGATATCCTTTAGTTCAGATTCACTTTTTTCTATTATCTCACCAACAGTATTATATCCTGCTCTTTTTAGACAATTAAATGACCTTAATGAAAGATCTAATTCCTCAATAGTTTTTGATAATTCCACTTGATTATCATATTCTTCCACTATTTCTTCAATTTCTTCTTCCTCATCTTCTGGTGGGAATTGTTGACCTGGAAGATCTTTGAAAAATCTAATGTCTTCCATTAAAATTGAAGCACCTTCAGATAAGGCTTCTTGAGGAGTGATTGTTCCATCAGTCCATACTTCAAGAATTAATTTATCATAATCAGTAGACTCACCAACTCTAGTATTTTCAACTGTAAAGTTTACACTTTTTACTGGAGTAAATGATGAATCAATAGCTATTGCTCCTATTGGGTCTGTATCCTTTTTATTTTGCTCAGCTACTCTATATCCTTTACCATCAGTAACATCAAGAGCTACAAACAATCTTCCTTTATCATTAACTGTTGCAAGATAATGATCAGGATTTGCCACATCTATTTGGGCATCTGTTTTTATATCTTTAGCTGTAACAATCTTAGGTCCTTCTATATCTAAAAATAGTGTTAGATCTTCTTTAGTATGTTTTTTAATATCAATACCTTTGATATTTAATATTAATTCAGGTACATCTTCAACAACTCCAGGAATTGTAGAAAATTCATGTAGTACCCCGTCTATAAGAATCTTTGAGACGCTAGAACCAGGTAAGGATGATAAAAGCATCCTTCTCATACTGTTTCCTATGGTTGTACCATAGCCTCTTTCGAGTGGATATAAGACAAATTTACCGTAGTTAGTTTCTTCGTCTATATCTAAAATTTCAATCTTTGTATCTAATTTTTCTATCATTGTATCTCCTTAGTTCTAACAATTTAACTAATTCTATTTAGAATAGAACTCAACAATCATACGTTCTTCTACAGGTATATCTATATCTTCTCTTGTTGGGAAGTTTGTAACTTTTACCTTTAAGTTTTCTAAATCTGAATCTAACCATGAAACTATGCCAAATGATTGGTTTGTTTCTTTGATAGCCTTAAATAATTGGCTTGATCTAGATTTTTCTTTTACTTCAATTACATCACCTTCGTTTACAAGAATTGATGGGATATCAACGCTTTTTCCATTTAATAATAAATGTCCGTGTGTAACGATTTGTCTTGCTTCTCTTCTTGTTCTTGCAAGTCCTGATCTAAATGCTATATTGTCAAGTCTTCTTTCACAAAGGATTATTAAGTTTTCACCTGTTTGTCCTTGCATTTTTGAAGCTTTTTCGTAATAGCCTCTAAATTGTTTTTCACTTACTCCGTAGATGAATTTAGCTTTTTGTTTTTCCCTTTGTTGCATACCGTATTCACTAAGTTTTCTTCTTTGATTAGAGTTTGATCTTTTTGATTCTCCTGAGTAACCTAAATATGCTGGGCTAATTCCTAAGCTTCTACATCTTTTAAATATTGGATCTCTGCTTACTGCCATAGTTTCTCCTTATTAAACTCTTCTTCTCTTAGGTGGTCTACAACCATTGTGAGGAATTGGTGTTACATCTTTTATCATTGTTACTTCAAGTCCTGCAGCTTGTAAGCTTCTGATTGCAGATTCTCTTCCTGAACCAGGTCCTTTAACAAATACTTCTACACTTTTTAAACCATATTCCATAGCTTTTTTAGCTGCTTCTAAAGCTGCTTCTTGTGCTGCAAAAGGAGTAGATTTTCTTGATCCTCTAAAACCTAATTGTCCAGCACTTGCCCATGATAAGGCATTTCCTTGTGCATCTGTCAAAGTTACCATTGTATTATTGAATGTTGAATTGATATGAGCTTGTCCTCTTTCGACATTCTTTTTAACTCTTCTTCTACCTCTTTTAGCAGAAGATTTTTTAGTCTTTGCTGCCATATCTCCTCCTAATGTCTTCCTTTTCTAGTTCTAGCGTTATTCTTTGTATTTTGACCTCTTACAGGTAAACCTCTTTTGTGTCTAATTCCTCTGTAGCAATTGATTTCTCTAAGGTTTCTAATATTCATAGATACTTCACGTCTTAAATCACCTTCGATTGTATAGTCGTCTAATATCTCACGAATTTTTCCTAATTCGCCTTCTGTAAGGTCTTTCATTTTTGTATCAGGATTAATTCCTGCTTTTTCCAAAATTTCTTGTGCTGAAGATTTTCCTATACCATAAATATAAGTCAATCCAATTTCTGCTCTTTTTTCTCTAGGTAAGTCTATACCAGCTATTCTTGGCATCTAATACCTCCTTAACCTTGTCTTTGTTTATGTTTTGGATTTTCGCAAATTACCATAACTTTACCGTTTCTTTTGATAATTTTGCATTTATCACACATTTTTTTTACTGATGCTCTAACTTTCATTATCGTTCTCTCTTTCTTTATCTAAACTTTAAGATTTAAAATAACAAGAAAAAATCGTAGATTTTTTATTGTTATTTGCGTCTCCAAGTAATTCTGCCTTGAGTAAGATCGTATGGAGATAGTTCTACTGTTACTGTATCTCCTGGTAATATTCTAATGTAGTTCATTCTTAGTTTTCCTGAAATATGCGCTTGTATTTCATGACCATTTTCTAGTTCTACTTTAAATATTGCATTTGGTAGAGCTTCTCTAACTACTCCTGTTACTTCTATAGCATCTTTTTTTGACATCGATAAAATCTCTCCTTTTCTTTTTATTTTGATCTATTAATGTCTGATTGATTCATTTTTTTAACAACAAGACATAATCTAGATATCTTTAATGAAAGACTCTATCTTTATCTCGTTTTCGATTTTGTAATTCATTGAAAAATTTAGCATATTTGTTAATATTTTTATCTTATTTTTCTAAACTTTTTTTAATTTGATCAAAAACTTCGTCAGGAGTTTTTGCACCGTCAATAGTAACTAATATACCTTTTTTGTCGTAGTAATCAATCAAAACTGATGTGTGTTTGTTGTAAACATCAAGTCTTTCTTTTACTGCTTCTTCTGTGTCATCTTCTCTTTGGATTAATTTTTCTCCAGTTTCATCATCAATTCCTTCAACTTTTGGAGGATTGTATTTGATGTGATAAACTTTTCCAGTTGACACATTTACTCTTCTTCCAGATATTCTTTCAATAATTACATCTTCAGGTACATTGATATTTATTACCTTATCAATCTTCTTATCTCTTTTTTGCATTCCTTCATCAAGTGCTTCGGCTTGAGTAATATTTCTTGGAAAACCGTCAAGTAGTACGCTTTTTCCATCTTCTACTTTGTCTAAGGCATCCCAAACTAAATCTATTGTTAACTCATCTGGAACTAATTGACCTTTGTTAATGTATTCTTTTGCCTTAGCTCCTAAAGGTGTATTATTTTTTATATTTGTTCTAAATATATCACCTGTTGATATTTGAACTGCATCTAATTCTTTGATTAATCTTTCTGCTTGTGTTCCTTTTCCTGCTCCCGGAGGGCCTAACAATATGATATTCATAATATTACCTATTTAAAAATCCTTTATAGTTTTTCATAGTAAGCATCGCTTCTATTTGTTTCACTGTTTCAAGTATTACACCAACAACTATTATTACTGAACTTCCACCAAATGATAAGTTTAGTCCTAAAAATCTTGATGATAGAGCTGGTACTATTGTAAGTAAAGCTAACGAAATAGCACCAATAAATGTTATTTTATTTCCAACTTTTGCTAGGTAATCGCTAGTTGGTTTTCCTGGTCTTATTCCTGGAATAAAACCACCGTTTTGTTGGAGTTGTTTTGCATATTCAACTGTATTAAATTGTATCATGTTGTAGAAGTAAGCAAATACTAATATTAATACTGCTTGAACTACAAGATAAATTATAAATCCATAGCTTGATTTACTGAAGAATTGATTTAATCCTCCATTAGCTTTTCCCATAAATAATGATATTGTTGATGGTATTGCTAATACTGCTGATGCAAAGATTATTGGCATTACTCCACTCATATTTACTTTTACTGGGATATGAGTTGATTGTCCACCATACATTTTTCTTCCAACTACTCTTTTTGCATATTGAACTGGAATTTTTCTCTCGCCTTCTGTAATTTTTACTGTAAATACTACTATAAAAATTACTACAATAGCCATTACTAGGATTGATATCCAAGAAATTGTGTTGTAATGAAGTCCAGTTTTCCATGTTTTAAGTGTTTTTGGTACGTTTGCTATGATACCCATGAAGATTATAATTGATACACCATTTCCAATTCCTTTTTCTGTTATGGTTTCTCCCATCCATGTAACAAGCATTGTTCCACCGATTAGAACTACATTCATAACTATTTTTTGGAATGATGTTGCAGATGATAAAGCTGCTCCATATAATCCGTTTGTTATTGCTATAGCTTGGAATATTGCAAGAAATATTGTCATATATCTTGTATATTTTTGTATAGCCTTTCTTCCTGCTTCGCCTTCTTTTGTTAGCTCTTCAAGTCTTGGTATAACAACTGTTAATAATTGCATTACAATTGATGCTGTAATGTATGGTTGTACTCCAAGTGCAAATATCGATAGGGTTGAAAGTCCGCCACCTGTTAACATATTTAAATAATCAACAAGGGTTCCTTCCATTCCTTTATATGCCTCAGCTAACTTTTGTGCGTCTATAAATGGAATTGGGATGTTATTTCCTAATCTATAGATTAATAACATCACTAGAGTGAAGTAGAATTTCTTTCTTATTTCTTCTTCACCCCAAGCTCTTTTTAATGTATCAAACATTAGATCACCTCAGCCTTTCCCCCTTGGGCTGTGATTTTTTCTTCTGCAGATTTTGTAAATTTATGAGCTTTTACTGTTAATTTTTTTGTTATTTCGCCGTCACCTAGAATTTTAATTCCAGCTTTTGCTTTGTTTTTATTTAAAATTTTATTTTCGAATAGTAGTTCAGGTGTAACTTCTGTTCCGTCTTCAAAAATATCTAAATCGCAAACATTGATTGTTTCGTATTCTTTTTTATTGATATTTTTAAATCCTCTTTTTGGAAGACGTCTAAATAGTGGCATTTGTCCACCTTCAAATCCTGGTCTAACTCCGCCACCGCTTCTTGAGTTTTGTCCGTCTTGACCACGACCTGCTCTAGTTCCGTTTCCACTTCCTGGACCTCTACCTTTTCTATTTTTTGTTTTTAGCTTTTGGTTAGGTTTTAAATCGTGAAGTTTCATTTTACACCTCCTAGCTTAATTCTTTAACTTCCAACATAAATGGAATTTTGTTTATCATTCCTCTTAATGCAGAAGAGTCTTCTCTAACTACTGTTTGACCAATCTTTTTAAGACCTAGTGCTTTTGCTGTAGCTATTTGATCGTCCTTTCTGCCTATGAAGGATTTCTTTAATTTAATTTCAACTTTTGCCATAGAATACTCCTTAATAATCGAATTCTTCTATTGATTTACCACGTAATCTTGCAACATCTTCTACTGTCTTCATAGAAGCAAAAGCTTTTAAGCAAGCATTAATGATATTTTTTGGATTTGATGAACCTAAGTTTTTAGCTCTGATATCCTTGTATCCTGCAAGTTCACAGATAGCACGAACTGGTCCACCAGCTATGATTCCAGTACCTTCTTTAGCTGGCATTAATAGTACAGATCCTGCACCTTTGTTTGCCAATATTCTGTGTGGAACTGTAGTATTTACTATAGGAACTTTAACCATGTGTTTTTTTCCATCTTCTGTAGCTTTTCTTATAGCTTCAGGAACTTCTGTAGCTTTTCCTGTTCCTACTCCTACATGTCCATTTTGATCTCCTACTACCACTAAGGCAGCAAATCTCATGTTACGTCCACCTTTTACAGTTTTAGCAACTCTATTTATACTAACTACTCTATCTTCGAGGTTTAGTTTGTCTACATCTTGTTTTAATAAATACATCTAAATCCTCCCTCGTTAAAACTTAAGACCATTTTCTCTTGCTGCTTCAGCTAGGGCTTTTACTTTTCCGTGATAAAGATATCCGTTTCTATCAAAAACAACCTCTTCGATTCCTTTATCAAGTGCAACTTTTGCTATCATTTCACCAACTTTTGTGGCAGCTTCTATGTTTGCACAATTTTCTAAACCTTCGTTTACTTCTTTTTGTAATGTGTTTGCACTTGCAAGTGTTACTTGTGCATCATCATCAATTAATTGTGCGTATATATTAGTATTTGATTTGTAGACGCTAAGTCTTGGTTTTTGAGCAGTTCCACTGACTTTATTTCTAACTCTATACTTACGAGTTTTTAATCTTTGCTCTTTAGTTTTTTTAGCCATTATTGCCCCCTACTTACCTGTCTTACCAACTTTTCTTCTAATATGTTCGCCTTCATAACGGATTCCTTTACCCTTGTATGGTTCAGGTTTTCTCCAGTTTCTGATATTAGCTGCATATTGTCCGACAAGTTGCTTATTTATTCCTTTTACAACGATAGTTCTATCGTTAGGAACTTCAACTTCAATACCTTCAGGATCGTCCATTTTAACTTGGTGTGAAAATCCTAGATTCATTACTAGTGTTTTACCTTGTTTTTGGGCTCTATATCCTGTTCCTTCTATTTGTAGAGTTTTTTGATAACCTTCTGTTACTCCTAAAACCATATTTGCAATTAATGATCTGTAAAGACCATGTTCTTGATTTTCAATTTTTGTAGGATTTTCAGAAGTTATTACTAACAACTCGTTTTCTTCTTGTTCAAGTTTCAAGTTTTTTGATACTAATTGAGAATCTTCACCTTTTGGTCCTTTTACTGTAACCAAATTGTCTTTAACATCAATAGTTACTCCAGAAGGGATTTCAATTGGTTTTTTACCTATTCTTGACATTTATTCCTCCTTACCATACATAACACATAACTTCGCCGCCGACATTTAATTCTCTTGCAGCTTTATCTGTTAATAGTCCTTTTGATGTTGAGATTATCGCAATTCCAAGTCCATCTAAAACTTTTGGTACTTCGTTTGCTTTTACATAAACTCTTAATCCTGGTTTAGAAATTCTTCTAAGTCCTGTAATAACTTTTTCGCCTTCTTCTGCGTATTTTAAGTCTATTGTAAGAATACCTTGCTTATTGTCCTCTTCTACATCAAATCCTTTGATGTAACCTTCGTCTAATAGAATTTGAGCAATAGCACGTTTCTCATTAGAAGATGGTAAGCTTACAGATGTATGATTAGCTTTGTTACCATTTCTTATTCTTGTTAGCATATCCGCAATTGGATCTGTCATCATAATTATTTTCCTCCTAACTTACCAGCTTGCTTTTCTTACTCCAGGAATTTCACCTTTGTTTGCGAGCTCTCTAAAGCATACACGGCAAATACCGTATTTTCTCAATACAGAATGTGGTCTTCCACAAATTTTGCATCTTGAATATGCTCTTGTACTATATTTTGGCTTTCTTTTTTGTTTCGCAATCATTGACTTTTTTGCCATTTTTTGCTCCTTTATTTTCTGTAAGGCATTCCCATTAATGTTAAGAATGCTTTAGCTTCTTCATCAGTTTCTGCTGTTGTTACAAAAGTAATATCCATACCATGTAAGAAATCAACATCATCATAGTTAATTTCTGGGAAGATTAATTGTTCTTTAATTCCTAATGAATAATTTCCTCTTCCATCGAATGAATTTGGATTAATTCCTCTAAAGTCTCTAACTCTTGGTAGAGAAATTGAGATTAATTTATCCATGAAATCATACATTTTTTCTCCTCTAAGAGTTACCTTTGTACCTATTGGTTGGCCTTCTCTTAGTTTAAAGTTTGATACAGATTTTTTTGCTTTTATTTCAATTGGTTGTTGACCTGTAATAAGTGCAAGTTCATTTTTTGCCTTGTTTAAAATGTTTTTGTTATCTTTTGCTTCACCAAGTCCGATGTTTATAACAATTTTTTCAAGTTTTGGCACTTGCATTAAGTTTTTATAACCGAATTGATCCACAAGACCTTTAACAACTTCTGATTTGTATTTTTCTTTTAATCTACTTGTCATAATTACTCCTTTTGGATCTAATCGAATTTTTCGTCAGTTTTTTTGCAAACTCTAACTTTTTTTCCATCGATTATTTCAGTTGATGTCCTTACACCTTTTTTTAAGCTTTCTGAGTATAGTAGAACTTTTGATGCTGAGATTTTTCCTTCTCTTTCAAATCTTCCACTTTCTTCACCCATTTGTCTTGCTTTTTGGTGTTTAGTTTGAATGTTTGCACCTTCAACTATTACTCTATTTTCTTTAGGAAATGCTTTAATAACTTCTCCTACATGTCCTTTGTATTCACCTGATATTACTTGGACTTTGTCGCCTTTTTTAATATGCATTTAATCCTCCTATAATACTTCCGGTGCAAGTGAGATAATTCTCATGAATCCTTCATGACGAAGTTCTCTTGTTACTGGCCCGAATATACGAGTTCCTACAGGTGATTTGTCGTCTTTTACTATTACAGCTGCGTTGTCATCAAATTTGATATATGATCCATCGCTTCTTTTAACTCCTCTTGAAGTTCTTACTATAACTGCTTTTACAACTTCACCTTTTTTTACCGCTCCACCGGGTGTTGCACTTTTAACTGAACATGTAACTATATCCCCAATGTTTGCGTATCTTCTTCCGGCTCCTCCAAGAACTTTGATAACTGAAAGTTCTCTTGCTCCGGAGTTATCTGCTACTCTCATACGAGATTCTTGTTGTATCATAATAATCTCCTTTACCTAATTAAGCACGAACAGCAGTTTCGTTAATTTTAACTAGTCTCCATGTTTTTGTCTTTGCTAATGGTCTAGTTTCCATTATTGTTACTGTATCGCCAACTCTAGCTTCATTGTTCTCATCGTGAGCTTTATATTTCTTACTAACTTTTAATCTTTTTTTGTATACAGGGTGTTGGATTTTTGTTTCAACTTTTACAGTGATTGTTTTATCCATTTTATCTGATACAACTACTCCTTGAACGGATCTTCTACTATTTCTTTCCATCAAGTTAAGCCTCCTTGTTTATATTGAGCTTTCTCTCTGTTTGGATTGTTTTTACTCTAGCTATATCTTTTTTAACATTTCCAATAGCAGCTGGGTTTTCTAGTTGACCTGTAGCCAATTGGAAACGAAGATTAAATAATTCAGATTGTAAATCGAAAAGTTTTTTATTTAATTCGCTTTCACTTAATTTTCTGATTTCTACTGCTTTCATTAAGCTTCCTCCACTTCTTTGACTTCAAGCCTTTTAACGAATTTTGTTTTGATTGGAAGTTTTTGTGCTGCAAGTCTCATAGCTTCTCTTGCTACTTCTTCGCTAACTCCACTCATCTCAAACAACATTCTACCTGGTTTTACTACTGCTACCCAATATTCTGGAGCACCTTTACCAGATCCCATTCTTACTTCTGCTGGCTTCTTTGATACTGGTTTATCTGGAAATACTTTAATCCAAATATTTCCGCCTCTTTTTATATATCTTGTCATAGCACGTCTTGCAGCCTCTATTTGGTTTGCTGTAAGCCATGTACTATCAAGTGCTTGTAATCCGTATTCACCATAAGCAAGGGTATTGCCTTTTTGGGCTTTACCTTTCATTCTTCCTCTATGTTGTCTACGATATTTTACTCTTTTAGGCATTAACATAATCTTGTTTCCTCCTTGAGATAATAATATTATCTATCGTTATTTCTTCTATTTGGACGTCTTCTTTTATTTCTTCTGTTTTGCTTTGGTTGTTTGATATCAGGAATTCTTTTTGCTTTTTCTCCTGGAAGAACTTCTCCTCTATTTATCCAAACTTTACATCCAATTTTACCGTATTGGGTATCTGCTTCTGCAAAACCATAATCAACATCTGCTCTTAGTGTTTGAAGTGGTACTTTTCCTTCGTTGTATCCTTCACTTCTTGCCATATCAGCTCCACCAAGTCTACCAGATACTTGTGTTTTAATTCCTACAGCTCCAGCTCTCATTGTTCTTTGAACTGCTTGTTTCATAGCACGTCTAAATGTGATACGATTTTCAAGTTGTGCTGCAATGTTTTCAGCTACTAATTGGGCATCAACGTCTTGGTTTTTGATTTCTTCAACGTTTATTATTACTCTTTTACCAGGAGCAATTTTTTCAACTTTTTTCTTTAATTCTTCTACTCCTGCTCCGCCCTTTCCGATTACCATTCCTGGTTTTCCGGTGTAAACTGAAACTTTTATGTTATTTACTGCTCTTTCAATTTCTATATCAGAAATTCCAGCATCGTAAACTTCTTTTTTAACTAATTCTCTTATCTTATGATCTTCTACTAAAAGTTCAGAAAAGTCTTTTTTATTTGCATACCATTTAGAGTCCCATTCTTTAATTACGCCAACTCTAAAACCTTTAGGATTTACTTTTTGACCCATTATTATGCCTCCTCTACTTCTTCTTGTGTAAGAACTACGCCTATGTGAGATGATCTCTTAAGGATTGGATAAGCTGCACCCTTTGCCTTAGGTCTCCATCTTTTCATAGTTGGAGCGTCGTTTGCGAAGGCTTTTTTAACAATAAGATTTTCTCTAGATAATCCGTTATTGTTTTCTGCATTTGCTATTGCACTTTTTAGTACATCTGAAAGTAGTCTAGCACCTTTTTTATTTGTAAATCTTAAAATATTAAGTGCTTCATCTACTTGTTTACCTCTAATTTCTCTACATATATAATTAACTTTAAGAGGAGATATTCTTACATATTTAGCTGTTGCTTTTACTTCCATTTATACTCTCCTAACTTAATTTTGATTTCATTTCAGTTGCTTTTTTAGCATGACCTTTGAAAGTTCTTGTTGGAACGAACTCTCCAAGTTTATGTCCAACCATATCTTCTGTTATATATATTGGAACATGTTTTCTACCGTCGTGAACTGCTATAGTATGTTCTACAAATTCAGGAAATATTGTAGAACGTCTTGACCAAGTTTTAACTACCTTTTTGTCATTTTTTTCATTTAATGCTTCAATTTTTTTCATTAAATGTTCATCGACAAAAGGTCCTTTTTTTAGTGATCTAGCCATTAAATCCCCCTATTTTTCGTTTCTTCTTCTTACTATATATTTAGAAGATTTATTTTTCTTTCTTCTTGTTTTAAGACCAAGTGCTGGTTTACCCCATGGTGTTGATGGTGCTGGTCTTCCTACTGGAGTTCTTCCTTCACCACCACCGTGTGGATGGTCTACTGGGTTCATTGCTGATCCTCTTACGTGTGGTCTTTGTCCCATGTATCTTGTTTTTCCAGCTTTACCAACTCTTACTAATTCGTGTTCAATGTTTCCAACCATTCCGATTGTAGCTTTACAATCATTGTGGATTAGTCTTGTTTCACCACTTGGTAATTTTACTGTTGCAAATCTTCCTTCTTTAGCCATAAGTTGAGCAGAAACTCCTGCACTTCTTACAAGAATTGCTCCTCTTCCTGCTTTAAGTTCGATATTGTGGATTTGTGTACCTACTGGAATATCTTTTAATTCAAGTGCATTACCTGGTTTGATATCAGCTTCTTTTCCACTTTCAACTATATCTCCAACCTTTAAATTTCTTGGAGCAAGTATATATCTTTTTTCTCCATCAGCATAAGCTAAAAGAGCAATGTTTGCTGATCTGTTTGGATCATATTCAATAGCTTTTACTCTAGCTGGTATATTATCTTTGTTTCTTTTGAAATCAATGATTCTATATTTTCTTTTAGCTCCACCACCTCTATGGCGAACTGTTATTCTACCAGTGTTGTTTCTTCCGCCTGATTTTCTTAAATCAGTTGTTAAAGATTTTTCTGGTGCTTTTTTTGTAATTTCACTGTATGTCATAACAGACATATTTCTGTGTCCGTTTGATGTTGGTTTTAATTTTCTTATAGGCATTTAAATCCTCCCTACATTCCGTCGAAGTATTCAATTGCTTCAGAATCTTCAGTTAATGTAACATAAGCTTTTTTCCAATCAGCTTTTTTACCATAACCATATCTAGTTCTAACTTTTTTACCAGTAAAGTTTAATGTCCTAACTTTTTTAACCTTTACTCCTTCAAAGATAGCTTCGATTGCGTGTTTGATTTCTGCTTTGTTTGCATTTTTGTCTACTTCAAAAGTGTATTTATTTTCTTCAATTAATTCCATACTTTTTTCAGTAATTATTGGTCTTTTTACTATATCGTAAGGTGATTTCATTATATAAATACCTCCTCAAGTTTATTTATTGCATCTTTTGTGATAACAAGTTTGTCGTGTCTTAAAAGATCATATACATTGATTAAGTTTGCTTTTTCAACATTACATCCTTCAATATTTCTAAATGATCTATAAACTTTATCATCATTTTCAGCAATAACAACATATGCTTTTTTGTCTGCATTAATGTTATTTAAAATTTTATTAGCTTCTTTTGTTTTGTATGAGTCAAGTTTTAATTCATCAAGTACGATTAATTCATTTTCATTTACTTTTGAAGTTAAAACTGAGTAAAGAGCTTTTCTTCTCATTTTCTTAGGAATTTTGTAGCTATAGTCTCTTGGCTTTGGTGCAAATACAATTCCACCACCTGTATAGTGAGGTGCTCTTATAGATCCTTGTCTAGCTCTACCTGTTCCTTTTTGTCTAAATGGCTTTCTTCCACCACCTCTTACTTCTGCACGAGTCTTAGCGGATTGTGTGCCTTGTCTTTTATTAGCTAGTTGGTTTTTAACTGTATCATAAACAGCTGTTTCAGCAATTTCTGCTGCAAAAAGAGTTTCATTTAACTCGATTTCACCAACATTTTCTCCTTTAATATTTAAAACTTCTACCTTAGGCATTTATTCCTCCTTATTATAGGCTCTTGATTGCTTGTTTAACTTGAACAAGTCCACCTTTTGGTCCTGGAACTGCGCCTTTAACTAGGATGTAGCTGTCTTCAGTATTTACTTTAACAACTTTTAGGTTTTGAACTGTTACACGTTCATTTCCCATTTTTCCAGAGCCTTTTCTACCTTTGAACACTCTAGCTGGATCAGAACCTGCTGCTCTTGCACCTGCTACTCTGTGTGATTTAGAACCGTGGCTTGCTGGTCCTCTTCCGTAGTTCCATCTTTTGATAGCACCTTGTGTTCCTTTTCCTTTTGAAATAGCAGTAATATCTACCAATTCTCCTTCTTCAAATTGATCAACACTAAGTGTATCTCCAGGATTTAATTCGGATTTTTCATCAAGTCTAACTTCTTTTAAAAATCTTTTGTAAGAAGCACCAGCCTTGTCAAAGTGTCCTTTGATAGGTTTTTTAACATTTTTTTCTTTTTTGTCATGATAACCGATTTGAATTGAGTTGTAACCATCAACTTCTTCTGATTTAACTTGAACAATTACGTTCTCATCAGCCTTAAGTACAGTTACAGGTGTAACAACACCATCTTCATCAATGACTTGAGTCATGCCTACTTTTGTTGTAAATATACTCTTCATTTGAGTACCTCCTTAATTACAGCGGATTGATCCAAAATTATTTGGAAAACCTTCAATCATTCTAATTACAGTTTTATTTCAATGTCAACACCAGCTGGTAAATTTAGTTTCTTTAAAGAATCTAAAGTTTTTGCATTTGGTCCAATGATGTCGATTAATCTTTTGTGTGTTCTTTGTTCAAACTGTTCTCTTGAGTCTTTGTATTTGTGAACCGCACGAAGAATTGTTATAACTTCTTTTTCAGTTGGTAATGGAATTGGTCCACTTACTTTTGCTCCTGATCTTTTTACCGCTTCAACGATTTTCTCTGCAGAGCTGTCAATTATTTCATGATCATATGCTCTTAGTCTAATTCTTATCTTTTGATTAGCCATTTTTCCTCCTTTTGATGTGCCACCCTACCGGGCGTTTAATTATATTTGGAAAGCACTAGAGATTATTCTCTAGCTTGCTTGGTGGAAATTACCTTCCACATCTGGCTTAAGTGTGAAAGCAACCTCCCACTTCATAGCACTTAAATATGATACAACAAATCATAAGAAAAATCAAGTAAATTTAACAAGTTTTTTAAATTTAAGAAATCTTCTTTTCAATTTTTGTATCAATCTGTTCATTTATATATTTTTTTTAAAAATCTTTCAAGTTTTTTAAAAATTTTCTTACTATTTCTTACTATATATAAAGGAAAGTTTTCTATAGTATATCTTTTAAACTTTCTTTTTCTAAAATATAAATTTCTCTACCTTTAATTTTTATAATATTTTCATCCGCCATATTTGATAATTCCCTTGAAAGTGATGGTCTTGTCGTTGCTAGAAAATCTGCTAGTTCTTCTCTTGTTTGGTCTAAAATTACTTTTCCATCTTTTTCTTCTATTAATAAGAAATTCGAAATTTTTTGTCTTAGGGTAAATTGGTTGGTTATTTGATTTTTTTGGCTTAATATTAGGCATTTCTTGCTTATTAAATCTATATAATTTATCAAAAAGGATTTTGGCATCGATTCGTTTATTAATTTTCTAAAGTCTTTTATTATTATTAATTTTGATTTTTTTTGAACATATGCTGAAAAATCGTAAGCTTCTTCAAGATAGGCGTAGACTTCTCCGAATATTGCTTTTTGATTGAATGTTTGAATTATTGATCTTTTGCCATTTGGGTCAAATTTTGCAACTAGTATTGAGCCTTCTTCTAGAAAATATAGGTCTTTTTTTATATCTCCTTGGTTAAAAATATAGGATCCTTTTTCATATATTTTTTCTTCGACTTTTATGTTTTCTTTTAAAATTTCTAAATCTTTTTCTGATAAATTTTTAAAAATTGTTATTTGTCTTAAATTCATTTTCCACCTCTATTTAAATTATATATCATTTTAATTTTTTTCAAATTTAAAAGTGATGAGGGATTTTTCCTCACCACTTTGTTTATAGAAATTTATTTCTTTTTGTATCAAAATCTAATCCTGATTTATAAATTTCATCAATTTTTATATTATTTTCTTTTGCCAATGGCTCAATTTTTTCAATATCTTCCTTATTATATACGTAAACTGAAACGCCACAAGCATGGCTTGCCTCTCTTGGTGTTGGTGCAAGGGTTGCTTTTATTTTTTCATCTCTCAAGATTTCCAATAAATTTGTGGCTATGCTTGCATTTTCTACTAGGATAAAATATTTCATTAGTCAAGCATTTCTATAAATGCACCAATTCTTGTTTTTAATTGTTCTGCATCTTCGTCTGTATAGTCAGTTTCTATTCCAATACATGGAATATTTTCTTCTTTTAATCTTTTTTCTACGAAATATCCTTCTGTATCGTAAATATTACAGAATTTAAGGTTGATATCTATTACTCCGTCGGCATTGTATTCGTGATAAAGTCTTATTATATCATCAATTCTTGATGTGTTTGGTGTAAAGCAAGCACAATTTATGCTGCCCAAATATCTTTTTGCAAGATTTTTAACTTCTGTATCTAAATCTCCCTTGGTTTCGTCTACTGGATTTTCTATATATCTAATTCCAGTACACAATTCTTCCCCAACAACTGCTCCACCATTTGTTTCGATTATTTGGTGCAATTTCCAGTTTGGAATTGAAAGTGGAGTTCCTGTAAGAAGAATCCTTTTTGTTCCTTTTTCAAATACATTTACATTTTCCTTAACTCTTTGGTCAAGTTCATCACAAAGTTCATTTACTTTTTGTGTAAATCTTACTGGATCATCGAAAAATGAAATTTGTGTTATAAGAAGGGTATCTCTTCCTGAAATTGGAACATTGTCAAGTTTCCTAAAATCGTAAAGTCTTTGCATAGCACGTCTTTTGTTATTTATCATAACAATTGCATCGTGTAGGCTTTCCTCTGTGATTTTATTTCCTGTTAATTCTTCAATCCTATCTATATATAATTTGATTTCTCTTTCCCATTTTTCGAAATCTTCGTCCCTTTTCATTTGTGGGATATCCATTATATACATTGGAGCATCTTCTGCCAAAATTTCCCAAGCTTTTTTCTTGCCGTCACAAGTTGTTTCTCCAACAAATAAATCTGCTATCCTAAAAAATGGACAAGTTCTGTCAAATCTTGCACCAAGTGATGCTTTTATCAAAGGACAAGTTGCTGTTGGTAATTTTTTCTCTCCACCTGGAACCCAAAATTGTGATCCTGAGCAAAGTCCTGTAGAAATTCCGTTTGCTGCCCAAACAACTTCTTCTGGAACGTGGATACAAAAACTTCCTATAACTTTTTGTCCATTTTTTTGAGCTTCAATCAATTCTGATGGTCTTGCCCCATGAATATCTGCAGCAACTGCGTTAAAATAATCCATTTTTTCTGGTCTGTTTTCTTGTGATAAAAAAACATCTCCAAAAGCTTGTGGCAAAGCCTCGCACAATAAATCGTGCTTATCAAGATCCATACTCAAATCGTCCCACATTTTATGATTTTTATCCATATTATTTCTCCTTGTATGTTAAGATTTCATCCGCCTCGTATATACATTTTTTAAAAGTAAAATCAGGATTTTTTGACCTTACAATTTTATAATCTTCACAAATTTTTTTATCAATAATATCGCTTACTACATAGGAACAAGTTGCTTTTATAATTTTTCTCTCAGTTTTTTTCTTATCGTATTTGGTCCTTATTTTTTCAAGAAAAGAAATTCTTTCATCCAAATCTTTGATAAATCTTATGTAAAATTCTAATTTAAAAAGCAAGTCCCCACTAATGCTAGTTTCTTCTAAATCTTCCAATAAATTTTTAATTTTCCCAAGTTTTTTCTGACTTTCTTTATAAATTTTTTCATCAAATTTTATGCCATCAAGATTTTCAAGATATGATTTTAGGTCATTTTCAAAAACCACATCCTTGTCAGTATTTTCTATCAAAAATTTATTGAATTTATCGCAATAAGAATCAACCACAAAAAATTTTGAGGAATATATGAGGGGGCATTTTTTAGTTTTTAGATAGGCAATTGTAGAATTTATTGGATCACAAATATTATCCAAATTAAAATATTCAAATATGTAGCTGTCTAAGCCAATAATTGGATAGACAATAAAACCGTAAGAGATCAAAAGTGCCTCAACTTTATCGGAAAAAACTCCTACTACATTGTCTTTTTCCATTTTTGCATAAATTGCATCCACATAGGCAGCTCTTCTGAAATCTTCTAGTTTGGTTTTCATAAAATAGCAGCTCCAATCGCTCCAGCAAATCTTCCATCAGGGTGACTTTGAACATCTCCATCAAGCTTTTCTTCCAAAGATTTCATTATATATTCATTATTAGAAAAACCTCCAGTAAGAAAATATCCGTCATCAGATTTTTTTTGAGCAAGTTTTGAAACTTTTGAAACTATTGAATTTATAACTCCACTTGCTATATCTTCTCTTTTTGTTCCTTTTCCCATCAAAGAAACAACTTCAGATTCTGCAAAAACCGTACAAGTTGAAGAAAGTTCTATGTCTTTGCCATTTTTTGCCATTTGGAAAAATTCATTCAAATCAAGACCAAGCCTATTTGCCATAACTTCCAAAAATTTCCCAGTTCCAGCCGAACACTTATCATTCATCAAAAAATCCACAACCCTATCTTCATTTTGAACAATTATTTTTGTATCTTGTCCTCCAATATCAATTACGGTCCTATCTTTTGATCCCAAAAAATGTGCTCCCTTGCCGTGGGCGGTAATTTCTGTGATAACCTTATCAGCAAAATCTACAGCAATTCTTCCATAACCTGTAGCAGTAATGTGACTTTCCTTTCTGTCATAACCCAAATTTCCTAATTTTTTTATTATTTTTCTACCAGTTTCCTTACTGTTCCATCCACTGCTTATAACTTCTTTGTAAAGTATTTCATTTTTTTCATTATTTAAGACAACATATTTACTAGCTGTTGATCCAATATCTATTCCAATATAATACATATTAACCTCTCTTATATTACATGATAACATATGATGAAATCCATTTCAAAATTTCAAATTTATTTTTTCACAAATGATTTTAAATTTTTATTTGCAATTTTTTAAATGTAAATCCACCTTGTAATAAATCATAAAGCAGGATTTTTCCACTTTTTATTTTGCCTACATTTAGTATAATAAAATAAAAAAGGGGGACTTATGGAAAATAAATTAGTTGAACTTTTAAATGAAAATTCATCCTTTGCCTATGGATTTTTATTATATGAAGATAAGGGAAAAATTTTAATAAATAACCTTGATGACCAAGGAAGATTTGATGGATATACCTTAATTTCAAAAGATTTGGTAGAAATAAAAGAAAAGTCAGATTTTTTGAAAAAATTAAAGATTTACAATGAATATTGGAAATCAATAAGCATAGGAAAATCTGACAGCGAAGTTTTTAAAAATAAGCCTGATTTTTATAATATAGTAAAATATGCCAAGGAAAACGGAAAAATAATAAATTTGGGAAAAAATTTGGATTATTACGAATTGATTTGTGGTTATGTAAGAGATATCATAGATGATTTTGCCGTAATTGATGCAGTAGACCAAAACTCTGGTGAAATTTACGATGAGTTTGAAATTGATATTAAAGAAATAAAATATATAGAAGTTGAATCGATAGATAATATTTTGCTTGATTTTGTAAATAAAAAATAAGTTTGGAAATATATTTTTGCAGGTATTTCTTCGAATAAATTTAAATTTTTGACTTAATTAATAAAGAGATCTCTCCACTCCCTATGGTCGGTCGAGATGGGTTATTTATAGATGTTTTTTATTACTAAAGTTTAAATTTGATTATGATTTTTTATTTTTTGATTATTTTCAAATTTTTATGATTAAACCTAAAATATTTTTTTCTTTAGTCATCATTTTCATAAAAAATTACCCATCTCGAGCAATGTCGAGAGATCTCTTGAGTTTTATTTAGCTTGTAAATTTACTTATTCTTTGAGATCTCTCCGCTCGCTTCACTCAGTCGAGATGGGTAATTATTGGATATTTTTTAATTCCTAATTTTTTTTAAATTTATTTTATATCCTATAATTCTTGAATTTTTTCTTTCAAATCAAGGCTTGTTTGGTAGACGTCTTTTGCGTCCATTATTGCTCTTACTACGCAAACTCCGTCAGTATTCGAATTTTTTAATATTTCTACATTTTCAATATTTAAGCCACCTATTGCATATACATCGATATCCACAGCCTCTTTTATTTTTTTGAAAGTTTCAACCGATGTTCTTTTGGTTTTTACGTGAGTTTTTGTTTCAAAAATCGCCCCAACTCCCAAATAATTTGCTCCTTCATCTTGGGCTTTTTTTGCAGCTTCCACTGATTTTGCAGTAGCCCCAATAATTGCATCTTTTCCCAAAAGTTTTCTACAAAGTGAAATTGGAAAATCATCTGCGCCGACGTGTACTCCACAACCAAGTGCCCAGGCAAGATGAGGCTTATCGTCAATTAACATTGAAACTTTATATTTATCACAGATTTTTTTAACTTTTTTCCCTAAATTTAAAATCTCAAGGTCTGTTTTTTCTTTTTCTCTTAATTGAAGGATATCAACTCCACCTTTTAGGGCATCTTCAATTCTTTTTAAAAATTCTTCTTCAGTATATTTATCTGAATTTGTAACCAAATATAGTTTTTTCAAAATTTTCCCTCTCTTATTTTTGCTCTTTTTATGATTTCATCGTTTTTAATTTCAGAAATATTATCCATTAAATTTACAAAAAAACTGTAAGGCTTATTTGTATCAGAAATTTCTCCTGAAATTTCTAAAATCAAAAGTCCCAAAATTGAAGCTTCGATTGGATCACAAACTGATAAAAAGGTTGAAATCAAGCTTGTGAGCATACAACCTGTGGCTGTAATTTTCGAAAGATTTTCACAGCCATTTTCTATTAGAAAATATTTATTTTCACCAACTAAAATATCAGTTTTTCCTGTAACCAAAACTCTTGTTTGATATTTTTGTGAAAGAACTTTTGAAATTTTAATGAATTTTTTAATATTTTCACCTTCTAGCTTATCCTTATCTCCAACATCAACTCCCTTGGCGCCTGATTGATTTCCGCTTAAAGCCATAATTTCAGATCCATTCCCCTTTATTAGAGAAAATTTATAGTTTTCTAAAAGTTTTTTTGCAAAATCAAATCTTAATTTACTAACTCCAATTCCAACTAGGTCAATTATCACAGGGATATTTTTTTCGTTTGCAAATTTTACAGCCTTTTCTATTGATTTTATCCTTGAATCTGTAATATTTCCAAGATTAACAGAAAGTGAATCGGATTTTTTTACAATATCTTCCATCTCATCTGGATGCTCGGCACAAATCGCCTTTGCACCTTGAAATAAAATCGCATTTGCAACCATATTTATGGCAATTGGATTTGTAATTGCATGAATCAAGGGAGATTTTTCTTTTACTAATTCCCTATTTTCAAGAATCTTTTTCAGATTTATCATAAACATTTACTCCAAGTTTTTTTTGAATTTGATATAAAACTTTAGATTTTTGCAAAGTTTTTAGGAAAATATAGGCAAGGCTTCCTCCAATAATTGTAGCTATTATAAAGGAAGGAAGATAAAAATACCAGGTGATTTTTCCAGTACCATAAAATAATTTCATTACTGGATAGGAAACAAGAGCTCCAATCACTCCTGTTCCAAAAATTTCTCCAAGTACTGCCGCAAATAAATTACCTTTTGATTTTCTATAAAAAATCCCAGACAAAACCGCCCCAAAAACTTGCCCTGTTATGGCAAGAGGAGGAATTCCTAGAAGGCTCATCCTTAAAAATGCAGTTATTATTCCATTTAAAAGTGAATACCAGGGGCCCAAAAATACTGAGCAAACAATATTTACAAAATGGGCCGTCGGAGCAAAACCTTCAAATCTTAAAATTGGCGAAATAACAACTCCAATTGTAACAAACATTGATAAAGTCAATAAAACAAGAAGGGAATTATTTTTTCTCATAAACTCTCCTAAACATTAATATAGTCTGTAAAAACTGGACTCATGCCTATTGATTTTAAATCTTTTATTGCATCTTCACAAGACCTATTGTCTGCAATTTCAAATTGTTCGTCCCCTTCGTCTTGAGATTTTTTGGACCTGTGGCCTATTGATGTATCTACTGATGCAGAAATTTTTGTTGCTGCATATTTTACTGCTAAATTTCTAAATTCACGGTCTTCTCTTGTTGAAAGTGTTATTGATGCAAATGGCAAAAATAATCTTAGGGCAAGCATAATTTGGAAAAATTTCTTATCATTTACTTCAAAAAATTTAAGTTCATCTGCCCCATGAGTTGGTCTTATCCTTGGAAGAGAAATTGCGATTTCTGCGTGAGGATATTTTTTTTGAATTTTTTGAGCGTGAAGACCTAGTTTAAAGGCTTCTTCTATCGGATCATTTAATCCAAATAAAGTTCCAAATCCGACTCCCCTAAATCCTGCCATCATTGCCCTTTCTTGGGTATCGATCCTGTAAACCCAAGATCTTTTGTGACCGTAAGGGTGGTAAAAATCATAAGTTTTTGGATTGTATGATTCTTGGAAAACTGTAACAAAATCTGCTCCTGCTTCTTTTAATTTTTTATAATCATCTACATTTGCAGGATAAACTTCTATTCCTATTGTTTTAAAATATTTTTTGGCAATTTCACAAGCTTTTGCAATATATTCTACTGATGAAAATTTTTGACTTTCTCCTGTTAAAATTAAAACATCTTCTATGCCTGTTTCAGCTAGGGCCTTCATTTCTTCTTCAATCTCTTCAAAATTTAATTTTGCCCTTTTTATATCGGATTTTGCCCTAAATCCGCAATACCTACAAGAATTTTCACAATAATTTGCTATATAAATTGGTGAGAAAAGACAAACATTATTTCCAAAATATCTTACTCTTTTATCTTTTGCAAGATCTCCCATTTTTTCCAAATGAGAAAGAGCCTTATCGGATAAAAGATTGTAAAAATCTTCCTCACTTAATCTTTCTTTTTCTAAACTCGCAATGATATCAGCATCACTTACATTTTTATTTTTAATTTTTTCGTAATCATCTAAAACTTCGGTTTTTATATGAGAATCAATTATATCCATTTCTGGAAAATAATCTGTAACTTTTTTTATATTCATATTAATCAAAAAAATCCCTTAATGGTGATGATGGATCAGCACCAGATTCTAAAACTCTGCCTGGTTTTGAAAGTCTTGCAAGACGACCTGCTTCAATTCCAAGTTTAAAGGCTCTTGCCATCATTGTAATATCAGATGCACTTGCAATTCCTGTATTTGCCATAATTGCAGCCGCTCCCATTTCCATTGCCTCTGCGGCTTGACTTGGAAGTCCAATTCCTGCATCAACAATAACTGGAAGGTCAACTTCATCAATAATTATTTTTATAAATTCTTTTGTAACAAGGCCCTTATTAGATCCAATTGGAGCAGCAAGCGGCATTATTGCATCAGCTCCCGCATCTCTTAAATCTCTTGCATAATTTAAATCTGGATACATATAAGGAAGAACAATAAATCCTTCATCAGCCAAAATTTTTGTAGCCTTCAAAGTCTCTTCATTATCTGGCAAAAGATATTTGCTATCTCTCATAATTTCAATTTTTACAAAATTTCCACAACCCATTTCCCTTGCAAGTCTTGCAATTCTAATTGCTTCATCGGCATTTCTTGCTCCAGAAGTATTTGGAATAATTGTAACGTGTTTTGGTATATAATTTAAAATATTTGCCACATCTTTTGTATTTGCTCGTCTTAGGGCAACCGTAATCATTTCACATTCTGCGTTTTTTACAGCAGCATCAATTAATTCAACAGAATATTTCCCACTACCAAGAATAAATCTTGAATTAAATTCCTTGCCACCTAGTATAAATTTATCTTCCATAATAATCCTTCCTTATTTTTTTCAAACACTCAAGTGCCTCAAGGCTTGCCATAATTGATACATAGGCAAGATAAAGGCCATCTTTTTTTGCATCAGATTTAAAATCTCCAAGCATGGTAATATTATTTATTTTTTTTACCTTAATATCTGAAATATCCCCAAGTCCTGCCATGCCCGATGCAGTAAAAAGAAATTTATTTTCCTTTTTTGAAAAATAATCAAATGCCATGACCTTGGACTCTTTATTATCAAAAGCTTCAATAAAATAATCTGTATTTTCTACAATTTCATCCATATTTTTTTCATCCAAAAACATATTTTTTGCATGAATTTTTGTATAGGGGATGGTTTCTGCGATTATTTTTTTTGTTGCAAGGACTTTTTCTTTGCCGATATCAGAAATTTTATAATTTTGCCTGTTTAAGTTTGAATATTCAACCTTGTCAAAATCATAGATGAAAATTTCTCCAACTCCTGCTCTTGCCAAAATCATGGCAACATTTGAGCCAAGTCCTCCACAACCTAAAATCGAAACTTTTGCTTTTTCAAATATTTGATTGTCATTTTTATTTTGTCTTTTTAAAATTTTATCTCTTAAATCCAAATCAACCCCCTCCAACAAAGGAAAAAACTTCCACCTTATAGCCGTCTTTTACAAGAAAATTTTTGAAATTTTCTCTTTTTACAAGTTCTTCGTTTACTTCAACAGCCACAAACTGAGGATCAAATTTATTTTCTTTTAAAAATTCATACAAGGAAATTTCATTTTCAATTTTCACTTCCTTGCCATTTATTAAAACCATATTCACCTCCTAAAAAAAAGAACACAAATAGAAACCATACCCGAGGTGGTATGCCCCATTTGTGTTCGACACATAGATAAATAGACATTTTTAGGATCAAAAAAAGACCCTTAACTAGGGTCTCAAAGAATCGACAGAATTTATTTTTAATAATTAAAATAAATTTAAAATTAAATAAGCTCCAACCCATCTCGACCGACCAAAGGGAGTGGAGAGATCTCCTTAGATTTCTCCGCTCACTACGTTCGGTCGAAATGGGATATTCTTTTATTTAGTCATCATAAAAGACCCTTCACTAGGGTCTTTAAACTTCTTTTAAAAAATTATCGCTTTCTTACGCAGGTTTTAACCTAATCAAGTTTAAAGGGTTAATGGAAATCCATCTCTCAGCTAAAAAGCACCCCTAGCTATTTTTATTATAGGACAAATTTATTTAATTTGCAAAATTTTTTTAATTTTCCTTATTTTTTTGAAGAGCCTTACAGTATTTGAATAAATAAATAGGCGAAATTAAAGTCGCTAGACTATTATAAAATCCAAAATTTGGAATCCATGAACTTAATTTATTTTCATCTTCTCTCATTTGAATAGTTTTACAAGGTAGGGTTGTAAAAAATGCTAGACTTGCATAAATTAAGATTAGATATTTTACAAAAATATTAAGCTTGTACCTATCTAATAAATAATAAAGTCCCCAAGTAAAAAATCCTGCAATTATAAAAGATAATATTCTAACAAGGATAAAAGACTTTGAAGAATTTTTAGAATCTACATCTTGTTTTAATATAAATTTAAAATAATTTTTTAAAATATTCATCTTCCCTCCCCCTTTAGAATATCATCTTTCAAGATTTGGGACAAATCACCTTTCATCCATTGATAAATATTTTTTTGTTTGACTTAAAGATTTGTAGGCTGGTCTTATTATTTTTGAATCTTCAATTTGTTCAAGTCTGTGAGCTGACCAGCCGACTGTTCTTGCTATGGCAAAAATTGGAATATATAAATCTTTTGGTATATCTAGCATTTCATAGCAAAATCCCGAATATAAATCTACATTTGCACAAATTGGATAGGATTTATTTAATCTTTCCATCAAAATTTCTCCACCAATTTTTTCGATTTTTTCTATAAATTCAAAATCTTTTTCGCAATTTTTAATTTTTGAAAGCTCCCTTGCTTTTTCTTTTAACAAAACCGCCCTTGGATCTGAAAGGGTATAGACTGCATGGCCCAAACCATAAATCAAACCCTTTTTATCAAAGGCCTTTTTGTCCAAAATTTTCTCCAAATATTTTCTAATTTCTTTTTCATCTTTTGTATTTTTCAAATTTTCCCTAATATTTTCAAGCATAAGGCTAACTTTTAAATTTGCTCCTCCATGTCTTGGTCCTTTAAGTGAGCCAAGTCCTGTGGAAATTGCAGAATATGTATCAGTTCCTGATGATGAAACAACGTGGGTTGCAAAGGCTGAATTGTTTCCTCCTCCGTGTTCGGCGTGAATTATTAATAATAAATCCAAAATTTCTGCCTCTTCTTTTTTATATTTTTGGTCCGCCCTTAACATTGAAAGTATATTTTCAGCAATTGATTTATTTTCATCTTGGTTATGAATTATCAAGGATTTGCCGTCAAAATTGTGGATTTTTGCTTGGTAGGAATAAATTGCAATCATGGGCATTTTTGAAATTAGTGAAAGTGATTGGGACAAAACATTTAAAGTATCAGTATAATCAGCCATTTCGTCGTAAGAATAAAGGGCAAGAACTGATCTCATCATTATGTTCATGATATTATTTCCCGGAAGATTTAAGATTGTATCTTCAAAAAATTTGTTTGGAAGCTTTCTTTCTTGAACAAGGATATTTTTAAAATCCACAAGGTCACATTTATTTGGAAGTTTATTAAATAATAAAAGATAAATTATCTCTTCAAAGCCAAGTCTTTTTGTCTTATTAAAATCAGCGACCATGCAGGTTAAAGGAAATCCTCTATAAAAAAGTTCCCCATCTTTTGGTATTTTTTCTCCATTTTCAATTTTATAACCAAAAACATCACCAACTTTTGTTACTCCAACCAAAACTCCAGTTCCATTTTTATTTCTAAGCCCTCTTTTTATGGAAAATTTATCATAAATATCTTTATCTATTGTATTTTCTTTTTTTATTTCCTTAGAAAGGTCTATTAATTTCTTTGTGTTCATCCTAGGCCTCCAAATTTTTGATTATTTCTTGGGTGATTTTTTCTAAACTTGCCTCTCCGCCCAAATCTTTTGTATGATTTTTCTTATCTTCCATTGTTTTTTCAATAGACTTTCTTAATTTTTCGGACAAATTTCCTTCCCCAATATCATCAAACATAAGAGATGCTGTAAGTAAAATTGCAATAGGATTAGCAAGATTTTTCCCAGCAATATCAGGGGCAGAACCGTGAACTGATTCATAAATTGAAATATCCTCTCCCTTATTTACTCCAGGAATTAAGCCAAGTCCGCCGACAAGGCCTGCTGCCAAGTCTGACAAAATATCCCCATACAAATTTTCAGTAACAATAACGTCAAATTTATTTGGATTTAAAACCATTTGCATGGCAGTATTATCAACCAAAAGCTCTTCAAATTCTATATTTGGATAAGATTTTGAAATTTCACGTCCAACATTTAAAAACAAACCATCAGTAAATTTCATTATATTTGCCTTGGTAACTATGGTAACTTTTTTCCTATTAAATTTTTGGGCATAGTTAAAGGCTGCCCTTATAATTCTTTCAGATTTTTTTCTTGTTATGACCTTTATCGAATGAAATTCATCATCAGAAATTTTTTCTTCAAATCCCACATACAAGTCTTCAGTATTTTCCCTAAAAATTACCACATCAACATTTTCATATTTTGTATTTATATTTTTGATTGATTTTATTGGCCTAATATTTGCAAAAAGGTCGTATTTTTTCCTAAGTTCAACATTAATTGACCTAAAACCATGTCCAATTGGGGTTGTGATTGGACCTTTTATGGCAATTTTATTTTTTTCTATAGATTTAAAGACCTTATCTGGAATAAAGGTTTTTTCTTTTTCAAAAACGCTCGCCCCAGCATTTACTTCTTCAAATTCAACTTTTGATCCCAAAGCCTTTAAAACTTTTTTCATAGAATCGCAAATTTCAGGACCGATTCCATCTCCCATTATTAAAGTTACTTTCATACTTACTCCAATTCTAAATTTTTGGCATAATTTATATATCCGCCCATTTTCAAAATTTCAATTTCTCTTTTTGAAAACTCGCCTTTAACTTTTATTTCTATATCCTTATCCAAATCTTTTAAAATAAATTTTCCACTTTCTAAAGAATTTTCTATATTTTTTATTTGAATATTATCAAATTCAGACAATTTTTCATAATCTTTTTCATTTTCAAATTCTAACGGCAAAATCGCATTATTTATCAAATTTGACCTGTGGATTCTTGCAAAAGATTTGGCAATAACTGCCTTTATATTCAAATACAAAGGAATGAGGGCAGCGTGTTCTCTTGATGAGCCTTGGCCATAATTTACACCAGCAACAATTACTCCACTAGAATTTTCCTCTGCTCTTTTTTTGAAATCATCGATTTTTGTTGTAAAGGCAAATTCTGATAAGTATTCTATATTTGACCTAAATGGCAAAAGTCTAGCATTTGATGGGCAAATATCATCAGTTGTAATTCCATCTCCTGCCTTATAAATTATTTTTGAATTTATATAAGAAACTGGGCTTGCCTTTGGAAATGGCTTGATATTTTTTCCCTTTACAGTTTCTTTAATCCTTTTTGATAAATCTTCTTCCCTTTTTATAAAATAAGCATCAGTGTGGTCAAAAATAATATTATCATCAAAATCTTTTTTAAATTCAGAATCTTTAGGATTTGATATGTAGCCATTTATGGCAGAAATCGCACAAGTTTCTGGACTTGCCAAATAAATTTCGGCATCAATTGTCCCAGATCTTCCCTTAAAATTTCTATTAAAAGATCTTAGAGAAATCCCACCAGCTTTTGGAGCTTGACCCATACCTATACAAGGACCACATCCTGATTCCAAAATTCTTGCCCCAGTCTTAATCATCTTTGCCAAAGCTCCGTTTTCTGATAACTTTTCCAAAATTGTGGCAGAACCTGGAGAAATTACAAGAGAAACATCAGGATGAACTTTTTTTCCATCAAGAATTGATGCAACTTTCATCATATCCATGTAGGATGAATTGGTACAAGAACCTATTGCCACTTGATCAACTTTTATTTTTCCCATTTCAGAAATTTTTTGATATTGGTCTGGAAAATGAGGTCTTGCCACAGCTGGCTCGATTTTTTCCAAATCAATTTCCATGATTTCATCATAAAAAGCATCCTCGTCCGCTTCTAATTTTTTGTAATCCTCTTTTCTATTTTGACTTTTTAAATATTTTAAAGTATTTTCATCAGATGGAAAAATTGAAGTCGTCGCCCCAAGTTCTGCTCCCATATTACAAATTGTCGCCCTATCTGTTACGGACAAAGATTTTACACCCTCACCAGAATATTCCATTATATATCCAGTTCCGCCTTTTACAGATAATTTTCCTAAAATATATAAAATTAAATCTTTGGCATTTACATAATCTTTCAAAGAATTTTTAAGTTTTATATTATAAATTTTTGGCACCTTTACAAAATAAAATCCCTTTGCCATAGCAACTGCAACATCAAGACCGCCTGCTCCGATTGCAATTTGACCCAAAGCGCCGCCCGTTGGAGTGTGAGAATCAGAACCCAACAAAGTTTTTCCAGGCTTTCCAAATTGTTCCAAATGAACTTGGTGGCAAATTCCACAGCCAGCTTTTGAAAAAGTTATGCCAAATTTATTAGCAGCAGATTTTATAAACTCATGGTCATCAGCATTTTCAAATCCCTCTTGTAAAATATTGTGGTCTATGTAGGCGAGAGATTTTTCAGTTTTTACATCATCAATGTCCATGGCCTCAAGTTGCAAATAAGCCATGGTTCCAGTGGAATCTTGAGTTAAAGTTTGGTCAATTTTAATAGCAATTTCATTTCCTGTTTTTATTTCACCTTGTAAAAGATGGTTTTCTAAAATTTTTATAGCTAATGATTTTTTCATTTAATACTCCTTTACTTTAACGTAACATTGTAATAATTATACACCGTATTGAATTATTGTCCAAAAAAATATCCCACAAATTGTGAGATAAAACTAGTATTTCAAATTGTAAAAAGTTAAAAATTAAAATTTTTATTAATGATAATTCGAAAAAAATAAATCAAAATTAAAGCCAATAAAAGAGATCTCTCCTCTCCCTCCAGTCGGTCGAGATGGGTGGTTGTTAGATTTTTTTAATTGCTGAAGTTTAAATTTAATTACATAAATTATTTTTTTAAGAGCTTTCTCCGCAATGTCGTAATGTGTGGTGATTAGATATTTTTTATTGCTGACGTTTTAAATATTTAAATTTAATTTAGCTTTTATTATTAGCTAAATCATATAATAATATAAACCGAAGAAAAACCCATCTCGAGCGACAGTCGAGAGATCTCTTACGTTCAAATTTGCTTTAAATTTCATTCTTTCTTTGAGATCTCTCCGCAAGGTCGAGATGGGTAATTACGGTATGTTTTTAATTGCTGAAGTTTAATTTATTTATTATCTTTCAAATTTTAAAAGATGAAATTCAAGCAATATATTAGTTTATTCTTCAGCTATTAATTCCATATAAAGATTAACCCATCTCAAGTGTAGTCGAGAGATCTCTTAATTATTTTTGCGTATAAAAAAATAAATTCATGGGAAATTTTATTATAAAAAATCTCCCATGAATTTAACTACATATTCTTAGCTTTATTAAAAGAGGCCTCAACTGCCTTTATCAATCCTGCCCTAAAATTATTTTCTTCTAAGGCCTTTACTCCCTCGATTGTTGTTCCTTTTGGGCTTGTTACCTTATCTTTTAAAAGTCCTGGATGCTCTCCTGACTCTTCCATTAATTTTGCTGACCCTATTATAGTTTGAAGAATTAATTTATATGAAATATCTCTTTTGAGTCCACACAAAACTGCCCCATCAGACAAGCCTTCAATAAATAAATCTACAAAAGCTGGCAGACATCCATTTACAATACTTGCTGCATCAAATTGATTTTCATCAATTTTAATGGCCTTGCCAAAGGATGAAAAAATTTCTAATACATTTGAAAATTCATCATCACTTACATTTTTATTTGGACAAAGAATTGACATACCACATCCTACAGATGCTGGAGTATTTGGCATGGTCATGACAATTTTTTTATCATTTCCCAATAAATTTTCAAGTTTTTCTATAGTAAAACCTGCTGCTATTGAAATAAATACTTTATTTTCCAACAAATCTTTAATCTCATCAATCACTTCTTTATAATAATTTGGTTTTACAGCCAAAATTATATAATCAGAATTTTCTACGACCTTTCTATTTTCCATTATAGAAACTTCTTTGTCTTTAAAAAATTCTAAATTTGATCCTCTGTTAGATAAAAAAAGTTCATTTTTACCCAAAAGACCTTTGGCAATAGCAGAACCCATGTTTCCAATGCCGATAATACCAATTTTCATATTTCCTCCTTATAGAAAAATATATTATTTATCTTAAAATTTATTAATGTATCAATTTTATTCTTCGTTATGTTAGGGGAGAAAATGGGGGAGTTTCGATTCTCCCCCTTTTTTCTCCCCTAACAACCCCTCTTTTTTACCCCCCTGCAACCGACCATTGCATGGAGCTTTTCTTGTAAGAAGCTTCGCTTCTTTAAAGTTTTTAAAGTTTAATTGCTGTTTAAAAATAATTATAAATTCAAGTGAATTATTAGAGAAAAAATTTTTTGAACGTTAGTGAGTTATTTTTTCTCTTTTAATGAACTTTGAATTTATTTATTTTGGGCTTTTATTCTAATTAAATTAGGATAATCATTTTAAAAAACGAAAGAAACGTAAGTTTCTTTCTAATTTTGCTCCTTGCAAGGGCCGGTTAAGGGGGTTCGTTGAAATGGGTTTTAGGGGATATAATTAGCTTGAAATTGTGCCAGTGGCACAATTTCAATAATTATACCGCGGACTTTATTCGTAGTTTTAATTTGAAACTGAATTTTGATTTAAGATTTTTTTTAATTTTAAAAGCAAGTTAGCGTGGAAAAAGGGGACAATCGGAAGTCCCCTGTTCCTTCCGCCCTAAGTCTACGAAGGATTAATTTAATAAAATAATTTATATTAAAATAAAGTTTAAATTTCTAAAAATAATCTTTAAAAAGATTATTCCCTAACTTGCCCTTCTCCCAAAATCACATATTTATAAGTTGTAAGCTCATTTAATCCTACTGGTCCTCTTGCGTGGAGTCTTTGGGTTGAGATTCCTATTTCTGCTCCAAAGCCAAATTCTGATCCGTCTGTAAACCTTGTTGATGCATTTACGTAAACGCAGGCTGAGTCTACTTCTTCTACAAATTTATTTGCTGCTTCTATTTTTTCTGTGATTATTGCATCTGAATGGCCTGTGGAATATTTGTAGATGTGATCAATCGCCTCGTCTATATTCTCAACTTCTTTTACTGAAAATTCGTAATCCAAATATTCTTTCCCATAATCTTTCTCACTTGCAGAAACCGCCCCTTTAATTTTTCCTATAGTGTTCTCACAAGCGTGAACTTTTAATTTATATTTTTCTACGATTTTATTTAATCCATCATAAAATTTTTCATCAACATCCTTATGAACTACTAAACTTTCAATAGCATTGCAAACGCCTATTCTTTGAGTTTTGCCGTTTTCAAAAATCTTCAATGCTTTTTCAATATCTGCATATTTATCAACATACAAATGGCAATTTCCTACACCTGTTTCAAGGGTTGGCACACTTGCATTTTTTACAACTGCATTTATCAAAGACGCTGATCCTCTTGGAATTAATAAATCCACATATCCACTTAATTTCATAAGTTCAGTTGATGAATCTCTCGTAGTATCGTCAATTATTTGGACAATATTTTCATCAAAGCCTGTATTTTTTATTCCTTCTCTGATTGATTTTGCTATTGCAAGAGAAGAATTTATTGCCTCTTTTCCACTTCTTAAAATTATAGAATTTGAAGATTTTATAGCAAGAATTGACGCATCCAAGGTTACATTTGGTCTTGCTTCATATATCATTGCCAAAACTCCGATTGCAACAGATTTTTTCCCAATCAAAAGTCCATTTTCAAGAGTTCTGACATCAGTCATTTTTCCAATTGGATCAGGAAGTTTTATCATTTGATCAATTGAAAAAATCATAGAATCAATTCTTTGGTCATCAAGTTTAAGCCTATCAAGAAGACCTTCTGCCATATTATTGGAAAGTCCCTTGTCATAGTCTTTTTTGTTAGCATCAAGAATATTTTTCCTGTTTTTTTCCATGGAAATTTTTATATTTTCCAAAATTTTATTTTTATCTTTTGTTGAAAGCTTTACAAAATCTTTCTTAGCTTTTTTGGAAAGCTCACCCATTTTAATCAATTTTTCTTTTAAAGATTGTTCCAATTTCTTCACCTTTCACTATTCTTCTAATATTTTTCAAATCTTTTGAATTTGCAATAACTGTATCAATTCCCTTTTCCATACAAAGGTTAGCTGCATTGATTTTTGTTGCCATCCCACCTGTTCCAAGTTTTGAATAAGAATCCTTACCCATTGACCTTAATTTTTCGTCAATTATATTAACTTCTTTGATTAATTTTGCATCCTTATTAATTCTTGGATCATCAGTGTAGAGTCCATCAATATCTGACAAAAGCATAAGCAAATCAGCATCAACCAATTTTGCAACAACCGATGACAAGGTATCATTGTCCCCAAAATCAATTTCATAAGTAGAAATCGTGTCGTTTTCATTTACAATTGGCACAACACCCATTTCCAACAAATCATTTATAGTATTTTTGGCATTAAAATTCATAACCTCGTTAGTTTCAACCATTCTTGTAAGAAGAATTTGACCAATAGAATACCCATATTCCGCAAAAGCTTTGAGGAAAGTATTCATCAAAGTAACCTGACCAACGGCAGCTGTGGCTTGTTTTTTGCTAATATCATTTCTAGGCCTTTTAATAGAAAGCCTATTAGCCCCAGTTGCAATCGCACCAGATGAAACCAAAATCACCTTAATGCCCTTGTTTTCTAAATTTACAATTTCTTTCGCCAAATCCTCAATTCTTTCAATATCAACCCCACCATTTTCATGGCTTACAGAAGAAGATCCGACTTTTATAACTATTTTTTTTAATTCATTACTAAATTCTCTCATATTTTTTCACCATATTATATTTTATAAGAAAACACAAAAATAAGCAATTTAAAACACCCTTTTGCAGGGTGGTGACTGTTGATAAACTAAAGAAATTCCCATTTCGACCGAACGTAGTGAGCGGAGAAATCTCATGAGATCTCTCCATGCGTTCGTTTCACTCACTTAGTCGAGATGGTACATAGCTTAATTTTTATTTTAAAATAAAATATTATCTACATTCATACTTTGTCTACGCTCTGATACCCTTTTGTAGGGTGGTTTAAATAAATAAATCAGAATGTGTTCCTAATCTTAGTAAAGATAGAACCATTACATCATTAAATTTTTCATATATCAGCAAAAAATCTGGCTCAATATGACATTCTCTGGTTGAATAATATTTTCCTTTTAATGGATGGTCCTTATATTTTTCATCCAATTTTTCATCATTAGCAAGTTTTTCAATTACATCCATTAACTTTTCAATATCTCTATTTTGTTTTTTTGCAAGTTTTAAATCTTTTTTAAATTTACTTGTAAATTTAATTTTATAAATCATAATTCCAAAGCCTTTTTCAAATCATCCATATTGCTATATGAAGGATAATTTTTATCATAGGCTATTTTTCTTCCTTCTTCGATTGCATTTTGGCTTTGTCTATTTAGATTATCAAGTTTTAAATCAAAGGGAATTCCATTTTCCCTTATGCTTGCCCTCAAAAACATATTGATAGCAGTTGACATATTTAAGCCAAGCTCAGCATACAATTTTTCTGCTTTTTCCTTAATGTCTTTTTCTGTTCTAATATTTAGATTTGCATTTGCCATACTATCACCTCTTACTAAGATTTTAGCATTTTTATATGACTTGTCAATACAAATCTTTACATTGCCTAGGCAATATCATATTTTTTTATTTAAAAAATAAAATTAATCCTCAAGGCACATTTGGTAAATTTTTTTCACATCTTCAGGGCGAAGTTCAACAAAACCATTTATTTTTCCATTTTTGCCACAAGCCTTTTTGCTCATTTGGTCAAAATATTTTTCATCAATATCAATATCTTTAAGATTTGAATCAAGTCCAAGGCTTTCAAAGAAAAATTCTTTTGTTTTTTCTATAGCTTTTTTTGCAACTTCCATTTGGTCGAGGTTTTTGTCAATATCAAAAACATTTACACCCAAATCATAGAATTTATGAACAGTTTTTTCGCTCAAAACATATTCCATCCATCTTGGTGTTAAAATTGCAAGTCCAAGTCCGTGGGTTATATCATAAAAGGCTGAAAGTTCGTGTTCGATTGGGTGAACTGTCCAAGTAGCCTTTGAGGAATTTGCAATAAAATCATTGATTGCCCAAGAAGATGCCCACATAAGATTTGCCCTTGCCTCATAATTTTCTGGATCTTTCATGGCAATTGGACCATATTTTATTACAGTTTTCATCAAAGATTCCATAATTCTATCAAGCATAAACATAGAATCATCAACATTAAAATAGGATTCAAAAATGTGAGATAAAATATCACTAGAACCACAAGCTGTTTGGAATTCACTTACAGAATATGTGATTTCTGGATTTAAAAATGAAACTTTTGGTCTGGTATCAGGATGGCCTGATGAAAGTTTTTCTTTTGTTTCAGGATTTGTAATAACCCCACCATTATCCATCTCAGATCCAGTTGCAGCCATGGTAAGAACTGACAAAAGTGGAATTGCAGGGCTCATTGGTTTTCCTTTTGAAATAAATTCCCAAGGATCAAAATCAGCACAAGCCCCTGATGCCATAAATTTTGATGCATCAATTGTAGATCCGCCACCAACTGCAAGAATTGCACCGATATTATTTTCCTTAATTATTTTGACCCCTTCTCTTACAGAATCAATCCTAGGATTTGGTTCAATTCCAGAAAGCTCAAAAATTTCAACTCCAGAATTTTTAAGCTCGTTTACTACCTTGTCATAAACTCCGTTTTTCTTGATAGATCCACCACCATAAGTGATAAGCACCTTATTAGAATATTTTTTAACTTCCTCGCCCACAAAATCAAGAGCGTCTTTACCAAAATGTATTTTTGTTGGAATATTATAAGTAAAATCTAACATAAATCCTCCTTTTTTCCTAATAAATTCTTACCCAAAAAACTCTTAAATTAATTTAAATTTTAGACAAAAAAACTGACTCTAATTTGAGAAAAACTCAAAATAAAGTCAGTTAAAACTTTTAAAATTTATAAATTAAATTTTAATTTTTACTATTAATTTTTTTAAGATCTAATCCCTTGTTCTTTTTCTTATTGTAATAATAAGCTGCAAGAATCATTAGGATAAGTCCTATGATTGTAAATCCAATCCAAGCTCTTATTCCTCTTGTAAATGGTAGAGATAATTTTCTATTTGCAATCTCAATAGGCTTATAATTACCGCTGTCATTATACTTTTCCATTTCTCCCATTGTTGTGAATGAATAAGAGTGGTTGACTTTTTCGTCTCCCTTAGTTCCTATGTGGAATGTTCTCTCTTCACTTATCTTATCTTCGCCATCGCCTATTTCTATCTTAGAATTAATATCTAATACTGTACTTAAGGCTAGAGTTGAAGACATTGATAATTCAATTGTATTTTCTGATGTCATTGAATCACCAGTTTTCTTTTCCAATTCCTTTACTAATTTATAAAGGTCGACAGTTATATTTCCCCTATTGTCAGTACCATATTGACTAAGAGGAACAGTGTAACTCTTAGCAGAAGATCTGCCACTAGTATTTACTAGTCTTGCATTTATAGTTATGCCTGTTCTAGGTGAAATATTATTTTCATAATATTCATTATTCAAAGGCAAGCCTGATAATGTTATTTTTGACTTACCTTGTTCATAAGTTATCTTTTCATGATTAGGGTTAATTTTTATTGTTATATCAGTGTTATAAACCTCATGCATTCCATTAGCATAGAACCCACCAGTTTTCTTATCTACATCCATCTCAGTCTTGTATTTATCTGTTTGAATTTTGCCGTCTATGAATGCAAATTCTTTTACAATTCCTCTTGGATTGATATATCCTGCTGGTGCCTTAACTTCTTTAAGTGCGTAGTATCCTGGTTCTTTGAACTTGAATTTAATTTTTCCATCTTCTCCAGTTACAAATTTAGTAACTTCAGTAAATCCTTCAGGTGGAGTTTCCTCGGCTTTTAGAACAAGTCTTTCGGTAGTTCCATCTGCATTAGTCTTCTCATAAAGTTTTAAATTATCCTTAGAGTATTCTCCATCTTTAGCTTTCTTAAACCAGATTTCGAATTCTGCTCCAGCTAGAACTTTTTTATCTTCTCCGTCGACTTTCTTAAATTCAATTTCCTTTGTAATAGTATTTACAATGTCAATTGGAATAATACCTGGCTCTTCAACTTCTGTTGTAATGACCTTACCATTTTCATCTTTTTTAATCTTACCATCTTCATCTCTTATTGGTATTAGTCTGTAGATTACGCCTTTGTCATCTACCTTAAATTCTACTAAAGCTTCTGTAGGTTTTTCATAACCTTCTGGTGCTTTTGTTTCTAATAGTCTATATTCACCTTTTGGAAGTTTAGTAAATTCAAAGAGTCCATCCTCATCTGATATTGCTGGTTGACCATAATTGTTCCATTTTCCTTCACTATCTTTACTTTGAATTATAAACTCTGCATTTTCTAGTGCTTCATTTCTATCATTTATCTTCTTGAACTTAATCTTATTAGCAGGGTTTACAGCTTGGATTTCTAGGTCTGCTTTTGCATCAGCTTCATTTGCAAAGAAGTATTGTTTATCCCATCTTGTTACATAACGTCCAGGATAATCTATCATTTGAAGCTTTCCATTGGCAACATAGGACGATTTATCTTCTCCCATTACCCTTCCTGTAACTTTGAAGATATATGATGAATTTGAATTTAAACCATTGGTAAAGCTAATGCTTTCTTTTTCACCAGCACCGAGATATGATCTAGATCTTATTTGTACAGGTGCAGGAAGTCTAGGGTCATTTTCGTTTACACCAAATGATAACGGCATCAGCTCATCAAGGTTTGCACTACCATCAAGTTTGTAGTATTCGATATTCATGTTTTCAATATTTTTGTCAGATGAGTAATAGAATGTTGATCTTGGAGTATAGCTTCTATCCCTATTTACATAGTAGTAATGAACAAACTCACCTGTATCAGGATTATATTTAATAATCTTTGATCCAAGATTTAGGTGATTTTGGGTCATTTCATACATATTCCCGTCAGTAGCTTGATATTTTTCTCTTGCAGTCATTGAATCATATACGACATTTATATTATCAGTCTTCATTTCATGTCCAACAACTCCACGTTCAATGCTTTGTGATCCTTCTTTTGGGACTTTGTTTAAGTTGATATAGGCTTTTAGCTTATTAGAAAATTCTACTAGGTTATAAGTTTCAGCAAACCTTGTGAAAGTATAAGTTATTGTACCTTTTTCTCTATTATAATCTGCCTTAGCAATTGTACCTACTCCATCTGCAATTATATCAAGGTTAGAAATATCTGTTTCCATTATTCCGTGGAGGTCGATGTTTTCACTTAATTTTAGTACAAAATAATCTCCAGGATTAATTTTTAGGTTAGAATCAATAGTATACTTATTGTCAAATTCAAATACCTCTCCAAGGTGAGGGTGCATTTCTTTTTGAGTATCAGATAGTAAACCATCATTTTTACTATCTGGATTTAACACACTTAGTTTAGATTCAGATAATTTTATGCTACTTGATACATCTCTTGTTTTTTCTGGTGCATCCCCTGAATATGGGTCAAGTCCCTCTCCACCTACTGTGAAGTTCCAAACTTGCTTGTTGTTGATATATCCATCAGGCGATTTTACTTCTTCAAGCCTGTATTGACCAATTTTTAAGCCTGTAAATTTAATAGTACCATCTTCGCCAACTGTTTTTTCTTCTGTTTTTCCAGTTGATTTGTTAGTTAACAAGAATTTTGCACCTGCTAATTGACCTGTAGCTTTTATTTCATTACCATTTTGGTCAATTTTCCTAACTGTGATTTCACCTTCGCCTGGTTTTTCGTTTACGATTTTACCCATGTTCTTGGCAGTAGCGCTTGTTACATAGTCTACCAACAATCCATCTTTTTCAGTAGATGATTTTTCTGGAATATATTGGTATACACCATTTGCCTTATCGTATTCTAGGGAAATATAGCCGTTAGAAGTTGGTGTGATTTGGATTTCACTTATTTTATAAGTATCCTTTATAACTTCTCCATCTTTATCTTTTATTTCTCCAGGGAACTTGATGCTCAATTCTCTTAAGGAAACTTCTGTTTTCTTTGTAGAATCTGTAGGATCTATTATCTTAGTTGTTTCCAAATCAGCATTCTTAGCATCTTTAAATTTAATAATCTTAGTATTATCTGTCGGATCGCGCATTTCTAAGTCTTCAAACTTGTAAGCTTTATCATTTCCTGGGAAATAGAAGCTAACTTGTTTAACATTAATGTTTTCACCAGTTCTTGGGTCAGTTATCCTTTGTGAAACTATACTTACTGTTTCAACTGAGAAATGTAGAAGTGGTCCATCAATTGGCTTGTATCCCTTTGGAGCTTGGACTTCTATTAGCCTATAACGACCTGGTTCAAGTCCTCTGAAACCAAAGTAACCGTTAAAGGCTGATGATACGTAAGATCCTTCTACTTCTTCATAGATTCCTTCTCTTACTCTCTTTTCAAGTTTAAATACCGCACCTTCAAGTCTTCTCTTAGTGATTTCTTCTACACTATCTTTGTCAGTTTCCTTACCGTGTTTAGAGAATGTGATGTTGTATCTTTCTGCATCATTTTCTATACTTAGTCCTTCTTGAGGAACTGTATTTGTTGCGTTGGAAGAGTATAGAGGGCTGATATCCATGCTTGTACTTATTGTACTAAATGGTGCTTTGTAACCTTGTTGTCCTGGTGTAACAGGTGGTATTATTCTACCTGATTGATAAACGTCTTTTTTTCCAATCTTAACTATTTTACTTAGTTGATTTACATATTTTTGACCAGGTAGCTTAGTTGCAAACCAATTATCAGCATATTCTTTGCCATAGTTATCTTCTAACCATTGTCTTAATGTTACTACACCATCTTGGTAAGATGCTTCATCTTTACCATTTTCATCTTTAACAACACCGTAAACTATTTTTCCATTTGAATTTTTTAATTGTTGGAACTCTCTTGCACCATCGAAGAATTCAATATCAATGTCGATCTTACCTAAATCTTCATCTGGTATATCATTTGCTGTTAATTTGTAAGGATCTTTTAGTACTGGTTCATCACTTGGAGTGACTTCATCTTTTTGAGTAAAGTTGTAGTTTTTATCTATTGCTACTTCATTAGTAACATTTCTATCAATAATAGAAGTATCATAGAAGCCTTCAATATCGATATAGTAAACTCCAGGTTCAAGATTTAGTTGGTCTTCGTCAAAGCCCCAGTCAAATGGTCTCCATCTTGCTGTGTTTACAACCGTTACATCTGGATAAGAAACGTCATAGTCATTTAAGATTTTAATCATCTTAGCTTGGTTAGGATCGCCATCTAATCCAGTAATCTTATAAGTTGATCTATAAGCTGTCTTTACACCTTCTTTGATAGTAACTGGTGGAAGTCCCGGTCTGTCAATTTCTTCTCTTTTGTGTTTTGGTTTGATTTGAACATTGACAGTTCCATTTTTTCCTCTTGTATCAATGTAAACTCTTTGGATATATGTTCTTGATTCTGTATCAATATGAGTGATTTTTGTTGCATATTTTACACCATTTGCTGTTTTTATATCAAGATTTTCATTTTTTTCAATAAAGCTTTGTGGTGTTTCTTCTGGTCCTTTGTATTTTGCTACAAGCTGTCCATTTTCTTCCACAACCTGTACTTTCCAAGGAGCGTTTGCTTTTCTATAGCCTAGTGGGGCTGCTGTTTCTTCTATTATATAATATCCAACCTGTAATCTAATTGGATTGCCATCTTTATCCTTAAACTCAACAAGTCCTTTGTCATTTGAAGTTCCTGTTTTTACTCCAAAGTTTTGGTCTATATTTTTATAATTTTCATCAGTTTTTCTGATAGTAAATATAGCACCTTCAAGCTTCCTGTCGTATCTGTCTTTCTTGTAAATCTTAAGATCAAGACCAGTTTGCTTGTTAGTGATTTGTGCAAATTCTCCTGGTTTAATCTCAGTTTCACCTTGACCTGGTTGATCTGGCGTTTCTGTTTTCTTAAATTTAGCAGAAACAGTTACATCTCCTGCTGGCATCGTAAATGAGTATGTGCCATCAGCGCCTGTTGTTAAAGTTTGTCCATTCATTGTTACACTTTCGATTTCATAACCTTTATCTGGTGTAACAGTCAAGTTGATTTGTGTTCCTGCTGTTGCTGAAGATGTATTAGCAGAAATGCTTCCACCTTCTGTTGGGTTATTAGCTGTAATAGTATAAGTTTCTGGATCTTTTTCTTTCCAAAGAGCTGTTATTTTTGTATCATTATTAACTGTTATTGAGTCTCCTGGTTGATATTCTACTCCATTTACTGACCAAGCTTTAAATTCTCTTCCTTCTGGTGCAGTAAAGCCATTAGCTGGCAATTCATAATTTGAACCGACATTAACTTTTCGTTCTGCCATTGTGCCAGAACCTTCTCCAGGGCTAAATGAAACCGTTGCTTGTTCTGGAGCTTTATTTCTCCATTGAGCAATTACAGTTAAATCACCAGTTACAGTTATTCTATCTCCAGGATTTCTCTTTTCTCCATTTACAAGCCATCCATCAAATTCTTTTCCATCTGGAGCTATAAATGAAGATCCTGGAAGTTCATATTGAATACCATCTTCAACTGTTACTGGATCCATTTTCCACTTTCCACCATTTCCATTAAATGTGATTGTGTGGTTAACAGTTGTTTTTACTACTGGAACACCTACTTCATTAGCATAGGATTTTTCTAACCAACATTTGTGACCATATGCAGATTGGGAACTTGTATTAAAATCATAGTTTGAACCCAAACCAATTGGATAGTTTTCATTATAATTTGTTTCAACTTCTATTAAGATAGTTCCCGGGTATCTAGTGTTAATATTTGTAGTTTGAATCTTCTTTGCACCTTCTGCTGTAAATTTAATATTTTTACTTATATCAGTTTTACCAGCTATAGCATCTATATCCGAACTTTGATTTATATTAGCTAGACTAGTACCACTAGGTACTTGGAAAACTCTTGTAGTAACTTCACTTGGACTTATATTGTAATTATCATAAGCTCTGTGGAATTTGATGTTACGATTACGTTTAGCAGTTCCACCTGGTTTGTAAATAAATACTTGTTTGTATCTATTATTTTCTTTGTCTATTTCAATTATTTTTGTTTCAATTAGTTGTCCATAATCTGAATCGGAAGTATCTTCTCTCTTTTTAGGTTGAGTTGAGCTTGCATTATCTACAATTTCCCAACCATTTCCAGCTCTTAGTGGGTTTAGTGTATCTACTAAATTGCCGCTGATTTCAAGGTCAGTATTTGCTCCTGCCATTTTTAATCTTCTCATTAGATTATTTGTGGCTGATTTTTCTGTTGTTGAGACTTCAAAGCTTGGATTATTTGAATCAGGATTTTCGCTATTGTCTTTTATATATACTTTTCCATCACTTGCTACTCTTATTGTCCAAGTAGTAGTTTTCTTTTCATAACCTGGTGCTGGTTTACTTTCTTCTAGTTTGTAGGTGCCTGGTTTTAGACCTTTGAAAGAAACTATACCGTCAGACCCTGTGGTCATAAATCTTTCATCTTTGCTTTCGCCTGGGCCTGTTAGTTTGAATACTGCTCCTGGAATTGCAGTATTTTTATCTTCTTTTACTTTCTTGATCTTAAATCCATATGTTTTTAGATCGTTTGTTACATCTAGTGAATCTTCTGATACATATGAACCGACTATTGTACCACCTGTTTCACTTACAATACCTGCAGTTTTGATGTCAGATACTTTCTCGTAGTAGTCGGACTTCCAGTAGGTTGTGTTACCTTCTCTCCAGTCCATACCTGTACCGACTCCACCATTTTCGTCTTTGTAAGGTACTTTGACGTCAACTACTATTGGCTTATTTGTAGCTGGTAGGTCTAATTTTAGTCTAGTCTCTCCATGATGAGAATTGTCGGTAGATTTTTTTACATCATTTGTAATGTCAGTTACTGTATAAGATGCAAGTCTTAGGTCAGATATTAGACCAGTAACCTTGCCATCAGTATTGCCACCTTCTTTAGGTCCTAGGGTAAATATTTTTATTTCTTCATCGCCCTTATACCAATCCATATTTGGATATTCTGGTTTTTCTCTGTGGATTGTGGCTGCTGTTATACCATCTACTCCTACAGTCTGTCTTGCTTCTGGGTTTATAATATATCTTTGTACAACATATTTCTCTTTTTTGTTAATTGCAATAATTCTAGTACCTAAGTGTTCAGCGTCTTGGCTGTTAGCTACCCAACCAGTCCATCTATTGTCAAAGTTTGACCAGCCTGAAGTATTTCTTCCTTTAACATCAACCCATTCTGTATCAGCATCTGTGAGAAGTGACTTTTCTACAGTTGTCTCTTCTGTTGGATCTGAATAGTTGTAGACTTTTGTCTTGCCATCTTCTACTCTTAGAACCCATTTTTTATTAAGCGGATTGTATCCTGTTGGTGACTCAACTTCTTCAAGTATATAATTCTTTCCTTCTTCTAGAGTAGCATCAAATTCTACAATACCATTTGGTCCTGATGTAGCTTCAGCTGAGAAATTTGGATCATCTGGATCTGTTATCTTGAATTTTGCTCCAGGAAGTGGTTGGCCTTTTCCGTCTTTTTTATAAACCCTGAACTTTTGTCCAACTGGTTTATTTTGAACTGGGATATTGATTTTATTTCCAGTGTAAAGCTTACTTTCGCCTGTTATAGATGTTTCTCTTATTCTAACGCTACCGTCACTTAAAACTGTAACTTGCCATTTTTTGTTAGTAAGCCTATAACCATCCGGCGCTTTAGTTTCTTCTAATGAATATCTACCTGGTGCGATATTAGTAAAATCAACTTCACCTTTAGCATTAGATGTTCTATAAATTTTCTTTCCATTTTCATCTGTTAACACAAATGTTGCGTTTGAAAGTTTATTTTCTTGATTTGTTTCATCATATTTTGTAAGTTTAAAGCTTCCTGGTTTGTATTTATTGTTAATTAAACCAATTACTTCTTTGTAATACTTTGGTATTTCTCCGCCAGCTTGGTCACCTATTGCTGTGTTGACATTCGCTTTAGATGCAAAGGCTGATTCAAGATTACCATCAGTCATGTGGAAGGCTCTCCATTTTTTGTTAAACTGATCTATATCAGTAATCTTATAGGTTTGTTCTATTATATAGCCACCTTTATCTCTTGGAGCTGGTGTTGTTACCTTTAAAGGATGATTTAAATCAATTCTTCCACTTGTTTTAATCTCTTTAGGATTATAGTTTATTGTTATGTCATTTTCTCTTATATAAAGTTTTTCATCAGGATTTATTCTTTGGTGTGCAAGTAAGTGATAAATATTAGGATCTTGTTCTGGTCTTACACCAAATGATTTTGGCATATAAGGGTTTTTCCAAACTCCATTTTCTCTATATGCTGCAAAATCAGTTCCATATACCTTTACATCTTCTAACTTATAAAGAGGATCATAACCTTTACCAGACCATCTAGCAATTTGGTTATCACTTTGGAAGTCTGTTGTTATCCAATTGAATTGTGTTGTCTTTGAACCATATGAAAATCCCATAGGATTTAGATAAGCCATGACTGTTACATACCACTTGCCATCTTCTTTTTGGTATACATCTCTAAAGTAGTAGAATTGGTTACTATTACTTGTTCCTGAGTCGTATGGTCCATAGTCTGCGTTTATATCTTGGTGTAATACTTGATTTCCCCCGACACCCGCAACTCCAGGTGCTACTGTTATAGTAAATGGATATGTCTTTGATTGTGTAGCATAATACTTATCTGGAATTATACCTCTTAGGTTTATTGATGCTGTAGCCGGTCCTCCCTTTGACTTATCATTAAATACATAGGTCAAGAGGTTAGTATTGTAATCAAAGTACGGATCTGCAACTTCTACTCCATTAATGACTATCTTAGGGAATTCACTAAAATATTGGGTGAAGTCAAGGTTTCTATCAAATTGAATTTCAAATCTTGTACCTGGAGCTGAATTGGATAGAGTGATGTCAGCGTGGTATTTTAAAGATTCATATTTGTAAGCTTCCCAAGTACCTGTTATTACACCAATATCTCCTGGTTCGTTTTCTAGGTATTCAAGTCTTTGGTTAACATTTGTTACTTTTGCCTTCTTTGAACCTCCAGTTTCTTCACCTTTTTCTATATAGTAGTCACGACCAGCTTCTGGTGTACCGATTCCGTCTTCAAATCTTGCGGTATAGGTTACTTGACCTTGGTCATCTACTACGACTTCAAAATATACTCCATTTTTTTGGTATCCATCTGGTGCGGATTTTTCTTCTAGTCTGTATGTTCCTGGTTGAAATTGTCCAAAGTCAGCTGTACCTTTATCGTCAGTAAATTTATTGGCAATTACATTTCCTTTGCTATCTTTTAGAACAAATTCTGCTCCTTGAAGTCTGTTTCTTTTACCATCGTTATCAAATGTGTCGCCAAATTTGGTTGCAGAAATTGGACTTTTTGTGAATTCTTCGTTTGTTACTAAAATTTGATTTTCTCCAGCTTCTCCACTTGCTTTGTTAATAATAACATTTTGAGTAAGTTTTGTTTGTCCAGCTGTATCTTTATCTGTCAACCAATCATAGTCTAAGCTTACAGATTGTTTATCTCCAATATTAGCTTTTACTTTTACTAAGAATCCCCAATCATTTGCAAACCTTGCTTCTGGGAAGTAGATTTGGTAACCAGTTTTTCCTGTGTATGGATCTGTAGTATTTGCTTTGCCTGTAATTTTGTTATTATTTGCAGCATTTATTACATTATCTCCAAGCAATGGAATGTATCCATCTACATTTTGTTGTTTCATGCTGTATTTAACGCTATTTCTATAGCCCGAAGATACGTCGTATGCTGTTACATCTGTAATGTTTACACCTGGAATAGAAATGTTAAGTCTTGTATCTCTATTTGTACCATTTCCCCCATTATCACTTTGTGGTTTTAGGTATAGGTAGAACTCAACTTCGTTTTGATTAGTTGTTTCATTAGTTGTTATCTTTCCATAGTGCATAGCGTTCATATAGTCTGGCCAGTTAGGTGCACTGTCGTGTTGAACTAGTTTTGTTTCATTACTTCCACTTGATTGGATATTGCTACCATTTACACTGATAGTACCATCTTCTGCTATGGTGATTGTTTTTTGTGATTGGTCAAGCTTGTAACCTGCTGGAGCTTTTTCTTCTGTTAAAGTATAAGTTCCAGGCAGCACATTACTAAATGTAGCCTTACCTTCGGAGTCAGTTATTATTGATGGCTGTTTGTCGCCTAGTAATTTAAATCTTGCTCCAGCAAGCTTTTTACTTGGGTCTTTACTATCAACTTTAACTACTGTAAAACTTACTGGATTTTGACTTGATTGTGGAATAGCAGAGTTGTGGATATATTGACTATTTGTATTTATTTGATAGTAGTTGGCATTTTCGTTGTACTTATATGTTTTACCACCTTGTGTTACTGTTGGACTATCAAATTTTTGACTTATTTTATGACCAACTTTATTGGCTTTTCCATCATCTGCGATATTCCAATATCTAGCATCAGGTAATACAACAAGTCTTTGATTTTCTCCATCTGCACCTTCATCTACGTGTTTCTCAGCTATTTGCTTTTCAGAATCATCTTTTGCAATGAATTTTTGAGCTGGCATTTTCATGCCATTTACTGGCAAGTTCCATTCTTGATCGATATATAGGTCTTGGAATTTTGATATTTTAACTCCTGACATAGTGTAAGAATGTGGAGTTTTTGATTCATCTACGTCGTGTGTAAATTGATATACTCCTATGTTACCTACAGCTTGAGTTCCCTCTGGGTCTTTTTCTTTAGTTGGAATAGAAGTTAAATCTGTTTTTTCAGCTTCCTTTACTACCATTTGACCATAAGTAGGACTGCTTGTGTTATTATCTACACCATAAACTACTCTCTTACCGGAGTTTATATTTGCTCCTTCAAGAGTTCTATCTTCTAAAGGTAGACCATTATTATTATCTAATGTACATACTCCGTCTGTTATAGTCCATTGAGCCTTTGTGTTTGATAAAAATTTACCTTCTATAGTAGTACGATTGTTTATACCTACTCTTGTAGGTGTGTCTTGTTCTACTTTGTCCTTTGGATATCCCTTATCCATTACACTTCTAACTGCACCAACATATGGCTGACCATTAGTCAAATCTTTAGTAAGAATAGTAGAAATATCTAACACATAGTCAGCTTGTCTATTGCTTATAGGTGTATAGATAGTATACATATAGGATTTTGTTGATTGATTTATTGTAGAGTGTTTTGAATCAACTATTCCTGTTTTGCCTTTTATGGCATCATTATTTTGGATATCTTCAGTAGCATCACTGGAAGTAATGCTTTCGATTTCCTTAAGTCCTGAACCTTCTACTAGAGTGAAGTTCATCTTCATACCTAGATCATTTTTTAAATCTTTGTCAGATTCAATTTTTACCACCCAGTTTATTCCAACCATTTCGCCATTTTTTATGACTGGATTACCTACTGAGTCAATATCCAATCTATAGTTTCTGCTTGAGTCAACTATTTGGGTTACATCTTTCCTTCCTGGTTCTATGATTGATCCTGCTGGATTACCATTTTTATCGATTTTTTGTGGAACTAAATCTTTTGGTGCTTTTACTCCAAGTCCTGATACTTTGTTAGTTACTGTGAACGTTCCGTCCTTATCAAGGGTTATATTTTCTGTATTATAGTCTACTGGGATATTCAAATCAATACTAATATTTTCTGGAATAGTTCCTTCTATATTATAGGTAATAGTATTGTCATCTTTATTATAAGTAGGTTTTGCTATTACTCTTCCATTGTAGATGATTGGCTCAAGTACTGTTCCTTCCTTTACCATAAGTTCGTCGTCCAAATGGATTTTGAAATATTGGTAAGATTGTATTGCTCCACCTGCATTTGATGTTTGGAAGATTGTTTTTACATGGAATTTCTTATTAGCTAGATTTTGCTTTTCTGCTTCAGTTAACGGAGTGCCTTGTCCTGCTCCAACAGGCATTGCTGGTTCTGATCGTCCCAAAAATAGCATTCTTAATTTTGGCATCAAGCCTTGTTTTTCTTCTTTTTTCTCTTCTGACTTTTCTTGTGTTTTAGCTTGAGAATTTTCTTTTGTTTTATTTGTTTGTGTTTCAGTTTCTTTTTTGTTTTCTTGTTTATTTGTATCTTCTTTTTTCTCTTGTGATTTTGTTTCTTCTTTTGTAGAATCTTTTTCTTCTTTGTTTGAATCTGTATTTTCTTCTTTTTCTTTATTTGAACTTTCGTTTGATTCTACTTTTATTTCTGTTTTGCTTTCTTTTTCTTTATTTGAATCTTCTTTGGAGTTTTCTGATTGTTCTTCTTTGTTTGATGAAGATTTTTCTGCTTTGGCTTTTTCTTCTTGGGCTTTTTTTGCCTCTTCTTCTTTTTGTTTTTCTTGCGTCTCTTTTTTAGCCCTTTCTTCCGCCTCTTTTTGTGCCTTTTGGTCAGCTTCTTTTTGTAACTTTTCTTCTTTATATAATTTTAAATTGTTATAATCTTCTTCTAGTTTTTTTGTATCATACAAAGATTTTTTATCATTTACTAAGAGGGCAAAGATATCCCCTTGGTTTTTGATTTTCAAATTTCCTTCTTGGTCTTTTTCATAAAGATTGTATTCTGGATCTAATGATTCGTATTGAAGGAGTTCTAGGTTAAATATTAGCTTATATTCGTCTAATAATTTTTGATTTCCTTTTTCGTTGAAATCAAAATCATCCATTATTTTAAAGTCTATGTATGAATAGTTTTCTCCATAAGGATTTTCTTTTTCTTTTTCTGTGTCTTTATTTTCTAGTTCTTCTTTTGTTATTAATTTGAAGCCGTTTTCATCTTCGATTATTTCTAAATCAAGGTCAAGTCCTTGGTCATTTAGCATATCTTTAACACGCCAATATTCCTTGCTCGCCTTTTCATTAGTTTCAAAATACTTATCATCAAATAATTTTAGGTCATTTCTTTTTACAAGCCTAAATTTGGAGTTTGTATCCGGAATACTTACGGCTATGGTGAATTTGTCTTGGTCTTTTTTGACTTTCTTCTTGTCGTAAATTTCCTGTGATTTTTTGATTGATAGGTCTAGGTCGGGATCATCTTCGAGCTTGTCGACCGATTTTATGGAATTTGGATTTTCATCTTCTGCCTTCGAGCTAGTTGCAAAGGCTGGCAAGATTACTTGTAATACCATAAAAACTGCCATCAATAGTGACATCATTTTTCTTGCTAATTTTTTCATAATAACTCCTTTATTTAATATTGATAAATTTCTAATTTTGATTTTCTTTTTTATTAAATATTTGAAAATATTTAATTTATTTTTCTTGTGTATTTTGTTAAAGCAATCGATTATAAATTTTCTTTTTTTGTCTTAAATTATTAGAAATTCAGACACTTTCACTTATAACAATTATAGCTCTTTACAAATTTTTAGTCAACGGATTTTAGTTATATTATTGAAATAAATTATAAATATAAATTTTTTTCTAAAAAAATTTTTTAACAAAAAATCCCCTTAATTTTTTTCAAAATTAAAGGGATATTTGTAATCTATTTTTCAAATTGTTCTAGAACCCACAAGTAGGATTCTTCTGTTATTTTGTTCCAATAATCATAATCATGATCAAATTCTTTGCCATCTTTTTTAAATTCTGTGTTTACCTCGGCTTCTTCTAATTTTTTGTTGAATTTTTCTATATCGTTAATTTTTATTTTTGTATCGCCTTCGGCTGATCTTATATAGAAATTAATATCTTTTGACTGGGCGTTTATAAAGTTTGTAGGAAATTTTTCCTTATAAACTTCGTCTGACCAATTTTGTCTTCCGTCTGAAAATGCCAAATAATTTCTTCTAATGAGGCTATCTTCATCAAGTTTGTCCCAAAGAGTTGGAGAAATCAAAAGTGCTTTTGTAAATAAGTCAGGATTTCTTAGAGAAAGGCCTGCTGCCCCATATCCTCCTACAGAAATTCCTCCGATTGCTCTTGAAATTTTGTTTGCATCTGTCTTATAATTTTTGTCAATTTCTTTAATCAACTCATCTTTTATTGCACTTTCCATATTTTTGTCATAATCGCTATCTATGAAAAATGAAGTAAAGCCATCAACAAAAACCACAATCATCTTCTTTTCTTTATCTTTCATGATTTTATCTAGGACATCTTTTGTATTTGATTTTTCAAGAATTGATGATGAATTTTCTCCAAATCCGTGTAGCATATATAAAACTGGATATTTTTCATCACTTTTTTCATCATAGCCATTTGGTAGATATACCTTGTACTTCCAATTTTGTTTTAAAATTTCTGAATTTATTGAGCCATCAACAATTTTTCCTTGATCTTTTTTGGAAATATCAGATTTTTTATTTTTTTCATTTGATTTATTTGAATCCTTGTTAGAATATGGGATTGCAGGATCTGATGAAGGATTATTTCCATCATTTTTCTTGCTACATCCACCAAAAATAAGTCCTAAACTAAGGGCTCCTATCATTAATTTCATCCTGTTTTTTATCATATATTCACCTCAATTTAATATTGTTTCTATTATACAATAGGGGCAAAAAATCTTCAATCCAGAAATTTTTTCACAAAAAAATCCCAGACTTTTACAAGCTAGGTTGAATTTAAATAAAAATTTAACTTTTGATTTTAAATCATTATGTTTTTATGTGATATAATAATTTTGCCTATTATTTAATAGGTGAAAGGTGGTGAGAAGTTTGTTCACCATAATATTGGAAAATTTTATTTTTCCCTTGTTGGTTGGACTTATACTTTTTTTTATAAAAAAGTATTATTCCGAAAACAAGTAAAGAAAAAGACAGTAGTTCACACCTACTGTCTTTTTTTGGCGGTTGCCATGTTTGTTCACCATAATACCTTGAATTAATCAAGGATTTACAAGAGAATTTCTCTTACTTAAATTATATCACAAAAGCCTATTTTTTCAAGATTTGCCTTTTTTATATTCTTTATAATATTGGTATAATAATTTTGCCTATTACTTAATAGGTGAAAAGAGGTGATTGCATTGATCACATCCATATTGGAAAATTTTATTTTTCCCTTGTTGGTTGGACTTATACTTTTTTTTATAAAAAAGTATTATTCCGAAAACAAGCAAAGAAAAAGACAATAGTTCGCACCTACTGTCTTTTTTTGTGGTGATTCCACATTTTTCACATCCATATTCCCTGAATAAATCAAGGATTATAAAAGAATTCCTCTTACTTAAAGTATATTACAAAAGCCTATTTTTTCAAGTTTTTAAAAATTGGTGGAGAATAGGGGACTTGAACCCCTGGCCTCTTGACTGCCAGTCAAGCGCTCTCCCAACTGAGCTAATTCCCCGAGTGACTTTTTCTTAAGAGTAAAGAAAAAGTCTAACATTTATTTAATTATACCATATTAAATTTAATAAGCTTATATATTTATACATAAGGTAGGGACTTATCAAATTTAAAATTACTTACCGTTTTCTTACCACTTCTTGCCGTTTCTTACCGTTTTCTTAATTATTCTCATAATTTTAATATTTTTCTTTTGAATCAATAATATTCACCTGACAAGATCTCATTGCATCTAGGGCAATTTGGTGATTTTTTTCGTTTGTTCCCTTGCACAGGTCTTCTATGACTGAAACTTCTGTGTCCAAAAGAGCGTTTTTTATTAAAATTGCATTTGATAGGACACAAATATCGGTGCAAATTCCTACCATGTATATATTTTCGATTTTTTCTTTTTGATTTAATTTTTCTAAATATCCTACAAGTTCGTAGGAACCAAAGGATGGTTTGTCTATTATTTTGTGATTTTTTGTATCAATTCTTACTTGCCAGCCTTTGGAATTTTTTATGCAGTGTTCTACTGGAAGGTGTTCTCCTTCTAGGGTTTTTAAATAAGAATTGTCGTGGGTATCTCTGGTAAAAATAACTTCTCCCGTAAAGTCTTTAACTAAGTTTTCAATTGGTTTTACTATTTTTTCATTTCCATCATTTCCCAAGGCCCCGTCAATAAAATCATTTTGTAAGTCAATTACTAATAATACGTCCATTTTTTTCTCCCTTTTTCCAATTTTATTGAGTTTTTTAAATTAGGATAATTTAAAATTATCTCAGGATGTTGACAAGCTAAAAATTTGCCCATTTCGACCGAGTGCTACGAGCGGAGAAATCTCATGAGATCTCTCCATGCGTTCGTTTCACTCACTTAGTCGAGATGGTACGTAGCTTATTTTTATTTTAAAATAAAATATTACCTACATTCATACTTTGTCTACGCACTGGGATAATTTAAAATTATCTTTCTCTATGCATTTTTTCAATTCCAAGTAATTTTTTTACTTTTTCATCTGAAACTTCTTTTACTGATTTTTCCTTCCAATTTGCTTTTTCTTTATCAATTATTAAAGACCTTATCCCCTCTTCCATCAAGCCTTCTTTTCTTGAATATTTTAAAATTTTTAGATCAAGGTCAAAGACTTCATCTTTGCTTAGGTTTTTGCAAACAAAGTATTTTTCAAATTGAACTTTTAGCATGAAAGGAGATTTTTCGTATAAATTTTCCAAAGTATTTTTTGCAAATTCGTCTTTTTCTTTATTTTCTTCTAAATTATTAAAAATTTCTTCTATGGAAGATTTAGAAAAATATTTTTCTATTTTTTCTAAATCTTTTGAAATTTTAGAATTTTCCTCTGTATTTTTAAATTTTTCGCTTTCTTTTCTAAATTCTTTTATTAGTTTTTCTCCCTCATAATTTTGAGATAGGTCAAATAAAAGATTTAATACTTTCTCATAATCATCAGATTTTATTGATAAATCTGCCAAATTATATGAAATCAAGTCTTTTGTCCCTAAACTTTCTCCACAAAGTCCAAGATATTGACCAAGGGCTTGGGGAAGTTTTGAAAGGTGCTTACATACTCCAACGTCTGGAACAAAACCAAGTCTTGTTTCTGGCATAGCCCAATTTACGCTTTCGTCTGCAATTATAAAATCAGAATTTATGCTAAGACCAATTCCTCCTCCCATTACTATTCCAAAATAATGGCTAATAACTGGCTTTTTGTAATTTTTCACGTACTTATCGAGGATAAATTCTTCCTCATAAAATTCGTCCTTATTTTGGCAAGAATCATTTAAAAGATAGTCATTGTAAATTTCTTTTAAATCTCCTCCTGCACAAAATCCTTTCCTGCAAAGTGAATCAAACAAAACTGCCTTTATTTTGTCATCATCTTCCCATTTTTTGAGAGTTTTTTCTATATCTTTAACCATTTCTAAATTTAGGGCATTTATTACTTCTTTTTTATCTAAATAAATTATTCCTATATTTTCAACTATTTTTTCTTTAATCATTTTAATCACCTATATTTAGGATATTTTAAAAGTAGAAATTGTCAAGAAATTTGACCGATAAATATTTTATAAATTATTCCGTCCCTAAGGCTTTTAGGGTATCGCCGTGAAGTTTTTCCTTGGTGTTTTTGTCTTCTTTTACAAAATAAGAATATAAAATATCAACCATTACTGAAATTGGAAATTGTGGACTTATGGCATTACCGTAGTTTAAATGTTTTAAGGATGGAACAAGTATTACTTCGTCGCAATAATCCTTGTACAAATCTCTATTTTGAGAAGTAATTAGGATTGTTTTTGCATTTTTGTTGTAGGCTTGTGATAAAAAGAGCAAAACTTCGCTTGTATTTCCGCTTATACTCAAACCAAAAATCAAGGAATTTTCATCGTGAAATGCCCCTCTCATTTTCATTTGATCGGAATCTGTAATTGAGTCAATATTTACTCCTATTCTCATAAACCTTAATTCCATTTCATTTGCAGCAAGTCCTGATGAGCCTTTCCCACAAGCAACAACTCGGTGGGCCTTGTTTATATAATTTATTATTCTTTTTATTTGGTTTTCATCTATAAGGCTATAGGTTTTATTTAAAAGTTCTTGGTAGGTGTTTAAAACTTGGCTAACATTTCCGTTTATATCTTCTTTTTTTTCTACAAAATCTTGCCCATATTGGTATACAAATTCTCTATATCCTCTAAATCCACATTTTTGTGCAAATCTTGAAAGGGATGCTTGGGATACAAATAGTTTTTCTGCTATACTTTTGCTTGAAAAATCATCTCTTTTATTGTTGTATATAAAAAAATCTGCTATATTTTTTTCTACTTCTGTAAAATTTTCATAATTTGATTCTATTATTTCTACAACAGATTTATTGTAATATTCCAAAATAATCCCCTACTTTTCTTCAATTTCTCTAAAATTATAATAGGCTCCAAGCATGCCTGCAGAATTTTTGTGTTTGGCAAATTTTAGGCTGATATTTTTGTAAAATCTTTCTTGCAAATATTTAGATAATTTTTCTTCAATTTTTTCTTTCAAATATTCTTCTTGGGCCATTATGCCTCCTCCCAAAACCACAGTATCAGGATTTAGCATATAGGATAAATTTGCTATACCAAGACCTAAAACATCGCACATTTCATCAATTGCTTTTATACAAATTTCATCGCCTTTTTTTGCATTTTGAAAAACTTTTTTTCCATCCCACAAAGATAAGTCTTCGTTTTTTTCTCTTGCAACCTTTTCTACCAAAGTTTTTGCTGAACCAAGCTTTTCAAATTCATCATCTCTAATATTCATGTAGCCTACTTCAAAAGCTGACCCATTTGCCCCATGGATTATTTTTCCATCAATTATTCCACATCCACCAATTCCTGTTCCAATTGTAAGAGTAAGGCAAACTTTACTATCTTTTCCTGCTCCAGATTTATATTCAGCAAAACCCGCACAATTTACATCATTTTCTACCTGACAAGGCAAGGAAAATTTTTCTTCAATGGTCTTTTTAAAATTAATGCCAATATAATTTGGGATAAGGTCTGATGCATGATAAATTGAGCCTTTTTTTGTATCAACCACGCCTGCTGTTGAAATGCAAACTCCCATGATTTGGTCATTTTGATTTTCTTTTACAAAATTTCCAACTATTTTTATAACCTCATTTAAGATATGGTCTCCGCCTTTTTGGGCATTTGTATCGATTTCATACTTTTCCAAAATATTTGCATCACAATCGATAAGTCCATATTTTATGGCAGTTCCGCCTATATCTATGCTTATATATTTTTTCATAATATCTCCTTTAAAAAATAAGAGGCAAATGCTCATCACACTGCCTCTATTATATCCTATAATTTGATTTTAAAAATTGCTTTTTTAATTTTTTGTGGATCTTTAACTTTTACGGCTGTCATATGACCATCATTTGGATAACAAATTAGAAAATCTCCCTCATTTAAAATTACTGATGAATTTTTTTCGCCTTCCATAGCTTGATAATCATCTTCTTTTTTATATGGGCCCAAGTCCATATTATCGATAAAATTTAAATCAATTTGTTCAATTCCATCAAGCATAAGGTGAAGGTCAAGATAATCTTTGTGAGCTTCCCAAAATCTATTTTCAGGATTTGTAGTTTCATATTCTACTATATTTACAAAAAGATCTTCTCCCTTTATAGGATGACTTCCTTTTTCCATTTTTTTCATATCATTGTTTTTATAAAACTCAAAACATTCTTTTATTTGATCGTTTAAATAATCAAATTCTTCTAAATTTTTTATATTTCCAAATATCATCTTTACCCCTAATTTTGATTATAAATTGTTGTGTTTTTTGGTAATACAGTTTCTTTACCCTTAACTTTATTGTAAATTGCTGATCCAATAAGTCCAACTACTAAAGAAACTAATATTGATATAATTGAGTATGACCAGAAAGAAATTTTTGCAGGATCTATGAAATATTTTATATAAATCATAACGCCGCTTGCAGCGATAAAGGCAAGTGTTGCTCCAAATTTATTTGCAGTTTTTGTAAATGCTCCAAGGATAAATGTTCCTACAAGTATTCCCAAAACAAGACCCATAAATCCATTAAACCATTCGTAGGCAGATTTTATATCTCCATTTGCCAAAATCATTGAAACAATTATTGCAAAAATCCCTACTACTAATGAAACTCTTTGACCAATTTTTGTTTGTTTTTCAAAGCTTAAATCTTTTTTCAAGCTTGATTGAATATCTAAAGCCCAACTTGATGCAACTGAATTTAATCCTGTTGAAAGAGTTGATTGGCTTGCTGCATAAATTGCTGCAAGTAATATTCCTGTAAATCCTACTGGAAGCTCAAAAGCTATCCAAGATGCAAAAATTTGATCTTGTTGAGCTGCTGGTGGTAAAGGATTGCCTTGAACTTTATAAAATACGAAAAGTCCTGTTCCTATAAGATAAAATACTGTCGCAATAAAAATTGATAGACAACCGTTTGTTATCATCATTTTATTTAATTTTTTTGTATCAGTTGTAGTTGTAAATCTTTGTACAATATCTTGACTTGAAACATAAGATCCTATTGTATTTAAACCAGCTCCAATTATTAGTAAAAATATTGAATCCCTAAATATATTTGCATCAAATATTGGTTCGTTTACTGCTAAAAATTTGTGATTTGTGAAAAGTTCGTTTGCTACTGCTCCAAATCCACCATTAATATTTGCCATTAAATAAAATAGTCCAAAAGTTACTCCAAGAAGTAAAACTGATCCTTGGATAAAATCTGTCCACAAAACTGATTTTAGTCCACCAGTATAGGAATAAATAATTGCTATAACTCCCATAATTATAATTAAAATGTTTACATTTATACCCATAAGTTTTGATAAAACCATACATGGAAGATACATTATAATTGACATTCTACCAACTTGGTAGATTATAAACATTACTGCTCCAAGAATTCTTAGGCCCTTGCTGTCAAATCTTAATTCAAGATAATGATAAGCTGTATCTATGTCAAGTTTACTATAAATTGGTAGGAAAAATTTTATAGTAAAAGGAATTGCTACAAGCATTCCAAGTTGTGCAAACCACATAATCCAAGTTCCTGCATAAGAATTTCCTGCAAGAGATAAAAATGAAATTGGACTTAAAAGTGTTGCAAAAATAGAAACTGAAGTAACCCACCAAGGAACTGTTCCATCACCCTTAAAATACTCTTTGCCCTTCATTTCTTTTTTAGAGAAATGAAGGCCTGCAAATAATACTGCTCCTAAATATACAATTAAAATAACTAAATCAACTTTAGTAAAACCTTGCATTTTATTCACCTTAACCTAAATACTTTTCTTTAGCATCTTTTATCATCTTAGCAGCTTCTTTTACAAAATCCATATCAGAATCAATCAAGTTTTCAAGAGGTTTTCTAACTCCACCAATATCTAAATCTTCATTAATTCTTAATATTTCTTTAATTACTGCATACATATTTCCACGAGCTGAGCACATTTTATAAATTATAGAATCAACAGCATATTGAATTTCTCTTGCCTTTTCTAAATCTTTATTTTTTAGACATTCATCCATTTTCAAAATCAATTCTGGCATAACTCCATATGTTCCACCGATTGCTCCTTCAGCTCCAATAAGTCTTCCTGAAATAAATTGTTCATCTGGTCCGTTAAAAATTATATAATCATCTCCGGCATTTTGTTTAAACATTTGAATATCTTGAACTGGCATTGAAGAATTTTTAACACCAATTACATTAGGATTTTTTCTCATTTCACTAAATAAAGATTGTGTTAAAGCAACTCCTGCAAGTTGTGGAATATTATAAATTACAAAATCAGTATTTGGTGCAGCAGAAGAAATATCATTCCAATAAGAGGCAATAGAATATTCTGGAAGTCTAAAATAAATTGGAGGAATAGCTGCGATAGCATCAACACCCAAACTTTCAGCATGAGCTGCAAGTTCCATAGAATCTTTTGTATTGTTGCAAGCTACGTGAGCTATAACAGTAAGCTTACCCTTAGCTTCTTTCATTACATTTTCAAGAACAATTTTTTTATCCTCAACACTTTGGTAAATACATTCTCCAGAAGAACCATTAACATAAACACCTTTAACACCTTTTTTGATATGGTATTTTGTAAGTTCTCTTACCCTTTCAGGACTAATTTCTCCGTTTTCATCATAGCATGCATAAAATGCTGGAATAACTCCCTTATATTTGTCTAAATTTCTCATAATTTTCCCTTTCTTTTATTAAATATTTTTTATTTTTTTAATTCATCAATTTTTTCTGTAAAATTTTTAGTAATAACTTGTGGTCTTGTAATAATTGATCCAACAACGACACTATAAGCACCAAGTTCCAAAACTCTTTTTGCTTTTTCAGGTGTATTAATATTTCCTTCAGCTATTACTTTATTCTTTACATTTTTAATAATATTTCTAAGAATCTCGAAATCATTTTCATCGATTTTATCATTTTTAGATTGGTCAGTATACCCAACCAAGGTAGTTCCAATAAAATCAAATCCAAGCCTATCTGCATTTATGGCCTCATCAAGTGTAGAACAATCAGCCATAAACAATTTATCTGGATATTTTTCCTTAACTTTTTTGAAAAATTCATCAATTGTAATATTTCCAGGTCTGAAGTCCTTTGTAGCATCCATTGCTATAATATCAGCCCCACAAGAAACAAGTTCATCAACCTCATCCATAGTTGGTGTTATGTAGACTTTAGAATCCTCAAAATCTTTTTTAACAATACCTATAATAGGTAAGTCAACTTCTTTTTGTATTTCTTTAATATCTTCACTGGTATTAGCCCTAATACCTTTTGCTCCACCTTCTTTAGCAGCTTTTGCCATTCTTCCCATAATAAAAGATGAATGCAAAGGCTCATCAGGTAAAGCTTGACAAGATACTATTAATTTGTTTTCAATAGCACTTACATTAACTTTATCAGCCATAAAAACCTCCTTGATGATTAAAGTATATTCCATCTTAAATTTATTTTCAAGATTTTAATCAAATTTGAAATTACTTTCATAAAAACAAAATAAAAAAATCATTTTCCCGTTTTCCAATAAAAATTTTGAAAGGCAAAAGAAATTAATTTCATTAAATTTGTGTTATTTAAAATTAATTACCAAAAAAAGAAAATGCTCAGTAAATAAAAAAGCAGGATAAATCCTGCTTAGACTGTTGACAAACTAAAAAATTTCCCCTTTCGATTAGATAAATAACCGCCACTTTTGCTTGTTTATCACGATTCATCGTGTGCAACGAGCGGAGAAATCTCATGGGATCTCTCGACTACGCTCGAGATGGGTTCTAGCATAATTTTATATTAAATTATTAATAAATTACTAGGCTGGTTTATCCATTATTTGAATCCTAATTATCTAAGTTTAGGCTTTTTTCAAACTGAATTTCCAATTGCGATAATATAAACAAGAGTCCGTATTGGCTCTTTTCGATTTATCGTGTGCGAGAAAAAAATGATCATAAAATCTATCCACAAGTTCTGATGGTTCTTTGCGTAATTATATTTTTATAATTTTAATAAATTATTAAACTTAATTTACCTACACTTTGAGAAAAAATAAATCCTGCTTTTTAAAAATTTTTCTATTTCTTCATAAAAAAATAAGCTTATCAAATTAATTAATTTGATAAGCTTATCATTATTTTATCAGCCTATTCCTCCAAGAACTGCTCCGGCGATTAAGGCTATTATTGCTGCTCCTACGTAAACGTATTTTGAAAGTGGATAATACCAAGATCCTATTGGTTTTTTTGCACCTTCGTTTACAGCTTTTAGTGAGAAATCTTTTCCTGCAACCCATAAAAGCATTATTGCTGCTAGTGCTGCTCCAAGTGGGCAGATATAAATTGAAATTACATCCATCCATTGTGAAACTATTGGTTGAATTAATATTGCAATTACACAGCCAAATATATGGATTATTAGGGTTGATTTTTTTCTTGAAAAATTAAATTTTTCTTGTAAATATGCTACTGATGATTCATATAAATTTATTATTGAACTTATTCCTGCAAATAATACGCAAACATAAAATATTATGCTTACTATTCTGCCGCCAGGCATTCCGTTTAATACATTTACTAAATAAATAAACATTAAGCCAGGACCGCCTGTATCTAGGGCTGTATTTGCTGTAGCCATAGCTGGAATTATTACAAATGCTGCCATCAAGGCTGCTATTGTATCAAAAACTGCTACATTTCTTGCAGATGTTATCAAGTTTTCTTTTTTTGATAAATAAGAACCATAAATTACAGTTCCTGATCCTGCTACTGAAAGTGAGAAAAATGCTTGTCCAAAAGCATATATCCAAACTTTTGGATTTTTTATTAACTCATTATCTATTGTAAATATATATTTATATCCTTTTTCTGAGCCTGGTATTGTTGTAATATAAATTGCAAGACCTACAAAAAGAATGAATAAAGCTGGCATCATAATTTTATTTGATTTTTCAATTCCGTTTGAAACTCCAAGAATCATAATTACACAGCTTACTACTATTGCAACTACAATCCAAAGATTTGCTCCCATTGCTGTTGCTGTTTCAGAAAACGTTTTTCCAATTAGGTCCATATCTTGACCCATTCCACTAAGTTCTCCTGAAAAAGCCATGAATGTATATTTAAATATCCAAGCCATAACACAAGTATAGCCTATGGCAAGAGCAAGTGAGCCTGCTACTGGTATTACTCCAAGACCTTCACCTATTTTTTTATTTCCATATTTTAATTCAGTACACTTACCAAAAGCTCTTACTGTTCCAGATTCTGTTGAACGACCTAGAGCCATTTCTGTTATTACTCCTGTTGTAGCTATCAAAACTACAAATATAAAATAAGGAATCAAAAATGTCATTCCACCATATTGAGAAACAAGGATAGGAAATCTCCAAATATTTCCCATTCCAACTGCAGATCCTATACATGCAAGGATAAATCCCCACTTAGACTTAAAACCGTCTCTGTTTGATATTTTATTTTCCATAACATACTCCCTAATATTATGAATTTAGCAGAATCCCATTTGGGATTCTGCTAAAAATTTTATTTTTCTTCTTCACTTGGTTCATATGGTTCTAGGAATGCGTGGAAGTGACGCATTGGTAGACTATGACCTTTTACAATTTTTATATTAGGTATTGTTGCTCTGTCTTCATACAATGCTTTAACTGCTGCTATTACATAGTCCATATGTTCTTTGCTAAGTTGACTTCTATTAACTGCAAATCTAACTACGTTAGCTACTTCTTTTTGTTGTTCTGGTGTTTTTAGATCGTATTCCATTGAATAGTTTCCAAGTTCAGCTGTTCTTATTCCGTATCTTCTAATAAGTTCTACTGAGAAACCTTGGCCTGCAAAAGTTTCTGGAGCTCTCTTGTTGTCAAAGAACTCGTCCATATTTATATAAACACCGTGTCCACCTGCTGGAAGTACAACACCTTTTACTCCTGCTTTATAGAATCCTTGAGCCAAGTATTCACATTGTTTTGTACGTGCATCTAAGTATTCAAATTTTGATGCTTCATAAAGACCTGCAGCAAGAGCCATAATATCTCTACCACTCATTCCACCGTATGAATCATTACCATAGCATGAAATTTGTTTTACTTTTAGTAGGATACCTACGTCAGTTTTAACTGATCCATCTTCATTAAAGTCTGAGAATTTCTTCCAGAATAATCCCTTATCTCTAAATGCTAAAACTCCACCCATATTTGCATGTCCATCTTTTTTAAGAGATGCTGTAAATCCATCACAGTATGAGAACATTTCTTGAGCTATTTCATTTATAGATTTATCTTGGTAGCCTTCTTCATTTACTTTTATGAAATAAGCATTTTCTGCCCATCTAGCTGCATCAAACATATAAGGAATATCGTATTTATGAGCAATTCTTGAGCATTCTCTTAAGTTTGCCATAGATACTGGTTGTCCACAAACTGTATTGTTTGTTATTGTTGTATAAACTAATGGTACATTTTCTGGTCCTAGTTTTGTAATTAACTCTTCTAGTTTTTCTGTATCCATATTTCCTTTGAATGGATTCTTTTCGTATTTACCACCTTCTGGAACTTCCCATAATAATTCTTTATTATAAAGGTTTCTTGGAATTGAACCCATTTGTTTGATATTTCCTTCTGTTGTATCAAAGTGTCCGTTTGAAGGAATTGTATAAGTTTTTCCTGGTTCTCTACTATTTAATATATTTTTTACAAGTTCAAATAATACTGATTCAGCTGCACGACCTTGTTGGATGATAAATGTGTTTGGTCTTTCCATTTGAGCAGATCCACCATTAAATAATCCGCCTTCATATTCACATAAATAAACTTCATCCATCATTTTTTCTACGTCTTCGCAATCAGTTCTTACTAGGTCAATTATTCTTTTTTGATCATTTCCTCTTTCAAATACATCTCTAAATGTATCTAAAAGTACATAATATCCCTTATTTCTACCATAAGATTCATCTCCCAAAAACATTGCAGACCATTGCACATCTGTCATCGCAGTTGTACCTGAATCTGAAAGCATATCGATTGTAAGCATGCCTGCTGGGAATGCAAATTCATTGTAGTGAGTTGCTTTTAATGCTCTTTCTCTTTGTTCAATTGTTACGTTTGGAATATTTTTTGTTACATAAGTGTAAGAATGTGGTGTAGGTACATTCAATTGATACTTTTTCATTTTAATGCCTCCATATAATAGCTACGTTAATAGTTATAAGTTAAACTGTACAGAGGAACCCCGGTCATTAATTTAAAATAATTAACTAGCGGACAGTATCCAAATTGAGAACCCCGGTTATCAAAAATGATTGTAGATTAGTGGTTAAAATTTAAAATTTCCCACATATCAAAAATAAATTGATGAGCGGTCAGCACTCCGAAAAATTCTAGAATTATCTATGAAATAGTTTACATTACTTATTGATTTTTGTCAAGAATAAGTTTTGACTTATACTTATTTTAAGAATTAAAAATATTTATAGAAAAATAATTTTATTGAAAACGTATGTAAGTTTTTTAATGATTTTGTAAAGTTTGAAATAAAAAAGTGGATGCTTGATTTTTCTTGCATCCACTTTTTTTAAATTTTCTTTTTATATTTTAATTAAAAAATTTATTTTACTATTAAAATATTTTTACTCCTCTGACAAATTTTGAAATTATATCTTCATCTTTTGAAAGATATACTATTCTTTCTAATCTTTGTTTTAAGTTAAATTCATCTTCTTCTAATAATTTTTCATCGTCAATTATTATTGCATCAAATTCGTATCCTTTTTCAAATGATCCGACTTTTCCAAAAAACTCTCCTCCGCCCAAAGTTCCCATATAAAAGGCTTCTTCAAGGCTTAAAGGTTTTATTTTTTCGTCTAATAATCTGTATCTTAATTTTGAAACTTTTATGGCATCTGCCATGGCCTTAAATATTGATGCGTGAGTTCCACCTGCCACATCTGATCCAAGCCCAATTTTTTGCCCTTCTCTTAGGTATTTTCCTGCAGGAGCAATTCCTGATGTAAGATTGGTATTTGAATCCGGACAGTGGGCAATGTAAACTCCATTTTCTTTTATCAAACTTTGTTCGTCTTCATTTGAATATACACAATGGGCCATCACCGTCTTGTTATTTTTGCCAAATAAATCAAAAATATTGTAGGCATCTCCATAAAATTTAGCCTTAGGAACTAATTCCTTGACCCATTCTATCTCACCCAAATTTTCTGATAAGTGGGATTGGATAGGAAGATTGTAGTCATCTTTTATTTTTCTCAATTTTTCAAGCAATTCGTCAGTACATGATGGGATAAATCTTGGTGTTAAAATTGGATAGGTGTTTTTGTATTTTCCTTTAATGGATTCAAGCCAATCAAGAGTGGCTTTTTCTGATTCCACTGCATCTTTTTCTTCAAGATCTACTCCACCATTTCTGTCCATATTTACTTTTCCGACAAAAGAAACCATTTTTGATTTTTCCATCAAATCCATCAAAATTATTGTAGATTTCACGTGAAGACTTGAAAAAATCACATGTCTTGTATTTGGTCCATATTTTAAATAATCTACAAATCTTTGGTAGGATTTTTTGGCATAATTTTCTTCTTTAAATTTCGCCTCACTTGGAAAGGTGTAGGTATTTAACCAGTCCAAGAGTTCTAAATCCATGCCCATGCCCCTAAAATTATACTGAGGGGCGTGGATATGAAGATCTGTAAGACCTGGACAAATTATTTTTTCTCCAAAATCTATGACTTCTATGTCTTTATATTTTTCATCTAATTTTTCAAAAACTCCCATTGAAAGTCCGTCTTTACAAATCAAATAAGAATTTTCACAAAAATTTATTTCGTTTTGATTTTTACTATAAATTATATTTCCCTTTAGGGCAAAAGTTCTTGTCATATTTCCACCTATCCTAAAGTTATAAAGGCATACCTAAAGACAAAGGTTAGGGCAATGATAAGGGTAAGTGGTTTGATTTGATCTTTTTGTCCTGTGAAAAATTTTACCACACAATAGGTGATTAAACCTAGGGCAATGCCATTTGCTATTGAGTATGTAAATGGCATAAAAACTATTGTACAAAATGCTGGAAGTGCATTTGATACGTCTTCAAAATCTATGTCTTTTACTCCAGCAAGCATCAATACTCCTACAAAAATTAGGGCTGGTGCTGTGGCTTGAGCTGGTATTATTGAAATTACCGGTACAAATATTATTGATAATAAAAATAATAGGGCTGTTGTAAGACTTGTAAGTCCTGTTCTTCCGCCTTCTGCAATTCCTGCTGATGATTCTACTACTGTTGTAACTGTACTTGTTCCAACTAAGGCTCCAGCAGCTGTAGAAATCGCATCACTCATGAGAGCTTTTTTCAAATTAATTACTTCACCATTTTCATCAACAAGACCAGATTGTTTGGCTGCTGCAAGCAAGGTTCCAAGAGAGTCAAACATATTTACAAGGGAGAAACTCAATACAAGCATGGTCACTGTAAAGATTGATGACCAAATATTTTCTCCTGCAAAAAGTCCTGCAAAATCTAGGTTAAAAAATGAAACTTCAAAAAAGTCATTAACTTGTGAACTTAAATTTAAACTTAAATTTGAAACATGGGTTAATCCCATTGGAATTCCTAAAAGTGTTGAGGCCAAAATTGAAATTAAAATAGCCCCTTTTACTTTTTTGTGGGTTAAAATTGCTATAAGGGAAAGCCCTATAAGTGAAAGAAGTGCTCCCATAACAAGTTCTACATTTGCATCAGGACCTCTCCATTTTGCAAAATCCACAAGAGCAACCAAAGTTGCTTCGTTTCCTACAACAAGTCCTGCATTTTTCAAGCCGATTATGGTAATAAATAAACCAATTCCGGGCGTCATAGCAAGTTTTATAGAATCGGGAATTGCACGAATTATTGCCTCCCTAATTCCAAGGGCTGTTATTACAATAAATAATATTCCTGAGATAAAAACAATTACAAGAGCTTGAGAATAAGAATATCCCATACCAAGCATAGTGGTATAAGCAAAAAATGCACTTAGGCCCATGCCGGGAGCTTGGGCAAAAGGAAGTTTTGCATAAAAAGCAACTAAAATCGTACCAATAAAGGCACCAAGACAAGTTCCTATAAATACACCATTTGAAATTTTTTGGGCCATTTGACTATCTCCCATAATTTCAAAAGGAGTTGATAGAACTTGAGGGTTAATTATCAACACATATGCAATAGTGATAAAAGTAGTGATTCCAGCGATAATTTCAGTTTTTACATTAGTATTATTTTCATCAAGATGAAAAAACCTATTTAGAAAACCATTTGTTTTTGAGTCCATAAGGATCCTCCTTCATAATTTTTTTCTAATTTAATAGTTATAGTTATTTAAGATTAACTATCAATCTGTAAAAGCCATAGCTACTTATTTACGGTAAGTGGTAGAAACTCTCAACCAAATTATGAGAATATATCGCTTTTATTCAAAACCTATCATTTGTCGACAATTAAGATAACGTTTTCTGTATTATACTACATACAACATTTCTTTGTCAATATCAAATTAGTGAAATAAAGGGATATTTTGATAAATTTTTCTGAAATTTTTGAAAATTTTGGAAAATAAAAATTAAAACCCAATTATTTTATAAAATGGGTAAATATATTAAGACTTTAGGAGGAATTATGAAAAAAAGATTAAAAAATAAAAATTATCTTATTGGACTTATAATGTTTATTATGACCTTGATTTTTTCTTATTTTGCTTATAAGGGAGTATTTTTTCTCCACAAGCAAGAAGAAATTTTTAAAATGTACGAAAATCCATTGATCCCTCTTGGATCTAGTTTTTATATTTGGATTTTTATCTATATTTTTTCTAGTATTTTTTTGCTTTTGCCATTTATAAAAAAACTTTCAATGACAAATGAAGAAATATATTATGAAAAATTGATGCCACTATTTATTTTTTGGAATATGGCAAATGGAATTTATTGTGTAATGATTAACAACAATTATCCCATGCCTGGTCTTATTGGAATTATGGCCTACGCTTTAATATTAATCACTTTGGTAAAAACAATTGATCAAAACAAGGACTTTTCAAAAAAATATAAACTTCTTGTAACACTTCCTACAGGAATTCATGGAGGATGGATTATTTTTTCAGTTTTTCCAAATATTATGATTGTTTTTTCTCAAAGTAAAAGCTTGGATAATAAAACATTTGTCCTTGTTATAAGTTTGATTTTATTAATTCTTGCAAGTGCTATGGTTTTGTTTGTCTTTAAAGAAAACAAAAATCCCGGTTTAATCATTGGATTTTTATGGGGGATTTTAGGAATTATAATAAGACAAAGTCCAAAATCAAATTTTTCAAATGCAAATATTTTTATATTTATAGGTGCAAGCATTTTATTTATTTTAGTAAGCCTTATTTCTATTTATATTTTAAAATTTATTAAAGAAAAATAAAAATCCTAGTTTAGGCTAGGATTTATACTCTTGAAAAACTAAAATTTAAACCATTTCTACCATATAAAAAACCGCAATTTTGGTTTTTCTCAAAATTTAGCGTATAAAAGGAGCAAAGAAATCTCATGAGATCTCTCCACTCCTTTCATACTAAAACTCGTTTACTCTACAAACTTAAATTTGTATCTAACTTTGTTTTAGGGGTAAATATGCCAAATCAAAGCATATTTACCTGGTCGAGATGGGTTGTCGCATAATTTTATTTTTAAATTATCGATAAATTACTAACTGACTTTGTCTACAATTTAAATCCTAGCTGAACTAGGATTTTTTCTTTTATAAATTATTCCAAAATTTCTTCTACAATAGGAATTGGATTTGTTTTTTCTTTTGAATAGGTAAAAGTTTGGTAAAAGCTTTCTATCCATTCATCTGTAAGTTTTTCGTCGTGATAAACTGTTGCAAGGATATCGCCTTTTTCTACCTTATCACCTTTTTTTACTTTCATTTCAAGACCAACTGCATAATTTATCTTATCTTCTTTTCTCTCACGTCCTCCCCCAAGTTTCATTGATAAAATTCCAAGATTCATTGAATGAATGTTGTCAATGTAGCCTTCATTTTTTGATTTCATCTCTGTTTTGAATTTTGCTTGTGGAAGAAGACTTGGGTCTTCAATTTGCCTTACATTTCCACCTTGGTACTCAACCATTTTCTTTAACTTTTCAAAGGCCTTGCCAGAATTTATTGCATCTTCAAGCATTTTTCTTGCCTCATTTTTATTTTTTGCAATTTTTCCTTGAATAAGCATAATTTCTCCAGCAGTTAAAACCAATTCAGTAAAATCTTTTGGACCATTTCCTTTTACGGTTTCAATCGCCTCTTTTACTTCAAGGGCATTTCCAATTGTATTTCCCAAAGGTTGGTTCATATCTGTAATCATGGCCCTTGTATCTTTTCCTAGTTTTTTACCAATATTTATCATGGCTCTTGCAAGTTTTTTAGCATCATCGATTGTGTGCATAAAGGCACCCTCGCCATATTTTACATCAAGTAAAATCGTATCAGAGCCAGATGCTAATTTTTTACTCATTATAGATGAAGCAATAAGAGGAATTGAATCGACAGTTGCCGTCACATCTCTTAGGGCGTAGAGTTTTTTATCAGCTGGAACAAGTTCTCCAGTTTGTCCCATTATTGCAAAGCCAATTTCTTTAACTTGTTTTTTAAATTCTTCTTCTTTTAAAAATACATTAAAGCCTTCAATAGATTCTAATTTATCAAGAGTTCCACCAGTGTGTCCCAAACCACGTCCGCTCATTTTTGCAAGTTTTAAGCCACAAGCAGAAATTATTGGGCCAAGGGCAAGAGAAGTCTTATCTCCAACTCCACCTGTGGAATGTTTGTCAGCTTTTATTCCTTTTATATCCGATAAATCCAACACATCACCGCTATTCATCATGCACTCGGCAAGTTTTGCAGTTTCATGATCATTCATCCCATTTAAAACAATAGCCATAAGAAGGGCTGATGTTTGATAATCAGGAATTGATTCGTCTGTGATCCCATCAATCCAAAATTTTATTTCTTCATCACTTAATTCTAATTTATTTTTCTTTTTTTCAATTATATCTACAAATCTCATATTTCTCCTCCGCTTAGTAAATAAATACCCATCTGGAAGATTTTAGAAAATATTTACAAATCTTTTTCCAATAATTTTTCTATATTTTTATTAAGCCTATCAAGCTGTTTAATCATAAGCCAATTTTGTGCAAATAATCCATTAATTCCACCACTTGCAAACATACTTGAATTATTAAAAATTATTTCTAAATCTTCTTTTTTTATATCTTTTAAGTCATAATAATCAACTATTTGTTCAAATGCTTTTTCATTTTTCCTATCAAAAATCGCCATATTTTCCTCCAATCTATAAAATATTTTTACCCAATTTAAATTCAAAAAATGGATAAAATTCTTTTTATTATGATATTATCTATATAGGAGGATTTTATGATTAAAAAATTAATTAAGATTTTTAAACCTAATCTTTTTAGGGTTTTAATTTTATTGGTTTTGTTTTTAGCTATGGGAGGAAGTTTTTTGGCTACAAATATGAGTGGAGGACTTCTTTTAATTGGAGATTTGGTTTTTATTTTTGTAACCCTACTTTTTTCTGATCATTTTGATTTGTATAAGTCAAAAAAATACAAAAACCAATTTTTGATAGCAGTGGTTTTTACAATTATTTTAATATTAATTTTATCTATGGTCTTGGTTTCTTTGGATATGGATGTAAATGATTTTAAAGGATTTAAATCTATTTCTTTTAATTTATATATGCTAACTGGAGCTTATATTTTATCTTTACTTTACAAGGAAATTAGATACTTTTTGGATAAAAGGGCAAAAAAATAAGAGGATTTATCAATTATTTTTATAGTTTAAAAAATTATTGCTATTATTCGAGATTTAGAATATAATATAACAATCTTAAAAGGAGGTATTAAAATGGAATATATTTCTGCTAGAGAAGCAGCTAATAAGTGGGGAATTTCACAAAGAAGAGTTGCTGTTCTTTGCTCCGAAAACAGAATTAAGAATGCAACTATGTTAGGTAATATGTGGCTTATCCCTTCTTCAGCAAAAAAACCTATAGATGCAAGAAGCACAAGATATAAAAAAATTGAAGAAAAAACAGTTAAGCCTTTTTTAAAATGGGCAGGTGGAAAAGGACAACTCCTAAAAGAAATTGAACAATATTATCCTTTTGAAGACAGTAAAATAACAAAATACGCTGAACCTTTTGTGGGTGGGGGTGCGGTTTTGTTTGATATACTAGAAAAATACGATTTGAAAGAAGTTTATATTAACGATATTAATTCAGAACTTATAAACACTTATCAAATAATTAGAGATGATGTAGAATATCTAATTAAAATATTGAGTTTTATGCAAGATGAATTTATCCCATTAGATACACCAAACCGAAAAATATACTACTTAAAAAAGCGTGAGCGTTTTAATGAATTGAAAATTAATGGTAACGAAAATGACAAAATTGAAAAAGCAGCATTAATGATTTTCTTAAATAAAACATGCTTTAATGGCTTGTTTAGAGTGAATAAAAAAGGCTTATTCAATGTTCCTATGGGAGCATATAAAAATCCTTTGATCTGTGATGAAAAAAATCTCAAAGCTGTATCTGAGAAGCTGAAAAAAGTTATTATAGTATGTGGAGATTACAAGGACTCATCTGATTTTATTGATATAAATACCTTCGTTTACTTTGATCCTCCATACAGACCTATTACCGATACAGCAAATTTCACAGCTTATACCAAAAATTTGTTTAACGATGAAAAGCAGATTGAACTAGCTCGATTTGTTGATGATATGGATAAAAAAGGTGCCAAGATTGTAGTTAGCAATTCGGATCCAAAAAATACAAATGAAGAAGATAATTTCTTTGATAATATTTATTCAGCTCATAAAATAAAACGAGTTGAGGCTACAAGAATGATTAGCCGTAATAGCAAATCAAGAGGAAAAATTAAGGAATTAATTATTAGTAATTTTTAAGGAGAATTTGAAATTATGATAAAGAATGGAAAAGGCGGTGGAAACACCAAAACAGGACTTGTCTTTGAGGGAGAAACAGATTTAAAAACCTTCTTGAAAAATCAAAATGGATATTGTGTAACTGAGGATAATTGTGTTTTCTATAATGGTGAAAAAGTTGCTCGAATATTCAAAAAACATGAGTTTTATAAATATTTAAAAGAAGTTGATGTTGATTGGACAAAGTATATTTCCAAAAAACTCCTACCCGATAATAGTATTTATGTAATTGTAAAAAATAAACTATTTATTATTGAATGTAAATATCAGCAAGTTGCAGGGTCTGTTGACGAAAAATTACAAACATGCGATTTCAAAAGAAAGCAATATCAAAAGTTAATGGCACCACTCAATATTGACGTAGAGTATGTGTACTTGCTCTCAGATTGGTTCAGAGATCCTAAATATAAAGATGTTCTGGATTATATCATAAGTGTGCACTGCCACTACTATTTTGAATATATACCACTTACTAAGTTTGGATTACCCATGCCACATAATAGAAAGGAGAAATAATAAATGTCAAGAGATTTTAATGAATGGTTAAATGATTTTCGTTACAGTATTGCAGATTATGGATACTATATTAATTTTGAAAAAGTTTATAGAAATATTGAAAGCATCAAAGTTGAACTCAATATTTTAAATTCACTTATTGGTTCCAAAAATATTGAAGAAGATTTTGAAAATCTTGTAAAAAAATATCCAGAAACATTAAAATGTATACCACTACTATTAGCAGTTAGAGCAAACGAAATATATGCAATTGATAGTGATGGAGATTTTAATTATAATTTTAAAAATCCTAATTTACCTTTTGAACAATATAAGACATTTATGCAAAAAACAGGTCTTTTCGATTTGATTGAAAATCATATTATCAATAATCTTGTAGATTATGCAACTGGTGTTGAAACTGGCCTTGATTCTAATGGTCGTAAAAATCGTGGCGGTCATTTAATGGAAAATTTAGTTGAAAGTTTTATTCAAAAAGCAGGATTTAAAAGAAATGATACTTATTTTAAAGAAATGTACATTCATCAAATTACAAATAAATGGGGAATTGATCTCTCCTCTATCTCTAATAAAGGTAAAGCTGAAAAACGTTTTGATTTTGTAATAAAAACTCCATATATGATTTATGGTATCGAAACTAATTTTTATGGAAGTAGCGGAAGTAAATTAAATGAAACAGCTCGAAGTTATAAGACACTTGCTTTGGAATCTAAAGAAATTAATGGATTTACATTTGTTTGGTTTACTGATGGAAAAGGGTGGAAAAAGGCACGTAATAATCTAGAAGAAACATTTGATATTATGAATCATATTTACAATATCAAAGATTTAGAGGAAGGCATAATTAATGAGGTTTTTAAATAATGGCAAAAAAAATAATAAAATGGGAGCCTGAAGATTTTGAATTAGAAATGACTACACATTGGTCTTTTCCAAAGCGTGGAAATTGGGCAACACATGATGCAAAATGGCGTGGAAATTGGTCGCCTTATATTCCACGCAATATCTTACTTAGATATTCTAAAGAAAATGATCTTGTACTAGATCAATTTGCTGGTGGTGGCACTACACTTGTAGAAGCAAAATTACTTAATAGAAATATAATAGGCGTTGATGTAAATGATATTGCTCTTGAAAGGTGTAAAGAAAAAACAAATTTCAAATATAAAGGTGCTAATGGAAAAATATATTTACATAAAGGCGATGCAAGAAACTTAAATTTTGTTGCCAATGAAAGCATTGATTTAATATGTACACATCCACCTTATTCAAATATTATAAAATACAGCGAAGATATTGAGGAAGATTTATCTCTTTTAAAAGTAAATGATTTTCTTGAAGAAATGAAAAAAGTAGCTTCTGAAAGCTACCGAGTTTTAAAAAATAATAAGTTTTGTGCTATTCTTATGGGAGATACTCGTCAAAAGGGACATATGATACCTATGTCTTTTGATGTCATGAATATATTTCAAGATTCTGGATTTAAACTAAAAGAGTTAATTATAAAAGAACAACATAATTGTAGAGCAACCGGTTTTTGGAAAACTAACAGCGTGAAATACAATTTTTTACTTATTGCTCATGAATATTTGTTTGTTTTTAAAAAGTGAGAAATACTCAAAATATATTTTATAAAATATACTATAAGCAGATTCTAGCTATAAATATATTTATAAATAAGCTAAAAGGCTATAAACAATTAAAAGTCATAGCCTCTTAGCTTTCAAAGTATAAAAAACCTCAAGTAAAACAAAATTATTATTTTTTTATCTCACATTCTTTTCATAAATATTTGAATATTTCATCTATATTTTTTTATTATTTTCCCAAATCCAAAACTGCATTTGCCATTACTTCTACTGCTGGCTTTATCGCCAAATCTGAGCAGTAAAAATTTTTACTGTGGAGAGCTTCTTTTTTGTGATTTTCTTCTCCGCTTCCAAACCAATAGAAAAATCCTGGAACTTTTTCCATATAAAAGGCAAAGTCCTCGCTTGCCATGGTTTGTCCTTCTTTTATTATATTTTCTTCTCCCAAAATTTTTTCTGCTGAATTTATTACTTTTTCGTACATTTCTTCTGGATTATAGACTAGGGGAATTTTTTCTGTGTATTTTATCTCATACTTACATTCATAAGCATCAGCCACATTTTTTACAATCTCTTCCATCCTTTTTATTGATTTTTCTAAAGATTTTTTTGAAAGTGATCTGATTGTTGCAGATAGATGAGCCCTATCTACAACCAAATTATTTTCTGAACCTCCATTTATAGAATTTACGGATAAAACTGTGGAATCAAAAGGATTTGTATTTCTTGATATAATTGTTTGAAGAGCCATAACTATATTTGATGCGCAAACAATTGGGTCAATGTTTAAATGTGGCATGGAACCGTGTTGGCCTTTTCCAATAATTTCGATTTTAAAATTAACCTTTGTGCTCATAAGAGGACCTTTTTTTAAAACCACCTTGCCATAGTCAATTTCTGGCCAATTGTGAAGACCCAAAATCTTGTCAATTTTTACCTTTTCAAAAAGACCCTTGTCCAAATATTCCTTGGCTCCAGTAGTTATTTCCTCTGATTTTTGGAAAATAAAAACCACATCGCCCTTTAATTTTTCCTTATTTTTTGATAAGAGTTTGGCGATAGCAAGGACAACTGAGGTATGATAATCGTGGCCACAAGCATGCATGACCTTGTCGTTTTTTGATTTGTAGGAAATTTCAGTTTCTTCTTTTTGTAAAAGAGCATCAATATCCGCTCTTATTCCAATAACTTCTCCCTTTTTTCCAGTTTTAAGCCTTGCAATTAAGCCCGTTTTTATTGGAAAATCTATAATTTCTATCCCATCGATTTTTTCCAGAAAGTTCCTTATTGTTTTTGTTGTCCTAAATTCATTTTCTGAAACTTCTGGGTGCATGTGGATATCGTGTCTAATTTTTATTATTTCTTCTAAATCTTCCTTCGAAATTTTTATCATTTCCTGTTTAAAAGTCCTCCCTCTCCAAGTTCTATAAAATCTTCTTTTTTAAGGTCAATTTTTGCAAAAATTCTTGGTAAAAACATATCAAAACTTGTAAATTTTGCATGCATACTTGCTCCTGGAACTCCTACCAAATAAGTTTTTCCCTTCATACCCACTGTAAGCATATTTCCAGGTTGGACTGGCATGCCTTGGATAATAAATTTATCGGATAAATCTTTTATGGTTGATGGGGTAATATCATCAGGATCTACACTCATTCCACCAGAAAATACAACAAGATCGGCGTCTTTTTCAAGATATTTTCTACAAACTTTTTCTATATATTCCCTGTCATCTGGACATTTTTCAATTCCCAGTAATTCGTGGTCGAAGTGGGATAATTTTTCCCTAATTACAGGCTCAAACATATCCTTTATTCTTCCTGTAAAAACTTCATTTCCAGTAATAATTACACCAACTTTTAATTTTTGAAATTTTTTCACTTGAAAAATCGGCTCATATTTTTTGGCAATTTTTTTAATATTCTTAACCTGATCTTCTTCGGTAAAAAGTGGAACAATCCTTCCTCCAACCAAATTATCTCCCTCGTTTACAATTGAATATGAAGGAATTGTTGCAAAGGTATAATCCCCTTCCATATTTAAGTCAAAAAGTCCCTTTCTGTTTATAAGAAAAAGTCCATAGGTCTTACTTTTAAAGCCAATTTTCCCTTCTGATGGATTGGTATAGGAAATATTTTCTCCAATCAAATCATCAGAAACTTCCCTTATTGCATCTTCTTCGTGGACATATCCTTTATCAAGTTCACCGACAAAGAGATTTTCCTTGCCAATATCTTTTAATTTTTCTATATCTTCTTTTTGGATTACATGGCCCCTTTTAAAAAGAACCCCCTTAAAGCCATCAGCTTTTATCCCAGTTAAATCATGAAAAAGCACATGACCCACTGCATCTTCAACTTTTATTTTTTTCAGCATAAACTCTCCTGTAAAATTTTTCAAAAAAATCACAAACCAATAAAATAATAATGGTTTGTGAATGTTTTTAATTTTCTATTACTTTATTGTTTTTAATTGAGATCATCAAGGATAAAATTGAAATTGCAATTTCTTCAACGCTTCCATCATCAATATCATAGCCTACTGGGGCGTGGACTTTTTCGATTAGGTCTTCTTTTACCCCCTTTTCTTTTAAGCTATCAAAAACTCTTTTTACCTTTCTTTTTGAACCAATCATACCAAGGAATTTGTAATCTTTATCGATTACATTTTCCAAAACTTCCTCATCATAATCTGGTGTGCAAATTAAAATATAGGTGTTTTTGTTAAATTTATGGTTTGAAGCAAAATCTTTTGGATTAGATATTACAAATTCTTTTATCTTTTCCAAATCTTTTTTATCTTCGAAATCTTCTCTTTGGTCAACTACGGTCACGTCAAAATTTGTATTTACAGCAACTCTTGCAAGCTTTTGTCCAACATGGCCTGCCCCAAAAATAATCAAACTGGGATTTGCCCTAAAAATTTTGATATAACCCTTGTTTCTTCCCCCACAAGACATTTTCACTTCTTGTTTTTCATTTAAAGTATAATCAAAAGATCTTTCTTCATCTTCTTCTAGGGCTTTTTTGGCTTGTTTTATAAGGTCAAATTCTATAGGACCGCCGCCGATTGTTCCAGAAATTTCTCCATTTTCAAAAACCGCCATAGAAGAATTGTCCTTGCCCGGAGCAGAACCTTTGGTTTCTGTAAGAATTACCAAGGCAACATTTTCTCCCCCATCAAGTTTTTCTACAATATCTTTAAGAATTTGTATATCCATTTTCAATTCTCCTTTTTCCTATAAGAATAGCCTCAAGGCAGCCCCCTCCAATAAGTCTTGCCTTATCAGAAATAGTTTTTGCATTTTTTGGAATAACTCTTGGGTCAACATCTCCGATTTTTAAATCCTTTGTGACAAAAGATCCATCTCCAATCATCCCCCTAACCATTCCATCAAGCTTTGATTTTATTTCTTTTCCATTTACTAAAGCTACAACTTGGTCTTTTTTTACAACCGATCCTATATCTTCTATAACTTGGATTTCTCCCTCATCTACTGCTCTTAAAATTCTTTCAGTCGTAAAGCCTTTAATATTTCCAGGAATTCCTGTATTTTTTTCTGCAAAACCTTCAAAAATTAACCTGCCAAGGTCATGACCCCTGTTTGTTTCAATTACATAATCAACATCAACTCCTGCCTCATATCCAGGTCCAAGAGCCACTGTAATATCAGCCATATTTTTATTTGTTCCAATATTTTTTTTGGCAAGAGTTCCATCAACCACAGCCATAGGTTTTAATTCTTTTAAAATATGAGCTTTTGGATCGACATAAACTGGAACTACATTTTCATCCCAGGCTTTTTTAATTTGATCAAGATTTTCTACTTTTCTAGCTGTAAAATCTTCAATTTTAACCTCACCATCAAAAATTGCTTGGGCAGCAGAAACATACCTTCTTATACAAAGAGGTTTTTCCATCTCCAAAACCAAAACCTTAAATCCAGTCCTAAATAATTTTTGGATAGATCCAGTCGCAACGTCACCACCACCCCTAAAAACAACTATATTATTTAGAGGCATCTTCTAATTCCTCTAGGTTTTTGTAAGTATCAATATCCCAAAGTTCTTTGACATCATCGATTTTAACTTCATTTTTATTGTCATCCTTAACCAAAATCATTCCACCTTGGTCAAAATCTAAAGACAAAAGCCCTTCCCTGTATTCTGGTGAGAAAATTACAGGAGCTCCTCTTCTTTTTTCAGTTCTTGGATAGGTAATCAATTGATTTTCCTTATATTTTTCAATTAATTTATTTACAGTTTCAACTTTTAATAAAGGTTGGTCAGCTACAAAAAACATCATAGCAGAATCCTTATCACAATTTAAAACTCCAAGCTTAATTGACGCAGATTTTCCAACCTCGTTGTTGTCATTGAAAATCGCCTTAAATCCTCTTTTTTTAGCATCATCAAGAATTTCATCATAAGATGAAACAAGGATAACATCATCAAAATCAATTTCTTCTACCAAATCAAAAGTCCATTCATAAAGTTTATCACCCTTAAAATCAAGTAAAAGCTTATTTTCTCCCATTCTCCTAGAAAGACCTGACGCCATAATAATTGCACTAATTTTCATAATATTTCTCCTTTAAAATTGATCCGTAAAAATAATTCAAATTTATTTTCTCTCTTAAGTATCTTATTACCCCTTTTGCCTGATTTTTCTCAAAAAGGCTATCTGCTTGGTTAAAGAAAACAAATTTTTCCCCATGAAAATTCTTAAACATTCCAGATTTTATAAGTTTTTCAAAAACTTCTTCATCAACAAAATCATTTTTAATATTTGCCCTAAATTCATCAAAATTATAAATAAAATCAGAAGAAATTTCTTTGCCATAAACTTTTATAGAAAAAATTCCAACTGTTTTTTTTGTAAAATCATAAATAACTGGCTCATATTGCTTCCAAAATTTTAGGGGAAGATTTCTACAACCGTCTGCTTCTATTATAATATAATCAAAGTCTTTTGCTATAGTTTTTAAATTATTTTCTCCAATAGACTTTAATTTATTAATCCCTTCAAGCTTTTGACCAATTCCTACAATCTTATTTTTATAATCTTTTTTTACATAATCATCAAAAGACAAAAAAATCTCATCAACTTGGTCTTTTTCTGGAACTTTTATTTTTGTAGAAGTAGTAATTAAAACCGAACCCTTTTTCTTTAAAATATTTGCAAGATAAAACATAAGAGAAGTCTTACCACCAGATCCTGTAATAGAAATCACATCGTTTTTTTTAATTTTTAAAATCTCTTCTAAATTTTTTTCCATAATAATAAAAATTAAGGACTGTGAAATACATTTTTAAAAAAGCAGAAAATCGAAATGCTAAGAATATCATGCGAAAAAAATTGTTTTGATTTCAAGTTTAAAACTTCGTCCAAAATCGCACTGTCTGAGGGCGTAGCCCGAGTTTGCGATTTTAGAAGTTTTAAATTTAGAAATCATCAATTTTTGTAGTCCGATATTCGTGCATGTCGATTTTCTACTTAATTAAAGTGTGAAATTCACAATCCTTTATTCTCCTATTTTTTTATAATGTTCTTTTTCTTTTTGCTATAAGCTGTATCTCTTAATGGAAGCTCTAATCTTAAATCATGGTCCATTGCATAATATGCTCCTTGGACTGCTGGTGCTGTTGGAATTGTTGCAATTTCTCCAATTCCTTTTGCCCCATAGGCAAGATCTAATAATTCATCTTTTTCAATTAAAATCGTATGAATATTTGGAGCATCTGGAGCTTTCCACAAGCCCATTGTTCCATATTTTGCTTTTAAAACAGAATTTTGAACTTTCAAATCTTCTGTCAAAGCATAACCAAGACTCATTATAACTCCACCTTCGATTTGTCCTTCAATTGTTGTAGGATTTACAACTTTTCCAGAATCGTGAGCAGCATAAACATCTGTAACCTTTCCATCATCATCTAAAACTACAACATGAGCTGCAAAGCCGTAGGCAATATGTGATTTTGGATTTGGTTTATCTGATCCAAGTGGGTCTGTTGGGTCATCATATTCGTAAAAATATTCTTTTTTATCAAGCTCTTCAAGGCTATGGTTTTCTAAATCTTTGGCAAGTTGTTCCGCACATTTTTTGGCAGCTTCACCTGTTATTAGGGTGTGTCTTGAACCTGATGTTGTTCCAGAATCTGGACTTGTTAAAGTGCTTGGTGGCATGATTTTTATTTTGTGATATGGAAGACCTGTCGCCTTTCCAATCATTTGTAAAATAATTGTACCAACACCTTGGCCTATACAAGTTGCTCCAGAAAATACTTTTACCATGTCGCCGTCAACAACAATTTTAACTCTACCAATATCTTTTAGTCCAACACCAACTCCGGCGTTTTTCATAGCAACTGCTATTCCTGCGTGGTCTTTATTTTCTTCATAAATATCTTTCACAGCCTCAAGACATTCAACAAGGGCAGTTGATCTGTCGGCAATTTGTCCGTTTGGAAGGACTTCGCCTGGTTTGATTGCATTTCTATACCTGATTTCCCATGGAGAAATTCCAACTTTTTCTGCCAAAATATTTATATTTGACTCCATTGCAAAGTTTGATTGGCAAACTCCAAATCCTCTAAAGGCTCCTGCTGGAGGATTATTTGTATAATATCCGTAGCCTTTTATATCTGTATTTTGATAATTATAAGGGCCTACTGAGTGAGTACAAGCTCTTTCCAAAACTGGTCCACAAAGTGAAGCATAGGCTCCTGTATCAAAATAAATTTCACATTCCATTCCTTGGAAAATTCCATTTTCATCACAACCAATTGTAAAACTTCCTTCCATTGGGTGGCGTTTTGGATGCCATCTTAATGATTCGTCTCTTGTAAATTTGTGTTTTACAGGTCTTTTGAAAAGATAAGCCGCTAGAGCTGCTGGTGGTTGAACACTCATGTCTTCTTTTCCACCAAAACCTCCGCCGACAAATGGATTTTCTACAACAATTCTTTCTGGAGTATCTTCCCAATCAAACATAATTGATAATTCTCTTCTTGTATCATAAACTGATTGGTCAGAAGAATAAACTCTTACTCCATCCTTGTATGGTTCTGCCACACAACATTCTGGTTCAAGATATGCGTGTTCACCGAGAGGAGTTTTGTAGGTAAAGGTTGCTGTATATTTTGAATTTTCTAAAGCTTTTTTTGCATCTCCACGAGTAACGTGTCTTTGTTGGCAAAGATTGTCAACTCCTTCGTGAACTTGTGGGGCATCTTCTGCCATTGCTTCTTTGATTGAACTTACTGGTTCTAATTCTTCAAGTTCAACTTTTACAAGTTTTTTTGCCTTTTCCAAAGTTTTTTCATCTTCAGCAACAACAAAGCAAAAAGCATCTGCAAGGGAGGCTGTTGTTTGTCCAACATCAATAAATACTGGCCAATCTCTTTGGATGTGACCAACTTTTTGTACTGGTAAATCTTTTGCTGTAAGAACTCCAACAACTCCATCAAGTTTTTCGGCTTCGCTTGTATCTAAACTTAAAAGTCTTGCTCTTGGAAATTTACTTCTTACACAAGAACCATAGGCCATATTTGGAAGTTCTATATCATCTGCATAAATTCCTGTTCCAAGAATTTTTTCTTTAGCGTCAATTCTGTCGGCTCTTGCTCCAACAAAAGATTCACTTTCTTCATTCTTTATTTCTTCTTCGCCTCTTAAAATTTTTCCAGCCAAAATTATTCCATCAACGATTTTTTTGTAGCCTGTACATCTACAAATATTTCCTTTGATAGCTTCTCTAATTTCTTTTTCTGTTGGGTCTGGATTTGTTCTTATTAAACTTGCTCCACTCATAACCATTCCAGGAATACAAAATCCACATTGAACAGCTCCCGCCTTGGTGAAGGCATATGTAAAGGCATCTTTTTCTTTTTGAGATAGACCTTCGTTGGTTATAACTTCTTCTCCATTAAGTTTTGAAAGTCTAACTATACAAGCTTTTTTGTGAATATTTCCAACTATAACTGTACAAGTTCCACAAGCTCCTTGGCTACAACCGTCCTTAACAGAAAATAATTTTAAATCATCTCTTAAAAATCTTAATAAAGATTTATCTTCATATGTCTTATAAGTTTTTCCATTTACTTTTACAATAAATGGGTCCTGTCCTTGTATTTCTTTTCCTATTAAAATCGTTTCATTATTTGTCATTTGTATTTCCTTATCTTAATTTTCTTTTTATAAACTTACCCATACCTTCTTCGGCATAGTATCCATTTTCATCCAAAATAATTTTCCCTTTTGAAATAACAGTATCAACTTTTACTTTAGTTTTGTATCCTTCATAACTTGTATAATCACATTTGGAATGTCTGTTTTCTTCTGTTATTGTGTAGGAATTTTTGGAAAATATTCCTATGTCTGCGTCTTTTTTTTCTTCTAAACTTCCCTTTTTATTTGAAAATCCAAAAATTTTTGCTGGATTTTTACACAAAAGCTTTGTCAATACATTTAAGGAGATATTTCTTTTTAATCCTTCACTTAAAACTACTTCCATTCTTTCTTCAACTCCAGGAATTCCTCCTGGTGCTTTTGTAAAATCATCAGCGTATGGTTTTTTTTCACTTTCATAGATAAATGGGCAATGGTCAGTTGCTATTACATCAACATCTCCATTTTTTATCCCCTCCCATAAAGCTTCAATATCTGATTTTTTTCTAAGGGGAGGTGCACAAATATATTTAACCGCTTCCTCATTTGGATTATCCATATATTTACTTTCATCATAGACTAGATATTGGGTGCAAGTTTCACAATAAATATTTTTAAGTCCCCTGGCCCTTGCAGCTTTTATTTCATCAAGTCCTTCTTTGGTTGAAGTGTGAACTATATAAAGTTTTGGATCTCCTGCTACTTTTGAAAGATAGGCGAGTCTATTTATTGTTTCTGCCTCGCTTTCATTAGGTCTTGTTAGGGCGTGATATTTTGGGGAAAGATTACCAGCTTCAATCGCCTCTTTTCTTAATTCTTTTATGAGCCCATCGTTTTCACAATGAACACAAATTATTGTTCCAACTTCTTTTGCCTTTTTTAAAACTCGTAAGATTTCATCATCTTCAAGTTTTCCAGCATAAGTAGAATAGATTTTAATGGATGGGATTCCCTCATCCATTAAATCTTCTATTTCTTCTATTAATTCATCATTGACTTCATACATGGCACCGTGGAAAGAATAATCTATTACGGCTTTTCCATCTGCTATATCATGGTAGTGGTCAATTAATTTTTGAAGGCTTGCTCCTTTTTCCAAAGCTCCAATATGATCGCAAATTGTGGTAGTTGCTCCGTGGCTTGCTGCTACTGTTCCCGTATAAAAATCGTCGCAAGCAACAAATTTTCCCAAATCCAAGGACATGTGGGTGTGGACGTCTACTCCACCAGCCGTAACAATTTTATCCTTGGCATAAATTATTTTATCTGCACTTAGGTCTAAATTTTTGCCTATTTTTTTTATTTTTTCATCTTCTATATAAATATCAAGATTTTCTATTTTTTCATCTAGAACTACCGTTCCGTTTTTGATCAATATTGACACGCCTTTACCTCATTACATATAATCTTTTTTATCTTCTTCTTTGATTTGATTTACTACATGTTCTTCTAGTTCTTCAAAACCATTTTCAATATTATTTGCTTTTTGAACTGCAAGCAAGATATTTTCATAGCCTGTACACCTACACATATGATTTGCCAATTCTTTTCTAAGCTCATCAATTGTATAATATTTTCCTCTTGCAATTATTTCTGTTGCTGAAACTATAAAACCTGGTGTACAAAAACCACATTGAACTGCTGCCTCATCTACAAAGGCTTGTTGGATAATTGAAAGTGATCCGTCAGATGCAGTTAGTCCTTCAGTTGTCCAAATATCTTTTCCTTCTGCCCAAATTGCAAGATAGATACATGAGTTAAAACTTTCTCCATCAATTAAAACTGCACAAGCTCCACATTCTCCAACTTCGCATCCTTTTTTTACACTTGTTAGGGCAAATTCATTTCTTAAAAAATCTGTAAGTGATGCTCTCACATCAACCATTTTTGTAACCCTTATTCCATTTATCCTACATTTTACAATTTTGTATTGAGGTTCATAATGTAGTTTTTCTTCTGGTTTTGGGCCATATGGTCCATATTCTCTGCTATGCATTTAATCCCTCCTCGTGTTCTTTTCTAATTTCTTTTAAACATCTTGTTGTTATTTCATAAAGTATTTGTGTTCTTAGGGCTTTTGAAGCTCTCCAAGAATCTCTTGGTGATAGTTCATCAAGGGTTTTTTTTGCAAAAACATTTATATTATTATCTGTTAATTTTCTTCCTACTAAAGATTTTTCAGCTTCATTGGCTCTAACCGGAATAGCTGCTGCAACTCCGTATGCAACCCTTACTTCTTCTACATTTCCATCTTCATCAAATTTTACATTTGCTGATGCAGCTGAAGTTGCTATATCCATAGCATTTCTCATTGCATATTTAAAATAATGTCCGTAATGATTTTCATAGGATTCTTTCTTAAACTTAATTGCTGTAACAATTTCAGTATCTCTTATGTCAACTGTTGCATATTTTATATAAAAATCTTTTACAGGAACATCTCTAAAACCATTTTCGCCTTTTAATTCAATTATAGCATCATATGCCATAACTGTTGTACATGAATCTGCTGATGGAGCAGCATTACAAATATTTCCACCGATTGTAGCAATATTTCTAAGTTGAGGTCCACCTGCAGTATCAACTGCTTCTCCCAAAGTTTTTAAGTGTTTTTGAATTATTGGATCATTTGTAATATGGGTAAAGCTGGTTAAAGATCCTACTCTAATTGTTCCATCTTCTTCCATACTAACTCCCCTAAGCTCATCTATAAGATAGAGTGAGATAAGCTCAAGTCCTGCCATTTTTCCTTCTCTGATTTTTACCAAAACATCAGAACCACCAGCTATATATCTTGCTTCAGGATGTTCTTTTTTTAATTTTATAGCCTCATCAATTGTATAGGCTTCATAAATTTTTTTTACATCATACATAATTTTTCTCCTTTAAGCATCATATTCCATGTCTTTTTCATAGTCATTTTCTATTAGTCCAGCTTCTTTGAAAAGTGGGAACAAAACGTGTGGTGTCATAGGACATTTGTTTACTCCTACTCCCGTTGCATTTAAAATTGCATTTCTTAATGCTGGAGCTGGTGAACATGTTGGTGGCTCACCAAGTGATTTTGTATTATATGGTGAAACTGGTGATGGGTTTTCTATAAAATATGCTTCAAAATGTGGATGGTCCATGGTTGTAGATAATTTATAATCAAGAAGGTTGTCATTTAAAATTTTTCCCTTTTCGTTATATTTTAATTCTTCTGAAAGACCAAAGCCTACTGCCATACTCATTCCTCCATGAACTTGAGCTTCTGCAAGTCTTGGATTTATAAGTTTTCCACAATCGTGAACATTTACAAGTCTTAAAATTTTAACTTTTCCAAGAGAAATATCAACTTCAACTTCTGCAAAGGTACATCCAAATGAAAAAGCGTTGTTTCTTATTGTAAAAGTTTCTTCTGCAGAAATATGTTCACTATCAAGAGTATCATACAAGGCTTCTGTTGCAAGTTCTCCTAAAGATAATAATGGTTTTTTAGTTATTTTATTTATTACCATACTATCTACAAGATCTAGATTGTGTGGAGTAAATTCCAAAATTTTACTTGCCCTATTTAATATTTTATCTTTAAATACTCTAGCTGTATTTGTGATAGAAAAACTTGATACAAATGTTTGTCTTGAAGCGTAAGCTCCCAAACCAAATGGAGTTACATCCGTATCTTGGGTTGAAACTATATGAACATCTTCCATTTTTACGCCTATAGCATCTGCTGCCATTTGTGAAAATGCTGTATCTCCACCTTGTCCGATTTCAGTTTCTCCAAGTTGCAATTGAACTGAACCGTCTTGGTTTAAAACCATCCTACAAGAAGAAGATTCTAGTGAAATTGGATAAACTGCTGTGTTATACCAAAATGCAGCAAGACCAATTCCTCTTCTTATATTTCCAGTTTGATTTTTATATTCTTCTATCTTTTTATCATAATCAATTGCTTTTCTTCCAACAGAAATTGCTTCTCTGAAAGAATCGTAGTAGTTTTCATTTCTTGAAAATCCATCGATAAAACCTTTTTGCATAATATTTTGCATTCTTAATTCTAATGGATCCATATCTAAAGTTTTTGCAACATCATCAAGGTGAGATTCAAAAGCAAACATAGTTTGTGGAATTCCATATCCTCTCATGGCTCCTGCTGTTGGTAGGTTTGTATAAACTGTATATCCATCAGCTTGTGTGTTATCACAAGGATATAATTGATGGAAACAATTTGTTCCCTTGGCAGCTATTGAGTGACCGTGAGATGCATAAGCACCATTATTAGAAAATAATTCTAATTTTCTAGCAGCAAAAGTTCCGTCAGCTCTTACATAAGAAATTATATGAAGTTTTTGTGAGTGTCTGGTTCTTGTTGAAACAAAAGTTTCTTCTCTGGATGTATCAAGTTTTACAGGATGACCTCCAACTTGAGTTGTAAGATAAGCTGCTAATGGCTCGTACAAAGCATCTTGCTTGTTACCAAAACCTCCACCTATATATGGTTTTACAATTCTAATTTTTCCCCAGCCAATTCCCAAAGCTTGACCGCAAACACGTCTTACAATGTGAGGAATTTGAGTTGAAGCAATAACTACAATTTTTCCTTGCTCTTCATAAGCACAAGCAATTCCATTTTCTATGTGGGCATGTTGAACGATTGGAGTTTCATACCAACCTTCAACTTTTATAAGTCCTTCTTCTTTTATCGCTTCGTCATAATTTCCCCTGTGATTTTTGGTATGACCCAAAATATTATCAGGAAATTCATCGTGAATTGGTCTTAATCCATTATTCATTGATTCAATAGGATCTAAAACCACATCATATTCTTCGTATTCAACTTCAATTAATTTTAAAGCCTGACTTGCTGAAACTTCATTTTCTGCAATAACTACAGCTACATCATCACCATAATATCTAACGTGTTCATTTAATAATCTTCTATCAGCAACGTCTTGGTGATTTTTATCAGTTGACCAAGGGTGACCTGCTGTTGGGAATGAATGTTTTGGAACATCAAAACAAGTAATAATTTTAACTACTCCCTCAACTTCTTCCGCCTTTTTTGTATCAACTGAGATAACCTTTCCATGACCAATTGTTGAGTGCAAAATTTTTGCAACATAAGCACCATTTATTATTAAATCTTCTGTATATTTTGCACGTCCTGTTACTTTATCGTAAGCATCAACTCTTTTAACACTTTTTCCTACATACATTTTAACCTCCTAAAATGTTTTAAAGCATTTTCCTTATATTAAATCTCTCTACAATTTCCCTTTTAATTGTATATTGTATATAATATATTACCACAAATTACTAATCGTTTTCAAGATTTTGAGAGCTTTTTTTTAAAATTTTTTACTTGTTTTTCTACAATTTTTTCTCTTTTTTTGAAAAAATAATTTATTATTCATTTCACCAAAAAAAATAAGCCTAAAATCTTCATTTTTTTTTAAAAATAGTGAATTTTATTTGAAATTTATTTAAAATAATTCTTTTTAAATAATTCAATAAAAAATCTATTTTTTTGAAGATTTTAAGCTTTTATTTTTTACTCTTCTTCTAATTCTTTAATTTCAAGATTTGCAAGTGAATCTTCTTTCGCCTTGTCTTCTTCTTTTTCTGGAATAATTAAATTCATTAATACTGCAGAAATTGCTGCAAGTACAACTGGTGATGACCCGATTGCTACTGCTAATTCTTCTGGCATAAACATAACGCCAGCATTTTGTGCGCTTGCTGCAACTGTAGTAAATCCTACACCTAAAGCTACAGAAACTCCAACTATTGAAGTATTTCTTGCACTTAGAGGTTGGCTTGTGATCATTCTAATTCCGTTCATTGTTATAGCAGCAAAAATTGAAAGTGTTGCTCCTCCCAAAACTGGATAAGGAATTGTTGTAAGAATTGATGATAATTTTGGAACAAGTCCTGATACTAAAATTATCAAAGATGCTAGGGTAAATACTTTTTTATTTACTACCTTATTTATTGAAACAATTCCAGCATTTTGTGAAAATGTTGCCGTTGGAAGACATCCAAAAATCGCTCCAACTAAGTTTGCAGCACCATATCCAACAATTCCACCTCTTAATTCTTTTGGTGTAGGAATCCTATCCATACCACCAACGGTTGTAGAGGTCATATCTCCTATTCCTTCTATTGCAGTTACTATAAAAATAATTGTAATTGAAATTATTGCTGATGGCTCAAAAGAAATTCCAAAGTGAAATGGTTCTACAACTGAAATCCAACCAGCTTCTTTTACTGGAGAAAAATCTACCATTCCAAAAAATATTGATATTATGAATCCAATAATCATAGCAAATAATACATTTGCAAGTTTAAACATTCCTTTTCCAAAATGTGTAAATCCAAGTCCTAATATTAAAGTTATTCCTCCGACTAACCAATTTTGCCAAGCTCCCCAGCCAGCAACTTCTACGCTTCCTGCTCCTCCCATATAATTCATAGCTACAGGATAAAGTGAAAGTCCTATTACTAAAACTACTGTTCCTGAAACAAGTGGTGGGAAAAGTGGCATTATGTATTTTAATCCTAGTCCAAAAAGTATTGAACAAATTCCTCCAACAATTTGGGCTCCCAAAACTATTGCAACAACTTCTACGGGGCCTCGGGCTCCAAATTGATTGGCAAGACCAATCATTGTAGGTACATAAGCAAATGAAACCCCAAATATCACAGGAAGTCTTGATCCTATAATTTTAATTGGATAAATCATCAATAAAGTTGTAAGTGCTGATCCTATTAAAGCTATTTGAATTAAAATCATTGTATCTTCAGGTGAAAGACCACTTGCTCCTGCAAGCATTATTGGTGGTGTAATACAACTTGCAATCATGGCTACAACGTGTTGAAAGGCAAGTGGCAACGCCTCTTTTGTTGTTGCGTTTCCTTCAAAACTAAAAAGGCCCGTAAATTTTTTTTCTTTTTCCATAAAAATTTTCCTTTTCTTTTTTTATAAAATTATAAGGCTTACTTTGTGTAAGTATATTTTTTTATTCTAATTTAAAAATAATTTTAGCCTTATTTAAAATAATTTTATTAAACAAGGCTAAATTTTAAATTATTTTTCGTCCATTTCTTTTCTTTCTTTTTCTTCTTGTTCTAAAGTTTTCTTTGGCATTATTATATTTAGTAAGAAAACTACTAAAGTTGCTAAAACTACAGGTGAGGATGTAAATACCATTCTAAACCATCCTGGAAATTGTGCCAAAGCTTGATCACCTAATTGAACAATTCCCATTCCAAGGGCTATTCCTAGTCCTACTATAGTTACATTTCTTGAACTCATTTCATCTGACATTATTAATTTCATTCCACTCATTGTAATTTGTGCAAAAACTGTAATAGTTGCTCCGCCAATTACTGCTTGTGGAACTGAAAGCATCAAAGCACCAAATTTTGGAATAAATCCTGCAACAAGAATAAGGCTTGCTGTTATTGCAAAAACTTTTCTTGCAACAACTTTTGTTAGTGAAACAATTCCTACGTTTTGGCTATAGGTTGCTGTTGGCATACCACCAATCAAAGCACCAATTACTGATGCAAGACCATTTGCTTTTATTCCACCTTCAAGCTCATCTCCTGTTGGAACTCTATTAAGACCTCCAGCTGTTGTTGAAGATAAATCTCCTACGGCTTGAATAGAATTTACAACAAACATTACTGACATTGTAATTACTGCATCGATTGGAAATTCTAATTTAAATGGCATAATTCTTGGTAAAGTTATCCAAGCTGCTTCTTTTACTCCATCAAAATGAACTATTCCAAAAAATATTGATGCTACATATCCTACACCAATTCCTATTAAAATTGCTGCAAGTTTTATAATTCCTTTTCCAAACATATTGCAGCAAAGGGTTACTGCTAAAGTTAAAAATGCTACACCCCAATAAACTAAATCTCCTTGGTTAGGATTTCCATTTCCTCCTGCCATATAATTTAAGGCAACAGAATAAAGAGAAAGTCCAATAGTCAAAACTACAGTCCCTGAAACCATTGGTGGGAAATATTTATAAATTCTTTTTATATTCATACCTACTATAAAGGCAACAACACCACCGACTAATTGAGCACCATAGACCGCTCCAATTCCATATTTTATACCAATGGATGTTAAAACTGGAATGTAAGCAAAACTTATTCCCATAATTACTGGTAGTTTTGCACCAACTTTAAAAACTGGATATAATTGCAAAAATGTTGCTATAGCTGCTACAAACATGCCCGCTTGAATTAAATAAACTGCATCTTGGGCTGATATTGCAAATTCCGTATTAGCTAATTGTCCTGTAAGAACGATTGCCGGAAGGGTATTTCCTACAATCATTGCCAACAAGTGTTGAAGGGCAATCGGCAAACTCCTTTTAAAACTAGGATTTGCATCCATGTCAAACAAGGAAGTGTTTGCATTTTTTTCTTTGTTTTTCATTTCATCTCCTTTTGTTTTTTTGACATTTGCTAAGTGTCATTTGATAAATTTTTAAGCTTATCATTATAATACACTTTGTTATAAATTAAACAAATAATATCATAAAAATTTTTTGATTTTTAAAATAATTTTTTATTTTAAATATATTTTTTATTAAGCTAGTTTAAAAAAATAAACTAGCTTAATAAATTTTAAAGATTTTTCCAAATTTTTGCAGCTCTTTGTCTTGAATCTGCGTGGATTTTTGCTTGGTCAACTGTTGTTATTACTTTATCTTTCATAACAAATTTTCCGTTGATTATTGTATCATTTACAAGTCTTCCTGTTAGACCAAATAGGCTGTGTCCGCCCCAATTGTCTTTATTTATTGGAGTGTATGGATCATAATTAATGGTAATTAAATCTGCATAGGCTCCTTTTTTTATTCTTCCTACTTCATTGTTTAAGAAGTGGGAAACTATATCAGGGTTGTTTTTAAATTGCATTTCCAAAGTTTCTCCAAATCCCTTTGTAGGATCTTGGGTGTTGTGAGCTTGGATTATATTTGCAACCTTCATTGATTCAAACATATCGTTTGTATAGGCATCTGTTCCTATTCCTACCTTTAATCCTTTTTCAAAAAATCTATTTACTGGAGGAACTCCTACTGCATTGTTCATATTTGATTCTGGATTGAAAATTACTGGAGTATTATTTTTCTTTAATATATCCATTTCTCTTCCGTTTATATGAACACAGTGGATAGCAAGGGTATTTTCGTTTATTATGCCAAAATCATTTAGTCTTTCTACAATTCTTTTGCCATATTTTCTTTGGCAATCCCATTGGTCCTCGATTCCTTCTGCAATGTGAACATGGAAGCCATTATAAACTCCATCCATTGCATCAAGAGCTTTTTCTAATGATTCATCTGAAAGGGTAAAGGATGCGTGAAGTCCAAATAGTCCTCTTAGCATATCGTCATTTTCTTTAAGAGAATGTTTAATCCAATCTACGTTTTCTTTTATTTCCCTATCTCTAATTTCTTCTCCATCACGATCTGAAAGCTCGTAGCAAAGATTTGTTCTAATTCCTACTTCTTTTGCTGCATCTGCTAGGGTAAAGAGTGAATTTTCTACAGAATTTGGTCCTGAATGATGGTCAACTACTGTTGTCACTCCGTTTGCTATTGATTCCATATAAGTTGTCAATGCATTTAATCTTACATCTTCTGTTGTAAGCTCCCTGTCAAGAGTCCACCATTGATTTTCTAAAACATTAAAGAAATTATCTGTTGGTTTTGAAAATGCTGCGCCTCTTGCATAAGCTGAATAAATGTGTGAGTGAGCACATATCATTCCTGGCATAAGAAGTTTTCCTTTTAAATCAATTACTTCTTCATCAGGATATTTATTTAAAATATCCTGATTTTCTCCAACATCTTCTATTAATTTGTCCTTTATAAAAACTGCGCCATTTTCGTAAAAACTATTGTTCTCATCGTTTGTAATTATTAGGCAATTTGATAATATCATCTTATCTCCTTATGAGTTTAAAATTTCTGTTGGCTTAATATAATAAGCATAGTTTTCTTCGATTGCTTTTATTAATTTTGCCATATTTTCTGACAAATCATCTAAGTTTTCTACTTCTATTACTTTGCCGTTTTCAAGTCTAACTAGATATTTATTACCATCTTTTAGGAAGCCTGTATTTGTTGAATCATCAAAGTCTTCTTTTGTCCAAAATACTGTAAGTTTATCTTTGTAAGGACGTCCTGCGTGTGGACAGTAGAATCCACAGTTTCCACATTCGTTACACATTCCATCTAAGTGGATTATTTGGTGAAGATTATCAAATCCATCAGCCTTTATAGCTACATTTGCTCTGTTTGGACAAACTTCTGTACACATTTCACAGATTTGATCACATTTTAGACATCTATAACCTTCATTTTCGTTGTCGATTTTTTCTTGAAGTCTTCCTCTTTTTTCGTAAATAATATCCTTGTTTCCCTCTACTTCAAATTTTTCGAAATCATTTTCTAGATTTTCTTTTGATAGAATGTCAAGACAAACTGCTTTAGCTTCTCCCATTGCTTTTACAATAGTACTTGCACCAGCTCTACAATCTCCAATTACATAAACATTGTCTATATTTGTTTCGTAATTTTCTGTAGTTTTTACATTGCCCCAATCATCTAGATTTATATTATTTTCTTTGAATGCACTTGTATCTACTCTTGCACCTGTTGCTCCAATTACTGTATCAAATTCAAGGTCAAGTTTTTCTCCTGTTGAATTTATTGATCTTCTTCCAGACTCATCAAATTCTCCAAGTTCCATTTTTTCACATTTTAAAACTTTTCCATCATAAGCATATGGGGCAACTAATTCATAAATTTTGTGGCCTTCTTCTTTTACATCATTTACTTCTTCTTGAGTTGCTGGCATGTAAGCTTCTGTTCTTCTATAAACTAAGGCTACGCTTTCAACTCCATCAAGTCTTGCTGCAGTTCTTGTACAATCCATAGCTACATCTCCTGCACCTACAACTGCAACTTTTTTGCCAACATTTGCCTTGCCATTCATTCTTACATCCCATAAGAAATCAAGAGCATCAAGGATATTTTCCTCTCCTTCTTTTACTGGAGATCTTCCTTTCTCCCAAGCACCTGTGGCAGCAATTATATAGTCATAATCTTTTTTCAATTCTTCGTAAGATTCTGTTACTTCAGAATCGAAAACAAATTTTACGCCTTGTTTTACAGCGATTTGGTAATCTTTTTCGATTTGTTCATCAGAAATTCTAAATTCTGGAATAACGTGGCTTACAATTCCGTAAGGTTTTGATAATTTTTCTCTTACTGTAACATCCACACCATTTCTTCTTAAATATGATGCTGCAGCAATTCCACCAGGACCTGCTCCTATAACAAGAACTTTTTTATCTGATTTTAAATCTACTTCTTTTATATTTTCTAAATATTTATCTTGAGCCTTATTAGCTGCTATAAGTTTCATTTCTCTTATTTGAAGACTCTTTTCATAGTCAACTCTTGTACAATGATCTTGGCAATAGTGAGCACAAAGCTCTCCTAAGATTGTTGGAGCAGTATTATCCATAGCGATAACTTCAATTGCCTTATCATATTCTCCATTTGCAACTAATTTTAAATATTCAGGAATTTGTTGTTCAATTGGACATCCTCCATCCTTACAAGGAGCCTTAAAACAGTCTGTAAGTGGAAGAGGTGAATCTGTTTTTCTTGATCCAACTTTTTCTCTATATAATTTATTATTAACCCATTCACTTATGGTCTTATCTCTAAGTTTTATAGTTTTTTCAACATCAACATCGTGGATTTTATCACTTAATAAATCCTCAGTTTCTTTTGCCAATTGGTTAAATCTTAGATATCCACCTGGCTTAAGGATTGTTGTTGCAACTGTGATTGGTTGACCCAAAGCTTCAAAAATTTCTTTAATATTTCTAGCATCAGCTCCACCAGAATATGACATCGGAAGTTTTCCATCAAATTTTTCTGAAAGCATAGCTGCCATAGAAACTGTTAGTGGAAGAAGAGATCTTCCTGACATATACATTTCCTCAGCTGGAAGTTCATTTCTTTTTACATCAACTGGGAAAGTATTTGTAAGTTTTACACCAAAAGCAAGGTCATTTTTCTTTGCAAGATCTAATAATCTTTCAATCATAACAACCGCATCTTCATATTGAAGGTCGTTTTTAAAGTGATGGTCTGTAAAAGAAATATAATCAAAGCCCATATCATCAAGGGTTTTTCTTGCATAATCATAGCCTAACATTGTAGGGTTACATTTAATAAATGTAGACATTTTTTTATCGTCTATTAAATAAGATGCAATTTTTTCAATTTCTTCTGCAGGACAACCGTGGAGGGTTGAAAGAGTTATAGAGTCACAAACATTTGTGCTAATATTTTCTATGTCTTCTTTATTGAAGTTTGAAAATTTATCAATGTTTTCTTCAAGATAAGACTTACATTCTTTAAATACGTCTGTATCTCCAGCATTTCTTAAATTTTCAATGTATGTATCAACTTTTTCAGATTTTATTCCTTCAAGGTCATAACCTACTGACATATTGTAGGCAAAATCTTTTTTGTCAGAAAGATTTAACTCTTTTGCCAAGGCGATAATTGCAAAATATGCTTTTACATATTCTTCATAAGCTTCTTTAACGGTAAGTTCTGTTGACCACTCACAGTTATAGCACTCATCTTCAGAGTTTATACATGGTTTTGCAACGGCTTTTTGTATATCTTCTCCGTCTAGTTTTTGAACTGTTTTTAGCTCAATAAATCTTGCTCCTGTTAGGTATGAAACAAGAATATTTTGGGCTAGTTGAGATTGAGGACCTGCTGCAGGACCAACTGCTGATGAAATTTCATCGCCAAAAACTGTCTTTAGCATTTTTCCAGATTCATTTTTGTAGAATTTTTCTTTTTTAATTCCAAAAATAGAACCTTCGTTCTTATATTCTTCCAAAGCCCAATCAATTAGGTCTTTAAAAGGTATAGGTCTCATAAATTCACTCATTTTTTACTCCTTTTATGGTTTTTTATTTAACGATTGATTATAATAGCGTTTTCTCGCCTTATAATTTTTTTATAAAAAATTTTAAAGATGAGGGTAGGAGAACTTCCCTCTCTTTTTTTATCTAAATATATTTTCTTAAATATTGAGCCTTCCGCCAAATGTGCAAATGGCTCATTAAAATTAAATTTTAGAAAATAATTTAAGCTATAAATCATTTATATAAAGTTATAAATTTATATCAAGAAAGGACTAGCCTTTCTTGATATTATTTAAAATTATTTTATATATTCAAGTGGAAGAACTGCGTATGTTGCTGCACAAGTTACTAAATCTTGTTTGAATGTAACTTCGTTTGGTGCGTGAGCTTGATCTTCTGCTCCTGGTCCAAATCCTATAACTGGGATATTGTGTCTTCCCATTATTGCAACACCGTTTGTTGAGAATGTCCATTTATCTGTTAATGGTAAATTCTTTCTCTTTTCAATTTCTTTTTCTACATTTGGTGCAATTCTCTTATCACCGTAAAGACCCTTGTATGCTCTTTCTAATGCTTTTGTTACTTCGTGATCTTCTGGAATTACCCATGTTGGGAAGTAGCATTCTTGTTTCTTGCTAAGGCCTGTCCATGATGGTCTTTCGTAATCATACATTGTAACTTTTGCACCGAATTTTTTAGCTGATGGTAGGTCTTCAATTTCTTTTATACAAGATTCCCAAGTTTCTCCAGCTGTCATTCTTCTATCAAGTGAGATTGCACATGAATCTGCAACTGCACATCTTGATGGTGATGTAAAGAAGATTTGACTTGTTGTAACTGTTCCACGTCCTAAGAAGTTTGCTTCTTTGTAGTCTGGGTTGTATTTTTCGTCAAGCATTTTTACAAGACCCTTGATTTCTACTGAATCATCTGCTGGGTTTTCGTTTAGTTGTTCGATTTCGTTAAGGATTTTTGCCATTTTATAAATTGCGTTGTCTCCTCTTTCTGGAGCTGAACCGTGGCATGAAACTCCTTCAACTTCTACACGAATTTCCATTCTTCCTCTTTGTCCTCTGTAGATTCCACCATCTGTTGGTTCTGTTGAAACTACAAAGTCAGGTTTTATTCCTTCATCTTCAATCATATATAACCAGCAGTTTCCATCACAGTCTTCTTCTTGAACTGTTCCTGTAACTAAAACTCTAAATTTATCGTTTAAAAATCCTAAATCTTTCATGATTTTTGCACCATAAACTGCTGATACAATTCCGCCTAATTGGTCAGAACCACCACGTCCACCTATAAGATTTTCATCTTCAAATCCTTCATATGGATCGAAGTCCCAATTTTCTCTATTTCCGATTCCTACTGTATCAATGTGAGCATCAAAAGCGATTTGTTTTTCACCTGTACCCATTTCTCCAAGTACGTTTCCTTGACCATCAATCCAAGCCTTATCAAAGCCTACTTTTTCCATTTCTTCTTTGATTCTTTTTGCTTTTGGACCTTCTTCACAAGATTCACCATGTTTTAGGATTAAATCTCTCAAGAAAGCGTTCATATCTTCTGAATATTTTTGTGCAGTTTCTTTTACTAAATCATAATTAATTTCTGTCATTTAAATCTCCTTTTAAAATTTAAAATTCTTATTTATTTTCTTCTTTGTCAATTACTCTTTCTTTATTAGCTTTTAATAATTTTTCGATTGTAGCCTTTGGATCTTTAACTTTTTGTAAGAAGATCATTGCAGCAATTATATATGGTTTGTAGCTTGCTTCTTTGTAAAGTGGATCTCTATATCTATCAAATACAGACTCATCAACTTCTCCATCTTCACATGAAAGTCCTGTTATATCAGCTGGTAGACAGTGCATGTATAGAGCTTTTCCGTCTTTTGTAAGTTTCATCATTTCTTCTGTACAAGCCCAATCCATGTGGCTCTTATTTTGTTCTAGAAGTTTTTGTTCAAGTTCATCAATTCCTTCTTGATCTCCCTTAGCATATAGGTCTGTTCTTTCTTCCATAGCAGCAAATGGAGCCCATGATTTTGGATAAACTATATCAGCATCTTTGAATGCTTCTTCCATTGAGTTTGTTTTTGTAAAGCTTCCGCCGTATTTTTTAGCATTTTCTTCTGCTATTTCTTCAACTTCTGGCATTATTTCATATCCTTCTGGGTGAGCTAGAACTACATCCATTCCAAATCTTGTAAATAAGCCTGAAATTCCTTGAGGAACTGAAAGTGGTTTACCATATGATGGTGAATAAGCCCAAGTCATAGCAACTTTTTTGCCCTTTAAGTTTTCTACTCCACCAAATTCGTGAATTACGTGAAGTAAGTCAGCCATAGCTTGTGTTGGGTGGTCGATATCACATTGTAGGTTTACAAGGTGTGGTCTTTGTTCAAGAATTCCATGATCGTATCCTTCTTGTACATATTCTGAGAAATCTTTCATGTATTTATAGCCTTTTCCGATATACATGTCATCTCTTATTCCAACTGTATCAGCCATAAATGAAATCATGTTAGCTGTTTCTTTTACTGTTTCACCGTGAGCTTGTTGTGATTTTGCTTCGTCTAAGTCTTGAACTTCAAGTCCTAACATGTTTGCAGCTGATGCAAATGAAAATCTTGTTCTTGTTGAGTTATCTCTAAATAATGAAATAGCAAGTCCTGAGTCAAAGATTTTTGGAGAGATATTTTTTTCTCTCATAGCTCTTAATGTATCAGCAACTGTAAAGATTGCTTCTAGTTCGTCTTGTGATTTATCCCATGTGTGGAAAAAGTCATCTTGGTAAAGATTTTCAAAATCTAAGCTTTCTAATTTTTCTAATAATTTGTTGATATCTTGTGTCATTTATTTCTCCTTTTTTATTTTTATCTTATTATTTTTTTATATTCAAATTTTTCATCGTTTGTATAGTATCCATCCCAAACTACTTTTCTGTAATGTTCGAAGTCTGTATCACCTTCTGTTGAGATAAATAATATTACTGAATTTTCATCTAATTGTAATTTTTCTTTTATATCTTTTAAATCTTCTCTTTGTAAGATTTCGCTAATAGCTCCAAGTGTAGCTGCTCCAGATTCTCCAGAAATAACTCTTTCGTCATCTCCGATTGGATTTCCTAAAATTCTCATTCCTCTTGCAGCTGAGCTGTCTGGAACTGATAAAAATGCATCAACATAAGATTTTAAAATTGGATATCCTACTGTTACTGGTTCTCCACAAGCAAGGCCTGCCATGATTGTGTTCATTTCACCTTCAACGTTGTGGATTTTACCGTCATTTATTTTTGCTGTTAGATAGTTACAATTTGCTTTTTCTGGTTCTATGAGTCCTATAAAAGGTTTTTCACTTCCCTTGTATTCATCTGAGAAAAATCCTGTTACTCCTGTTGCAAAAGATCCTACTCCTGCTTGTAAAAAGATGTGAGTTGGTTTTTTTCCTGCTTCTTTTAATTGGTCATAAGCTTCCATAGCAAGTGTTGAATAACCTTGGATTATCCATGTTGGAATTTCCTCGTATCCTTCCCAAGCTGTATCTTGTACCATTATATAGCCTTTTTCTTCAGCATATTTGTTGGCAAGTCTTACACAAGCATCATAGTTTAAGCCTTCCATGATATCACATTTTGCTCCAGTTTTTCTGATATTATCTCTTCTTTCAAGAGCTGATCCATCTGGCATCAAAACTACACAATCTTGTTCTAATTGTTGACTTGTCCAAGCAACTCCTCTACCGTGATTTCCGTCTGTTGCTGTTATAAAAGTTACCTTGCCTAATTTTTCTTTGATTTCAGGTGAAATCAATTTCTCGTATGGTAAATCTTCCAAGTCCATATCAAGTTTTTGGGCTATGTATTTTGCCATAGCATAAGATCCTCCCAAAACTTTAAAAGCATTGAGACCAAATCTTAATGATTCATCTTTGACAAAAATATCCTCAACACCAAATAAATCTGCAAGATTACTTAATCTTTTTAAAGGTGTTACAGAATATTGGGGAAAGCTCGCGTGAAATTTTTGAGCTTTTGAAGATTCTTCCTCATTAATAAAACTTAAATCAGCTAAATCTTCCAAATTTCTTTCGTTTAAAACTATATTAAAACTCTCTTTCAATCTTTTTTCTCCTTTCTAGAACTGCTTCTGGTATTATAGTAACATATCACACATCAAAATGCAAGCTTTTTTAAAAATGTTTTCAAAAAAAGTTTTTAAACTTGCACTTTAAAATATTTTACGAATTTATTTTATTAAATTTTTAAGAAACTTTTTATTTTTTTGTAAAAAAATTTTATCCTTTTAATTTTTTTAAAATTTTTAATTTTTCTTTTATAAAATTTTTCCTATAGTATAATTTAGATATAATACTTAAAATTCAATAATTATAGAAAGTAGGTAGATATGTCAAATATAGAACTAGAAGTTTGCGGGGGTTGCAACGCAAAAATTCCCCAAGAAAGTCTAGGCGAGACCTTATCTTCTATTAAAAATTTTAAAAGAGATGATGTTTTAATTGGATACGATACCATGGATGATTCTGCTTTGGTAAGAGTTGATAAAAATAATGGAATCGTAACCACCCTAGATTTTTTTCCACCTATGGTTTCTGATCCCTATATTTTTGGGCAAATTGCAGCTACAAATGCCCTATCAGATATTTATGCTATGGGAGCTGATCCAATTTGTGGACTAAATATTGTTTTGTTTCCTGAAGATGAAAATATAGATATTTTGAAAAAAATTCTTCAAGGTGGTGCTAGTAAGGTTATAGAAGCTGGCGCATCTCTTGTTGGTGGCCATTCAATTCATGATCCAAAAATAAAATATGGACTTTCTGTAACGGGAAAAGTTGATCTTGATAAGGTTTGGAAAAATAATACACCAAATGAAAAAGATCTTTTGATTTTGACCAAGCCTTTGGGAGTGACCTTAGTTACAAATGCTTATGGGATTGATATTCTTGGTCAAAAAGAGATGGATAAGGCTATTTCTTCCATGATATTTTTAAATAAATATGCCAAGGAAATTTTGGAAAAATATAGGATAAGCTCAGCTACTGATGTTACTGGTTTTTCTTTTATGGGTCACTTATCAGAAATGCTTGGCGATAAATATTCCGCCATAATTGATTCTAAAAATATACCAATCCTTGATGGGGCAAAAAAAGCTGCAAGTGAATTTGTCTTTACCAAGGGAGGTCAAAGAAATAGGATGCACATGGAAGATAGAGTGGAATTTCTTGTCGATGACTTTGCTCTTGAGGAAGTTTTGTATGATCCTCAAACATCCGGAGGACTTTTAGTAAGTATTAATAAAGATGATGCAAAAGATGCCTTGGAAGAATTAAAGAAAAATAAGATTGATGCAAAAATCGTAGGTCAAATTAGTAAAAAATATGATAAAACAATATTTGTAGAATAAAGGAGTAAAAAAATGAAAGAAATTGATGCTAGAGGAATCGAATGTCCAATGCCTGTAATTATGGCAAAAAGAGAAATTAAAAATGGTGAAGAAAATTTTTATGTACTTGTAAATGAAGATATTGCTGTAGAAAATTTGAAAAAACTTGCCAAGGAAACAGGCTTTGATGTTGAAATCGAAGAAAAAGAAGACGAGGTTTTCAAATTAACATTTAAGAAAAATGAAGAAGAAAAAGAGAAAAAAGATAAGGGAGAAAGCCTATCTTCTTCATATGTTGTTGTTTTTGATTCTGATAAAATTGGTGATGGGGATGAAGATTTCTCAAAATCTCTTTTGGAAAGTTTCTTAGTTTCAATAACTGAGGCAGACGTGCTTCCAAAATATGTAATTTGCTACAACAAGGGAGTATTTTTGACAACACAAAGAGAAAATACCATTGAAGATTTGAAAAAACTTGCTGATAACGGTGTAGATATAATTTCATGTGGACTTTGCCTTGACCATTATGGAGTAAAAGAAGAATTAAAGGTTGGAAGAATTTCAAATATGTATGAAATTTCTTCATTAATGAGAACCCACCATACAATAAGACCATGATGGAATATGTGATTTATACTTTCAAATCATCAAATTTTGCCTATCTTGCCCTAAGTAAAGTCGAAAGTGAAAATATAAGGGCAAGGCTTGTCCCTCTTTTGCCAGAAATTGATGCCGGTTGTGGACTTTGCCTTAGGTATGAGAAAAAATTTGATGAGAAGGTAAGGGAAATTTTTTCAAAAAATAAGTTAGATTTCGATGAAAAATACATGCTTATTTACAAAGAAAACGAGAGAAAGCCAGAGGTTAAAGCCTATGATTTATCTTGACAATGCCGCAACTACAATCGATAAGGACGAATCAGTTGCAAGGGCAGTTTATAATGCTATAAATTCAAAATCTTTTGGCAACCCATCAAGAGGAGCCTACAAGGTTAGCCTTGACGCCCTGGATTTATTGATGCAAACAAGAAAAAAAGTCGGATCTTATTTTGGTATGGATAATCCCCTAAATGTTGTTTTGTGCCAAAATATAACTTTTGCCCTAAATTTTGTTATAAATTCCTTATTTGATAAAAATGACCATATAATAACAAGTTTATCAGAGCACAATTCAGTTTTAAGACCCCTTTATAGTTTGGTAAAAGACGGGATGGAAATTTCTTTTATTGATATAAAAGATGATTTTAGCCTTGATCTTGAAGAAATTGAAAATTTGGTCAAAAAAAACACCAAGGCTCTTATCATAACTGGTGCATCAAATATTTCAGGAGTTTTGACAGACCTTGATAGGACTTATGAGATTTGTAAGAAAAATGATTTAAAATTAATAATTGACGGAGCCCAAGTTGCAGGATATGTGCCTTTTGATATAAAAAAATATGATAATTCGATATTTTTATTTACAGGCCATAAGGGTCTTCACGCTCCCCAAGGAACGGGTGGATTTATTGTAAATGGGGATTTTAACTTTAGGCAAGTTTTTTCTGGAGGATCAGGTTTTGATTCTTTTTCAAAAACTCAGCCACATATCTTACCAGATTTATTTGAACCAGGGACTGCAAATGTTCATTCCTTTTCTGGACTAAAAGCTGCCGTAGAATTTTTGGAGAAAAGTCCTCACAAAAATATAAATGAGCTTACAAAAATTTTGTATGATGGCCTAAAAGATATACAAGGAATAAAATTTTATTCAAATATAAATTTAAATCATGTTCCAATAATTTCATTTAATATAAAAGATATTCCTGCAAATTATATAGCAATGAAACTTTGGGATGATTATGAGATTTGTGTAAGAGCAGGCAGCCATTGCGCCCCACTTTTTCACGAAAAAATGGGAACAAAAAAACAAGGCATAGTAAGAATGAGCCTGTCATTTTATAACACAAAAGAAGAAATAGAAAAAACAATAGATGCTGTAAAAAATATAGCAAAAGAAAAAAGCTAGGCTTAGTCCTAGCTTTTTGATTGTTGTAAAATAGTTCTTTGCTTAGATTTTTATCTAGGTTAATGTAAATTACAAGCTTAGAAAATCTAAGAGATCTCTCGACTACTAAAACCAGTTTTCTTCGAAAACTTTTCCGTGCTCTCACACTAATTTTTAGGGATAATTATGCCAAATCAAGGCATAATTATCTGCTCGAGATGGGTAAGTTTTTTCCATTTTTAATTGCTAAAGTTTTATTTTTACTTTTAATGTCTAAGTTTCCTAAAAACACGAGTTTGTATTTATTAAAATTTAATTTTAACTTATTCAAAGCATATAATTAAAAACACATCCACCATAGTCGATTGAATTTTGTGAGTTGAATTGGTGAATTTTTTAAATATAATTCTGTATTTATTAAAATTTATCTAAAACTTATTCGAAGTATAAAAATCTAGCCACATAACCCATCTCGAGCGAACGGTAGTGAGTCGAGAGATCTCTTTATTTTTCTTTTTATTGGTATTTTTTCGATTGATTTTTTTGTTTTTATTTTAAAAACATGATGTTTTTTTCATCCAAAGTGAAATAAAGTTTTTTTTCATTTTTTAAATTTTTCCATTTTTCTTTTTCTAAAAATACAGTCATTTGACCTTGACCATCTTTTTTTCTTATTATTAGGCAGGTATTAAAAGTTTGTTCTATTTCTTTTAATATTTCTACTTCGTATGAATTTTTTTCCTTTTTATTTTTGGAAATTTCTATGTCATGGCCTCTTATGCCTATAAATTTTTCCTTGTGATTTTTTTCTAAATTTAGGTCAATATTCCAAGCCTTAGCCTTGTAAGTATTTTCTCCAATTTTTTCAATTTCTGAGAAATTTTTGCAACCTGATAGCTCTGCTGCTGCCATTGTTTCTGGATTTTGGAAAAGTTCCTTGGTTCTTTTTTTTGGCTCAGATTTTCCATTTGCCATTATTACAATGTCATAGCACATCCTATAAATTTCATCCCTATCGTGGGATACAAAAAGGGTTGGAATTTTGTATTCTTCTATAATTTTTCTAACTTCAAGCTCAATTGACCATCTTAAATATCCATCTATTGCTGAATATGGCTCGTCTAACAAAAGAATTTCTGGTTCATTTACCAAAATTCTTGCAAGAGCCGTCCTTTGTTTTTCTCCACCCGAAATCATATCTGGACGTTTATTTTTTATATGGTCTATGTGGAGCTCTTCTAATTTTTTATTTATTATTTTTTCAAAATTTTTATTTTTTCCCCTAAATCCAGTTTTTATATTTTCATAAACTGTCATATTTGGAAAAAGTGCGTAATCTTGAAAAAGATAGGCAACTTTTCTGTCTTTTGTTGGTACATTTATTTTTTTATCTTTATCAAAAAGTACTCTGCCATTTAAAATTATTTTTCCATAATCTGGTTTTATTATTCCTGCTATTGCTTTTAGGGTCAAACTTTTGCCAGAACCTGATGCTCCCAAAATTCCCAAAATTCCTTCTTCGTTTGTAAATTTTGCATCAAGCTTAAAATTTTCAAAATTTTTTTTGATATCAACTTCAAGCATAAGCCTTCTCCTTTGGGATTGTATCTTCCAAAAAATTTATGGCAACAAGAACTATAAATGAAATTAAAACATTTATCATGACCCATTTATAGGCGATTTCATCTTGACCAATTCTCCAAAATTGATAGACACTTGTTGAAATTGTTGCAGTTTTTCCTGGGGTGTAGCCGCTTACCATTGAAGTTGCTCCATATTCTCCTAGGGCTCTTGCAAAGGATAAAACTAAACCTGCCATTATTCCTTTTTTACAATTTGGCATCAAAACTTTCCAAAAAATCCAAGTATTTGACTTGCCCAAGGTTTGAGCAGCGTAGGTTAAATTTTCGTTGTAAGCTTCAAAGGCTCCTCTTGTTGTCCTATACATCAAGGGAAAGGTCACTATAACTGTTGCAAAAATTGCTGAATACCAATTCATTATAAGAGGGAATTTAAAATATTCTACAAAAATTTTCCCAAGTCCTGAATTTGGTCCTAAAATTTTAATTAGAAAAAATCCTACAACAGTAGGAGGCAAGACCAAGGGTAGGGTTAATACCACATCTATTGCCCCCTTTACTTTTGCAGGTAATTTTTTAATATAGTAGGCTGCAAATATACCAAGAAAAAATATTATTACTGATGATATACTTGCAATCCTTATTGAATTATATAAAGGATAAAGGTCCATATCTATTTACTTAATGGCTTAAATCCATATTTATCTAAAATTTCTGATGCTTTTTCGCCTTTTAAAAATTCTAGATATTTTTTGCCTTCTTCTGGATTTTTTGAATTTTTTAGAAGAGCTGCTGGATAAACCACTTTATTTTCAAGCATTGAATCGTCAGCTACTGCTACTGTTTCAAGTCCTGCAGTTTTTGCATCAGTTTTATAAACTATTCCACAATCTGCGACCTTTTCGCTTACCCATGAGGTAACTTCTTTTACATTTGAACCAAAAGTTACCTTATCTTGGATTTTATCCCAAATTCCTAAATTTTTAAGAATTTCTTCTGAATATTGTCCAACTGGAACATCAGAATTTCCTAGGGCAATTTTTTCTACTTCATCTTTTTCAAGATCTTTAAAATCTTTGATACCTTTTTCATTTCTTTCTGCTACTGCAAGAGTTACTTCATTTTCAAGTAAATCAAATCTTGTTTCTTTGTCTATTTTATCTTCGCCTTCAAGTTCATCCATTTGTTTTTGAGCTGCTGAAACAAATACATCACAGTCTGCTCCCTCATCAATTTGAGTTTTTAATGTTCCTGATGAATCAAAGTTAAAGGTCAAACTAAGATTTGGATTTTCTTTTTCAAATTCTGTTTTTAATTCTTCTAATGCTTCTGTCATTGAAGCTGCTGCAAATACTGTAAGTTCTTTTTTATCCTTTGTGTCTGTAGCCTCATTTGATTTTGCTACATTTGAATTTGACATAAGTTCATTTGAATTGTTGTCATTTTTATTATTGTTAGCACAAGCTGCTGTTGCTATTAATAGTGCTCCTGCTAGAGCTGCCATTGAGATTTTTTTAAAATTCATTTTTTTCTCCTAATATTTTAATTTCGTCTCCAGTTTTTATTACGCCTTCTTCAATTACTTTTGCAAATATTCCCTCATAAGGCATAATACACTTTCCAACACTTTGTTTTATGGCGCAACCCTTGTGACATTCTTTTCCAATTTGACTAACTTCCAAAACACAATCGCCAATTTTTAATTTTTCTCCTATTGGAAGTTCATGCAAAATTATTCCTTGGGTTGTAATATTTTCTGCAAAATCCCCAAAAGCAAATTTACGATTTTCATTTTCCATTTTTCTAATTGATTCTACTGCCAAAAGGCTTACTTGCCTGTGCCACTTTCCTGCGTGAGCGTCATTTTCTAGCCCAAAATCTTTTTTAAATAAACCCTGACCTATCTGTTCCTTTCTCACACCTTTTGTTTTTGAAATATTTATTGATAAAACTTTTGCTTTATTTATGTCCACTATTATCTCCTTCTAATATATCTAAGCCATGGCCTAAAAATGGCAAAATCCCTTCGATACTTTCTGTGACAGCCTTAGGAGATCCTGGCAAATTTATAATCAAAGAATTATTTTTTATTCCAGAAACCGCCCTTGATAGGGCCCACATATGAGTTTTTTCTTTTGAAATTAATCTTATTGCCTCGCTTATGCCTGGCGTTTGTTTTTCAATTACTTTTAAACTTGCCTCTGGTGTGTTGTCCCTTTTTGAAAGTCCGGTCCCACCAGATGTTAAAATTAATTGGATATTTTCACCAACCAATTTATTTAATTCATTTTCAATATTTTCCAAATCATCATTAATTATAGATTTATAAACCATCTTATAATTCTCTGGCATTATTTTTTGGCAAGCATCAATGCAGCCGTCTTTATTTTCGCCAGTAGATCTGGTATCAGAAATTACCACAAAGGCGTATTTATAAATTTTCTCTTTCATAAAGCCCTGATTTTCCTCCTGATTTTTTCACTAAATATATATCTTTTATGGTCATAGACTTATCAAGAGCCTTGCACATATCATAAACTGTCAAAAGTCCAGCAGAAACTCCCGTCAAAGCTTCCATTTCAACTCCAGTTTTTCCTTGACACTTAACTTTTACTTCGCAGAATAATAAATTTCCCTCAAAATTAAAATCTACATTTATTCCATTTAACAAAAGTGGATGGGCCATTGGAATTATTGAAGAAGTATTTTTTACAGCCTGGATTGCTGCAACTTGGGCGATGGCAAGAACGTCTCCCTTTTTTATTTTTTCATTTTTTATTGCTTCTATCGTTTCTTTTTTAAGTTCAATTGAACCCTTGGCTATGGCTTCTCTTTGGCTGATTTCTTTTTTTGAAATATCAACCATTTGCCCCCTGCCGTTTTTATCTAAATGCGTAAACATTTATCCTCCTATCCTATACATAGATTCTTTTATAACTTCTTTTTCCAAATGATGTCTTTGAGGTTTTTTCATTAAAACCTCATCAATTAATTTTTCTATATTTTTATTTTCTCTTATGGCCTTTTTCAAATCAATTTGTAAATCTGAATGAAGGCAAGGTCTAATTTTCCCGTCTGATGTAAGTCTTAGTCTGTTGCAATCCTTGCAAAATTTGTGGCTTAAAGGCTCAATTAGCCCAAGTGTATAATCAAAATCTGGGACTTGGTAAAGACTTGTTGGCGAATTTTTATCCAGATTTTTTATTGGAATAAGATTTAATTTTTTTATAATCTCATCGCTTGAAATAAATTTATCTTTTGAAAAATCTGCCGTATCTCCTATTGGCATTAGCTCAATAAATCTTAATTGCAAGTCATTTTCTTTGGAAAATTTTATAAGATCATAAATTTCTCCATCATTAAATCCTTTGATTAAAACTGTATTTATTTTTATTACATATCCAAAATTTTTGGCATATTTTATTGCATCAAGAACTTTTTTTAAATCTCCGCCTTGGCTCATCATTTTATATTTTTGAAAGTCTAGGCTATCAAGAGAAATATTTAATCTTTTTAGTCCATTTTTCCACAAAATTTCTGCCTTTTCTTTTAAAAAATATCCGTTTGTAGTCATTGCCAAATCTTCAAGCCCATCAATTTCAGCAAGCATTTTTACCAAACTTTCTACATTTTTTCTAACCAAAGGCTCGCCACCAGTAAGTCTAATTTTTTCGATTCCTTTTTTTACAAAAATTTTGCTAATTTCATTTATCTCTTCAAGGGTCAACATATCATCATGGCTTTTTTTACAAGAAAGACCATCCGGCATACAATATTTACACCTATAATTGCATCGATCTGTAAGAGAAATTCTTAAATAATCTATTTTTCTTTCGTATTTATCTAGCATATAATCAACTACTTTCTATATTTAATATACTATCTTTTTTTAATAAAACATTTTCATAAATTAAAGCAAAAAACTAAAATTTTATAAAAAAAGTGAACTTGTCAAAGACAAATTTTTACCCAAAATAATTAAAAATAAAAATTTGCCCTTTTACAACAAGTTCACAATTAGCCTAAAGCATTTCTATAAAAGCTGCAATTCTTGTATTTATTTGTCCTATATCCGTCTTTGAAAAATCTGTTTCCAAAGATATATAAGGAATATTTTTCTCATCTGTTACAAATTTTCTAATAGAAGTTGTTTCAATTGCATAAGTATGGCAAGATTGAAGCTCTACATCCAAAACCCCATCAACCTTGTACTTATCAATTAATCTATCAAGAAGATCAAACCTGTTTTCATTTGGGCTCATCACAGAACAGCCGATATCTATATATCTTTTTGCAAGGGCCTTTAATGGATTTTCTGTATCTTCTTCAACTAGCCTATCGTAATTTTTCTCGCCAGTACAATTTTCATAACTTACAACAATTCCCCCGTTATCTTCAACCGCTTGAATAACTTTTTCAGTTGCACCACCGATTGGGCAGCCTGTTATTAAAATCCTTGGTTTTTTCGGACGATTTCCGTCATATTCTTCCATGATTTTTTCTGCCAATTTATTAAGCTCATTTGGAAGATTTTCCCTATCAAATTTAAAAGTTGATCCGTACAAAACTTTAAAATAATCATAACCTGACATTGGGGTTGGATCATTTGCCATTGTTCCTGCAAGTTTTTTGAAGGCTTTTCTGATTTCATTTTCAAGTTTTATTTCTTTTTCCAAATTTTCATCAGAAATTTCTACTTCAAAAGTATCTTCAATTTTTTCCTTTACCCTTAAAACTTCTTTTTCCCAAAGATTAAGGGCATCTTCTCCTTGACTGTGAGGAAGGTTCATAACATGAACTGGTTTAAATTCTCCCATAAGTTCATACATTTTTTGCTTTCCATCACAAGTAGTCTCGCCTATTACCAAATCTGAAAAATGAAAAAACGGGCACTTATCAGTTATGGCAAAGCCGTAAGAAGATTTTATCAAGGGACAAAGATTTATTGGCAAATCTTTTTCCGCTTCGCTTATTGTTTCATCAGAAGTTGAGCAAAGAGAAACAGTTCTTGCTCCTGCCGCTTGGGCAATTTCTCTTGGAAAATATGTACAATACATACCCACAACTGGGCTTCCACTATCTTTTATTTTTTTTACTTCCAAAAAAGAATTTTTTCTTTGATCAGCAAATTCCTCAAAAACTTCTGGTAAATCTTTTATTATTTTCATCATTTCTCCTTAAAAAATCAAATTTCCTAGGATTAATTATATATTTAAAACTTTTAAAATTTTATAAAAAACATTTTCCTCATCGAGGATTTTTTTTATTTTTTCAAAATTTTCACTTTCAAACCTAAAAGCTAACCCACAACCTGCTCCAAATTCTTCGGGAACGGGAATCATATCTCCCTTTATATTTTTATTTTTACAAAAATTTTCCATCAAAAGAGCATCGCTGGTCGTGTCAAATCCTGCAACAAGTTTCATATTTTCCTCCATTATTTATATGTAGAGTATAACATACCACTTTAAGCTTTTCAATAAAACCTTTGTCTAAAAATGTATTTCTGTTATAATATTTTTGTATGGAAAATTTAAAAAAGAGGAATTTATGAGTGAAAATAATAAAAATAAAGTTAAGATAAAAAAAATAAGCAGGACTTTTGTAAAAGATGAGGCTTACAATTTGCTTGCAAAAAGAATTATAAATGGAGAACTAAAACCTTGCGAAAGGCTTAGGGTTCAAGAACTTTCAAATGATTTGGGAATTTCAAGAACTCCAGTTAGAGAAGCTCTCTTACAACTTGAAAGCGAGGGACTTGTTATGACCAAGGCAAATCGCTGGACCATTGTTGCTCCAATTAATCCTGGCGAAGCAAAAGATATTTATCCAATAATTTATAGTTTGGAAGAGCTTGCCCTTATTGAATCTTTTGACAAGATTGACGATAAATTTATAGAAAAAATCGAAGATTTAAATGAAGACATTAAATATTTTCACAGAAAAAATGATCAATTAAAAACCATAAAAAAAGACAACGAATTTCACAATGCTTTTATTGAACTTTCAGGCAATGTAGAAATAAAACCAATTGTCGACAAGCTAAAAAGAAGAGTTGAAAGAATGGAAATTCATTTTTTTGAAGCCGGTGAAGAAAATTTTACTACTTACAAGGAACATATGGATATAATTGATGCCTTAAAAGAAAAAAATCTTGAAAAAGCAAGGGCTGCCCTTATAAAAAATTGGAGATCAACCATAAATACAATAGAAAATCTTTCCAAGGATATGGAATTTAAAGATATAGAAGATCAAATAAAATAAAGGACTTTTGAAAAAGTCCTTTATTTTTTTATATTTAAATCAAAAATTCTTTTGGCAAGTTGTGGCTTGCGAAATTTAAAATTGAAATACTGTATGAATAGGCTCCTGCATTGGTAATTTTTAAAATATCTCCAATTTCAGCTTTTTTAAGTTCAATATCTCTTGCCAATAAATCCAAGCTTGTGCACAAGTGACCACCAATATCTACTTTTTCTTTTTCCAAAGAATCTCCAATAATTTCAAATTCACATTGATTAATTCCTGTATAAAGTGGCTCAAAGGCTTTTTCACACTCTTTTCCCAAGGCATCTTTCAACATTTCTTTCATTGAAGCCTTAACAAAACCATTCATGGCATTTTTTACGACAAGATAGGTTTTTCCTTGAGAATATTTCTTGTCGATTACTGGAGTATAGTAGGTCCCTGAATTCATCACTAAAAATCTTCCGCTTTCAATTAAAAATTTAGCTCCAAGCTCATTTTTATTTTTTTCGTACAAATCTTTCATAGTTTTTGACAAAATATCCAAGTCCACATCTTTTTCATTTTTCTTATCATAAGAAACTCCAATCCCAGACCCAAAATTTATAAATTTCAAATCCACAAAGTCTAATTTTGAAAATTTAAGTGCCAAATCATAGGTATTTTTGTAGTAGTTTGAAAGAAGATTTGTATCAAGAATTTGACTTTGAACGTGAACATGAAGTCCAACCAGTTTTAAATTTTTATATTTCCAAGAAAAATCAAAAATTTTATCTTCATCAACACCAAATTTACTTGGATGGGCTTTTTTGTCCTTCATTGAATAATTTGGATTAATTCTCAAACCAACTTCCAAAATTTCTCCGTGCTTTTTTGCCAAATCATCCAATAAATCAAGCTCGTGGAAGGAATCTGCAATAAAAACACACTTACCCCAAGCTTTTTTTAAATCTTCCATTGTTTTTCCTGGAGCAGAATAATAAATTTGATTTTTTTCCATACCAGCTTCAATCGACAATAAAACTTCATTACTTGATGCTGCATCTGATCCAATTTTATTTTCTCTTATAGTTTTTATTACTGGCATAAAGGGATTTGCCTTGATTGAATATAAAAATTCAACATTTTTAAATTTTTCCTTTAAAATTTGGCAAGATTTATCAATCACATCCTTTTGATAAATATAGCAAGGGGCATTTTCTCTTACAAATTCATTAATATTTTTTTCTACCATATTTTTCTCCTATTTTTGTGAAAACCTTTCTTATTAATTCAAATTTACTTCTTTAATTTATTATACAATAAATTAATTAAAAAAATCCTTGAAAACTTACTATCTAGCAAATTTCCAAGGAAAATTTTAATCTGCTTGAGGTGATATTTTTAAATCCAAAAACAAATCGTTATATAAAATTGTTCTTTCTTTTCCCAAATTTTTGAAAACTTCTAATTTTTCTATATCTTCATCGTCCGGATACAAGGTTTTATCAGCTCTTGCTTCCTTGTCAATATATTTCATAGCCTTTTTGTTTGGAGTTGGATACCAAACATAATCAGCGTTTTTTGCGGCAACTTCTGGTCTTAAAAGATAATTTATAAGGGCGTAGGCTCCCTCGGTATTTTTTGAGGTTTTTGGAATAACCATGGTGTCAAACCAAATGTTTGATCCTTCTTTTGGGATCGTGTAGGAAAGATTTGGATTTATAGACTCAGCCATTGAGGCTTCTCCTGAAAATGTAATTGCTATATCAGCTTCCTCTTGGACCATATACATTCTGATTTCATCGGCAAGAATTGCCTTTACATTTTTCATAAAACCAACCAATTCATCCTTAGTTTGTCTTAAAACTTTTTCGTCCTTTTCGTTTAAGGATCTTCCTTCTGCCAAAAGTCCAATCCCCAAAGTTTCTCTTGCCCCATCAAAAGATAAAATTTCTCCTTCAAATTTTTTATCCCACAAATTTTTCCAAGATGAAAAATCTTCTTTTTTGTATTTTTTATTGTTATAAATTATACCAAAAGATCCCCAAAAATATGGAATTGAATACTCATTATTGGGATCATATGATAAATTTAAAAATCTTTGGTCAATATTATCAAGTCCCTTTATTTTTTTGTGATCTAATTTTTTCAAAAGTTTTTTATCCCCCATCATTTCAACCGTATATTCTGAAGGAAAAGCCAAATCATAGGAGGTTTTTCCCTGCTCAACTTTTGCCATCATTGCCTCATTTGAATCGAAAGTTTCATAAATTACGTGATAGCCGGTTTCTTTTTCAAAATCTTTTATAATTTCAGGGTCAATATAATCGCCCCAATTGTAAAAATAAATATTTTTTGAATCTTGGTCTTTTTCTTTTGCATTTAATTTTTTTTGTCCCAAAAATAAAAGTAAGCAAAGTGTCAAAATTCCTAAGAAAAATTTATAAACCTTGTTCATCTTGCCCTCCTTTTTTCTTCTCTACTTTGTATAACATAATAGCCTATTGCCAAAATCAAGGACAAAATAAAAATCATTGAAGATAGGGCATTTATTTCTAGAGAAATTCCTGTCCTAACCCTGGAATAAATTTCTACAGAAAGGGTCGAAAATCCTGATCCTGTAACAAAAAATGTAACTGCAAAATCATCCAAAGAATAAGTAAGGGCCATAAAAAATCCTGCAAATATTCCGCTTGCAATATTTGGAAGGATAATTTTATTTAAAATTGTAATATCATTTGCTCCCAAGTCTTCCGCAGCCTTCATCATATCAGAATTTAGGGCGTAAAGCCTTGGAAGAACCATCAAAACCACAATAGGAATTGAAAAGGCAATGTGTGAGAGCAAAACTGAGTAAAAACCCATGGGAATTTTTAATAAAAAAGAAAATAAAATCAAAAATGATGCTCCCATCATTACATCTGGCAAAACCATCAAAACTGAATTTAGACCTAAAACTTTCTTTTTTAAATTTTTATCTCTCATATAATAAATTGAAATTGCACCAAGTGTTCCAATTATTGTTGCAATTAATGACGACAAAAGTCCAATTATTAGGGTATTTATTACAATATTTATAAGTCTTTCGTCTTCAAAAACTTTTTTATAATATTTTAATGTAAAGCTTTCAAAAACATTCATATTTCCCCCGCTATTAAATGAATAAAAAATCAAAAAACCCAAGGGCAAGTACATTATTATAAATATAAAAAATAAATACAAATTTCCAAGCCTATTTTTTTTATTTTCCATTTTTGACCGCCTTTTTATTTAAAATAGAAATAACTGCAAACATCATAAAAATTAAAACAAGGCCGATGGTTGAACCCATGCCCCAATTTTGAGTAACCAAATAATGCTCTTCAACAGCTGTTCCCAAGGTTATAATTTTATTTCCTCCAATAATTCTCGTTATAAGAAAAAGTGAAAGAGAAGGAATAAAAACCGCCTGGCTTGCTGCCATTACTCCATCCATGGAAAGAGGAAGAATTATTTTTCTAAAAGTTTGAAACTTATTTGCTCCCAAATCTTCGCTTGCAATTATATATTCATTTGGAATAGAATCAATCGCCCTAAAAATTGGAATTATCATAAAAGGAAGTTCGACGTAGGAAGCAACCAAAATAAAGGCAGGATTTGTAAACAAAATCCCCTCACTTGCAAGTCCCAAAAATCCCATAATACTTCCATTTTTATTAAAAAGTCCAATAAAAGCGTAGGCCTTTAAAACCAAATTTATCCAAGTTGGAAGAATTACCAAAAGCAAAATAAAATCCTTGTTTTTAGCCTTTGACAAAAAATACGAAAATGGATAGGCCCACAAAAGTGTGAAGGCCGTTATTAAAAATGCAGTCAAAAGAGAATTGAAGGTCATAATCATATAATTTTTATTTGAGAAATATGAAATGTAATTGTCTAAGGTGAAATTTCCATAAATATCAAAAAATGATTGGTAAATTAAAAGAAGAATAGGTGCAATTATAAAAATTAAAATCCACAAATAATAAATCGCAGATAATTTTTGGTATTTTTTAGCCATCATCTTCTCCAATCGCATATTTTTCAATTCTTTTATCAAAATCATCCTCGCTTTCGTTATAACGCATAACGTGAATGTTTTCTGCATCAATTTTTATTCCAATATCATCGCCTTCTTCAAAATTTCTCGTTGTGTGAATTTTCCACCTAAACTCAGAAGAATCAAAACAAATCAATTCATTAAAAACTCCCCTGTACAAAATATTGTCGATATTTACAACAATATCAGCATCATCAACTGACACAACATTTATATCTTCAGGTCTAATTACAACTTCAACCCTTTCATTTTTATTAATTCCAGCATCAGAGCAGGCGAAAGTTTTATTTGCAAATTCAACCTTATAATCATCAACCATTCTCGCCTTCAAAATATTGCTTTCCCCAATAAACTGAGCAACATAGCGATTGATTGGCTCATCATAAATATCTTTTGGGCTTCCTTGTTGGACAATTTCTCCCTTATCCATTACAAAAATCCAATCGCTCATGGCAAGAGCCTCTTCTTGATCGTGAGTTACAAAAACAAAAGTAATTCCCAACTCCCACTGCAAATCACGAAGCAAAACTTGCATAGATTTTCTAAGTTTCATATCAAGAGCAGACAAAGGCTCATCAAGTAAAAGCACATCAGGTTTATTTACAAGAGCACGAGCTATGGCAACCCTTTGTTTTTGCCCACCAGACATTTGAGAAACTTCACGTTTTTCAAAACCAGACAAATTTACCATATCAAGAGCCTTTTCAACTTCCTTTTTTATAATTTTTTTATCAGTTTTTTTAATTTCAAGACCAAATGCAACATTATCAAAAACATTCATATGAGGAAAAAGAGAATAATTTTGAAAAACTGTATTAACCTTTCTCTTACTTGCAGGAATATTTAAAACATTTTCTCCATTAATATAAATCTCACCCGAATTTGCTTCCAAAAATCCAGCAATAAGATTTAAAATTGTAGTTTTCCCACAGCCAGAAGGTCCCAAAAGCGTATAAAATTTCCCCTTCTCAAGCTCTAAATCAACAGATTTTAAAATGGTTTCATCATCAAAAGACTTAGAAACATTTTTTAAAACCACAGAATATTTATCTAAATTTTCACACACAAGACCACCCCCATTAGTTTCTTTTAAAAGTATAACATAAAAATAGAAAAAAAGATGTAGACAAACATCTCAGACTGTAGACAAAGTATACAAATCCTCACGCTAAGAATATCATACGGAAAAAATTGATTTGGTTTCAAATTTAAAATCAATAAAATTTTTTCCTACCCTTATCCACATCCCAATATATTTCTCTATATTTTCCATCATAAATTTTTAAAATTTCTGGCATAGAATCGCTCATTTTTTCCATTTTTTTAAATTCATCATAATCTTTCCAAAACAATTTTCCTTCCCTGTTATTTTCAATTAATTTTCCAGAAAAATCACTTGTTTGGTATAAAAGTCCCACATCTTTTTGAAATTCACCCTCATCGTTTGTAAAGGCCCAAGTGATTATTCCAAGAAGTTCAGGATTTTTTATATCTAAATTTGTTTCTTCCTTTGCCTCTCTTATTACAGAATTTTCAAAAGATTCGTTTTTTTCAACTTTTCCACCAGGAAAGGTTAGACCCTCCCAGCCATATTTTTTCTTTTTATCCAAAACTAGAACCTTATTATTTTTTTCATCGTAAATTTTAACCATATTCATAAGTCTAATTTTCATTTTTTTCTCCAATCCATAAAAAAAGGAAGCAAGTTTCCTTACTTCCCTTAAATTTATTTTCTTTCAAGTTCGATTTTTACACTTTTATCATTTAATTCGAATTCTTCTGTATCAAGGTCTTTTACTTCCATTGTATCAGCTAAAGTTTCTTTTTTGATTTCTTCTTCAAAATCTTTTAAGGCATTTTTCAATTCGTCGTCTGCACTAAAGAAAATGTCGATTCTGTCTGTAACTTCATAGCCATTATCTTTTCTAAGATTTTGGATTTTTGATACAAACTCTCTTGCGTATCCTTCTTTTTTAAGTTCTTCTGTAATTTCTGTATCCAAAACTACAAATACATTTCCGTCCATCTCAACATCAAATCCTTCTTTTGCTTGGATTCTTACGTCAAGATAATCTTTTTCAACTGTGTATTTTTCTCCATTTATTTCTATTTCTTGTGGAGAATTTTCAACCTTTTCTACAAATTCTTTTGCATCAACGCCTGCCAAGAATTTTCCAAAAGCTCCTACGTTTTTAGCGAAAATTTGTCCAACTTTTCTGAAATTTGGTTTTAGATAATAATCCATAAAGTCTGAAAGATCATCTGCAAATTCAACTTCTTTAATATTTAATTCTTCTTTGATTAAGCCTGTCAAATCACCGATTTTTTCTTTAAATGATCCATCTACAATTATTTTTTCTAGAGGTTGACGAACCTTGATTGATTCTTTTTCCCTTGATGCACGACCAAGAGTTACCATTTTTCTTACAAGATCCATTTTCTCTTCTAATTTTTGGTCAATTAAATCTTCATTAACCTCATCAAGTTTTTCAACGTGAACTGAAAGTCCATTGGTCAAATTTCTGTAGATTTCTTCTGAAATAAATGGAGCTATTGGAGCTGTCATTTTTGAAAGACTTACCAAAACATCAAAGCATGTTTTATAAACTGCTTTTTTAGATTCTGTTAAATCTTCTCTCCAAAATCTCTTTCTATTTCTTCTTATATACCAATTTGATAAATCTTCTACAACAAAATCATTTACCAAATGAACAACCTTGTTGTAATCAAAAGATTCCATTTGTTCATAATAGGCTTTTAATAGTGAATTTAATCTTGAATATAACCACTTGTCAATTTCTTCAAGTTCTACATTTTTGAAATTTTTAATCTGATCAAGACTTATATTATCTGTATTTGCATAAAGAACAAAGAAGTTATAAACATTTTCGATTGTCCTAAAGAAATTATTTTTAACTTCGATTAGACCTTTTTCGTCAAATTTTGTTGGAACCCAGCAAGGTGATACAAAAAGTGAATAAAATCTTACTGCATCTGCCCCATATTTATCAAATAATTTGAAAGGATTTAATGTATTTCCTTTTGATTTTGACATTTTTTGTCCGTTTTTATCAACAACGAGGTCATTTACCAAAACATTTTTGTATGGTGCTTTGCCTGTAATAATTGTTGAAATTGCCATTAATGAATAGAACCATCCTCTTGTTTGGTCAATTCCTTCGCAAATGAAATCTGCTGGGAAATAATTTTCAAAATCTTCTCCCTTTGCAAATGGATAATGAACTTGTGAAAATGGCATTGCTCCTGAGTCAAACCAAACGTCAATTACATCTGGAACCCTATGCATTACTTTTCCACAATCCGGACAAGTTATTGTTACATCGTCAACATATGGTCTGTGAAGTTCTATATCTTCACTTATATTTTCTCTTGCTTTTTCAGCCAATTCTTTTCTTGAACCGATTGATTCAACATGACCACAATCGTCACATCTCCAAAGATTTAGTGGAGTTCCCCAATATCTTGATCTTGAAATTGCCCAATCTTTTACATTTTCAAGCCAATTTCCAAATCTTTTATCACCAATTGTTTGTGGATACCAATTAACTCCGTTATTATTTTCAACCATTTTTTCAGAAAGTTTGCTCATTTCTATATACCAAGATGGTTTTGCATAATAAACAAGTGGAGTTTTACATCTCCAACAGTGAGGATAATTGTGTTCGATTGTTTGTTTTTTATAAACTTTTCCCTCATCTCTTAAATGTAGGAAAATTTCTTCGTTTGTATCAAAAATAAATTTGCCCTTCCAAGGAGTTTCTGTAAAACATCCTTCAAGGTCAACTGGTTGAACAAATGGCAAATTATATTTTCTTCCAAGTTGGTAGTCGTCTTCACCAAAAGCTGGAGCTGTGTGAACAATTCCTGTACCGTCTTCTGCTGAAACATAATCAGCACAAGTTAAGAAAAATGCCTTGCCATCTGGCTTTACATATGGAAGTAATTGTTCGTATTCAACATACTCAAGATCTTTTCCCTTCATCTCTTCAACAACTTCATACTCATGATCTGCCATAACTTTTTCAAGCAAAGATTTTGCCAAATAATAATAGCAGCCATCAGTTTTATCATTTACTTTTACATAGTCAAGTTCTGGATGAACAGTTAAAGCTACGTTTGATGGAAGAGTCCATGGAGTTGTTGTCCAAGCTAGGAAATATTCATTGTCGGCATCTTTTTTCTTAAATTTACAAATTAAAGTTATGGCCTTATCCATTTGATAGCCTTGAGCAACTTCGTGACTTGCAAGACCTGTACCACATCTTGGGCAATATGGCATAACTTTTGCGCCTTCATAAATTAATCCTTTTTTAAAAGCTTGGTTTAATAGCCACCATTCAGTTTCAATATAATCATTGTCCAAAGTTATATAAGGATTATCCATATCATAAAGAAAAGCCATTCTGTCTGACATATCTCTCCACATGTCTGAATATTTAAAAACTGAGTCCTTACATTTTTGATTGAATTTTTCAACGCCGTAAGCTTCGATTTGATCTTTTTCTGTAAAACCTAATTCTTTTTCAACTTCGATTTCAACAGGAAGTCCATGTGTATCCCATCCAGCTTTTTTTAAAACCTTAAAGCCCCTCATATTTTTATATCTTGAAGTCATATCCTTCAAGGTTCTTGCTATAACGTGATGGATTCCTGGTTTTCCATTTGCAGTTGGAGGTCCATCATAGATTATATATTCTTCAGCATCTTCTCTTGTTGTAAAAGTCTTATCCAATAGGTCTATATCTGCCCAATATTTGGAAAGATCAAGTTCTCTTTGTTTGGTATTTTTTGTATCTAATGATTTAAAACTTGCCATAATTCCCTTTCTTTCTCATAAATTTTCTTTTAAAATAAATTATAATAAAAAAACGCCCCCAGAAGGGACGGTCCACCCAAAAATTGAGTATGAAGTTAACGCCTATCTTACGTAATAAACTAATTTTTTCATTTATTAAGCTAAAAGATGATCTTCATAATAAAAAATGCATAGCCACTTTCACCTAAAGGCCTCTCTGTTAATTATTTTTTAAAATTACTCTTCTTTTAATCGCTTATATCTACTGACTAATTTACTATTTTTAAAGAAAAAAGTCAAATTGATTTTTATCTAAAAAAATATATATTTATAAAATCACAAAAAGTATATTTATAAACATTAAAAAGCATATTTATAAAACTATAAAAAGTATATTTATAAAACCATTAAAAGCGTGCCTGCTGTAATTAAAATACATCCAATAATAGATTTTGTAGAAAATTCTTCGCCCAAAAATAAAAATGCAAGAATTAAAGTTAAAACCACACTCATTTTATCAATCGGAACAACCTTTGAGGCATTTCCATATTTTAAGGCTCCATAATAACAAAGCCAACTAAGTCCAGTCGCAAGACCTGATAAAATTAAAAAAATCCAGGATTTTTTGCTAATATTATAAATTCCAGAAAATGAAGAAGTAATAAAAACCATGCCCCAGCTCATTATTAAAACTACAAAAGTCCTAATTGCAGTTGCAAGATTTGAATTTACTCCTTCAATTCCAACTTTTGCCAAAATTGAAGTAAGAGCTGCAAAAATTGATGAAAAAATCGCAAGTAAAATCCACATAATATCTCCTTTATTTATGTATTTTCATTCTAAATTTATCAATAGAAAAATTATCCCAGCTATCAACATTTGAAATTTCTAAAGCTTTTTCTAACATTTCTATATCAGAATCAAAATCTTTTCTATAGACATAATAATTTTCTTCCATAAAAGTTAGCATTATCCCATCATAATCTTTAAAATCTTCAATAAATCTAAGTTTTTCTACATCAAAAAATTCAAAAACTTTTATCTCTAAATCTTTTAAATTTTCTTTTGTAATTGGATTAAATTTAAAATCAAAAAATCCTGCGTTTACTGCTTCATGGATAATATCAAGACCCAAATTTTTTCTAGTTGGAAAAATTGAGCCAGAAATTCCCTTAAGCCCTCCATTAATTTTTACTTCAACTCTAATTCCATTCGAATTTTTTTTAAATTTTTCATCAAAATCCCTTAAATAAGTTTTATTTTCTAAATAATATTTAATTGCATCATAAGCAAGTTTTACATAATAATCCATTACAATAAACTTTCTATATCCTCTTTAATTTTTTCGGGTTTTGTCGTTGGGGCAAATCTTTTTACAACTTTTCCATCCCTATCAACTAAAAATTTTGTAAAATTCCATTTTATCTTTCCACCAAGAATTCCGCCTTCTTCTTTTTTCAAAAATGTATAAAGCGGATCTTCATTTTCTCCATTTACATCAATTTTTTGAAATCTGTCAAATTTTGTCCCAAAATTAAGTGTGCAAAATGAATCAATTTCTTGGTCATTTTCTGGAGCTTGGTTTTTAAATTGATTACATGGAAAATCTAAAATTTCAAAGCCTTTTTCATGATATTCTTCATAAAGTTTTTCAAGTCCCTCATATTGAGGAGTAAATCCACATCTTGTTGCTGTATTTACAATTAATAAAACTTTTCCCTTATATTTTTCAAGTTTAACATCTTCACCCTTGTTATTTTTTACCACAAAATCATATATCATATAAATCTCCTTTGATTTTTAAAATTTTTATTTACTTTAATTATTTACCCACTTTATAGATAAATTTAGAAAATTTGGGTAAATTAATAGATAGAGATTAGTATAAAAGTTAACAAAGGAGAAAATAAATGTACGATTATTTAATTATTGGAAATGGAATAGCAGGTCAAAAGGCTGCTGAAACAATTAGAAAAAATGAAGAGGACTCTTCTATAATTATAATTTCAAAATCTTATGAACATACTTATTGGAGAACAAAATTATCTGAGCTAATAGCAAAAGATTTTACTAATGAAGAAATTTTGGTAAAAAAACCAGATTGGTATGAAAAAAATAATATAGAAGAAAAACTTGAATGTGAAGTAGAAAAACTTGACCTTGAAAACAAAAAGGCAATTTTAAAAAGCGGAGAAGAAATTGAATATGGTAAGGCTCTAATAGCAACAGGATCTCATCCATTTGTGCCACCAATAAAAAATATTGATGCCGATGGAGTTTTTGCAATTAGAACTGTTGAAGATTTAAATTCTTTCAAAAACCACATCAAGGAAAACAAGAAAGTTGTAGTAATTGGTGGAGGACTTTTGGGACTTGAAGCTGCTTTTTCTGTAAAAAATACAGGATGTGAAGTTCTAGTTATTGAAACTTTTGACTATATTTTGGGAAAACAACTTGATAATGAACTTTCCAAAAAGTTAGAAAAAGAATTAAATGATGCAGGAATTAAAACTTCTACAGGAAAAAATACTGCAGAAATTTTAGAAAAAGACGGTAAAGTTTGTGGAATAAAACTTGAAGATGGAGAAGAAATCGAAGCAAATACAATTTTGGTTCAAACAGGCGTAAGAAATAATCTAGATATTGCAGAAAAATCTGGACTTGAAATTGAACGAGGAATCCTTGTAGATGAAAACTTAAAAACAAGCGATGATAATGTATATGCAGCAGGAGACTGTATGCAATTAGGAAAAGCTACAATAGGCCTTTGGACAGCATCAATGGAAATGGGACAAATTGCAGGAAGCAATATGACAGGAGATAACAAAACCTACCAAACACCAAAACCATTTTCATCCCTACTTCTTGGAGATATAAAATTATTTTCAGCAGGCTTAAATTCAGGCGAAGGAATAGAAGAAATCAAAAAAGAAGACGGAGAAAAAGTCTACAAATTATTCAAAAAAGGCGAAGACTTTGTAGGAGGCATCCTCTACAAAGACATAAAATTCCAAAATGATGTTAAAAAAATAGTATTTGAAAAAGAAAATCCAAAAAATACAAAACTTGGAAAAGAAATTTTTGGGATGTAAAAATAAAACTGATCTTAAATTGATTTATTTCAATTTAAGATCAGTTTTTTATTTTTAAAATTGAGGAACAATTTCTCCAACTTTTTCTCCCCTATGATTTCTAATAGTTTTGTCAGCTATTTTATCATAGTACTCATATTCATCCTTTTTTATTACTCCTAATTTTTTTAGTAAATGAATCAATATGACATTTCTTGTTTCAGAATTTCCATCGTAGGTTTTTATGGCAAATCCATATTTTTTATCAGGCAACAAGCCACCAAAATATCCATTTGCACCAGATTTTACAATTAACTCTCCCTTATGTTTTTCTATTAACAAGTGGTCAATCCTATCTGAACCAGATGTATAAATTGAATTTTCGCTAATATCTTCAATTATTTCTTTAGCAGAATTTGAAAGATTTTCTGGCAAATTCTCATAATCTGATAACTTAGCCATTCCATGTGCAAAATTATATAAAGGAAGGGCATGAACTGGAACTCCACAACCATCTACAGAAATGTAATCTCTAGTAATATCAAACTCACAAAGATTTGAAATCATCTCAGTAATTAGTTTTTGAACGGGATGGTCAATTTTGTAATAATCATCCAAACTTTCATTTAAAATTATTGCCGACATTAACATGCCTGAATGTTTTCCACTGCAATTATTGTGAATATCTCTTGGATTCTCGTTATTTTTTATCATATTTTCTGTAACATCTTTTTTGAATGGATAATGAGGACCACATTTTAGATAAGATTCGTCAAGGCCAATTTTTTCAAGCATTTCTGAGACTGTTTTTATATGAAAATCTTCCCCGGAATGAGATGCACAGATTTGTGCAACTTCTTTTGGGCTAAGATTAAACTTTTCAACAGCTCCAAGTGAAAGTGGAACCATAGCTTGCATAAGTTTAGCGCTTGAACGAGGAAAACATATTTCATCAGGATTTCCTTTTGAAAAAATAATTTTTCCATCTTTATCTACAACTACTAATGATCCAAATGTATATAAATCTTCTAGTTTTCCCCTATAAATTTTTAATAATAAATCCATTTTATCTTCCATAATTATTCTTCTTTCATTTCTAATTTTTCCAATTCTTCCAATCTTTCTAATTCTTCCAATTCTTCGTCAGTATATCTAGCTATTCCTATTCCAGTTGCAGCACAAACTAAGTTAAAAAGTGGACTTATGTAGCAGAAAAATACAAAAGGTACAAAAGTTGCAAAATCTATGCCCAAGGTATCAACAATAAACATAGCTGTTACTCCATAAGGAATCAATGTTACTCCCAAAGTTCCACAATCCTCACTGATACGTGAAGCATTTTCTGGTTTTAATTTATTCTTTTTAAATAAATCAAGCATAGTAGATTGAACCATAATTGCTCCAAACATATGAGAACCTGTCAAAGCAATTGATAAGTAGTCTACAAACATAGCTGAAAAAATTAAAGAGAAAGTTGATTTTAATTTTTTTCCTATCGGTTCAATTATTACATTTAATATATCCATATCTCTAATCATTCCACCCAAAGCAGTTGTGAAAATAAGAGCTTGTATAGTTCTTGTCATGCTATCCATTCCACCACGGTTTAAAAGAGTATTTAAAAATTCATCTTTAAAATCATATTCAAAACCTTTAAGGGCAGAATTTAAAACTAAAGTTGCATCAAATTTTTGATAAAAAACAGCTAAAATCATTCCTAAAACTCCACCAATAAGAATTGATTGAGATGCTGGACGTTGTTTTACCAATAAAATTACAACTACAATTAAGGGAATTAGGGTTATTGGACTTATTGTAAAAAATTTTTTTAAGCTTTCACCAACAACTTCAACCGCGTGAATATCTGCATCAGCAGTTTGTCCGCTACCTAAAATCAAAAATAAAATTAGAGATATTATGAAAGCAGGAACTGTTGTATACAACATGTGTTTAACGTGGGTCATTAATGGAACTCCCATTACACCAGATTGAAAATTTGTTGTATCTGACAAAGGTGAAAGCTTATCACCAAACCATGATCCAGAAATTAATGCTCCAGCAACCATTCCTGGATTAATGCCCATACTAATTCCAATTCCTAAAAGAGCTACTCCAACAGTACCAATTGTTCCCCATGAAGTTCCTGTAAACATTGATACTATAGCACAAATAATCAAAGTTGTTGCTAAATAATATTTTGGATTAATAATTTTAAGTCCATAATAAATAATTGTTGGCACAGTTCCAGATGCTATCCATGATGAAATCAAAACTCCAACAGCAAGCATTATTACAACTGATTGTAAGGATTTTCCAACTTGTTTTATTCCTATTTTTTCTAGCTCTTTGTATGTATAACCTAATTTAATTGCAAATAAATTTACAACTAACCACGCCAAAAACATCACTACAGCAAGCGGTGCTTTCAAAATTGTTAATCCTAAAATTAGCATAGCCGCCAAAGTTACTAACAAAAGTACCGAATATCCAAAAGTCGGTCTTTTTTTCATTAAAACTAAATCTTCCATAATTCGCCTCCAAATTTTTATTTAAGGATAACCTTATCATTATATTTAAAATATAGCACGTTTTAAAAAATAAATCTAGTATTTATTTTATTTTTTTATAAATATTTGAAATAATTTTATTTTTTAAAGTTTTTACTATATTTTATTTGTGCTATAATGAACTTAGTTTATGGAGGTGTGATTTTGGAACTTTTGGATTTATTAAATAAAATTAAAGATGATGACAATTATACGCAAAAACAAAAATCACTTGCCAAATATATAATTGACAACCATATTAGAATTTGCTTTCTTAGTTTAGCTACAATTTGTGAGGAATGTGGTTGTACTGAGGTCACTTTTTTAAATTTTTGTAAAAAAATCGGCTTTGATGGCTTTACTGATTTTAAAAATACTTTTATTAAATACATAGAAGAAAATGCTAAAAAGATATCTTATAAAACCAAAGATTATAATAATTCTGTTTTGGAAGAAGAATTTTATAATAATATATTAGAATCGGAAGCTAGTTACTTAAATAATTTGTACAATTCAATAAAAGTTGACGAGATTATTTCTATTTCAAAAAATATTATATCAAGTAGGTATATAATTATTTTTGGCCACGATTGGTCCTACAATATGGGAAAATTTTTAAATGAAAGGTTAAGATCTTTAAATTTATCTTCAATTTTGGTAAATCTTAATGACCTTATTCATACTGATTATATTATTAAGTCAATCGATAAAAATGATTATCCAATATTTTTTAGTTTTCCTAAATATTTTTGTGGAAGTCAAGAAATTGGGGAAGGCTTATCTAAAAAATCTGATAATTTTTTACTTATTACAGATTCAAAAAATAGTCCAGCTGCAAAATATACAAATAATAAAATAATTTGTGAAACTCACAGCGATATATTTAACAATTCTTGGGTAAGCCCCCTATCCTTTGTAAATATAATAAGCAGCATGATTGCAGTAATATTAAAATCTAAAAAGGAGAAAAATAATGGGAATTGAGAAAAAAATTGGGCGTCTTAAAAAAGGAAAATTAAATTTAATTACAGATGTTAAAGGTATAAAGATCGGTCATAAAACTTTAGCAAATGGCAATATTCAAACAGGTGTAACTGCTATAATTCCTACAGAAAATAATATTTTTAAGGAAAAATTTCTTTGTGCCTCTTATGTAATAAATGGTTTTGGTAAAAGCGTAGGCTTAGTTCAAATAGATGAACTAGGTACTTTAGAAACACCGATAATATTAACTAATACACTAAGTGTTGGAACAGCTCTTACAGCCCTTGTAAAATATATGCTAAAAAATAACCCTGAAATTGGAGAAAGCACAGGAACTGTAAATCCTCTAGTTTTGGAATGCAATGACATGAGGTTAAATGATATAAGAGCCTTAAATATTAAAGAAGAAGATATTTTTGACGCTATAAAAGATGCCGATTCAATCTTTGAAGAAGGAGCTGTTGGCGCTGGAAGAGGGATGAAATGTTATGAATTAAAAGGTGGTATTGGTTCTTCATCTAGAGTTTTTGAAATTGATGGAAAAGAATACACACTTGGATCTTTGGTAATGACTAACCACGGAAAATATAATGAATTAGTTATTGACGGAGAATATTTTTCAGATAAATATCCTCATAAGGTTTTAAATGAAAAAGACAAGGGATCTGTAATAACCATTCTTGCAACTGACGCTCCTTTAAGTTCAAGACAACTTAAAAGACTTGCCAAAAGAGCTGTCGCAGGCCTTTGTAGAAATGGTTCCTATATTTCAAATGGCAGTGGTGAAATTGTAATAGCCTTCTCAACTGCTAATATAATTAAACACGACTCAAAGGAAATTTTAAATTTAAAATCTATAAGTGATGATGCAATTGACCTTTTATTTACAGCAGTTGGAGATAGCGTATGTGAATCAGTTTTGTCCTCTTTGTATCACGCAGAGACTGTAGTTGGCAAAAATGGTTTTACTGTTTATTCTATAAAGGATGTAATTAAGAAAAATTCATAAGATAAAAATAAAAAATTGCCTAGAAAAATTTATTTCTAGGCAATTTTTATACTAAATTTAATTTTCTATAATTTTAATCGGATGTGTTTCATATACAAAAATCATTGCATCAAAAATTTCTTTTGGAGAATTTTCTATTCTATATGAATATGGGATAAATTTCATTATCGGAGTATAGCCTTCGCCTAATGAGCCCATTTTTATTTTTGAATCTAAGAGATTTTTGCTATCTCCGTCTTCTACTTTTGAAAAATCTAAATAATAGGAATTGTTATAATTTTTTGCCGCGTATGCAAAAGGATCTGCTGATATAAATTTTTGTATTGTCCTTTGATTTTTTTGCATAGTTTTTATATTTACCTTTGTTTTATAAAAATCTGTTCCTATTGGAAAATATGATTTTTTATATTTTTCACTTAGATTTTCTCCCATATTTTTATACATTGATTCTTTTTTTCCAATATGACCATTGTGACCTGCTATCATTATTCTTGAATTTTTTTCATAATCTTTTATCCAAGAAATATTTTCTGCCATTTTTTTATCTCTATATTCACTTGATTTTACATAATCATCAACCATTTTATAATATGGAAAACTTGATAGAATATTTTCTATAAGTCTTTTTTCTTTGGTATTTTTATCAAGTTTTTCATTTAATTTTTTTAAATTTTCTTCCAATATTTTCATCTTTGGATCTTTTATTGAAATTTTGTCTTCTTCTAGAATTTCTAGACTTTTTATATCAAAATCAATATTTTCTTTTTTTACAAAATCTTTTACAAGTTTTACGGATTTTTCTGGATTTTGCATATCAAAACCGTAAAAGGAAATTTTTTGGTCGTGATTTTGGTTGTATTTTTTTATCCAATTTATTAGATCATTCATCTCATTTGTATGATAGATTGGAAAGGAGAAAATTTTTGATGGATTTTTTTGAAATTTTCCTGATTTTACATAAGAATCTATCTCCATTCCTTCTGAAAAATCACATTCCAAGGCAAAGGCTCTAACATTTGCATCTTTTACTAATTTTTTTAATAGGTCTAATTTTAATTCCTGAAATTCTTTGTTTCCATGTGTAGCCTCGCCAAGACCGATAATTTCTACTTGGTCATCGATTTTTATATCTTCTATTTTTCGAGCATATTTTCCCAAATCTGAGATTTCTTTTTTGGCTTTAAATTCCGGAATTTTTGTCCACAAAAATATAAGCAAAAATCCTAATACTGAAATTGAAATTATTATATATAGAAGAATTTTAAATATTTTTTTCATTTTTACTCCTTATTTAATTTTCCCATCTCAAAATATATTGGAAGAGTTATTCTAAATATCATTATATAAATTAATGAGAAAATTATTATACAAATCGCCTCTATTTCTATAAATTTTCTAAGCTCAAGCATGGCAAACATTTGAATCATGCCAAAGGCAAGTTTTGATGCGATTAGAATATGGATTATTGAAATTATTAAAGGACCAAAAAACGTGAAATGGTTTTGTTTTTTAACTGATTTTTTTATTTCTTTATTACTCATTCCAACTTTTTGTAGAATCTTTATATTTCTTCCATCTTCAAGACCTTCTGCAGCTTGTTTGTAATAAATTACAATTATGGTTGAGATTAAAAATACTAGGGCTAAAATAAGAACAACAATGTAGGCTCCTGTGTGGATTTTGTCAAATTCCATCCTATTTTCTATTGAATTTTTTACAAAGATTTTATCCTCGAATTCTTTTTTATTTGCTAGATTTTTATTTAAAATATTTCCTATTTCATCAATATTTTTTTGATTTTTTTCTTTTAAGTCAAAATATATTCCCGACACACTTGGGAAAGTCTTAATATTTTCACCATCAGATATTTTTTTTGAAAATTTATCAAAATCATCTACAACTAGGACAATATTATGAAAAAGACTTGTTGTAGGATCCATCAAGACATAGGATGTATTTTTTGCATTTTCTTTTACTTTCAAATTTTGATTTTCTATAGAAATTTCATCGTATTTTTTTGCTTTTGAATCAAAGACTATAGCTTCATCCTTTTTAAGAGAAATATTTGTCTTATTTGCTTTATTAAATGATTTTATATCTGTTATGGATATAATTTTTGTTTTATCATCCATTATTGTTTTTCTTAAATCATCATCTTCTAGTATAGAAAATTTTCCAGGTGATTTTTCACTAACTACAAGACCTTTTCTTTTAAATTCTCCAAGATTTTTTATTTTTTCTTTTCCTATATTTTTTTCAAGTAAATTTTTTGTATATTTTTCACTTTTCTTATCATTTTCTTGGTATTGGATCAAAAAATCACTTGGAGCAATCCTATCTAATAGATCATTTTTCCCAACAAACATGGCACTCATAACAACAAAACTCAAAAGAAAAAGTGAAGAAATAATGGTAATTGATGAAAGTGCCATGGCAGATTCCTTGCTTCTTTTGATAAGTTCTCCTATAAAGGTCATATTTGTGCCCTTATAATAAATTTTTTTATTTTTTCTAAAAAGTTTTAAAATCCAAATCACAAGAGACCTAAAGAAAAAATATGTTCCAATTATTACTGCTATACTTGCTGGTAAAAATTTTGGAAGAGCTTGAAATATTCCCCCATCAATTGAAAGGGCTGTGTAATACCCATAGCCAATTAAAATTATGGCTAAAATCATAGAAATTACATTCGCTTTTGGTTCACTTTCTCCTTTTTGGGAAAGTTTTGAAAGCTCAATTGGATTTGTTTTTCTAATTGAATTTAAACTTATCAAAGTTATTAAAATAAAGATTATTCCAAAAACAAGAAGTCCTAAAGCTAACTTAGAAAAATTTACAGAAAGTTTGATTTGAGTTTGAATTTTTAAAATTCTTGCCACTAAATTTATAAAAAGAGGTCCCAAAAGAATTGTAAAAAATGTTCCAATTATCAAAATTAAAATTCCAAGAATTAAATTTTCTATAATCAAAATTTTTCTCAAAGATTTTTTGTCCATGCCAAGTCCATACAAAAGTCCCAATTCCTTATAGCGATTTTTGACAATGGTTTTTGCCATATAAACTAGAAAAATCAGAGAAAAAATAGCCACAATCCATGAACCCATTTCCAAAAGAGTTTTTATAATTTCGCTTCCCCTAGTTTCAAGAATGAATTTTTCACTTTTTAAATCTATTAAAAGATTAAAAATAAAAAGCATAAAACTTGATGCCAAAATGTATGGAAAATACAAAAATTTATTATTTTTTATTCCCCTTGTAGCCATTTTAAAATTAAGCTTGTTCAAATCCCTCACCTCCAGATAAAATCATCATTTGAGATTTAACCAATTTTTCATACATTTGGTCATTGGTCCTATCTCCCTTATAAAGGTCATAGAAAATTTTCCCATCTTTTATAAATAAAACCCTAGAGGCCCTTGCAGCAGCCATAGTCGAATGAGTTACCATTAAAATTGTTTGCCCATTTTTGTTTATATTTTCAAAAATATTTAAAAGCTCCATTGATGAATTTGAATCCAAAGCTCCTGTTGGCTCATCAGCAAGTAAAATTTTTGGATTTGTAATAAGAGATCTTGCAACGGCAACTCTTTGTTTTTGTCCTCCAGAAATTTGATAGGGAAATTTGTCCAAAAGATTAGAAATTTTCAATGCCTTTGCAATAGGAGCTAATTTTTCTTCCATAATTTTGTATTTTTCATTTGATAAAACCAAAGGCAAAAATATATTGTCCCTGTTATTTAAAGATGATAAAAGCGAAAAATCTTGGTAAACAAAACCCAATTTTTCCCTCCTAAATATCGCCCTCTCCTTGTCACTTTTATTTTTTGTATTTTCATTAGATAAAATCACATCTCCAGAAGTTTGTTTATCCAAAGTTGCAATCAAGTTTAGAAGTGTAGATTTCCCAGACCCACTCTCGCCCATTATGGCAACAAATTCTCCTTCTTCAACCTCAAAATTAATATCTTTTAAGGCAACAACCTCTGTATTTTTATCTTCACTATTATAAACTTTTCTTAAATTTTTAACTTCTAATATATTCATAACTTCCTCCTAAGTTTATATTACAAAAAATAAAAGAAAAAATCCCTAATCTAAACTTACAATTTTTCGTTTAAACTTACATTTTGTAAGATTAAAAAAATCGGCAAATGCCGATTTAGAGCGTAGACAAAGTTAGTTTAATTATTTATTAAAATTTTAAAAATAAAATTATGCTAGAACCCATCTCGACTAGATTATTGTGCCTTGATTTGGCACAATAATCCCTAAAACTAAGTGCAGATTTATAACCGTTGATTTCGGTTATAAATCCTGAAAACTAGTGCGAAAGCACGGAAAAAATTTGCAAAGCAAATGAGTTTTCATAAGCACAAAAAAGTTTGCGAAGCAAACGAGTTTTAGTGTAAGTGAAACGAACGCATGGAGAAATCTCTTGAGATCTCTCGACTGCGCTCGAGATGGGTTGTATCTCAATTTAATTTTTAAATAATTAATAAATTCAAAACTGATTTATATTGATTTGAATTATAGAACCCCAATTAATTTTCAATAATATCAGATTTTTTCAAATTTAATGAAAATATAGTTCCATTTTTTTCTTTAGAATCAATTTTATAAGCATATCCAAGTTTTTTTAATATATCATTTACCAAAAAAAGTCCTATGCCTGTTGAATTAGCATCTCTTTTATCACTATCTCCACTAAAACCAAATTTATTAATATTTTTCAAATCACTAGCTTTTATACCAATTCCAGAATCTTCAATTTTTAAGATAGAATCAATGTAGGAAATTTTGATAAAGCCCCTATCTGTGTATTTTATAGAATTAAACAAAACCTGCTCAAGGACAAGTCCCAACCATTTTGGATCTGAAACTATATTTTCATCTTCTATATCAAGAATTAATTTTAAGTTTTTATGGATAAAAAAACTCCTATATCTTTTTACAATATCTTTAATAAGCTTTTCAATAGAAAAAGATTTAAAAGAATAATCCAGACTGTCCTGACCCAATTTTATAAAGGACAAAATTGATGCAATATAATCATCAATTCTTATTAGCTCTCTTTTTATATCATAATTTTCTTCCCTTTCACTAATCAAAGAAATACTTGAAAGGGGAGTTTTTATTTGATGAGCCCAAATTGTCAAAAGATTTTCCAAATCATTTTGCCTTAATTTGCTTGATATCTTAAGTTCTTCTATTTCTTTTTCCTTTCTTTGAAAAATTTCTTTCAAATGTTTTTCATAAATATTTTTCTCAAAATAAGAAAAGGAATTTTTTTCTAAACATTTTTTTACCTTAAAAAACCTAAAAATTCCTATAGATAAAATTATAAAAAATAAAATTATAAGACAGTAGAAAAACACCCTAAAATCTATAGAAAAAGCAAAAGAGAAAAGAAAGGATAGGGAGGAAAAAATTAAAAATGATAAAATATATGCCCTATTAATGCTAAAAAACAATTTCAAATTTTTCATTTTATAAAATATCCCACTCCTTTTTTTGTTTGAATAAAATCATCTAAACCCAGATTTTTTAATTTTTTCCTAAGCCTGTTGATGTTTACAGTCAAAGTATTATCATCAATAAAAGAATCTGTCGCCCACAGTTTATCCATTATAGCCTCTCTTGAAATAATTTTTTGAGGATTTTCCATAAGAATTTCCAAAATCAAAAATTCATTTTTAGAAAGATTTATTTCTTTATCATTAATTTTTAAAATCATCTTATCTTTAATCAAAGAAATATTTTTATAAGAAAGGTCTAAATTTTTCCCAGAAAAATCATAAGTTCTTCTAAGAAGGGCCTTGATTTTCATATTTAAAACCTGCATAGAAAAAGGCTTTGCAATAAAATCATCCGCCCCATAATTTATGGCATTAATTAAATTTATATCATCAGCCGCACTTGTTAGAAAAATTATAGGAAGATTTGAAATTTTCCTAATTTTCTCACACCAATAAAATCCATTTTCAAAAGGAAGTTTCAAATCCATCAAAACAAGCTTGTAATTTCTTTTTTTAAATTCATCCAAAATATTAGAAAAATCATCTGGAACAAAACACTTATATCCCAAAAGCTCAAGCTGAAAACAAAGCTCCTCACAAATTTTTTTATCATCCTCAACAATAAATATATCCATAATAACTCCTTAAAATTATTATAATAGATTTTTTAGTTTTTGAAAATTTTCACAAAAAAAGAAGCCCTTAAGTTTCTCAGTTTGTAGACAATATCAGTTTAGTAATTCAAAAAATAAAATTACGCTAAAACCCATCTCGACTAAGTGAGTGAAACGAACGCATGGAGAGATCTCATGAGATTTCTCCGCTCGTTGCACTCGGTCGAAATGGGAAATTTTTTACTTTGTCAACAGTCTGAGAAGCCTTTGGGCTTCTTTTAATTATTTTTTAAAAAGTATATCAAAAGATTTTTCTTCTAGATTTTCCCCAATAAATATCAAAGAATTTGTAAAAGATTCTCCTTCGTATTTTTCTACTGAAAATTTATTATCGACAACATCTACCTTGACTTTTTTATCTTCCACATTTACAAGACCCTTGGCTCTGATTAATTTTCCAAACCTATTTTGACAAACTGCATTGAAATTTGTTCCAAGTTCATTAAAATCTTTGAAAACTACATTTTCATATGCCAAATTATCAAGGTGTAAATGTTTATAGTCCCCTCTTATTAGAGATTCCTTATCATATTCCCCAATAAGAGAGTCCCATTCTTTCTTATCAAAATCATTGTAATGAGTGGTAAAAACTTTTGCTTTTGTTAAGTTTTCAAGTTTTTTTACTTCTTTTTCGATTTTTTCTGTACTTATATTTTCAGTTTTTGATAATAGTATATAGGATGAATTTTGGATTTGATCTAGGAAAAGCTCTTTATATTCTCCCATAATCTTATCGATACTATAGTAGTCAACTATGGCTATTGGTTTTAAAATTTTAATTTTTTCATATTCAATTGGACTAATATTTTCAATTATTTTAGAAAGATAGCCCAAACCTGTTGGCTCTATTATCAAATATTCTGGATTTATTGTATTTTCTATGCTCATAACTGTCGTTGCAAAATCTTTTTGTTTTGAACAACAAATGCAGCCTTCTTCCAAGGACAAAATTTCTTTTCCAGTATTTTTTAATAAATCCTTATCTACATTTGCCTTGGCATAATCATTTTCTAAAATTACTGCATCATCCAATTTTTTTGACAATTTTTCTATAAAGGTTGTTTTTCCACTTCCCAAAAATCCTGATACTATTATTATTTTCATCTAATCTTCCATTAAATCTTCTGCTACTATTACTACTGGTTTAATTAAATCTTTTGGTTTATCTTTCATCAAGTATAAAGCTTCTTCAACTTTTTCAAATCCGTTAAATTTATGGGTAACAAGTTTTGAAAGATCTAATTTTCCACAAGAAACAAGTTTAGCTAGTTTTTCCATTCTGAGTCTTCCACCTGGTGTTAGGCCTCCGTTAATTGCCTTGTGGCCCATTCCAACTCCCCATTCAACTCTAGGAATTTTAATATAATCTCCACCATCAAGGTAGTTTACATTACCAATTTTTGCACCTGGTTTCATAGCCTTGATTGCTTCTTCAAATGTATCAACTGTTCCACCAGCAATTATAACTCTATCAACTCCCTTACCATTTGTAAGTTCTAGAACTTGTTCAGAAATTGATCCGTCTTTGTAGGAAATTATATCTGTTGCTCCATAAAATTTAGCAGCTTCTACACAGTTTGGACGAGTTCCTACTGCATAAATTCTACTTGCTCCTCTTAGGTTAGCTCCTGCAACTGACATCAAACCAACTGGTCCAATTCCAATTACCAAAACTTCATCACCAAATTGAACGTCTGCTTGTTCAACTCCGTGGAATCCTGTTGTAACCATGTCTGATAACATTGGAGCCAAAACTGGATCTACTCCTTCAGGAATTAAAGCAAGGTTAGCATCAGCATCATTTACATGGAAAACTTCACCAAATACACCGTCTTTAAAGTTTGAAAATTTCCATCCAGCAAGCATTCCGCCTGAATGCATTGGAAATCCTGCTTGACTTTCAAGAGATGACCAATCTGGAGTAATAGCTGGAACTAAAACCCTATCACCAGGTTTAAAATCTTTAACTAATTCTCCAACTTTTACAATTTCTCCTGCAGCTTCATGGCCTAAAATCATATTGTGTCTATCTCCGATAGCTCCTTCCCAAACTGTGTGAATATCTGAACTACATGGAGCTAAAGCTATTGGTTTAACAAGAGCATCTAATGGTCCCATTTCTGGTTCCGGTTTTTCAATCCAACCTGTCTTACCAATTCCTAACATCGCAAACCCTTTCATAGAGTCCTCCTTATTTTTTATTTTTTTAAAAATTTTTGTTTTACTACGCTTTAATTTTAATTTATATCTCAATAATTGTCAATACTTTATCATTTTGTTTTCATGTTTTAAATTCCGATGAAAACCATAACTTCAAACTAATGTTGATTAGTAAAATAAGAAAATTTAAATTTTTCAAAATAAATTTTTATTTTGAAATTTCTAATTATTTTTGAAATTTTTTAAAAATTTACAAATAAAAAAAGACAAAAAATAAGACTGCATTTGCAGCCTCATATTTTTGTCAAAATAGATTTTGTAATTCATTAACTATTTTAAAATAAAATTACGCTACAACCCATCTCGAGCCTAGTCGAGAGATCTCTTGAGATTTCTCGGCTCTTGCACTAGGTTGAAATAGGGAAAATTTTTTCATCAAAATTCTTAGAATATTTTTCAGACTTATTTTACAATTTCATTGAATTTTGTCTTCTTCTTAATTTTGTTATTGTTGCTTCTTCATCAAGTTCTATCATTGATAAATCTATTATTGTATCTTTTGGAATATCTACTATTGCTTTTGTTTTTTCTGTGATTAGGGCTATTGGAAGTAGGTCTTCTCTTATTGATCTTGTGTGATCTGTTAATTTTCCAAATACCTTATCTGATCCTATTCCATCAAGATATTCGCCTTTTTTGATATCTCTTTTTGCAACTGAAACTGTATCTGCAACTTGACCGTGTAGTGGAGCTATTGTTGGCTCATTTTCTATTACTGCATTGTAAATTGTAATTGGTGTTTCAAGACTTGTTAGGTGGTATGGTCTATTTAATAAATAATTTGGTCCATCTCCAAAGCCTAAAAATTTCATCAAATCTCTTACTTCTTTTTTATCACTTGTTACTATTAAAAATACTCCTGGTGCCATTCCTGGTGAAAATTCTACTGTTTTATATGATGATAAAACTCCACCGTCTTCTTTTAATTTAAAATCTTCTACGGCTGTTTCTGGGCTTGTAGGAATTCCGTGACATCCAAAAGTATCTGGCAAAAATCCTAGACAGTTGCAAACTGAATTTAATTCTATCATGGTGTTTGTTCCATCAACAAAACTTGTTAGCATTCTTGGTGAAAGTCCTTTTTCTTTTGCACTTTCTTTTAAAATCTCTGCATTCGCATAATTGTCTAATGGATTATTTTTTCCTTTTGCTGCAACTAAAATTTCAAGCCCAATTCCATAGGCAAAATCGCAAAGCTCAATTATTGAACCTGGCTCATCTCCTGCAATTCCTGTATAAACTACTCCAGCTTTTTTTGCCATATCGTAAAGAATTGGTCCAACTGCTGCGTCACATTCTACATTCAAGGTTATAAAATGTTTATGATATTGAATTGATTTTGATGCAATTTCCGCTCCAAATGGTGGATTTCCTGTTGCATCTATTACGGCTGTGATTTGTAAAAGTTTATATGCAAGTCTATAATTTGAGCTTATTACAACAAAGCCCTTGTTCAAAGCTTCATAGGCCTCGTCATAGGAATCTGTATTAATAATTTTATCTTCGGAAATTCCTGATTCTATTAGAGCTGTTTTTGCTTTACTCATTGTATGCTCAACTACTAAGCCAACTTCGATTGCATCTATATCTCCCAATTGGTTAATTAAGCTTGCTCCCATTTTTCCACAACCAATTATTGCCAAAGAAATTCTTTCTCCGTTGTGTTTTAATTCTTTTAGCTTTCTATTTATCTTAAACATTTAATCTCCTTATATCCTCTGAGGCAGTTTTTGCTGATGAGAAGGCCCATTGAATATTATATCCTCCACAATCTCCAGCCACATCCATAACCTCACCTATAAAATAACAATCTTTAATTTTTAAAGATTTCATGGTTTTTTTGTCAATTTCCTCGCAAGATACTCCTCCCAAAGTAACTTGGGCATTGTTCTTGTCGTTTATGTCTATTATATCAAAAGAAAGATTTTTCAAAATATTTACAAGTTTTTCCAAATCCTTTCTTTTTATATTTTTTTGACCAGGATTTATTTTAACCCTTTTAAGTATATCAATTATGAGTTTTTTATCTAAATTTCCAATCAATAATTCTTCAATACTTCTTTGAGGAAATCTTTTTGATTTTTCTTCTAATTTCATTAAAAGTCCATCTTTTTTATACTCTGGATAAAAGTCAATGTCAAGATTAACTTTTTTACCATCTTTTAAGGCAAGAGAAATCAAATTCGAAAGATCCAAAATCGCAGTTCCGGTAAGGCCATAAGTTTGAAAAATCACATCATCAGTTGATGATTTTATATATTTCCCATCTACTTTTAAACTCGCCTTAGCATTAACCTTAACTCCCTTGGACTTTTTTGATAGGGGATTTTTAGCTTTAAAATTTGTAATCCCAAAGGTCATTTCTTCAATTTTTGTATATTTTTCTAAAATTTTAAAAATTGACCCATCTGAACCAGAATTTTTTAAAGTCATCCCTCCTGATCCAATAACAAGAATGTCATATTTGTATTTATTTTTTTCTGTTATGATTAATTTTTTGTCAAAATCTATATCCAAAACTTTTTGGTCAAAAATAAATTTTGCATTTTCATTTGCCTTCATCATGAGAGCATCTTTTACAGTCTGTGAGCTCATAGTTTTTGGATAGCATCTTCCAGATGGTAAATTTGTCCACTCTATTCCCAAATATTCAAAATATTTTATCAAATCTTTATTTGAAAATTTATCCAAGGAATAATTTACAAAATCTTTTTTATTTGAATAAAAATTATCATAGGAAAGCTTTAAATTTGTAAAATTACACCTGCCATTTCCTGTTGCAAGGAGTTTTCTTCCACTGTCTTTGTTTGAATCTAAAACTGTTATATTTTTCTTATCTAAAAAAGAGCAGAAGGCAAGCGAGCTTACCCCTGCTCCTATTACAAAAATTTTCATAGCTCTTCTAGAACTTCCCTTATGGTTTCTTTTTCGCTGTAGTAGGTTTTTTTGTTTCCCTTTAATTTTATGAATTTTTCTTCGCCTTTTCCAAGCATGAGAACAAAGTCTCCTTCTTTAGCATGACTTATAGCATATTTTATGGCTTCTTTTCGATTTTCAATAATAGTATATTTTCCATTATTTTCTTCTACACCTTCTCTTATATTATTTGAAATATTTTCGAAAGTATCAAATTTTGGATCGTCTGTTGTTATTACTGAAAAAACACCATATTTAGCAGAAATTTTTCCTACTTCTTTTCTGATATCATAAGTCCTATCTCCAGTAATTCCATAAACTGCAAATATATTTTTATCTTTTGGTAGGTCCTTATAAATATTTTCAAAAGCCTTTGGTGTATGGGCAAAATCTACTACTATATTTATTCCAAGGTCATTTTCTATAAATTCAAACCTTGATTTTACTCCCTTAAAATCTTCCAAGGCTTTAGAAATTTCTTCCAATTCAAAACCAAGGTCATTTGCAATTGCTATTGCACAAAGAGAGTTATAAATATCATAGAATCCAAATCTTTTTAGGTGAAATTTAACACCATTTACAGAAAATTCAAGACCCAAATCAATTCTTTTTATATTTTCAGCCCTATATGCTGAATCTTCATTTATAGAAATTGTAATGGCGTCTTTGAAAATTTCTTTAGCTTTTTTCCCATAATCATCATCTAAATTTACAACTTGTTTTTGGGAATTTTTTAATAGGATCATCTTAGCAGCAAAATAATTATCCATAGTCTTATGAAAATCCATATGTTCCATAGAAAGATTTGTAAATACGCCGTATTCATAAGCTATTCCATAATTTCTTTTCAAGCACAAACCATGTGATGAGGTTTCCATAACTACATTTTTGATATTTTCTTTTTTTGCTTCTAGCAAAATATTATTTAAATCAGTAATTTCTGGAGTTGTATGCTCTGTTGGCATGGTTTTGTTTATTAAATTTGCACCATCTGTTCCGATATTTGCACATGATGATCCCAATTTATTCAAGACAAAAGCAATCATATTTGCTGTTGTTGTTTTTCCATTTGTTCCAGTAACTCCAATCATAGTCATAGACTTTGATGGGTAATTTGAAATCAAATTTGAAATTTGAGCAAGGGCTAGTCTTTCATCTTCTACTTTTATGTAGTTTATTTTATCTACAAATTCTATATCATCTTTTGTATATACAATTGTATTCGCCCCGTTTTCGATTGCCGAATTTATATATTTATTACCATCAAGCTCGTATCCTTTGATAGCTACAAATATATAATCTTTTTTGATTTGCCTTGAGTCTGAAGAAATTCCTACAATTTCTCTATCATTTTGAATATTTTTGGAAATGTAGGTGATTTCTTTTAGTATCTTTTCTATTTTCATTTAATGAACATTGTATCCTTTCTCAGTAAGTAAATCTTTAATCTTCCTGATATGGTCTTTTCCGTTTGTTTCAAGGGTTATTTCAACTTGGATATTTTTATATCTGCTAGTTGCAGCAAGGCTATCGTGAAGTACTTCAACAATATTTGCCTTTGTGTAAGCTATCACATCAAGAAGATCTCTAAGTTTTCCAGGTGCATTTTGAAGCTCTACTGTAAATCTTGCAATTCTTCCATCTTCATAAAGTCCCTTGTGGATTAGTTGAGAAATAAATGACATATCAATATTTCCACCACTGATTACACAAACTACATTTTTATTTTTGCAACCAAGTTTTTTACTTGCAGCAAGACTCAATGCTCCTGAAGGCTCTGCTACTAGTTTATGTTTTTCCATCAAAGTAGTCAAGGCTACCATGATTTCTTCTTCAGTTACAGAAATATATTCATCAACATTTTCCTTGCAAATTTCGTAAGTAATATCTCCAACTCTTGCAACAGCAGTTCCATCTGCAATTGTATCAGCAGAATCCAAAGTTATTGGACCACCGTTTTCCATAGCAGCTTGCATTGAAGCAGCGTTTGCTGGTTCTACTCCAACAATTTTAATATCTGGTTTTATTTCTTTTGCACATTTTGCAATACCAGAAACAAGCCCACCGCCTCCGATTGGAACTAAAATATAATCAGCATCTTCTAATTTTTCCAAAATTTCAAGAGCTATTGTTCCTTGTCCTTCAATTACATCTTCGTCATCGTATGGAGGAATGAAAGTATAGCCTTTTTCTTTGGCAAGTTTTTGAGCGTATGTATTTGTTTCATCAAAAGTTTGTCCGTGAAGGTCAACTTCTGCTCCATATTTTAAAGTTCCATCAACTTTAATCATTGGAGTTGTTTCAGGCATGCAAACAATTGCCTTTATGCCTTGGTGGTTTGCAGAAAATGCTACACCTTGGGCGTGGTTTCCTGCAGATGCGGTTACGATTCCAACGGATTTTGATTCTTCATCCATTTTTGAAATCTTGTTATAAGCTCCCCTCAATTTAAAAGAACCAGTTTTTTGTAAATTTTCTGGTTTTATGTACACATTGTTTTTTGATAAATCTGAGAAAATTTCAGAATAAAATAAATGTGTTGGGTTAATAGCTTCGTCTACTCTTTTTTTTGCACTTTTAAAATCAAACATAAAATGCCTCCTTTTGCTTAAATTATATCACAAGCAAAATAAAATAAGAATGTTTTTCTATAAAATAAATCGAAAATTTTGACAAATAAAATCAATATTGAATTTTCAAGTTTGGTCTTACTTATTTTTTATATATTTCTAATCTTTTTATAGAAAAAATATTAAAAAACGTTTTTATTCGTTTTTAAAAAAAATTATTTTCTAATATTTTAAAAATAAAATTTTGTTGAAAGTACTTTCATCATTTTATGATTTTTATTAGATTTTTTTGAAAGAAAGTTCATTTTTTTGCTTATATTGAAAACATTTTTTTCTTCTTATATAATTGAATAAAGTAATTAGTTAAGGAGGACTTATGTTTAAATATTTACAAAAAGTCGGCAAGGCCTTTATGCTTCCTATAGCATTGCTCCCTGCCGCAGGTTTACTTTTGGGTATTGGTGGTGCTTTTTCATCACAAGCAACAATTGATGCCTATCCTTTTTTAGGAAATAGTGTTTTACAAACTATTTTTAAGGTTATGGCTGGAGCTGGAAATGTAGTTTTTGCAAATCTTGCCATGCTTTTGTGTATTGGTATTATGGTTGGTCTTGCAAACAGAGAAAAGGGAGTTGCAGCTCTTGCTGGTGCTGTTGGATTTTTGGTAATGAATGCAACTATAGAAACTCTTCTTTCAATTTTTAATCCTGATGGAGATCCAATTGATACAGGAGTTGTTGGTGCTTTGGTTATTGGACTTATTGCAGTTTATCTTCATAATAATTATTACAATATCCAATTACCACAAGTTCTAGGATTTTTTGGTGGATCAAGATTTGTTCCAATTATTACATCTTTTGTCGCAATTATTGTTGGTATATTTTTCTTTATAGTTTGGCCACCATTTCAACGCCTTTTGATTTCTGCTGGACAATCCATTGCAAAACTTGGCGTTTTCGGAACATTTTTATATGGAATGCTTATGAGATTGTCTGGAGCTGTTGGACTTCACCACATGATTTATCCAATGTTTTGGTATACAGAACTTGGTGGAGTAGAAATGGTTGCAGGACAACAAATCGCTGGAGCTCAAAAAATATTTTTTGCTCAATTAGCTGATCCAAATCACGTTGGATTATTTACAGAAGGAACAAGATTTTTTGCAGGAAGATTTTCAACAATGATGTTTGGTTTGCCTGCAGCAGCCCTTGCCATGTACAAAAATGCAAAAGAAGAAAATAAGAAAAAATTAAAAGGATTATTCTTGGGAGTTGCTTTAACTTCATTTATAACTGGAATTACTGAACCTCTTGAATATATGTTCCTTTTCGTTCAACCACTCTTATATGTTTTCCACGCATTTTTGGATGGTTTATCATTTATGATTGCTGATTTGTTAAATATAAATATAGGAAACACCTTCTCAGGTGGTGTAATTGACTTTATTTTATTTGGTGTTTTACAAGGAAACGAAAAAACTCACTGGTTGTTACAAATTCCATTTGGATTAATCTGGGCAGCCCTTTATTACTTCTCATTCTCTTTCTTAATAAAGAAATTTAATATAATGACACCAGGAAGAGGCGACGATGAAGTTGTTGAAGAAAAAGAAGTTAAAAAAGATTCCGATTCAAACATACACGAAGAAGCTCTTGTAATCTTAGATGCCCTTGGCGGAAGTGAAAATATAATTGATGTTGACGCTTGTATAACAAGACTTAGGGTAAATTTAAAAGATCCAAAAATTGTTGATAAAAATATTTTAAAACAAACAGGAGCAACCGGAGTCCTTGATGTTCCAGGAGGAGTTCAAGTAATCTATGGAGCAAAGGCAGTGCTATACAAAAACGAAATTAATGAAATACTTGGAGTAGTTGATTAAATTTTTGTAAATTTAAATAAAAATTTAAAAATAACCCATCTCGAGCAGATAATTATGCCTTGACTTGGCATAATTATCCCTAAAAATTAGTGGGAGAGCACGGAAAAGTTTTCGAAGAAAACTGGTTTTAGTGGTCGAGAGATCTATTTTGTTAGATATTTCTATATATTTAATAAGTTTTGAGATTTCTCTTTTGCCGAGGTGGGTTTTTCTGTGCTTTTTATACCTGAAGTTTTTATTTAATTTTGGCCTAATTTTATCCATGAGACCTCTCGACTTCGCTCGAGGTGGGTATCTTCTTTCTTTATTTTAATGCTAAAGATTCTATTTGATTTTGGATTGATTTTTTCAATGAAATCTACCCTCTAGATTGGGATGGTAAATAATTTTATTTAGATTTTATCTAAAGTTTTATTTAATTTCAATTTGTCTATCACTTGGTCTTGTAACTTTATATTTTATTCAATCTTGAAATTTTTTTAATTTTAACTTGCTACTTGCTAATTTTAAAAAAATTTAAATAAGTAATAATTAATTTCGTAGTAATTAAGAAAATAAAAAAAATAACCCATCTCGAGCGTTAGTCGAGAGATCTCTTTGGTTAAATATTTCTAATAACTTAAGTAATATTGAGATTTCTCCTTGCTCGGATGGGTTTTTACTTTTTTATTTTATAATCCTAATTTTTCGTCTACAACTTCTTTATTAAAGCCTACAATGTCTTCTCCGTCTATGTTTATTACTGGAACTCCTCTGTGGCCTTTTTCTACTAGGTAGTCGATTGCACTTCTATCTTCGTCTACGTTTTTTTCTTCAAAATCTATATTATTTTCTTTCAAATAATTTTTTGCTGCCTTGCAGTGTGGGCATGTATTTGATGTGTAAACTGTTACTTTTTTCATTTTTTCTCCAATCTTTTTTCTTATAAATCTATTTTTCTAACAAGATTATTATACTCAATTGATAATCTCTTTCAATTTTATACCTTTATTTTTTCATATTCATTTGCTATTTTTATAAAATCATCAAGGGAAAGATTTTCTGCTCTTAGATTTTCTTTTAGGGACAAGATTTCAAAAATTTCTTTTAAATCTTCTTTTTCAATCACGCTTGATAGGGAATTTAGGATAGTTTTTCTTCTTTTATTAAAACCTGCTCTTACTATGTTAAATAGGGTATTTGTATCAACATTTTCATCATAAAGTCTCAAATTTAATTTTAAAACTTGGGAATCTATTTTTGGTTGGGGCATAAAAACTGATTTTGGAACCTTAAATTGGCCTGTAATTTCTGAATAATATTTAATAAAAACTGAAAGTGATGAATAATCTTTGCTTTTTTCATCTGCCTTCATCCTATCTGCCACTTCTTTTTGAACCATAATGGTCATATCCTTACAAGGAAGATCTTCTTCAAATAATTTTTCAATTATTGGGGTTGTTATATAGTATGGCAAATTTGAAACGACCTTGAAATCTTCCCCAGAAAAATTTTCTTTTACAATTTTTTTAAGATTAGTTTTTAAAATATCTGCATTTATTATGTCGACATTTGGAAATTCTCCCAAATTGTCATTTAAAATCGGAATAAGGGTCCTATCTATTTCTATTACAACAAGTTTTTTGCAAGTTTTTGCCATTTCTTGGCTAATCGTTCCAATTCCTGGTCCAATTTCTAAAATATTTTCGCCAGAAACTTCTGATAAATCTATAATTTTATCTACAAAATTTTTGTCTACCAAAAAATTTTGACCCAAAGATTTTGTGAATTTAAAACCATAAAGGTCTTGGATTAATTTTATTGTTTTTGGTGAATATAATTTTTTCATAATTTTTCAACCGCACTTTCAAATTCTTCTCGGCTTATTCCAAAGGAATTTAGTTTTGATAAAAGTTGCTTGGAATTAAAATATCCTATGGATAGAATATCGCCAAGTTTTTCTCTTCTGTTTCTGCTGTCATTTGTAAGGGTAAGATCATTGTCCAAAAGGTCTTTCATAGTAAATTCTTCTCTTTTTTCACTTTTTGTTGCATGGGCATTTTTTAAAGCTTCGATTATATCTTCTTTTGAGGCGTTTTCTACTCCCAAATCTCCCTTTTTGATTGCTTTTTTCCTATCAAGATAGGCGTGCTTGGCGTTTGGAATTTCTTTGGAAATTTTTGCCCTGATTTTTTTTCCTGCAAAATCTGGATCAGTAAAAATTATTATTCCACATCTTTTGTCAATTTCTTTTAATTTTTCAATTAAATCTTTTCCAAAAGCAAGGCCATTTGTCGCTATAAGCTCGCAATCAACTGCTGATTTAATATTTGTTATATCGTCTTTTCCTTCAACTACTATTGTTTCTTTTATCATACTACCTACTTTATATTAAAAAATTCCATGGCATTTTTGCTTGTTCTTTTTGCAAGTTTTGATAATTTCATCCCACGAAGATTTGAAATTTCTCTTGCAACTTCCACAATTTTTCTCGGATCATTTCTCATCCCCCTGTAAGGTTCTGGGGAAAGGTATGGGGAATCTGTTTCAAGCATGAGCCTATCTAAATCTACATTTATGGCTGCATTTTTCTCATTTTCTGCATTTTTAAAAGTTACAACTCCCCCGATTGAAATGTAATATCCTCTTTTCATACATTCCATAAGATGAATATATGAATAGGCAAAACAGTGAATTTGGACTTTTAAATCTGGATAATCTTTTAAAATTTCCAAACAATCGTCAATCGAATCTCTGGAATGAATTACAACTGGAAGATTTAATTTTCTTGCAAGATCTAATTGCTTAATAAAAATTTCTTTTTGCTCATCCTTGTTGTCATCTTGCCAATAATAATCAAGACCAATTTCCCCAATAGCTACAACCTTAGGATCTTTTGCCAAATTTTCTAATTTTTCTATATCTCCCTCTTTAAAAGAATCTATATTTTGAGGATGAAAACCAACTTGGGCAAATAAATTGTCATATTTTTTTGAAATATTTAAAACATCTCTTGAATCTTCTAAATCGCAAGCTGACATTATCACATATTTTACGGCAAAATTAGACAGATCCTTTATAAGAAAAGATCTGTCCTCATTAAAATCATCACTCGTTAAATGGGCGTGTGAATCTATTAATTTCATTAAGAAATCACCGTACCTGGTTTGCAGTCTTTGATTGTTGTAAGTAAAACTGCATCGTCTCCTGCAGCAAGAAGCATTCCTTCTGATAAAATCCCTCTCATTTTTACAGGTTTTAGGTTTTTAATTATTACGATATTTTTTCCAACTAGGTCTTCTTTATTGTAGAATTCTTTTATACTTGAAACAATTGTCCTAGTTTCACTTCCAATATCAACTTTAAAAACAAGAAGTCTATCGGCATCTGGATGGTCGTTTACTTCCAAAATTTTACCTACAACAAGGTCAAGTTTGTCAAAATCATCAATTTTAATTTGTGCTTTTGATTGGATTTCCTCTTCTTTTTCTTCTTCCTTTTTAACTCCAAGTCTTTCTTCAATTAATTTATTATTTAAAGCATGAAGTTTTTCAAGTTCTTTTTCTGTATCAAGTCTATTAAATAAGTTTTCACCCTTACTTACTTTTGTTCCTTCTTTAATTAGGCCAAATTCTTTTGCAGATTCAAAACCTTGGTTTTCTACACCCAATTGTTTTAAAATTTCTTTTGTTGTATTTCTCATAACAGTTTCAAGCATTTGGGCAACAATTCTTAAAGATTCAGCAAGATTGTATAAAACTGTATTTAATCTTTCATATTTTTCTTCACGACCCAAAATCCATGGCTCAGTTTGGTCAACATACTTATTTGATCTTCTTACAAGATTCCACAAAGATTCCAATGCCTCATTAAATTTAAATTCATCCATTAATTTTGTGAAATCATCATAAGTTTTATGGCAAAGATTGATTAAATCTTCATCGTACTCGTCAGTTTCAGTACCTTTTTTAATTATTCCATCATTATATTTTGAAATCATTGAAACAGTTCTTGAAAGTAAATTTCCCAAATCATTTACCAAATCAGAATTGTACCTATCCATAAATTTCTTTGAAAGGAAGTTTCCATCAGCTCCAAAATTAAATTCACGAAGTAGGAAATATTTCAAAGAATCAGTTCCATATAATTCCACAAGTGGTTCTGGATACATAATATTACCTTTGGATTTACTCATCTTGTCATTGTCAAACAAAATCCAACCATGGGCAAAAACTTTTCTAGGAAGTGGAATATCTAAAGCCATCAAAAGTGCTGGCCAAATTATTGTATGAAATCTTACAATATCTTTTCCAATTAAATGAACACCTGCTGGCCAATATTTATTGAATTTTTCCATGTCATGACCATAACCAATAGCTGTCAAATAACAAGATAGGGCATCAATCCAAACATAAACAACATGCTCGTTGTCAAAAGGAACATCAACTCCCCAATCAAAAGTATTTCTAGAAACAGAAAGATCATCAAGACCCTTGTTGATAAAGTTATTCAACATTTCATTTTGCCTAAATTTAGGCTCAAGAAATTCAGTATGGTCTTTGAAAAGTTCTTTTAATTTATCAGTATATTTTGAAAGTCTGAAAAAATATGATTCTTCCAAATGATGATCAACTGCCCTACCACAATCTGGACAATTTCCCTCATCAAGTTGGCTTTCAGTAAAATAAGATTCGCAAGATTCGCAATAATATCCATCATATTTTCCCTTATAAATATCTCCCTTGTCATAAAGATATTGGAAAATATTTTTTACATTTTCTTCATGTTTTGGATCGGTTGACCTAATAAATGAATCATAATCAATATCAAGTTTTTTAAGCAAAACTTTTGTTTCTCCTGCAATTCTATCAACAAATTCTTGAGGCTTAGATCCATGAGAAAGAGCTGCATTCATTATTTTTTGACCGTGTTCGTCAGTTCCAGTTGTAAGATAAGCATCAAATCCCCTGAGTGCCTTATATCTTTTCAAAACATCAGCAATAACTGAAGTATAAACATTACCAATATGAAGGTTGCTATTTGGATAATATATTGGCGTTGTTATATAATAAGCATTTTTATCCATAAATTCTCCTTTTTAAAATTAATAAAACTAAATTTCTTTTTATATATACCTATATTATAGCGTTTTTGTCCATTTTTTCCAATTTAAAATATATAAGAAAAAATTGGCAAAATATAGGACAGAATTTGAAATTAAAATTGTAAAAAAATTTATAAAAAAATATAAACTTTAAAATTAGAAAAAAATATTGGATTCAATTAGAAAATTATAAAATAAAAAAACAGAGTAAGCTTTAATGCTCACTCTGGTATTAGATCAAATTTGGTTTGCTTATTAGAAAACCAAGTTTATCCTTATTTATTATTTATTAGTCAACAGCTACCATAACATTGCTTGCTTTAATTACTGCGTAAGCTTCTTTGCCTTCTTCAAGACCAAGTTCCTTAATAGCGTTGTTTGTAATAGATGATGTGATTATGGTTCCGTTTCCTATATCGATTTTAACAATTCCATTAACTGCACCTTCAACAACTTCTACTACTTTTCCTTTTATTGTATTTCTAGCTGAAATTTTCATAATATTCTCCTTAAATTTTATTTTCCAAAATATTATACCCAAAATTTCCTGATATAAAATTTTTCAAAAAATGCAACTGGCTTAATTTTATTTTAAAATAAAATATTATATAAACTTATATTCATCTAAGCTCTATTCTTATTTTATTGTAACTTTGTGGAAGGTTTTTTTGCCTTTTTTTACTATTATTTTTCCATCTTCAAACAAATCTTCATTGATTTCAAATCTTGGGTCGGTTATTTTTTCATCGTTTACACTTACTCCGCCGCCCTTTACTGAATCTCTTGCTTGAGAATTTGATTTTGTTAAGCCTAATTTTGTCAAAAGTGTCAAAATTCCCATTGGAAGCTCTTCTTTTTCAATTTCTGTTGTTGGCATTGCTGACTCATCTCCAGCACCAGAAAATAGGGCTTTTGAAGCTTCTAGGGCTTCTTTTGCTTTTTCTTCACCATGAATTAATTTTGTAATTTCATATGCCAAAACTTCTTTTGCATGATTTATTTCTTTTGCATCTTTTCCATTTCCGAGTTTTCTACATTCTTCTGTTGGAAGGAAAGTTAGCATCAAGAGGAATTTTTCTACATCCCTGTCGTCAACATTTCTCATGTATTGGAAAAGTTCGTAGGCTGAAGTTTTTTCTTCATCAAGCCAAACAGCTCCCTTTTGACTTTTGCCCATTTTCACTCCATCAGCAGTTGTCAAAAGTTTAAAAGTCATTCCATAAACTTTTTCATCTTCTTTTTTTCTAATTAAATCATAACCACCGATAATGTTTGACCATTGGTCAGATCCTCCGATTTGAAGGGTGCAGTTGTGTCTTCTGTATAATTCTAGAAAATCGTAAGATTGTAAAAGCATGTAGGAAAATTCAAAAAATGTAAGACCCTTGTCCATCCTATTTTTGTAGGCATCTTTTTTTAGCATTTCATTTACAAGGAAATTTGATCCAACATCCCTTAAAAAATCTACAAAAGGAAGATTTAATAACCAATCTCCATTATTTACCATTATAGCCTTGTCGCCGGAATCTTCTCCTTCATTCTCAAATTCCAAAAATCTTTGAAATTGCTTGTAAAAACAATTGGCATTATGGTCGATTCTTTCCTTGGTCATTACCATTCTCATGTCACTTCTTCCAGAAGGATCCCCAATCATTGTAGTTCCTCCACCAAGAAGAGCAATTGGTCTGTGACCATAATTTTGCATTCTCATCATAACCATAATTTGGATAAGGTGACCAACTGTCAAAGAATCTGCAGTTGCATCAAATCCACAATAAAAAGTTAATTTTTCATTTTTTAATTTTTCAGCTAATTCTTCCTCATCAGTAGAAGCCTCAAAATATCCACGATCTTTTAACTCATCAAATACATTATCATATTCTTTTTCGTATTGAAATTTCATTTTTTTCTCCTTTATTTTTAAGTACAAAAAAAGAGTATAAGAAGGCATCTTAATGCGGTACCACTTCTTTTTATACTCCACGCTTTCACTAAGTAGAAAGCCAACCTTGGACAAAGAATTTTGTAATTTCAAAAAAATTATCCCAAATTTTTCCTACTGTAAATCCTATAAGTCCTATTTACTTAAAATTAATTATACAATATTGCTTGATTATTTCAAATTTTTCAAAAAATTTATAATCTATGCCAAGATTTTTCCTTTAAATTTTCAAAATTTTTCCTATTATCAACATCCATTTTCCCATCAAAAGTAATCTCATAAGAAATATTTTTGACCAAATGAGGAAATTTTATAAAAGCTCTTCTATATTCTTCAACGATTTCAAAAACTTCAATTTCATCCCAAGGCATAAGAATAAAATCGTCCTTAGTAGAATTTGAAACTTCCTTTTCATAAATTCCCTTTTCATTAAAATACAAAAGAAAAGTCCTTGAAGAATCTACTGTGTTATACAAATTACTAAAAAGTAATTTCAAAAATCCCTTGCCAGTTGAATTATGTTTAGTAGCAAATAAATACGAATCAGTATTTTTGAATTTTTCATTTATTTTTTCCCTAAATTCATTCACATCATTAAATAAAAATCCCATTTCCTCTCCTTATTTAAAAATAAAAACCTCTTTAATATCCTTGTCCAAAACCTTGCAAATTTTGTAGGCAGTTTCAAGACTTGGACTTATGGTGTTATTTTCATAAGCCATAATCGACCTTCTTTTAAGTCCAACCATTTTAGCAAGTTTATGCTGAGAAAGCCCCTTTTCTTTCCTAAATTCCCTAATTTTATTTTCAATTTCCACTTCCATACAAAAACCTTTAGTTACATTTTTAGTACATTTTTTGTTACATTTATAGTACCATAATAATAAATTTTTGTAAAATTTTTAAAAAAATATAATTTTAATAGATAAAAAAATTATAGGTCATTGATAAGGTAAAATAATATCCAAAAAAACAAAATAGATCTCTCCACGCACTCCACTTCGTTTCGCTTGGTCGAGATGGATTTATACTCTATACTTTTATACTCCGAATAAATTTAAATCAAATTTTTATATATAAATTATAGTGTTATTTAAAGTTCAGTCTATAAAAGTTCTACAAAAATAAACAAATTATCTTGGATAATATTATAGTTTTTTTGAAACTTTAGTAATTAAAATAATCCAATCATCACCCATCTCGAGCCTGTCGAGAGATCTCTTTTATTAATTTTATCCAACTATTTACCAAATCCTTTAGAAAAAATTCTAAACTAAAGAAAAAAACAGGAACTTTCGCTCCTGTTTTTGCTAATCGATTTATATTTTTTAGTAATTATAATTTTTAAAAATTATTTTCTTAGAAATCTATTTTTTTACCGTAATATGCAGCTTCATAGATTTTCTTAATATCTTCTGGTGAAGTTTCTCTTGGGTTTGTAAGTGTACAAGCATCTTTAAATGCATTTTCACTCATTTTATCCAAAACTTCTAAGAATTTATCTTCTTCTATTACAGTATTTTTACCGTCTTTAATATTAGCTGTAAGTCCTACAGACGCATTTAATTTTCTAATTTCTTCTGCTATATCATCAATTCCTAGAATTTTTTCTAATTTATCATAACTATCTGTTGATTTTCTATTGTAATCAATGATATATGGAAGCATAATTGCATTTGCTTCTCCGTGTGTTAGGTGGAAAATTCCTCCAATTTTGTGAGCCATTGAGTGAACTATTCCTAGTGAAGCATTTGAAAATGCCATTCCTGCAAGGGTTGATGCGTCGTGCATTTTTTCTCTTGCATCCATATCTTCTCCATTATCATAAGCTTTTTTAAGATTTCCAAAAACAAGCTCGATTGCTCTGATTGCAAGTGGTGATGTGTAATCGTCTGCTGCTGTTGAAACGAAAGCCTCAACTGCGTGAGTCATAACATCCATTCCTGTTTGAGCTGTAATTCTTGGTGGCATTTTGCTTGCTATAACTGGATCACAAATTGCCACATCTGGAACAAAATCTGCGTGAACTAATGGATATTTGATTTCTTTTTCTGTATCAGTAATTACAGAAAATGCTGTTATTTCTGAAGCAGTTCCTGATGTTGATGGAATACAAGCCATTTTTGCCTTTGTTCTTAGTGGTGGATTGTCAAAAGCTGCCAATTTTTCAAAACTATATCCAGGATGTTCATAGAAAATCCACATAGCCTTTGCAGCATCCATTGCAGAACCTCCACCAATTGGAATTATCCAATCAGGTCCAAACTCTTCCATTTTCTTGCCGCCTTCAAGGCAAGTTTTTACAGAAGGATCAGGTTCAACCCCATCAAGAATCATAACTTCCATACCAGCTTCTTCCAAATATTTTTTAGCTTGGTCCAAAAAACCAAATTTTTTCATAGAATGTCCACCAGTAACAAGAACAGCTTTTTTTCCCTCAAGATTTTTAAGATATTCAAGACTGTCCACACCGTGAACAATAGTTCTAGGAACTTGGAATGTTGTAATAGTCATTTTTTTCTCCTTTTAAATTATATTTGTTAATCTTTTGTCACTATTATTATATGAGTTTGTTTATCCTTGTCAACATTATTTTTATCATAAAGGCTTTTATTGTTATATAAATAACATTTTTGTATTTATTACAATAATTAGATACTTAAGTTAAACTTTTCAAAAATAATTTATTCTTGCAATAAAATTCTAAATAATAAAAAAGCCAAATCCACAAAGAATTTGACTTAACTAATAATTTATTCAATTTCTTTTAAAAAACTTCTTTTTACATAGCCTTTATTACCATTATAAGAAATTTTAGACCATTTTTTCCCATCAACATTAACGTTTTTAATTATTTCAACCTTTGTGTTTTTTGGTATTTTTCCTATAATATTATCCTCATCTTCAAGTGGATCTTTTCTAAATTCAATATCTTTTTTTGTAGCAAATCCCTTGGAAATTTCTAGGTTTGAATCTTTTTTTTCTTTTTCATCAACATTAGGAATTTCATCAATACCTTGTTTAAGCAACTTAGTTAAATTTTCAAGTTGCTCTTCTTCTGAATTATCATAAGAAAAATCACTATCAAAAATTGTATCTACTTCAACATTTTTACTTTGATATTTTTCTTTTTTTGCCTTACATGAACTTAAGCTAATAAGGATTACAAGTAAGCAAATAATCTTTTTAAATTTCATTTTTCCTCCAAAATTCAAAGATTTTTGAATTATTTGTTAAAATATCCTTTATAAATATTCTTATCTATCTTAGCATGTGTCATAATCATTCCAATTATATTCGCATTTACCTTTTTTAAATTTTCAACAGCCTTATCAAGCTCTTCTTTTTTTGTATCATTGTATTTAAAGGATAAAATTATGCCATCACAATAAGTTGAAACAATTGCACCATCAGCCAATAAGTCAACTGGAGGAACATTTATAAAGATGTAATCGAATTTTTCTGATAAATCTTTAATTATATTTTTTACTTTACTTGAATCTAAGATTTCTGTTGGATTATTAGGTTTTTGACCTGAAAGCAAAATAGAAAGATTTTCTTGATTTTTATCTTTTATTAAGATTTCATTTATATTATTGTTATCATAAAAGAAATCTGTTAAGCCGATATTTTTATCAAGTTTCAACAAATTATCTAATTTTGGCATCCTTAAGTCAAAATCTAATAGTACAACTTTTAGTCCATCACTTGCAAAAGATTTTGCAATATCATATAAGGCCTTTGTATTTTTCTCATTAGGCTTTGATGATGTCATTCCAATAATCTTATAGTTTTTATATTCTTTATTGTACTTTAAGTTTGTTTTTATAGAATAAATTGACTCATCATAAAAAGATGAATTACTTAAATATTCATTTTTTTCTTTCATCCTATTCTCCTTTTAATTCTTCTGGAATAATCCCAATTATTGGTAAATCATAGTAACTTTCTATTTCTTTTGCACTTTTTATTCTAGAATCCTTAAATTCATTAATCAATACATATATGGCTCCAATAAAAAATCCAAGGAACATACCAAGTCCTGTATATTTTTTTACATTTGGAGATGTCGGTTTTTTAGGCACTTTTGCCTTATCAGAAATCAAGACTTTCTTTTTACTAAGCTTGCCAATAGAATTTGTTAATTCTACAGCGGTTTGATTTGCAATATCAGCCGCTCTTTCTGGTATAGAATCTGTTACTTTAATATTTATTATTCTAGAACCTGAGTCTGGCTCAACTAAAATTTTACTTGATAGTTCTTCACTTGTTATATCTAAATCTAATTTTTTTATTATATCACTTGTAAATTCATTTGACTTAGATAATTTTGCATAAGTTGAGCTACTACTACTATCTGTACTTTTTGCTACCATAATCATTGTATCCGCTTCGTAAGTAGGTGCTATAACAAATTTACTTAAAAGAAAAAATACAATTCCAAAAACAAAAGTAAATATAATTACCTTTCTTATATTTTTTATGATATTTTTTAAAACTTCTAATATATCTATTTCATTCTCGTACATTCAACGTCTCCTTAAAATATATATGAAAATATTATAATTCTTATTATAAAATCTCGCTACTCTATAGTTTATAATAATTTCGACTTAATATCAATATATTTATCCAGTATTAATATAATAGAAATGAACTAGAGAGAACCTATGTTATTATAAATATCTTTTTTATCTCATTTTATGGCATAATTAAATTATTTGTTATTTAAATTGACATAACAAGATAAAATTGATAATATTATTATACAATTTATAAAAAAGAAAATGGAGAATGTATGAAAAAATTATCTATTGAAAAAATGGCTAAGACTGTTGCTGATAAAAGAAAAGAAAAAAATATTACTCAAACTAAGCTTGCTGATCTTACTGGTATTAACAGGACTATGATTAGTCGTCTTGAATCCCTCGACTACACTCCTTCTATTGATCAACTTCAAAAGCTTGGTGAGGTTTTGGATTTTGATGTTGTTGATTTGTTTGTTGAGGAGAAAAGGGAAGTTAGGAAGGATTTTTTGGATAAGAAATATAATATTGCTGTTGCTGGTACGGGCTATGTTGGGCTTTCTATTGCTACTTTGTTGTCTCAACACAACCATGTCACTGCTGTTGATATTATTAATGAGAAGGTTGATTTGATTAATGATAGAAAATCTCCTATCCAAGATGAATATATTGAAAAATATCTTGAGGAAAAAGATCTTGATTTGACTGCTACTCTTGATGGTGAGGCTGCTTATAGGGATGCTGATTTTGTTGTTATTGCTGCTCCTACTAATTATGATTCTAAGAAGAACTTTTTTGATTGTTCTGCTGTTGAATCTGTTATTGAATTGGTTTTAAGAGTTAATCCTTCTGCTACTATGATTATTAAGTCTACTATTCCTGTTGGTTATACTAAATCTATTAGGGAGAAATATAATACTAAAAATATCATTTTTTCTCCTGAATTTTTGAGGGAATCTAAGGCCTTATATGATAATCTTTATCCTTCTAGAATTATTGTTTCTTGTGATGATGAAAGTCGTGATAAGGCTGAAATTTTTGCTCATCTTTTACAAGAGGGTGCTATTAAGGAAGATATTGATACTTTGTTTATGGGATTTACTGAGGCTGAGGCTGTAAAACTTTTTGCTAATACTTATCTTGCTCTTAGGGTTTCTTATTTTAATGAGCTTGATACTTATGCTGAAAGCAAAGATTTAAATACTGAAGAGATTATCAATGGTGTTTGTCTTGATCCAAGAATTGGTTCTCATTACAACAACCCTTCTTTTGGTTATGGTGGCTATTGTCTTCCAAAAGATACCAAACAACTTCTTGCAAATTTTGATAAGGTTCCTCAAAATATGATTTCTGCTATTGTTGATTCTAATAGGACTAGAAAGGATTTTATTGCTGATCAAGTTTTAAATATAGCTGGATATTATGATTATAATAGTATTGATCAATATCAACCAGAAAATGAAAAAGAATGCGTGATTGGAGTTTACAGACTTACAATGAAGTCAAATTCTGATAACTTCCGACAATCTTCAATCCAAGGTGTTATGAAAAGAATCAAAGCAAAGGGTGCAAAAGTAATAATATATGAACCAACATTAAAAGATGGTGATACTTTTTTTGGATCTGAAGTTGTAAATAACTTAAAAAAATTCAAAAAAATGAGCCAAGCAATTATTGCAAATAGATATAACAACTGCTTGGATGATGTAATAGATAAAGTTTATACTAGAGATATTTTTAAGAGAGATTAAAATCAAAAAAGCTATCATTGTTAATTCAATAATAGCTTTTTTAATATTTTTCCTATTCTTTTAAATCACTCATTATTTTATTTATTTCCTCAATATCCAATCTTTTTTCATAAGGCAATCTAAGCAATTTCCCTACTAAAAGTTGAGATTTTTTTCCCTTCCATTCATCAAAACCATTTGCTGGTGTAAATGTTAATTCACCAAAATAAATTTTTCCATCAATTTCATATAAATCTACTCTTACATATATAAAATCTTCAGACAAAATCTTGGAAATTTCAATCATTTTTTCTAATTTTTCAGGTGAATTAGGGGTTATTTCATGATTCAAAGCTGAGTCAGAGTCCATAACAATATTTAACTTATTCCACTTCGTATCAAACCATGATTCACGATAAGAGTGATTTTTTCTATCAGATATATACTCAACAATAAGAGGCTTTCCATTGAAGCAATGAATTTTATAATCAGCTACACTTGGACCAGCCATGTCTAGAAGTTTTTCGCAAATTATCTTTCTTTCTATATCCAAATAATGGATTTCCATTCCTGCAAATCCGTATGGAAGTTTTTGCCAAGAATCCATTGATTTTTTTAAATCTTCATAGTCAATATTTTTTTTGTCTTTAATTATTTTATACCTTGCAGAACCTGTAGTTGATTTGAAAATCATTTTATCTGGTAATTTTGAAAAATCAATATCTTCAAATTTGTTCCAACATCCTAATAATGGAATTAGATATTCTTTTCTTATTTTTTCTTCAACAAAACCACGAACAGCATATTTATCCGCACATATTGTTTTTAATTTTGTAGCATCATTAATTTTAAGCCATTGGATTTTTTCATTAAAAGTTTTAGGATTTTCTAATGGATTTCTATCACTTAAACTTCTATACTTATACCAATCTATAAGTTCATCTTCAAAATCTTCTTTTTTAAGTTTTGAATAATATCTTTCATATAAAAAATTGTAAACATCAAATTTAATTAAGCCAAATTTACTAAGAGCTTGTTTTATAATTCCAATAAAACCAAACCTTCTTACATAGTATTCAAATTTATTCATACTTCCCCCGTAATTAATTAAAAATAAGTTAACTATTTATAGATTTTCTTTTTAAAATTGATTTAGATATTTTTAATACTTCTATTAATTTATTACGATAAAAAATCATATTTATAATAAATGTTAATAAGGATGTAAAAATAAAAACAATTATTGCATTTACAAACCAATATACATAAGAAGTATTTTGGAAAATAAATATCTTATTTGCAAAAATAGCTGTTAAAAATATTATAACTGCCAATTCTAAAATTTTTCTTAAACTTTTAATAACATTAACTTTTAATATTCTTTTATTAGCATAATAAATAAATTCAGATGTCCTTATTACCATAGCTACAATTGTCCCAATTGCTACACCAACAATACCATATCTTCTAACTAAAATTACAGAAATTATAATATTTGTTAAACACTCAATCCAAGCTCCATTTCTAGTTTCTTTAAAATGACCAGCAGCATAAACCAAGGTTAAATAAGGTAGTCTAATCGCCCACAAACACTCACTAATAACTAACAAAATACCAAACAATGGCCTAATATAATTAGCGTCATTAATATTTGAAGTATAAATTTTTACAAAAGGCAAAATTAAAACTATAGAACAAGCAAATAAAACAGTACAAATCATAAAATAAATTATTTCATAAAGTTCAAATTTATTTCGTAAATTTTCTGTTTCTTTTTTACTTATCATATCACCAAAAGAAGCATCTAAACCAGATGAAAAAGCTGTTATCAATGCCTTAATTCCTTTTACAATTAACATATAAACAGAATAAACAGAAACTTCTGATAGTGTGCTAAAAATAGATAATACAGTGATATCTGTATTAGTGTGAACAACATAAGCAATATGTTGAGCAAGTCCATCCCACTTATTTTTTATAACATAATTCTTGTCAGCTTTTTTAAAATCTAAATTGAATCTTCTCTTAACATACAAACTCTGAGCAATAGGTCTTAAAACAAAAATTAAACTTATACTTAGTTTTAATATATGAACTGATACATTTAATTTTGCCATTATTATAGCAGCGATTATGGCAAGAATATATGTACCAATTTGAATAATTGAAATTACATAAGTTTCTTGATTAGCCTGTAAAAAAATTGTATAAATCATTCCAAAAAAATACTCAGAAAAAATACTTATCGAAATTATTATAATTAACGAAGATACATATAAAGTACTTTTTGAAGTCTTTATAATATTAGGATAAGCAAAAGTTAAAACTATTATGTATATTATAAAAATGCCGGCAATAGTTCTAAAGAATTTTTCAGTAGCATATAAAATATCTATAATTTTTTTATTGTCTTTTTTTGAAATAGGATCATATAATATTGACTTTACAACTGGTCCAACACCAGATTCAAGTAAGCTTATATAGGCCAAAAATTGAGTTACAGATGAAATTAATCCATTTACATTCGAACCATACTTACTCATTATAATTTTTGGCAAAACAAAACCATAAACAAATATAAAAACTTGTAGTATTAAATTTGTTAATACATTTAAAAATGCTTTTTTACTTCTCATTTATACTTTCCTTTTTAATAATATACGTAATGTGACTTTCTACAAACTTTTCTATTATAAATATTGCATTGATCTAATGTATAAATTAAAGAATAAAATACAGCTATAATCAAATGTTCTTTTGTATATAGAGGCTCTGATAATGAAATTAATAAGCACGCTAAACTATACCCCATCAATATATCAACAACTTTATTTTTATTCTTGTAATTATAATTGTAAATTGGATATGATATTATTAGAATTAAAATTAATAACCCAAGCAATCCTCTTTGAAACAAAATATCTAGAAAATAATTGTGAGCACCATAAAAATTTCCAATAATCTTTACTAGATCTAAATCGCTTAATGCTCCATATCCAAATAATAATTTATCATAAACAAGCTTAATTATATTTGACCATAATACAGTTCTTCCACTTAAAGTTCCATCTTTTCCTAATGCTCTAGATATAATTGAAATTATAGGAGAATTAAAAGAAATCAATATTTCCATCAACAAAATAATAGCAATCATTGTTGCATATATTTGTTTTGAGTTAAATAGTTTGCTATTAACAATGAAAAATATCCATAAGATAACAAACATACATGCTATAACAGCTGTAGCAGTAAAATAAATCATTATTGCTTGATAAAATATTCCAAATAAAAAAATTGCTGTGAATTTAGAAATCTTCTTATTTCTTTTCATATCGATTATTGAGGAACAACACATTCCTGGAAGTATATATTTTATTGTAGAATTAACATTCATATATAAGAAATTCGGAAATTTAGGGTCTGTAGTAATTGATGGTATTCCTTTTGGAAAAATAAAGAAAAAAGCAATATTAACTATGAAGAAAACTAATGTAATATCTCTAACCACAAAAACAAACACTTCTCTTTTTAATTCATCCTTCAAAATAGTTGTAAGTGCATAGCATACTAGTAAAACAACTAGTGCATGTTTTATAGATTCACTAATTTGTCCGTTATTTACTATAGTAGATATAACTAGTACTAAATTATAAGCTATTATTAATAAAAATGAATAATTAAACGCTTTTCTTGTAATAAAAAAATTTAGAATTAGCATAGCATAAGAAATAATTTTGATTAAACTAGTCAAATAATATGAAGAATTTTCAGATATTGCAGGCGGTAATAAAAACATTAAACACATTAAGGAGTAAAAAATATAATATTCTAATATTCTATTATCTATCTTTATTTTAAAATTATGCATTATTTTCTCCATTTAATCTTCTCATTTTACATATAATAGTCATTAGAGTTATTTCCTCGAATTTTTGATGTCTGATAAAAAATTATAAATTATATAAACAAAATAATACAATTTCAATCTTTTTCTTTTAACAAAATACATCATTACTTGTAATCTTTTAGGTAAATAATCTAAAGAAACACTATTTATTGCATTTTTATATTCTTTAACTTGAATAAAATCTCTGAATAATTTTATTTTTTTATTAAAATCCTCATTATTATTCTTATTAAAAAAATTATGATCAATATTCCACATTAAAACTTGAATACATCTTAAATTAAAGGCATCTATAAATGAATCATCTTTTTTATAATTATCAATAAATTTTTCATATTCATTTATCAGATTATTAAATTCTTCCTTACTATTTTTTATATATTTCTTTCCAGAACTAATAGAGCCAGCTGACAGTCTATAATTATATAAATTTGCATTTAAATAATATATTCTATTTACTTGTTCAGTCGCATTTAGCCAAAATACAGTATCTTGAGCCTTTAGTAAGCCAGGTTTAAATCTTATTTTGTTATTATCAATTATATTGTTCCTAATAACTTTGCACCATGTTGTACCTGAAGAAACTACAGTGTTTTTATCTCCGCCTTTATAATATTGTGATATCATCCTTTTTTGAAATAAATCTTTATCATCTGATATATATTGATCTTGATCAAAAGGTACAGTTCTACATTTAATCTTATTATTTTCATCAAAAAAGGCATTGTAATTAAATACAAGCATGTCAGTATCAAATTCATCAATAGATTTTAATATTTTATTAATAAAGTCTTTTTCTACATAATCATCACCATCAACAAAAGTTAACCATTCTCCATTACAATTTTCTATTCCTGTATTTCTTGCTACAGAAACCCCTTTATTTTTTTGATGAATTATTCTTATATTTTCATAATTTAAGTATGAATCAATTATTTTACCTGATGAATCTGTACTTCCATCGTCTACCAAGATAATCTCATAGTTATTACTAGATTGATTTATTAAAGATTCTACACATTTTTTTACATACTTTTCAACATTATATATTGCAACAACAACACTTAGCTTAGTCATTATTTCTCCATCATTAATTTATATTCTTTTTTTATATCAAAGTTTACAGATTTTATACCAGTAAATATTTTGTATATTTTTTCGCAATCATTTAATAGTTTGTCTTTATTTGTATTTTCATATTTTAATAAATCATAAACATTAACTACTCTTTCATATCCATTAGTTTTTACAATTTTAGCAATAGAAAAAGATAATTGATAATCAATGTTACTTATAATATCTAAGTGTAAAACTATTGAATACATTGGCAAATTTTCATTTATTAAATATATAGTATCCGGGGACATAAAAAAGTTTCCCAGTGAATAGGCTACAAAAAAATCCTTATATATTTTACATTCTTGCACAATATGAGGATGATGACCAATAACCAAATCAACACCAAGTTCCTTTAATTTTTTTACTAATTCACGAGTATAAATACCTGGTTTAATATTAAATTGTCCTCCTGAGTGCATTAATAAAATAATATAATCTACCTTACTTTTTAAAAAAGAAATATCTTCAATCAAGTTTTTATCTAGATTTCCAATATTATTATTATCTATTCTAGGCCTGTTGTATTCTTTTTTAAAAACTTTCATTAACTTAACTCTATTTTCTGCAGATAAAATTTTTTCTTTTAGCTTTGAATAGTTATCTTTCCTACTATTGTCAATCCATTCCTGTTTTTCAAAAAAGTTTACCAAATACTTATCATTTTCATCTAATTTATTTTTATTAATACTGTAATTTGAACCATAAGTATAAGCTAAAAAACCAACTTTTATATTTTCTAAATCTACAATTCTATACCTTTTATCATTTTTATCTATATTTGTTCCTATATAATTAATATTTTTCTCATCAAGTACTTTCATTGTCCTTAAAAGACCCAATTTTCCTCTATCTAAACAATGATTATTAGCAGTTGAAACAAGATTAAATCCCGCTTTAGAAAGCTCATCCGCAAATGAATCTGGTGTATTATAAGAGTAAATATCTTTAGAATATTTTGCATTTTTACCAGCTAGTACTGTTTCTAGATTTCCAACTAAATAATCTGTTTTTCCAAAAATATCAGATCTCGATAAAATCCCGTCAAAATTATATTGATTTTTTATTTTTGATTTTCTCAAAGTTGGCAATTCACACATAATATCGCCAGTAAAACTTATTCTCATTTAATGACTCCTACAAATTATCAATAACTTTTTTATAATCTTCCCATCTTCCAATTTGCTTAGGCATTTGAGTTATATCTGGGTCAGCTGAACAATTACCTTCTATAATTGAAACTTCTCCACTTTCTAAAATTGCTATATCCCATCCTACATATCTAACCTTATTAGAAATTTTGCTAGCTCTTGTTACTGCATCAAGTACTTTGTCCCAATATGGAACTTTATATCCCAATAATTTTTTATGGCTTATAGGATGCTCAACATACTTATTATTACTTTTATCAATAGCCTTGCTTATAACTTCTCCTGTTTTTACATCCATTTTCATAGCTAATCCATGTTGATGAAAATTATCCGTAGATTTTTCACCATTTCCCATTCTAAGTATTGCATCCATAACATGAACTTTATCTTTATCTCTTATAGTTACAACTCTTATTGTATTAACTGATGATGGATTAAATTCTGCTAGACTTTCATGTTGAACTATAGATTCTTCTAACATAAAAGATTTTCCTTTTATTTTTTTATAAAATTCTTCTAGATTCTTAATTTCTTTAGATTTATGTTTACTAATTCCATTACCGCCACTTCCAACATTTTGTTTTAGGAAGAAAATTTCATGGTTTGAAATAAAATCAACAAAATCTTCGTACTTACTATTATCAATATCAAGCCAATCTCTTTTTAGAAAATCATTGAATTTATTATTAAATTTTAATTTGTCATCAAATAAATCAATTTTTGTAGAACCATTACATTTATTTAATATTTTTTTCCATTTTCTACCAACTATAAATTTTTCTCTTTCTGAATAATCTTTTTTATAAAAATTATATTGAAAATAATCATTAATTCCTGCGCCTAACACTATTACTGTTATACAAAAATCCAAAAATATTTTTACACTTTCTAGTTTAGTTGTTTCTCCAATAAACATATCTTTTAATAAAGAATATTTGCTTATATGATTTTTAATATAGGCTTTTATACCTTTTTCGTTATTGTAACCTGTTAGTCTTATTTTTTCATTATTATCCAAAATATATCTCCAATTTAGACTTCTAAAATTTCTCCTAAACTTTCTGATTTGTCATAAACAAATTTAGCTAGCATTACATCTTCGTAAGCCATACCTACAGAATTAAAATATACTAGACCATCTTTATTATTTCTTCCTTCTTTTTTACCTAAAATAATTTCAGATAATTCAGCGTATATATTTTCATCTTTAAGCAAGCCGTCTTTATACATTTTACTTATAGTTTGACTTCCTCTGTGTTTAACTGCATTCCACTCATCACAAACTATTTTATCTGACTTTAATGCAACATCATACTCATCTTCAAATCCACCTACATGAACATAAAAATTAGCGTTATCTAGCCAGTCTGCTTTTAAAACAGCTTCTTGACCTGATATTGCAGTTACAACAATATCTGATCCTCTAATAGCTTTTTCAAAGTTATTATCACATATAGTAAAATTTATATCTTCATATTTTTTTGAAAGAGCTTCTACAAATTTCACGCATGATTTATGAGTCCTTGATGAAACTCTACATTCTTTTATACTTGGATGCATATGTTTAAATACTTCTAAATGCATTTTTGCTTCTTCTCCAGCACCTATAAAACCAATAGTCTTACTATCTTTTTTTGCCAAATATTCTGATGCCAAAGCTGCTACTCCTGCCGTTCTGAATTTGGTAAGCCAAGTACTATTAACTATAGCAATTGGTTGTCCTGTCTCTATTTCAGATAAAAGTGTAATACCATTCACGTTTTCAATGTTTTTACTAGCATTTGTCGGAAATACAGAAACCCATTTGATACCACATACATTTTCATCTAATAGAGTAGAAGGCATACAATTAATCCTATTTTGTGATATAGAATCAAATATCTGAGAAGATTTTTCAGGCAAAATCACTCTATTTTTTCCTCTATGTATAAAGGATTTTTTTATCTGATTAATTCCATCTGTCCAGTGATTTTGCATTATTTTTATAACTTGTTTTTCTGAAATAACTTTAACTTTTGTCACTTTAAACCTCTACGCTCATTATCTACAATATAAAATATCTAGCATATTTTCGCCATTCTCATCTAATACTTTTAATGAATCATTTACATATTTTATATATTCTTCCATTTGTTCTTTACTGTCAGCAACCAAGTGAATATAACCAAAAACTTGATGCGTTGTACCCGTTTTCTCTATTACATCATTTACTATATGAGATTGGATAAATGCATAAACAAATTCTTTATTTATTAACTCTTCCAATCCTTCTATAGATTTAATAATTCCATGCTTTAGTTGTATTGGTAAAATACAATATTTATGATTTTTTCTCTCTTTTATTTCTTTTATATCTTTAAAATTTTTATATAGAGGATTAGATGTTGCCAAATAATTAATTAATAAGTGCATTTGGTTTATACCAAATAAATAATCTACTGGATAGTATGTTAAAGATCCGCCATATCTGTATCCTATTTCATTTAAATAAAAATTATTTTCATCATAAAATACTTCTATCCATATTGGACCATACTTAATACCAATTCCCTCAAGCATATTTATTATCTTATCATTTATATTAGCTTTGAAGTCTTCTGTTAATTTTGATGGCATAAACTGTATTGACATCACTGGTGCACTATCTTTATTTATTTTCTTAGATTCTTTATCTGTTAATCCACAAAAAATAACTTCTCCATCTTGTGCTGTGTAATGTGCTATCAAACTATGTTCAAAATTCATTTTCTTTTCAACTAAAACATTTCCTGTTTTTGAAGCACTCTTAGCTTTATTATAGGCATTTATAAAATCATCTGGTTTTTCACAAATTGTAATTCCAGTAGAACCATTATTATCAACTGGCTTTGTTACTAAAGGAAATGTTAATTTTGAAATTTGATTTTTATCTATTGGTTCAGCAATATCAAAAACAGGACTAACTGGTAAATCATATTTCCTACATACATCTTTAAAAATAGCTTTGTTAGTTGCCATTTTCCATTGATTCTTCTCACAGTATTTTGGAATGCCTGTATTTTCTGCTAATTCTATAGATATAGGAATATTAACTTCACTCGCTCCTGGATAAATACCATCTATTTTTTCTTTTATAATCAAATTTTTTATAGATTCTATATCGGTAGTATCCATTAGATATTCTTCATCTGCAATTTGTTTTACTATGCACTCTTCTTTTGACCTTCTATCTATAGCTATTATATAAGCCCCTTGATCTTTTGCATATTTTGCAGCTTCATAGAAATAAGTTGAAGCTCCTAAAAATAGAATTTTTTTTCCATCTAAATTTTTCATTGGTATTACTTCCTTATAATTTAATTAGTATTTATATTTTTTTGAAGTAAAACAGACTTAACAGTTTGTATTACTATTTTGAAATCAAAAATGAAATTTAAATTTTCAGCATAATAAACGTCTTTTTCTAGTTTTTCAGACTGACTTATAGAATTTCTATAATAGGCTTGACTATATCCTGTTACTCCCGGTCTTATGCTCAATCTCTTCTTTTCATTAGCTGACATATCTTCATATACTTTACTAGGATTATTTGGCCTAGGCCCAATCCAGCTCATATCACCTTTTAAAATATTAAATACTTGTGGCAACTCATCTATTGAAGTTTTTCTCAAAATTTTTCCGATTTTTGTAACTCTTGGATCATTTGCACTATTAAAAGTAGAATTGTCTTTGTTTCTAATGTCTGGTGCATTCATTTTCATTGAACGAAGTTTATACATTCCAAAAATGGAGCCGTTTAAGCCCCTTCTTTTTGCTATATAAAAAATATCACCTTTATCTTCGATGTATATCAAAATTCCAAATATTAGACAAATTATTAGTACAAACGGCAAGGCAATTATTGCTAGTATTAAGTCTAGTATTCTTTTTATAATCTTTCTGTATATCATTATCTTCCTTACTTTTCTACTTCTATTTTTATTTTTTCCAAAGCTTTTTCACTAGATAGTGTAGCTTTTGAAGTATTCTCTGCTTGTGATATAACATAGGCAACTCTATCGTTTGAGCTTTTTATTTGTCTTGACTCTTCTCCAACTCCATGGACTACTTTTACATCTTTTACTCCTTGGATTTTTTTTGCTTGGTCAACACCAGTTATTTTTATTATTTTACCTATATCACATTTTTTATATCTTGTTGCTGATGCTTTTTCAAATTTTTTTCTAACGTCTATTTCTTGTCCAAGCGCAATATTTATACAGGCTTCTACCATATTTACTCCTGTTGAATATGGTACTAGGTGAGTTGTTATATTATCTCCTCCTAGTCTTGCTCCTAATTCAACAACTTTTGGCCCATCAATAGTTACTTTTATTTCTGTATGAGATGGACCATTTTTAATTCCTATAGCTTTGTTTGCATCTATTGCCACTTTTTTTATTTTCTCTATTGTCTCTTCGTCTAATGATGATGGTTGATTGTGACCCATTTCTACAAAATATGGTGGGCCAGTAGTGATTTTATCGGTAACTTGTATTACATGACAAATTCCTTTGTATGAAATTGTCTCTACACTAACTTCCGGACCTTGCATAAATTCTTCTACGACTAGAAGACCTGAATTCGAATTTTCTTTGCAATACTTATATATCTTTTCTAATTCTTTTTCATCATAATTTTCTATAAGCCTTATTCCCCTGCTTCCCGAATTATCTGCAGGTTTTACTATAGCTTTGTAGTTTTTATTTTTAATTTTTTCTATAGCTTTTCTATATTGGTCATAATCATCAACTGAAAAATACATTGGTATTGGTACAGATGATTTTTTCAGTGCATCTCTCATTTTTGATTTATTTGTAGCATTCATTGCAGTTTTTTCATCAATTGCTATTAAATTTAATTCTTCTGCAACTTTTGCTACAGTTATCATTGGCCTATCACTTGCTATGGTTATTATCCCATCAATCTTATTTTCTTTTGCAGCTTCTAAGACTTTTTTTGTATCTGTCGTACTTACTACTATTTTTTTATCTGCATATGAAAAACCTTCTGCATTAGGATTCATGTCAACTGCTATAACATATATTCCCATCTTTTTAGCTTCAACAATAGCAGGTATTTGTAGGACACTCGCTCCTAAAATCATTAATTTTTTCATAAAACCTTCTTTACTTTATTTATACTTTTTCACAATCTCACAAAAACTTTCAATTATATAATCAACTTCTTCATCTGTTAATTTTGTATGAAGAGGTAAGGTTATTTCGTTTTTGTAGTGGTTATAGGCGTTTGGATAATCTTTTATATCAAATCCTAGATTTTTGTAGGCTGTTAATAATGGAAGTGGTTTATAATGGACGTTACATGCTATTCCTTTTTCTGCCATTTCTTCTATTATTTTATTTCTTTGTTCTGTATCTATTCCTGGAACTTGTGTTATATAAAGATGTCCTGATGATTTGTGGTTTTGGTCAAAGTGGTTTAGGCTTTTTATTCCTAATGGTCTAAAGGCTTTGTCGTATTTTTCTATTATTTCTTTTCTTCTTTTTAAAAGTCTTGGATATCTTTTTATTTGGGCAAGTCCTATTCCTGCTAATACATCTGTCATATTGCATTTGTACCAAGGTCCTACTACATCATATTCCCATGATCCTAGTTTTGTTTTGTTTAGGGCATCTTTTGATTGACCATGAAGGGATAATAATTGATATTTTTTGTAGAGTTTCTCGTTGTCTATTCCTTCTTTGTCTTTCCATGTTGCATATCCACCTTCTGCTGTTGTGAAATTTTTTACTGCATGGAAGGAGAAGTTTGAAAAATCTGCTATTGAACCTACTTTTTCCCCTTTGTATTCTGCTCCTAAAGCGTGAGCTGTATCTGCCATTACTATTACTCTATTGTAAGCTTTTTGAATATCGTTATCTGCTTTGAATAAATTTTTCTTATCTTCTACAATTTCAAATATTTTATCGTAATCGCAAGGCACTCCGCCCAAATCTACTGGTATTATTACCTTGGTTTTTTCGTTTATGGCATCTTTTAATTTTTCATAGTCCATTTCCAAGTTTTCTTCTTGGGTATCTACTAAAACTAATTTTGCTCCAACGTGATCTACTACTGAAGCTGTTGCTGTATAGGTGTAGGCACTTGTGATAACTTCATCACCTTCTCCAACTCCTAAAGCTCTAAGGGTCAATTCCGCTGCCGCTGTTTGAGAATTTAGGCAGACTCCTATATTAGTTCCTGTAAATTTTAATAATTCTTTTTCTAATTTTTTTGTTTTTGGTCCTGTTGTTATCCAACCTGATTTTAAAGCATCTATTACTTCATTTATTTCTTCTTCGCTTATATCTGGTGGTGAGAATGGTATATTCATTTTTTTTGTCATTATTTATTACCCTTTCCTATAAATGTACTTATCAAAGTATTTATCGTAACAACTATATCTAATTCGTCTATATTTTCTTGGTTTATTACTTTATCTAATTTTTGGAAAAATTCTTCTCTTGAAAATTCTAATGGTCTTCCTACGGATATTCCTTCTACTTTTGTATCTGATAAAAGTTCTTCGTCCATTAGTCTTTCTTCGTATAGTTTTTCTCCTGGTCTTAGGCCTGTGTATATTATTGGCATATCTATATCTGGTTTATAGCCTGATAGTTTTATTAATTGTCTTGCCAAATAGTCTATTTTTACTGGCTCTCCCATATCTAGTACAAAGATTTCTCCGCCTTTTGCCATTGAGCCTGCTTGTAATACTAATTTTACTGCTTCTTTTATGGTCATAAAGTAGCGGATTATTTCTGGGTGGGTTACTGTTACTGGCCCACCCGATGCTATTTGTTCTTTGAATAGTGGTATTACTGATCCGTTTGAACCTAGGACGTTTCCAAATCTTACTGCAACAAATTCTGTTTGTGGTGTTTTTCCTTGTAAATAATCTTTTGGATTTATGGTGATTATTCTGTCACCATCGTTGATTGTTACTTTTGCTAGTTTTTCGTATTCTTTGTTTTGTCTTATATCGTTTATTCCTTGGATTATTTTCTCGCAAACTCTTTTTGTTGCTCCCATTACTGATGTTGGGTTTACTGCTTTATCGGTTGAGATTAAAACAAATCTTTTTGCATCATATATTAATGAAAGTAGGGCTACTATGTAGGTCCCTCTTACGTTATTTTTTATTGCTTCTACTGGACTTACCTCCATTAATGGTACGTGTTTGTGGGCTGCTGCGTGAAATATTATTTCTGGTTTGTAGGTTTCGAATACTTTTTTTACTCTTGCATAGTCTCTTACTGAACCAATCAAGGTGATAAATTTTAAATCTTTATTATTTCTTTTTAGCTCTTGTTCTATTTCATAGGCATTATTTTCGTATATATCAAATATTATCAAAAGTTTTGGTCCGTATTGGGCAATTTGCCTACATAGTTCTGACCCTATTGATCCGCCTCCTCCTGTTACAAGAACTACCTTGTCGTTTAGGTAATCAAAAGTTTCGTTTGAAAATATTTTTACTGGATCTCGTCCTAGTAAATCTTCTATTTGGACATCTTTCATCCCTGACATTGATATGCTTCCTGATACTAATTGGTAAATTCCTGGTAGGACTTTTACTTCACAATTTGTTTCATTGCATATTTGTAGGATTTCTCTTTTTTGATTTTCTTGGGCTGATGGTAGGGCTACCAAGATTAGGTCTATATCTTCTTTTTTTACAAGTTCTTTTATTAAATTTCTGTCACCATATATTTTTGTACCATCTATATATTGACCTTTTTTTTCTGGATTATCGTCTATAAAGGCTACTACTTTTATCCCTATATTCTCTTTTCTATTTGATTTGTTTATATCTTCTTTTATTGTTTGTCCAGCTGATCCTGCTCCAATTATTATTGCCTTTTTAAATTCTGGATTTCTATCTATTATGTTGTATTTACTTTGTAGAATCATTTTGTTAGCAAATCTTAATCCCACTGTAAGGGTATATTGAATCAAAAATCCATAGACAAAATATGATATTGGCATCCTTTGAAATAATACTGATATGCCAAATATATGAATTAATAAGGAGAGAACTACTGCTTGTGTTATTTTTATTAATTCGTTATAAGATGCATATTCTAATATTATCCTGTAAAGCTTAAATGCTGAATATATTGCCAAAGTAATTATCGTATTTATTAGGGCATAATTTTTAAATGCTTGTAGATATATTTTTGGTATTTGGATAAAACTTCCATCAAATCTCAAATACAAGGCTAAAAAATATGCCAAGTTTATGATTATAATATCAAAAACTAAAAGTATATATGTTTTTTTGTTTAATATTTTTTTAGTTTCCATTTTTATTCCTTTTTATTAATTCTTTATTTGTTATCGGCATTATATCAAGATATAATTACACAAGATGAATTTAAATGGATAAAATGCCACTTCTATATTTTATCATTAATAAATCTAAAAATATACATAGGGTAAGCTATAAATTTTGATTTATTATTTGAAAAATCAAATATATATTCACCTTATATAGTATTAATTTTCTATTTTATTTTTATTATTTTTCAAAATCCCATCATGAATTTGATCAATTGATTCTTCATCTGCTCTCATCATGTATAATTCACTTCCTGGCATTAGGTATGATGGCAAACCTGGTTCGCCTTGGCCTCGTAGGGCTTGGCTTTTGATTTTCCATTCTTTTGGCTTATCAATTTGTCCGTTTACCATTTCTATCATTTTATCATATGGCATATTTGTATTTACCGAATCAAGTGCAACTTCTGCTATTGAATTGAAATTCAAAAGGGTTTCTGTTGACAATAATTTTTTAATTATTCCTATCATTACTCTTACTTGATTTTTTCCTCTATCAAAATCACCTTCTGCCAAGTGATATCTTTCTCTTGAAAAGCTTAGTGCCATTTCTCCGTCCATGTGGACTGTTCCTTGTGGGAAATATTTCCCATCATTTGTTTCAAAAGCAACTGGATTTTCTACGTCAACTCCATTTAATAAGTCAATAAGTTGGGTTAGGGTTGAGAAGTTTACTTTTGCATAATAGTCTATATTAATATCAAGGAAATTTTCTAATGTTTTTATTGAAGTATCAACTCCAAATAAACCTGCATGGGTTAGTTTATCATTTGCGTAATCTCCAAGGCCTGCTATATTTACATAGGTATCTCTTGGAATTGTTGTTATCAAAATTTTTCCTTTTTTAGGGTTTACACTCACGATTAGGTTTACATCTGATCTTGATACGGTTGAAAGATCGCCGTATGTATCTATTCCTGAAATATAAACATTGAAACTTTGGTCTTTTTCTACTTCTTTGTTTTGATTTAATTTGTCATTTCCCTTAACAGAAAATGATTTTAAAACCCTAGTTTGATCACTAAAGCCACCGATTGTATCATCGAGCAATTGCCTAAAATTTTCATTCAATAAAATCGCTTGAACATTACCATTTATTAAACTTTGACCCAAAGTCAAATAATCACCAAGATCTTCAGCGTTTAAATCCTCATCGGTTTTTTCCTTGTATTTTTTCAAGCTTTCTTTTATATTTTCGCCATCCATTTTTTTTGCAATACCAACTTGAGTTTCTTCCAAATCAGCCACACTTTCAAGTGGTGAATCTTTCAAAACAACAAAGGACATCTTAGTTTTATCAACATCCTTTTTTTGGTTAATTTTTTCCACAGTTTGAATTGATGTGTTGGCATAGGACATAAATAAACCTTCAAATATACTTATCAAGAAAAGTATAATTATAAAAAAGGCTTTGACTGGCTTGCCTGTTTTTTTCCTTTTGAAAATCAATAAAGTAAAAATCAAAAGAATCAACAAAATCAATCCTAATAATATAAACCTGTACCTTATTGGTAAAATATTGTATTTATTCAAAAAATAAAAAAACACTATGTAGACAATGGCTGCTAAAAAAATAGTGATTTTTGATATCAAGCTTTTAAACATTTTTAAACATAATCTCCCTTATACTTGTCTTATTTATTCTTACATTAGAATATACTAATTCGCAACATTTGTCAATTTTTTGTGAAAATCAATCCTTATATTTATAAGCTTTTTTTTGGTTTTTTTATGTGGTTTTCGAAATTTTAAAAATTTAAATTTTGAATATTTTTTACATGAAATTTTTTTCAATTTATTTACTTCAAACAAAAAAGCTTTTGTAAAATAATGATTCATAAAATCAAAATTTCACAAAAGCTCTTTTAAAAATTAATTTAAGCCTAATTTTCAACGATTTTTTCCAAGAAATTACTTGCAACAAAACCAGTCTTGCCTTTATAAATAATTTTAGACCAAATTTCACCTTCATTATTTTCTACTTCTTCAATAAAAATAACTTCGGTATTTGCTGGAATTGCATCTATATAATTGTCTTCGTCAACTGTAGGTGTTTGTCTTAAATTTACACTTGTTGTAACCCTATAAGTTTCCTCGTTCTGATTATTATTTAAGTCTACATTCCCTTCACTTGCATTTATTTCAGGATTGTTGTTTTGAGCAATATTTTCTACATTAGAATTTGAATCATCAAAAACAGTATCAATCTTCACATCTCTTTGTTCGTATTTTTCTTGCTTTTTTTCACATGAGCTTAGGGCAAGAATAAGAGCAAAAGAGCAAACAATATATTTTATCTTCATTTTTTTCTCCAAAAATTAAATAAGCTTTTCTTCTTACTTTTCTTTTTCTTATCCTCATCTCTTACAATATCTTCGTAATGACTTGATATAAATTCATCATTTATAACTTTTTTAGGATTTGTTAAAGTCAATTCGTCAAATTTATCTTGTCCAATTAAGTCAATAATTTCTCTTTTCTCACTTTCAATATTTGGACTTCTCCACTCAGATTGGTGAGAATCAGTTCCAATAAAATGAACCATATTTTTTTCTAATAGTCTTTTTGTAGTTTTTCTATGAGAATTCATTGAAGAATAATTAATTTGAACAAGAGCTCCCATTTTGATAAATTCATCTAAAAATGAAGTATGAGCTTCAACATAAGGATATCTTTCAGCATGAGCAATAATAGGAATGTAACCTTCAAGAGATAGATTATAAAACAAATCCCTCAAAAATAAAGGCTTATTTACAAAAGAAAGCTCGCACAAAACATATCTAGAATTATTCAAAGTCAAAAGCTCGCCATCACGAATTTTATTCAAAATTTTTAGGTCAACTTGAATCTCATGACCTGGATAAATTTTAAAATCACATGACCTTTTTTTAATCTCATCATTTAAAATAGAAGATTTTTCCAAAATATCTTCCTTTTTTACCATATACCTTGATGGATCATAGTGGCTTGTAGCAATAATTTCATTAAAACCATTCGCCATAAAAAGCTCAACCATTTTTAAAGATTCATCCAAAGACCTAGATCCATCATCCACCCCATAAATTATATGATTGTGAATGTCAATCATTAATAATAACCCTTGTAAGTAGATTCATTCAAGTCAGCAAAAGTAAGGACAGCACCCAAAACTTTACCATTAACTTTTTTCAAATTTTCAAGAGCATGGCTTACTTCTTCCTTCTTAGTATCATTTGCCTTTATTGCAAAAATAACCCCGTCACAATAAGTTGAAACGATAGAAGCATCAGTAAATAGGCCTACTGGAGGAGTATCCAAAAATACATAATCAAATCTTTGAGAAAGTTCCTTTATTAATTCCTTTACATGATTTGAAGCTAAAATTTCAGCAGGATTTGGAGGAACTGGACCTGAAAGCAAAACAAAAAGATTATCCTCATTTTGATCTTTAATCAAAGCCCTATTAAGTTCAACCTTACCAGTAATAACATTAGTAATACCCATATTAGTTTCAATACCAGCAACCTTGCCAACCTTTGGCATTCTCAAATCAAAATCCAAAAGTACAACAGAATTTCCATTTTCAGCAAAAGATTTAGCTATAGAATACAAGACAGTAGTCTTGCCCTCATTAGGTTTAGAAGAAGTCATAGCAATGACCCTTTTATTGTTATCAATATCAGAAAATTGAATATTAGTTCTGACAGAACGAATTGCCTCATTGAAAATAGAAGTAGTTTTATAATAACCGTGTTTTTCTGCCATCTTACTCTCCTTTACTCTTATCAGGAACTATTCCAAGAACAGGAATATCAAAAGCCTCAGCAATATCATCAGTGGTCTTGAAAGTTGTATCACTCAATTCTTTAATTAAGCTAATAACAAAACCCAACAAAAGTCCAAACATAAATCCAAGACTTATATTTTTCTTAATGTCAGGATAGCTAGGTTCTTCTGGTAAATTTGCCTTGTCAAGAATTTTAACATTATCAACACTCATTATCTTTGTTATTGAATCCTTAAAAACCATAGAGGTAGCATTTGCTATATCCATACATCTTTCAGGAACAGTATCAACAACCTTAACAGAAATAATTTGAGTATCCTTTACAGGTTCAATTGAAACCTTTTGAGAAAAATCTCCAAAATCCATGTCAAGTTTTAATTTATTAATTACCTTATCAGCAATCCCCTTACTCTTTACTATCTCAGAATAAGTAGAAACCAAAGCCCTGTTTGCATTAATTTGATCAATATTAACATTTTCATATTGCTTATCTATCTCACCATCTGTATTATTTATAATCATAGTAGTTACTGCTTCATATTTAGGTTTGATAATAAAAATTGAAGCAGCATAAGATAAAGTTGCAAATATAATAGCTATACACAAGACTGAAAAAATATGTTTTTTTAACTTTTTAGCTAATTCAACTAAATCAATTTCTCTCTCATCCATTTATTACTCCTTTTGTAAAAATATTTTTAGATTTATAAATATAAAATAATAGCTAATAATAAGTTTATAACAAAACACACTAAATTTCAATATTTTTTATATCAAAAAAATTTAATTAACACATTTAAAATAAATAATGTATAATATCTTAGAACAAAGAGGTGACTTATGATATTAGATGACAAAATTTTTGATAAATTAGAAAAAACCTATGAGCTTGAACCTAAAAACAAGGTTATTGAAAATGCTATTTCAAATATGGGGATTAGGGAGGCTTCGCTTAATAAAAATATTATCAATAAACATGATTTTATTTTTTCAAATCAAGTTGAAACCAAGGATGTGACTAATCAAAAAAAGACTGGCAGGTGTTGGATATTTGCAGGGCTTAATATGGTTAGGATGCATATTGCCAAGAAACTTAATATGGAAAAATTTGAGCTTTCTGAGTCTTTTTTGTATTTTTATGACAATATGGAAAAGGCAAATTTGTTTTTGCAAAGGGTTATTGATACAAAAAATTTGGATATTAAGGATAGAAAAGTTGAGGATGTTTTTTATTCTACTCCTGAGGACGGGGGATATTTTGAATTTTTCTATTATTTGATAAAAAAATATGGTATTGTTCCAAAAACTAATATGGGTGAAGTTTTTCATACTGAGGTATCTCAATTTATGTTTTATGTTTTGGAAAATGCCTTAAAAAAAATCGCCATGGAAATAAGGGCGACTGATGATGAAAATGAAATTGAAATTTTGAGGGAAAAAGGTCTTTCTTATGCCTATAATATCTTTGTTAAATCCATAGGAAAGCCTGTGAAAAATTTTGATTTTAAATATTATGACAAGGACGACAAATACCATATTGAGAAAAATATGACTCCAAAATCTTTTTTTGATAAGTATGTTGGGAACTTTTTTGATGGAAAAGTAAAATTATTAAATGATCCAAGACATCCTTATAACAGGATTTTGGTCGATAAGGTCGCAAAAAATGCGGTTGATCTTCCAGATCTTGTGGGGATTAATGTGGATATGGATACTATGAGTAAATTCGCTCAAAAATCTATTAAAAATAATGAAACCATGTGGTTTGCCTGTGATGTTGATATAAATGAGGACAGGGAAAGTGGAGTTTTGGATGAAAATTTATTTAATTTCGACCAAACTTTTATAGATTTTCCAAAAATGACCAAGGAAGAAAGAATAAATTCTAGATTTTCTACAGCCTGTCACGCCATGAATCTTACAGGTTTTGATAAGATTGATAAGAATGTTAGATTTTGGAAAATCGAAAATTCTTGGGGAGATGACGACGGTAAAGATGGTTATTTTTCTATGACTGATGAGTGGTTTAGGGAAAATACTTTTGAAGTAATTATCGACAAGAAATTTTTGACAAAAAAAGTTATGGAGGCATTTGATAAGGAGAAAATTTATTATGATGAATTTGATCCTATGTATAAGATGCTTAAAAATGTTAGGTAGAAAATTTTTTTGATCAATTAATAAAGATATATCTATAGCCCATCTCGACTAAAGGTAAGGTAGTGAAGTGCATAAGAGATCTCTTTTTATATTTTTCTAAGGGATAAATTTTATTTCTTGATAAACTTAATAAATGAAATCTCTCCACACTAAAACTCATTTGCTTTGCAAATTCTTCCGTGCTTATGAAAACTCATTTACTACGTAAATTCCTCCGTGCTCTCGCACTAGTTTTCAGGATTTATAACCGAAATCAACGGTTATAAATCTGCACTAGTTTTAGGGATAAATATGCCAAATCAAGGCATATTTATCAGGTCGAGATGAGTGTTGGTTTTATTTAGTTTATTTCTGAAGGATAGATTTTTTTTATATTTGAATTTAATAATAGATCTCTCGACTTAGCTCTAGATGGGTACTTATCCTCATTTTTAATTGTTAAAGTTTTTTATTAAGAATTGTTTATCTTTCATTTTTTCTTTATACAATATTTTATTTATATAAATCTAAATATTATCTTAGCTTGATTTCTAAAATAATCCGAAGAATTTAAGTAAATAAAAAATTAACCCATCTCGAGCGAATGCAATGAGTCGAGAGATCTCTTTTTTTATTTTTCCAAAGGATAAATTTTATTTCTTGATAAACTTAATCATGAGATCTCTCGACTTCGCTCAAGATGGGTTTTCTTTTTATTTTGTTTTTTTAATATATTCTAGGGCTTTTTTGTTTTGCTCTATTGTGTAATTTATTATATCCTCATCTAAAGCGTCTGACATGAACATGGCTTCAAATTGGGCTGGTGGTAGGAGAATTTTTTTATCTTTCATGTAGTTAAAATATTTTGAATAGGTTTCAAGGTCTGCTTTTTGAACGTCGTCGTAGGATTTTATTTGGTCAAACTCTCCAAAAAATATTGACATCATTGATTTATACCTTGTTACAAATCCGTCTACTCCCGTTTGTTTTAAATTATCTTTGAATCCTTCTTCTAGCATTTTTGCGTATTTTTCTAGTCTTTTATAAATATCTGGATTTTCTTTTAATATTGTTAGAACATCTAAGCCCATTTTCATTATAAATGGGGATCCTGATAGGGTTCCTGCTTGGTAGACTGGACCTATTGGCGATAAAACTTCCATTATTTCTCGTTTTCCTCCAAAGCCTCCTACTGGCATTCCCCCTCCTACAATTTTTCCAAAGCAAAACATATCTGGTTTTACTCCAAATTCTGTAGAAATTGATCCGAATTTTAATCTAAAAGCTGTGATCACTTCGTCAAATATTAAAATTATTTTATTTTCTTGTGTAATTTTTCTAAGCTCTTTTACAAATTCCAAATCTATCGGAACTACTCCCATATTTCCTGCTATTGGTTCTAAGATTACTGCTGCAATTTGATCTTTGTTTTCTTCAATTGTTTTTTTGACAGATTCTATATCGTTATATTTGCAAACTAGGGTATCTTTTATTACTTCTTTTGGAACTCCTGCTGATGTGGCTACGTTAAAGGTCAAGGCTCCCGATCCAGATTTTACCAAAAGTCCATCAGAGTGGCCATGATAGCATCCTTCAAATTTTATTATTTTATCTTTTTTAGTAAATCCTCTTGCACATCTTATGGCTGACATGGTTGCTTCCGTTCCAGAATTTACCATTCTTATCATATCGGTATTGAAAGCTTCTGCCAAAAATTTTGCCATTTCTATTTCTACTTTTGTAGGAAGTCCAAAAGTAAGTCCTTCTTCTAAATATTTTTTTGCTTTTTCTATCAATTCTTTTTTTCCGTGGCCCAAAATCATTGGCCCCCATGATGAAATAAAATCTATATAGGCTTCATTATTTTCGTCAACTATTGTTGATCCTTTTCCATATTTTGCAAAAAGTGGATTGCCGCCGACAGCTCCAAAGGCCCTTACTGGAGAATTTACTCCGCCTGGTATATATTTTTTTGCTTGGTCAAAAAGATTCATTATTTCTCTCCCCTCAATTTTTTTGCCATTTCTTTTGCGTGGTAGGTAATTATCATTTTTGCTCCGGCTCTTTTTATTGAAATTAAAATTTCATAAATTATTTCTTCCTTTACAAGTCCCATTTTTATGGCATTTTTTACCATAGAATATTCTCCGCTGACATTGTAGGCAACAATATTTGTGTTGAAATTATCCTTTGTTCTTTGAATTATATCCAAAAATGATAGGGCTGGCTTTACAATTATAAAATCTGCATCTTCTTCAAGGTCGAGGGCAATTTCTCTCATGGCCTCGTTTGAATTGTGATAATCCATTTGATATGATTTTCTATCGCCAAATGATGGAGCAGAATCTGCTGCATCCCTAAATGGTCCGTAAAAATTTGATGCATATTTTGCTGAATATGCCATTATAGGAATATTTTTAAAATTATTTTCATCGAGAATTTTTCTAATTGCCTTAATCCTAAAATCCATCATATCTGATGGGGCGATAATATCTGCGCCTGACTTTGCGTGAGATAGGGCAATTTTTGCAATATATGAAACAGTTTCGTCATTTAAAACGTGGCCATTTTCATCCAAAATTCCACAATGACCGTGGTCTGTGTATTCACACATACAAACATCAGTTATTACAAGCAAATCTTTATTTATTATTTTTATTTTTCTTACAGCTTTTTGAATAATTCCATCTTCTGCATAAGCTTCTGACCCGTGGTCGTCTTTTTTACTTGGAATTCCAAATAAAATCACCGCTCTTATTCCAAGGTCTACAATTTCATTTATCTCATCTTCTAATTTATCTATTGAAAAATGATAGCAATCTGGCATTGAAGGAATTTCTTTTTTTATATTTTCACCTTCAACCACAAAAAGTGGATAAATAAAATCAGAAATTTCAAGACTTGTTTCTTTCGTCATTTCTCTTAAAATTTTATTTTCTCTAATTCTTCTCATCCTCATAATTTTCTCCAATCTTTTCAATCAATGAATCCATGCTTTGCTTTTTTGATTCTTTATAAACTTCTAGGCCATGATTTTTTATAGTTCTTGTAGTTATTTGTCCAATAGAATAAATTTTTTTATTTAAAAGTGCTTCTTTTCCATAAATTTCTACAAAATTATTAACGCAAGATGATGAGGTAAAAATAATTTCATCAAAATCTAAATCTTGGTCTAATTTTTCTTCTTTTATATTGTCATAAATTTCAATTTCATCCAGATTTCCCATTTTATCAAGGCCATCTATGATTTTTTTCCTAGACAAATTTGAGTGAGGGAAAAATATTTTATCATCTTTTTTTACGAATTTACCCATTTCATCAAGAAGATTTTCGCCAACAAAATTTCTTGGCACTATGTCGACTTTCAAATTATATTTTTCTATTTCTTTTTTTGTCCTCTCGCCTATTGCTGCAATCTTCACTTTTCCAATATCTCTTATATCGTGATTTTCAATTAATTTCTCAAAAAATATTTTTACAGCATTTTTGGATGTAAAAACCAAATAATCATAGGAAAAATCTTTGAATTTTTGTTCCAAAATATCCAAATTTTTCTCAACAATTTTTATTGTAGGAATAATTTTCACATCAAAGCCCATAGATTCAAGTTTTTTCTTATCATTTATACCCGATTCATAATCACGAGTGAGGGCAATTTTTCTTGAAAAATTTTTATTTTCAAAATAATTTAAATATTTCCTAAGTCCGATTGTATCGGAAATCACGATTATTGCTGGCCTTTTTATTTTTTCTAGGTCTATTTCTTCCAAAACTTTTTCTACAGTTGAAGTATAAACTTTTTGTTTTGGGCTTGAACCATTTGAAATAATGGCGATTTTTTTATCTTTTTTCATCCCTCCGTCTATTAAATCTTTTATTATATTTGGAAGATTTTTAAGTCCCATATAAAAAACTAGGCTTCCCGGAAGTTTTGCATATTTTTTGAAATCTTCATTTTTGTTTTTTGACCTATGACCTGTAATAAAGGAAACTGATGTTGCTATATCCCTGTGAGTCGGTGGAATTCCTGCTGTATTTAGGCAAACTATTCCCGATGTAAGGCCTGAAAGAGTTTCAAATTCCAAACCATTTTCTTTTATAAAAATAGCCTCTTCTGATCCTCTTCCAAAAACATAGGGATCGCCACCTTTTAATCTCACAACTTTTTTCCCCGTCTTTGCCAAGTCCACCATCAATTTGTTTATCTCATCTTGACTTAAAACATGGTCGCCCATGGATTTTCCCACATAATATAGGTCTTTATTTCTATAAGGCTCTAAAATTTCTTGATTTAATAATCTATCATAAATTATGGCATCAGCTTGGTCCAAAGCTTTTTTTACGGCAATAGTTATATTATCAGCGGCCCCTATTCCTGCCCCTGCCAAAATAATTTTTTTATAGGATTTTCTTTTTAATTTTTTTGCAAGATTTTTTCCAAGTTTTATCCTATCAGAAATTTTTCCACTCACTCTTTCATAAATCATTTTGTCATTTTTATTAAAGGCAAAGGCACCTGTAAGGGTGATTTTTTCATTAGAAATTTCTGTAAAAATCCCCATAGGAGTTGAACAATCAGCTCCAAGTTCTTTTTGAAAGGCCCTTTCAGCCTCCATTCTTATCTGGCTGTTTCTGTGAGAATGTTTCTTGAAAATTTCAAATAAATTCTCATCTTCTTTTCTTATTTCTATTCCCAAAATCCCCTGACATGGAGAAGGAGTAAAAATATGAGGGTCTAGGTCAAAATTAATTTTTTTATCAAGGCCTGCCCTTATAAGTCCAGCTTTTGCAAGAATCACCCCATCAAGATTTTCTTTTTCAATTTTCCCAATCCTTGTTTCAACATTTCCCCTTATTGGTCTAAATTTTATATTTGAGAAATAATTTCTCCCCTGGCATATTCTCCTGTTTGATCCAGTTCCAACAAGAGCATTATTCAAATCATCCATTTTTTTAAAAATTTCTTTTCCAACAAAAACATCTCTTGGGTCTTCAGCCTTTAAAGCCGGCGCAAAAATTAGTTTTTCGTCAATATTTGATGGCATATCTTTTAGGGAATGAACGGCTATATCAATTTTTTTCTCCAAAAGCGCCTGTTCAATCTCTTTTACAAAAACTCCCTTCGAATTTATTTGATCAATTTTCCTATCCCTGATCCTGTCACCTTTTGTGGAAATTTTTATAATTTTTACATCAAGACCTTCTTCTTGCAAAATTTCTTTTACTAATTCAGCCTGAATTAAGGCAAGTTTGCTTGCCCTGCTTCCAATTTTTATCATCAAATCTTCTCCAAATATTTTTTCAAAATTTCCTTATCTTCTTTGTATAATTCAAGTAAAAGTTCCTTATTATAAATTCCATTTTCCCTTAGTTTATCGCGTATTTTAACCATTAATTTTATTTTTTCCATATCAAGGTTTTCCAAATATTTTTCTAAATCATCTCCTATGATAGAAGAAAAAATTGGAATCTGACCGTTACTTGATATGGAAATATCGATAAATTCATTGGAAATATTTTTTCTCAAATAAAAATCGCTCCCCAAAGAATCCGATAAATCCAAAGTTCTAAGTCCTTGGCTTTTTGCTTTTTTCCTTAAAATTTTGTTTAAATTCCTGTCCCCTGTTGCCAAAAATAAAAAATCACATGGTGGAAAAATAAAATTTTGGTCAATATTTTTTTCCACAATTTTTATTCTTTGTGGATTTTCCTTATAAAGTTTTATAACTTCCTTGTCAATTTCCTTGCCATAGATAAGAAAAGAAAAATCTCCCCTCAAAAGAGACTCTATTTTTCTTTTACAAATCCTTCCTCCGCCAAGAAAAAGACAAATTTTATCTTTTGAATCTATAGAAATTGGAAAATATCTCATTTTTTGTAAACCTTCGTTAAAATTTTTAAACTCTTATCAAAATCTTTCCCATGATTTTCTTTAAAATTTAAAACTGGGTCTCTGGCAATTTTTTTTATTGCATTTCTTACGGCCTTGTCAACTTTCTTTTTTTGGCTTTTGCTCATATCAGTCTTTCTGAAAATATAATCCATGGTCTTATCAGCTAAATCATCACACCTATCATTTAAATCTTTTAAAATATAGTCAATTTTTACTTCCTTCATCCAAGTAAAAAACTCCCTAGATTTTTCATCAATCTCATACCTATAAGAAGATAAAATCTTATATCTTTTATCAAGATTTTTCTTTGAAATATCCTTTATTGAATCAATATCCATTAGCTTTATATTGGAAATTTTTGAAATTTCAGGATCGCAGTCTCTTGGAAGAGCAAGGTCAAAAATATATTTTTTATCTTTAATATTTAAAAATTGTTCTTTTTTTAAAATCAAATGAGGAGAGGATGTAGCAGAAAAAATAAAGTCCATCTTACTCAGACTTTCTACGATTTTTTCATATGGAATAATATTTACATTGCCATAATCTTTTTGAATTTTTATAGAATTATCCATCTTCCAATTAGAAATAAAAATATTTGCACCAGTTTCTAAAAGATTTTCTATGCAAAGTTTTCCAATATTTCCAATTCCAATAACAAGGGTGTTTTTATTTGATAAAGTAGAAAATTCTTGGGCCTTTTTTACTGCAATATAAGGAAGAGAAAGGGGGATATGGGAGATGTTTGAGTCAGATTTTATTTTTTTCGAAAGATTTATAGCCCTTTTAAAAGCCTCTGACAAAATTTTTTTACAAAAACCAAGAGAAAGACTAGTTTGATAGGCATCACTTACCTGCCCTAAAATCTGATCTTCACCTACAATCAAAGAATCCAAACCGGAAGTCAAACTAAAAAGATGATTTATAGCATCCAAATCTTTTTTTACAAAAATAAAAGGAGACAAATTACTGAGGGAGAAAAATTTTTCAAAAAATTCCACAAAAAAATCATCAGAAAAAATATCCTCATCAGCTACAGCAAAAATTTCAGACCTATTACAAGTAGACAAAATCACAACCTCTTCAAAACCATGATTTTCCAAAATTTCGCTAGCTTCAATAATGTTTGAATCCTTAAAATGAACTTTCTCACGAATATTTATATCTGCCTTGTGATGATTTAAACCAAATGAATAAAAAAACAAAAAAAATCCTCCTAACAATTTCTAATACCATTATACTATTTAAAAAAACAAAATAAAAAACCCAGCCTAGGCTGGGAAAATAAAGAAGAACAATACGGTATGGAATAATAAGTCCGGGATTAAACAAAGTTCAACTTTATAATAAAAATAATATCTTCTTCTTGTAAAGAATTATACCTCAGCAAATCGAAAAAGCAAGGTAAAACGATTTTTTTTATAAAACTTAAAACATTTATTTCTAAAGTGTTCTTCTTTAATTTTTTAAAGATAAATTAAAAACGACCTATCTTATTTTTAAAATTAAAAATTAAATAGATCGTTTATTTTAATATATAATTTTTGTTCTTTCCTACAAAGATTTTGCCAACAAGTATCCTCCCACTAGGGCTGAATCGTTTTTTAGTTTTGGTTTTACTATATATTTTTCGCTTGGGGTGATTTCTAGATAAGCTCCTTTTATTTTGTCAAATTCTTCTCTTATCATTTCGATAAAGCCTTCTTTATTTATTAGGCCTCCACCTATAATTACAATTTCTGGTCTTAATACCAAGGTGTAAGTGTAAATTCCTTGGGCTATATAATTTGCTGAGATTCTAAAAGCTTTTTCATTTATGTCGGCTTCTTTTGGATTTTTGCCTAGTCTTTTGTGAATGCTTGGTCCACAAGCAAGGCCTTCTAGGCAATCTTCGTGATAAGTACAAATTGATTTGAAATCATCATCTTTGAATCTTTTTATATTTATGTGGCCCATTTCTGGATGGGAAAATCCATTTAATAGTTTTCCGTTTTGGATGTAGGCTCCTCCAATTCCTGTTCCTATTGTAAGATATAGGCTTGAATTTAAATTTTCTCCTGCTCCCTTGTTTGCTTCTCCTATTAATGAAAGCCCAACGTCGGTTACAATTTTAATATTTTGACAAACTTGTTTTTTCAAATTTCCTAATAAATCATAGTTTACCCAGAGTTTTTTTGGTGTGTTTTGGATAAAGCCGTAAGTTTTTGAATTTTCATTTAAATCTATCGGACCAAAGGCTCCAACTCCAAGAGATTTAACTGGATTTTTCTTATAAAATTCCCCGATTTTTTCCAAATTTTCTTGAGGTTTGCCTGTATCTATCCAACAATCGTCTATTACTTTTCCATTTTCATCGAAGCTTGCACATTTTATTTTTGTTCCACCAAATTCTATTGATCCGTACATCTTATCCTCCAATTTTTTCTAATTTTTTAATTGTATCTACCGATTCATTGAAACTTTCTGTATATATATCAGGGCTTGTTTTTTCTTCTTCATTTATCAAACCGTCTTGGCTATAACCAAGGGTGTTTGTGTAGGTGAAAACAAGACCTGAATTTGGGCAAACATCGTTTATTAGTCCAAGGGTTACTCCATCTCCTCCAGTTTTTTGCCCTAGTAATTTTGCAATTTTTGAATTTTTACAAAAATTTGCCATTCCTTCTGCTGCTGAATATACTCCCTCATCAACTAACAAATATAAATTCCCCTCGAATTTATTATCTTTAATTGGGGCGATTTCTATTTTATCCTTGCTATAATATGAAAAATCTTTTAAATCTTCTTTGTGCTCAAGTTCCATTTTCCCTAAGTCCACATTTGAAATATTTTCACAAGAAATTCCTTCACTTTTTAGTAAAAGCCTTGTCCTCATTCCATCTTTAAAAAACATGTGATTATTTACAAAAACCTTTTTTTCTATAAGTCTTGGTAGCAAATATTCTTGCCAATATTCTATATTTCCTCCAGAATTTCCTCTTATATCGATTACAAGAGCCTTTAGATTTTCATTTTCTTCTAAAAATTTGTCCAATTTTTCCATATCATCGTCCAGCTCATATTCTGCAAGCATTTCATTTATTTTTACAAGTCCTAGCTCATTATCGAGCAATTTCACTTCTAAATTTTCACCAGAATTTTCTGTATCCCTTGCTTTTTTCAATGATTTCTTCTTTTTTAAATCTTTTGATTGAAGCCCCTTTACACCGTACCTATCTCTGACACTTTCCTTGTTCATGGTCAAAAATTCGTAATACATGGAGGGATCTTTCCAAAAATGTGAATAATAATCTAAGGTTTCTTCTACATAGGGCTTTTGTGCAATTGTTGCATGGTCATTGTGCAAATCGCCAATGATTTTTTCCATAGTTCTTGTAAATTCCTCGTCATTTTTGCAAAATTTTACTTCACTTAAGTATTTTGAATAATTAGAAAGAAAATCGATACCATATTTTCTTTTTAAAACCCCAAAAAAAGGATAATTATCTCGAATTTCATTGAAAAGATAATTGAAATCTTCAACCATTTCTTCTTGACTTAAATTTTCCTTTTCTTTTTTATCTTCAAAAATCAATTCACAAGGTCCATCGAGTTCATTGTACCAAGTCATATAATCTTCAATGGACTTAAATTCATCTATTTTGTCTGGATTTATCTTTACAGTCTTTTTTTCTTTTTTATTTTTTTCTGAAATTAAAATATCTCTTCTTTGCTCAAGATAGTTTATTCTTCTTTGGGCACAAGATGAAAATAGAATAATTATCGCCAAAACAAGAAAGCTTAATTTACTTTTTTTCTTCATCCAGCCCTCCATTTATAACCCAATCTCTTTTTTTAATCTCATATAAAAAAGGAAGAGTTCCTAGGGGATTTATCAAAGAAAAAGCCAAAATCAAAATAAGTTTTATACTTAAGCCCTTTTTTTCGTTTCTAATTATTGATCCCGCAGACTTGTTGTTGGTTTTTATCAAGTATATCCCTCTTAAAAATAAAAATATTCCCCCACCAAGCTCAAAACCTTCTTTATAATAAAGACCAAAGGCAAAAACACAAATTGCTGACAAAAAGTAAAGAAAGTAAGTTATTTTATTTTTTGTATTGTATGTTTTTAATTTTGTTTTTTCTCTATTCATAGCCTTATTGTCAAATTAAAGTCCTAAATTCGGATAAACTTTTAAAAAATTATCAGACCTTGCTCCATCCTTGTAATTTAAATATCCCGCCATAGCAATCATGGCTGCATTGTCTGTGCATAAAATTATATCTGGATAGTAAAATTTGACTCCTCTTTTTTCACATTCTTCTTTTAATCTTTCTTTTAATCTTGAATTTGCTGCAACTCCACCGGAAACCGCCAAGGTTTTTAAACCGGTCTCATCAATTAATCTCATAGATTTTTCTACCAAAACATCAACAACAGCTTCTTGGAAGCTTGCTGCCAAGTCAGCCTTATTTATTTCTATATTTTTTTGATTTTGGTGATTCATGTAATTTAAAACCGAAGTTTTAAGTCCTGAAAATGAAAAATCGTAAGAATTTTTTTCAAGCATAATTCTTGGAAAATTAATCGCATCCTTTCTTCCTTCTTTTGCAAGTTTATCAATTTTTGGTCCGCCTGGATAGCCAAGACCAATTGATCTTGCAATTTTATCATAAGATTCTCCAGCCGCATCATCTCTTGTTGTTCCAATAATTTCATAATCGGTATAGCCATTAACTTTTACAAGATAAGTATGGCCTCCACTTACAACCAAAGAAATAAATGGTGGTTCTAGGTCTTTATTTGACAAATAATTTGCACAAATATGTCCTTGCATGTGATTTGTTCCAATCATTGGAATATTTGCTGACAAAGAAAGAGCCTTTGCCGCAGAAATTCCTACCAAAAGTGAACCGATAAGGCCAGGACCCTTGGTAACAGAAATCAAATCAATATCCTCGTAAGATAAATTTGTATCCAAAAGTGCCTTTTCAATCAAAGGATTAATCGCTTCAAGGTGTTTTCTTGAGGCAATTTCTGGCACAACCCCTCCAAAAATTTTATGTATATCAATTTGTGATGATATTAAATTTATCAAAACTTCCCTGTCGTTTTTCAAAATAGCAACTGAAGAATCGTCACAGGAAGTTTCAATTCCCATTGTATAAAAATCTTTCATCTAATCCAATTCCTTTAACATTATATAAGCATCTTCGTGAACTCTGGCATAATAATTTTCCCTAAGTCTAATTTTTTCAAAACCAAATTTTTGGTAAAGATTAATAGCTGGAATGTTTTTTGTTGAAACTTCAAGCCAAATTTTGGAAACTTTTAAATTTCTTGCTAAATTAATCATATGTTCAAGCATAAATGATCCAATATTTTGACCACGATAAAATTCATCAACTGCAATAGTATAAATTTCAATCTCATCCAAAATTTTTGAAATTATATAAAATCCAACAGCTTCCCCGTTTTTTTCATATACAAAAAAATCTTTATGCTTATTTTTTTCAATATCATTTATGAGGTCTTTTTTGGGCATAGGCCTAAAAAATGACCTAGATTCGATTTTATAAACCTTGTCCGTATCCCCTACAGTCATAGTTCTAATCATTTTTCTTTTCTCTATCCCTTTCCGCTTGCGATTTTCTCAAATAATTTGGCACAAGCTTGTAAAGATCAAAATCTTCATCCTTTTTCAAAAGAGCAAGCTTGCATAAATTTTTCCCAATACAAGAAGTATAAGAAAAATCCAAAATTCTTGCCCTATCAAATTTATCCCTATATTTTTCACCAACTTCTGAAACTAAATCAAAATCTACATTTTTTTCATTGCAAAGTTTTGAAAAATCATCAATATTGTATAAGTCCTCTTTTACAATTTCATTCATATTTTCATCATACATAACCCCATAAACTCTTTTTCCCCTCGCATCAAGCATAGCAGCTTTTGCTGAATTTGAAGAAGAATTTAGGGCAAGAGCCTTCAAAGTTGAAACTGGAATTAATTTTTTATTTCCAACTTGGGCAAAAGTCTTTGCAATAGTCATTCCAATTCTTAAACCCGTAAAAGATCCAGGTCCTTGGCTTATGGCAAAAATATCTATATCAGAAAGCTTAAGTCCCAAAAGATTTAATAAAGTTTCAATCATTGGAACAAGCGATTCAGAATGAGTTTTTTCTTGATTTACATTAAAATCCCCAATGACTTTTTCATCCTCAACAACAGTTACAGTAGAAATCATTGTGGAAGTATCAATTCCTAAAACCCTCATAAAATCTCCTAATCTAAAAATTTCACGCTAATTTCCCTAGCGTTTTCATCAATTTTTTCTATATTAACTTCAATCATATCATCTGGAAGATAATCCTCTGCCTTATCTGCCCATTCCAAAAATGTAATGGCGTCTTCAGGATAAAAATAATTTTCATAATCAATATCCAAAATTTCATCAGAATCTTCAAACCTATAAAGATCAAGATGATAAATCGGAAAATCTTCTCCGTTCTTTTTACCATCATAAATATTTACAAGGGCAAAAGTCGGAGATGAAGTATTAGAAATACCAAAATATTTACAAACAAAAGAAACAAAAGTAGTCTTCCCACTACCCATCTCTCCAATTAAATTTATAACTTGACCTTTTTTCAATTTTTTAGAAAAATCAAAAGCAAAATCTTCCATTTCTTTCAAAGAATTAATTCTCATAAAAACTCCTTATCATCTATTATACTACAAAAGTTAATTTTAAGGTTTTTTGTAAGATATATTATAATCTAAAATAAAAAAATTCCAATGATTATTAAAGAAAAAATAAATCCTATTAAAACCTATCCATAGCCTTTCGAGAGAGATTTCTTGGTTTAAATTCAGATAAATATAAATTTAATCTATTTGCAAAAATAATAATAGAGATCTCTCCACTCCTCGTAGTCGGTCGAGATGGGTTATGGCTCGATTTATTTAAAGACTAAAGTTCTATTTTAAAGTTAAAAATTTATTTAAAATAAAAATTCTCAAATATTTGAAATATTAAAAATCCTTTAGAATTAAAGTGCATACAATTAAAACCCATCTCGAGCGCAGTCGAGAGATCTCTTTTATTTAATTTATCCTAGATTTTTTAACATTCATAAAAAAAGAACTCTTGCAAAATAGATAAACATCCATTTTTACAAGAGTCCTATTAAAATCAGAAATATTTATTTTCTATCGTGTAAAATTCCTGAAACGTGTTTGTACAATAATTTTGTCACCAAAATCTCAATAAATCCTTTGATTAAATTAAATGGAACTATAGCAAAAATCATCATGGTAAAATATGATTTTACTAAGGCGTTTGTTTTGTTTGCCATTGCTACAAAAGCGCCCATATCAACTCCCATTGCTTTTCCGTAAAGTGGGAAAATCACAAAGGCATTTGATATGGTTGCTGCAAGTGACATAACCAAAACTCCACAAATCATAGCTATTGTTGCATTTTTTTTGGTTTTATTTCTTTTATATATACTTGCAGAAACAAAAACAAAAAGTCCTCCGACAACAAAATTTGAAATTTCTCCAACTCCATAAGTGCTAGTCTTGCTTAAATTTAAAATATTTTTAATAAGTTGAATCAAAATTCCATAAACTGGTCCCATTGAAAATCCACCAATAAGGGCTGGCACATCTGCAAGGTCAACTTTCATAAAAGGTGGTGCAACTGGAATTGGAAATTGAAAAAACATGAGAATAAAACTCATGGCTGCAAGAATTCCAACTTTTACTAAATTTCTTAATTTTCTTTGATCGTTACTCATAAATCCTCCTAAAATTTGGCATAAAAAAATGCCCTTTCAGGGCTTAAATAATTTCTCATAAAAAGAATATCTTCTCTCATCCAGACTATAACTGTCGGTATGGGAATTTCACCCATTCAGTAAAAACTCGCGGACTTTACCGCCGGTTAGGAATCAAACCTCACCCTGAAGATATTTATATATTATCACAAAATTTTTCCATGCACAAGAAAAGCCAGCTTTCGCCGGCCAAAATTTATTTTTTCACATCACAAGATTCCAAAACCCAAGTGTAGCCTTGGCCTCTTACTGTTTTTATTGGTTCAAGTTTAACTTTTTTAAATTCTTTACGGATTTTTCTAACATGTTCTCTAACTGATCTATCTGTTGTTTCTATTCCCATTTTTGCCATTTCTTTTACAATAATTTCTTTAGAAACTGGCTTATTGAGATTTTTAATAAGAATTGTACAAAGGCTAATCTCAGATTTTGTAAGATCTAGAATATCGTTTCCAATTCTAAAAATCCCATTATCAACTTCGATTGAGCAAAAACCAAAAGAAATAATTTTGGAATTATTAATCTCATCGACCTTTTTTAGGGTGTATTTTACAAATTCGTCTCTCGAATATGAATGAATTACAAAATCCTTGTCGTCAATTTTTGCCTCATAAGGACTTTTTTTGTACCTATCGGTAAGATATATTACCGGAATATTTGTAGTTTGTTTTATGTACTGGATTAGCTCGATACACCTAGTATGAGTCATATCCACTAGAATTAAATCAAATTCCGATAAATCGTCCTCGAGGATTATGTCTTCAAAATTTTCATATTTTTTGACAACAACTTCATTTTCATCGAATTTAGAGTTGAGCAAGTTAGAAATTCCATTTTTATATTCCATAGATGCTATTTTCATAACTTCTCCTAACTTTAAAATATTATCACTTTAAGTCGTGACAAACTCACTCAATTTTATTATATAGAAAATTTCACCCAATGGCAAGATGAAAATTCAAAATTTTTTGAAATTTATTTTACGTTTTAAAATCTTTTCAATTTTATTTTTTTACTCAAAAATTTCTTCATTTGTTTTCGAAATATCCTCTATTTTTTTGTAAGAATTCTTTAAAATATTTATGTTTTTTAAAAATTCACATCTTATTTTTCCCATCTTTTCACTATCATAAATTGTTATTTCCATATTTTTTAACATCTTTATCGATAAATTTTTTGTGTCTTTTTGGTTTTTAATAATAATCTTTTGTGCTTTTTTTGATTGAAGATATGACCAAATATAGGCTGGGTCTATTTTATTTTTATCTATTTTTATTATAAACAAATTATCATTTGCTAAATATTGTTTATCATCTTCAATTAAGGCTATTTTATAAGGCGGTGATTTTGAAATTACTAGGTCATCTTTTTTGACAAGGGTGAGGTTTGCTTTTACAAAACTAAGCTTTGCTTGAGATTTATCTAAAAATCCTCTTGAAATATTTGAATTTGTTATATAAGAAATACCTTCTTTTGAATATTTTGCTCCTGAGTTTAAAAGTTCAGCCATTGAGTAGCCCCTTCTTATTAGGGTAATAAATTCTTCAAATTTATAAAATTTTTCAGTTTTTAATAGGTTTAATTGTAAAAATTTAAGATCATATATAAAGTTTTGTGGCAATTTCTTTTCTACAAATAATTTGAAATCTTTGTCATAAAATTTATATATTATTTCATTAGATTTTTTTCCTAACTTTAAAAAAACTTCTTTATTGTTACAATTTATAATTTCATATATATTATATTTTTTTGCTAATTTTCTAAAGGTTCCTTTATTTTTTTCATTTATAAATTCTTGATAAGAAACAAATAAAATTGATGTATTAAACTTGTTGTTTGACAAGATTTTTTCTACTCTACTTATATTTTCTTTGCAAATTCTCGAAATAAATTTATCAAATTTTAAATCTTTAATGCTTGCTAAACTGTTATTAAGTACTCTTACCCCCCCCCGAAAATTTTAGGGATTTTTCAAATAAATTCAAAAAAATAAATGAATCTATTCTTTTTCTATCTCCAGCTAAAAAAGATGCTTTCCTAACATTTTCTAGCTTTAATAAATCAATTAATAAATCTAAATCATTATCAACATTTATTAGCTGACTTCCTTTTGGAGAAAAGATTTTTTCGTAAAAATATAAATTCCTCTTATTTATCCTACATTTATCTTTTGTTAATAAATTGGGTAAATTTTTTATAATCTCTCTTATAATATCTCTTGAAAAAGATGATTTTATTTTATTTATTAAAGTTTTGTGTTTTATTTCAACATTTTTTATATAGGTAAAACTTTCTTTAGAAAGATTGTAGGATAAGTCCAAACTTGAATATAAAATAGTCATTGCAAATGCTTTATTATCTATTTTAATTAAATTTTCAATTATTTTATAATTTTTTTCTAAATAATTTATCATGAATTTTGGATAAGATTTTTGGTCAATGTTTTTTAAGAATATACTTATTAAATTAAATTGGGCGTTATTTAAAGGAGCGCCATAGGATGTAGGTTTATCTACAATTTCTCCCTTAAAAATATGAGGAAATTCTTTTTCATTTACAAGATTATTAAAAGCGTAAGAGAAAACATCGAAAACACTGGACATAAGTATAAATTTTGGTCTTTCAATTTCTAATAGATATATCTCCCTATCCAAAGCCTTTAATTGGTTTTTTAAATATTTGTCTAAATCTTCTTTTTTTAGAGATTTTAATATTTTTTTTGTTTCATAAGCTGATTTTGTTACGAAGCCATTGTAATATTGACATCCTATTGATGATTTTAGAAAATCTGTAATATATGATCCTTCAAGCCTTGTAGAGGTAAAAGTCCTATTTAATTTTGAAATTGCTGGATCAGAAAAAGCAAAAATTCCTTTTTCTAAATTATGAAAAACCCACCAAGGCTTTAAATTTGTTTTATCAAAAATATCCTTATAAACATCTCCCGTGAAATTTTTATAAATATTATAAAAATCTCCGTTATCAGTTATTAGATTTAAAGCTATATAAATGAATTCAGAATTTAAATACTTATCCCTAAACTTTTCATCTTCTATAGAATCTGGCAATGCATTTTTTATAAAAGAATCATCCCAAATCATAAATGAAGATAAATGAGAAAATTCTTTTTTTAATAATTCATATTTCATAAAATCACCTATTAAATATTTATATAATATAATTATACAATATCTTTTTATTTTATTACAGTAAATTATTACTCTAATATTTTTATAAAATTTTTGGGGAGTTAAGTTACTCGGAAATTTATATTTGTAAATGATATATTCTTTGTAAGAATATGAACAGATTATGGAGGAAAATTTATGAAAAATTCTAAAAAAATTATGATAGGTTCTGCATTAATTTTAGCCTTATCAGTTAGTACTATTACTAATATTTCCTACGCTGATGAAGCCATAGATGTAGAAAAAAAATCAGAACAAGTTACAAAAGAAAATCAACTAGATGAAGATAAGCTAATTGATGAAAACGAAAAAAAAGAAAATGAAAATATTGAAGAAATTTCTGAAGAAAATAAAATTAATGATGAAATTTTAAATGATGAAAAAAATAATCCAAGTGATGAAGCTAATGATCAAATTTTAAGTGCTGAAGAAAATAATCCAAGTGATGAAGCTAATCTTGAAACTGATGATAATGCAGATCTTAAAGAAAATTCTAGCTTAGTAAAAATGTCTAAAAAATCAGATGAAAGTAGCGAACAATACAGCCGTGTTGATGAAAATTCTTACAAAGATATAAATGAAGATGGTAATATAAATTTTAACAAGGAAGAATATGACAAAGCTAAGGAATATGAAAAAAGCGATGAATATCAAAGATCTGAACCTTATTCTAAAGTACAAAATATCAAGAGTATTGAAGAAAATAAAAGAATAGAAAAATTTGATGAAAATTTAAATATTGGCTTTGCAAATGGTACTATTACAAAAAATTCAGCTTCTGTGCTAAGAGATTTTGTGAAATTTAATTATAAAAATGATAAAGCTTATTTTGATGATTTAAATAATAGAAGATTTAATATCTCTTTTGATACAAAAAACTTCGACCCTAGTAAGGCAGGAGAATATAAAATAAAGGTAAGCGTTCTATCTTATACTTATAGGCATTCTGGATTTGATATAAGATTAGGTCATTTGGTTGAAAATTTTATAAGAGTGAAAGTTGTTGATGATGGAAATGACAGAGTTTTCTATGATACTTTTGATAAGACTTTTAAAGCTGCAGAGGATGCTCTAAAAAAAGAAAATAGACTAAACGAATTTACTGTAAGAAAATCTCCTGAAAATTCTAAATATTTTTATACTTTATCTTATGATAGTTCAAAAGATGATCCGGAATATACTCCTGGTGAAGATAGTAAAGAAGAAATAGATAGTTGGTATAAAGATTATAATGAAACACGTGATTTTTTAGAAAATGTTGAAAAAAATGGTTTTCAAGATTTAAATAAATATGATGAAAATTCTCAAGCCTTGATTAGACATTTCCTTGACTCCAAATTTTCATCAAAATATGGTTTCTTAACAAGAGATGAATTTGAAAAATCAATTCCTTACCAATTAGTAGGACCTAATGTTAATTTCTATAAAAATTTCTATTACTCTATTGCTAATAAGGTTAAACTACTTGCTCAATATGATTTTAAAAACAAAAAAGCAAATAAAAAAGTAAAATTAAATGATCGTAATTTCATTACAATTTATAACGCAGATCTTGAAAAGGGTAATAAACTTCCTATAATAAAAGATTTAGTGGATTTTAAGGATTTAAAAGATAATTTACATGTAAACTACAATTGGGACCCAGAAACTATTGACACAAATAAATTAGGCAAACAAACTTTAAAGGTTAAATTTACTTATTTAATACCAGGTGTAGGAGAAAAAGAATTTACTGATAATATAATAATAAATATAGTTGATAGTAAAAATAGTTCAGAAAATACAAACACAAGCTCACAAGAAAATAATACTGACACAAAAGAAAAACCAACTGAAAATGATGAAAAACCAACTGAAAATGAGAATAAAGACTCTAAAGACGACAAAAAATCCAGTGATTTTGGAACAAAAACAACTGATGATAAAAAACAACATTTTGAGTTGAGCAAAAAAGATGATGATAAAGTTAAAACTGCCAATGTTCAAAAAAATAATAATAAAAATATTATTAATAAAGAAAATAAACCTAGTAGACAAGCTAAATCAAATAATGTAGAAACTGGCATTGCAAGCCTTTCTAGTGTTCTAAGTCTACTTGCTACAAGTTTTCTTGGTTTTATTTTATCTAAGAAAAATAAGTAATTTCAATAGCTATTCCCTAGCATTTTTGCTGGGGAATATTTTTTTTTATAAATTTTATTAATTTATTTTGATAAATTATTTTCATAGAAAAATACCAGAAATATTTATTGTATTATGTTATAATATTATGTATAAAATGTGGATTTTTCTACTAATTTTTTAAGTAAAGGAGGATGTTTTATTTTTAGATTTTTGTAAATATTTTATAATCCTTTATCATGGAATAATTTTGGAAATTTATTTTGATTTATTTCTGATAGTATGTTCTTTTGAGAAATTTTGTAAAATTTTGTTGGAATGTTTCTCTTAATAAGCTTTGCTTATTGCAAAAAAATTTAATATAAGGAGTTTTGTATGATTTTAAAATACAGACAAGTGAAAATTAGTCAATTAGTTATAAAAATTCTACTAATTTTATCATCTTTTATTTTCATTTATAATGCTTATAAACTTTCTACTATAAACGAATATGATTCTTTTTCAATTATTTTTCAATTTTTGAAAAGTTCTCTTACCGGCATGAAAATATCTTATATTTTTATAATTATATTCTTATTAGTAAATGTTTTATTGACAGCTACATCTTATGTCCTATTTAAGGAGAATATTTTAGATGATATTATAAACATTATTTCTATGATTGTTTATTTGGTTTATGTAATATTTTTAATAGAATTTATTAAACTTACTTCAACCTTGTTGTCGCTTTTAAAAAGCCCTTCACAAGCAAATCCTGAATCTTTATATAATGCCATGTATGAATATAATTTTAATAACTTTGAAAATTCTGCTAAAATAGCTGGAAATTTTCTAATATTTGGCATTTTACTTACAATCGTTTCTATGATTTTACTTATTGTATCAATAACAAATAATAAGCAATTACATTTTTTATCTAAACTTACTAAGAAAAATGTAGTAAATCCAGTTAATATCTCAAACAAAAATGATTCTGATATTAATAGGAATTTGGATAAAAATTTAAGTGATAATGAACCTTATAAAAAAACGAATTATAATAAAAATCCAAAATCTTTTGAAGATAGTAAAAATTCTTTTGACAGGAATAATGATCAAGGAAATGAAGATTTTGGAGAAACTAAAATCCTAAACAGAGATGAAATAATAAAACAATCTTATGAAAGAAAAGAAAATAAGAATAACCCATCAAATTCTGTAGAAATCAAACGTAGTGCTTATGATTTTTCTTCTGGCTTAAAAAAGAATTCTTTTGAAGATAAAAATGAAGAAAATGTAGAAAAATCTCTTAAAGACGAAAACTTTTTAAAAAATGAGCCTTTAGAGGAAAATAAAAAATCTAATAATTATGATGAAAACGAAAAATCTAAAGACTTTGAAAATTCTCAAATGAATAATTCAAATACAAATTATCAAGAAAGTGACTTTAGAAAAGAAAATCCTAAGCAAGAAAATAAAAAAGAACAAATAAATGTTTCCAAAAAAGGACAAAAGAAATTTTTATTTATTAGCCTTGGAGTTTTGAGTCTAATTATTCTATTTTTTGTAGGAAAACTTGTTTACTTTGGTCTACAACCAGATGCAGAGTTTAACACATCAGGTGTTGATATTGAATTTATAATCGATGGATACAGTGGATATGCCAAAGCTTATGCAAAGACAACTGATGCCCCTATTTTGAGTCAATATAAAAATAAATTCTTAAAAGAAGATATAGAAGAAGCTTATGATCAAAAAATAACTTTAGACAAAGAAAAAAATATAAAAAACGGTGACGAAATAACTGCTACTGTTGAATACAAGTCTCTTCCACCATACAAGATTGCCTTCAGTGATGATAAAATCGAAAAGAAATTTAAGGTTAAGGGCTTGGATAAATTTATAAATTCTTATAAAGATATAAAAGAAGATAATGTTGAAAAATTTGAGGTAGATATTCAAAAACAAATATCTGACCAATACCTATCAGATGGAAGCTATTTTTCAACAAAAACTAAAAATCTCGATATAAAACTTTTGGGAATTTATGAAAAGAAAGTCCCAAAAGATGTTATAGCCGGTATAGGAGCTGATGATGAATATGTTAATGACTCCTTCCAACTTGCTTATGTTTACAAGATAAATTATGATGAAGTTACCAAAGAATATGACGATGATGACAATGAAATCGAAAAATTAAAACCTAAAGAAACAGTTGTGGTTTATGGAGTAAATGACATAAGAGAGAAAAATGGTGCTATAAACTATCAAATAAATTCTCTATATTCAGATCTTGATGAAGCAGATGCATTAAACAAGATAAAATATGACGGATTTAATGAGGTAAAAACTGAAGAATAATAAAAAATTATCCCAGCTTATGCTTGGGATAATTTTTTATTCTAAATCTATATAGCAAAATATAATAATAAGCTTGACAATAAATTCCAAAAAATATGGACAAGAGCGGATAATTTCAAATTATTTGTAAAAAATCTCACCAACACAAGAACAAAACCAATTGAAAAATACACCAAAAAGCTATAAATATCAGTCGGCATGTGGGCAAGAGAAAACAAAATATTTGCCATTATAAGGGCAAGAAAATCCTTTATGTCTTGGTCACGTCTTTTGAAAATATTTCTAAAAACACCTGGAAGATATTCCCTAAAAGTGTATTCCTCAACAAGAGGTCCAAGAAGGACAATATGGGCGATCAAAGCTGGAGAAAAATTCATCCTAAGCATTGATTCGATAGTTTCTTGATTTTCTGGATTTGTAATATTTTCTCCAAAAGCAAATTCTATAAGAAAAGATAAAAGATAAATTCCAAGAAGAGCAAGAATAACCACCCTCAAATTTTCAAAAAATCCCCCATAAAATTTAAATCTCCTATAAAAAATAAGAAAAAACAAAAAAGCAACAAGGACATAAGCCGCCGTCATAATATACAAAACTGACTTGTCCACACCCATAATTAAAATGCTATAACTTGCAGGCACAGGGCCAAGAATAATTAAAATCAGCAAAATTAAAAACTTAAAAAATCCATATTTGCCATTAAATCGTTTAGATAAATATTTCATAAAATTCCTTTCTTTTTCGATATATGAATATTTTTACCCAAAAATCTAGGAAAATTTTGAAATATATGCTATATTTTTAGATTTAAAATTTTATGAGATCTCTCGACTCATTGCATACGATAAATCGGGATAAACAACCGAAATCAACGGTTGTTTATCCGCTCGAGATGGGTTATGGTCTTTGCTTTTTAATTGCTAAAGTTAAATTTTTGTTTTTCTCTACACTTATTTTCCTTTGAAATTTTCCAGGATTTTTTTAAAAAAATTCGAAGTTTTTAAGTAAAGCCAATAATAAACCCATCTCGAACTACAGTCGAGAGATCTCTTTTATTAAATTTATCTAATAATTTAATAAATTCATAAGATCCTACTTAGACTTAGATGGGTAAATTTTTATATTATCTGCTAAAGTTTAATTTTTAATTTTAATTTCCTCTTATTCATACAAACCAAGCTTCTCACAAAGCTCATCTATTTGGTCAACTATTTGTCCAATAAATTCTATGGTTTCTTCTAAAGCTTTTGTATTTGTCATATCTACTCCAGCTTTTTTGGAAAGATCCATTGGGCTTAGGGTTGAGCCTAGGTTTAAAACTTCTCTCCAATTTTTGATGTCTTCTTCGTTTCCGTTTATTATTTTATCGGAAACTTTTGTTCCTATTGTTAGTCCTGCTGAATAGGTGTATGGATAAAGTCCCATGTAATAATGTGGTTGGCGCATCCATGTTAGGTCAGCTCCTTCTACAAGTTTTACATCCTCTCCCCAGAATTCTTTCAATTTTTTATTAAAAATTTCTTTGAAATCTTCTGCTGTAAAGCTTTCTCCCTTGTCAATTCTTTGGTAAACTTCTCTTTGGAAAGCTGCCTCTAGAAAATGAGTTACGAAATTGTGGTAGTAGGTTTTTGAAATCATTGTATCCAAAACCCACAATTTTTCCCTATCATCCTTGGCATTTTTTAATAAATATCTTTCCATGGTGATTTCATTTGCTGTTGATGGACTTTCTACAAAATACATTGAAACAACTGTGTTTATTGCATCTTGATTTTTGTTTGTATTTTCAAAATGTCCTGCGTGACCCAATTCGTGAGCAAGGGTCATAACTTGGCTCATGTCCTTGTTGTAGGTTGTCATTATATAGGAATGAGATCCATAAGGTGTATCACAAAATGCTCCGGTTCTTTTTCCTTCGTTTTGTGCATAGTCAATCCATCTTTCGCTGAAGGATTTTTTGAGCATTTCTACATAATCGTCTCCCAAAACTTTAAGCCCATCAACTATATAATCTCTAGCCTCTTCAATTTCAATTTCTTTTGAAAAACCAGAATCAATTGAAAGTTTTAAATCTGCATAGGTCATCTCGTCAAGTTTGTAAACTTTTTTCAAAATATTTGCATATTTTCTCATGTGTTGTGGAAGTTTTTTCATTATTGTATCAATATGATTGTCATAAATTTCTCTTGGAATATCTTGGTAGGACAAAAGCATATCAATTACTGAATCGAATCCTCTTAGATTTGCAAGGATTTTTTCATTATTTATGTGAGTATTATAAATCGCCCCGTTTCCTGATTCATAGCGAGAAAGTGCCTTGTGATAATTTTTAAAAGCTTCTCTTCTAATTTTTGTGTTTTTATCACTTTCATAATATTCTTCAAAAGTATTGTGATTTAATGGAATATTTTTCCCATCAATTTCTATATCATCAACTTTTATATCCCCATAACGCAAAGAAGCGTATTCTCCGTAAGGTGCATCAAAAGTTGGAGATAATTTTGAAATAACTTCCTCAGCATCATCTCCCAAAATATGGTCTTTTTTGTCCAAGGCTCTTTTTAGAAAATAATCATAATCTTTGTGGTTTTCTCTCACTTCATTTATGATTTTTTCATCAATTTTTGTCAAAAGTCCATCAAAAAAAGTTAAATTTGCAGAGATTTCGCTCGCCTTTGCCCCAAAATTTGCATATCTTTTTTGTGGATGTGGATCGTTGGCATCAACTTCTGTAGAAATTCCTGCAAATGATCCCAACCTGTGCATGGCCCCATAAATTTCAGACAAATCTTTTAAAGCCTTATATAATTTTTCAGAAGAATCTATTTCTTTGTAAGTTTTTTTGAAATTTTCACTTGCCTTGATTGTTTTATCAAGTTCTTCATAAAATTTCTCATCATTTTCAAATAAATCTTCCAATTTCCATGTTTCTTTTATATCAACTTCATTTCTTTTTAGCATTTTTCCCTCCATTTCTAAATTTTATTATACCACTGGAATATAGTATAATGAAAAAAACGGAGGGAAATATGACAGTAAACAAAAATAAATTAGAAAATTATGCCAAACTTGCAGTAGAATTTGGTGTGAATGTACAAAAAAATGAAGACGTATTAATTAATTCTTCCTTGGAAGATCCTACTCTTGCAAGACTTATTGCAAAATATGCCTACGAAAAAGGCGCAAGACTTGTAAGTATCAATTGGAAAGATGAAGAGCTAACAAAATTAAAATATACCTACGAAGACCAAGAAACATTGAATGAAGTTCCTGATTATATTATAGAAAAAAATATTTATCAACTTGAAAAACACAGATCAAACAGAATTTCAATAATTGGCGATGATCCGGATTTATTAAAAGATTTGGACCAAAAAAAGATAGCCGAGGCTGTTAGAGAAAATTCTTTGAAATTAAAAGATTTTGTAAAATATACAATGAACGATATGGTTTCATGGCTTGTGGTTGCCTATCCAACCAAAAAATGGGCAAAGAAAATTTTCCCAGACCTTGATGGAGAAAAAGCAATCGATAAATTATGGGAAGTTATTTTTGATGTAAGTCGTGTTGATGAAGATTGGGAAAAAACCAAGAAAAATTGGAATGACCATATAAACTTATTAAATGAAAAGGCAGAATTTTTAAATTCTCATCAATTCGATGAAGTTCATTACAAGTCAAAAAACGGAACAGATTTGAGAGTAAAATTGCCAAAAAATCACATTTGGATGTCAGCTTCATCAAAAAATGAAAAAGGCGATTTGTTTTTGCCAAATATTCCAACAGAAGAAGTTTTCACCTCACCTCAATTTGACGGAGTTGACGGAAGGCTTGTTGCTGTAAAACCCCTTGTTTATAATGGAGTTATAATAAATAATTTTGAATTTACATTTGAAAATGGAAAAGTTGTAGATTTTAAGGCAGAAGAAGGCTACAATACATTAAAAGAAATGTTAGAATCAGACGAAAATGCAAAATATTTAGGAGAAATCGCCCTAGTTCCATACGAATCTCCAATTTCAAAATCAAATATCCTATTTTTTAACACCCTATTTGACGAAAACGCATCCTGCCACTTCGCCCTTGGAAAAGCCTACCCAACAACTATAAAAGGCGGAACAGAAGTTGAAGACAAAGATCTTCACAAAATCGGCCTAAATGATTCCCTAATCCACGAAGATTTTATGGTAGGAGCAAAAGATTTAAATATAAAAGCCTACAAAGACGGAAAAGAATACGACATATTCAAAGACGGCAACTGGGCTTAGTAAATAGCTTAAAAACGTGCCTGTGTGCACGTTTTTTATATTTACTCCGTGGAATATAACAATGTATTATTTTCGATAAATATTTCGTTTTGTTATTTTTTTACATATTAAATGAGTTTTAACGTGTAAATAGCTTAAAAACGTGCTTGTATGCACGTTTTTATATTTACTCCGTGGAATATAACAATGTATTATTTTCGATAAATATTTCGTTTTGTTATTTTTTTACATATTAAATGAGTTTTAACGTGTAAATAGCTTAAAAACGTGCTTGTATGCACGTTTTTATATTTACTCCGTGAAGTAATATTTCTAGACAAATACTTCTATAAATGATTTATTGCAAACTTATGAATTAATTAATTTGGATTTAATAATAATATTTAAAATTAAAATAAATACTTTAGTCATTTTTCTAATATAATATTAACACATCTCGAGCAAAGCCTGGAGATCTCATTTGTTAAATATAGCTAGAATTAAAGTATGAACGGAAAAAATAAATAAAACTAAAGAAAATAGTAAATTATTATATAAAAATAAACAGAGATCTCTCGATTCGATTTGCTCACTCGAGATGGGTTTAACTTTAGTTAAGCACATTTGGAGAAAGTAAAAATAAAGATTCTATTAACATACATAGGTATATTCTAAATAAAATCTCATACAAAAATGGAGGAAATCATGGCTGATTATTATATCTACATATTAGCAAACAAGAGCAACTCTACAATTTATATAGGTTATACTTAAATTTTCCATCTGGGAGTATTCATTTGTACATTTTTCAATTTCGTCCATAGCTTTAGCTTGTGAAATCATTGGATTTGAAAATTAGAATATAAACCCTATTAATAATATACTAGAGACTATTTTAAGTAACTTGTCTTTCAATTTTGATAAAGAATTATTCATCTTGACCTCCAATTAATTTATTAATAATATTGTACGCTTCGATATGGTTTAAATTTTTTGAATTATTAAGATACTTTATTGCTTCCAATTTTTTACCATCATCAACGAGTTTTATTACTTTTGCAATATCTTCATCTGATAAATGTAATTTTTTTAAGATTTTATAATCGACATTGCCACCAATTTCTGATATTAATTTACTTAAATTATCTACTTTTTTTGACAATATATTATATTTGTCTCTTAAATAAACACCTTGTGCAATAAATATAATTATTAATATAGCATCAGCTATTGCTCTAATTTTATTATCCATATCCCTCCTTATTTATTATTTACTTAACACCTTTCAATAAAAATATACCCGAAATTATATGTTATTAAAACTTAATTTAATTAGATTTAATACATTATTAAAATAATAGTTATGTTTTATATATATCTTAATAGGCTAAATAAGGTATAATTCATCTAAACATCCTAAGCCTTTCTTAGGTATTTTAATTTTTATCAATGATATTAAATACTTAATACCTTTATCTTCTGCAAAGCCAAAGCATGCAAGATTAAATTTTAAGAATACTGGAATAGGACATTTATTAATTAGAGAAAAAATAAATATTTCAGATAATTGTGACTCTGATTGGATTGTAAAAGAAATTCCTGGTGATGAAGAGAAAAATTATCATATACTTTCAATTTTAGAAATAAAAAAAATGATTCCATTAAAAGATGGATTCTATGAAAAAATGGATTTTGAAAGAATAGAAGATGATGAATATGTAGATTTATTAAAAAAAGAGTATTTGTTTTGTAGATCTAAAAAGGATTTAATTATAGATAAGTATGAGAAATTATATAATAATCAGATAAATCAAAATAGCTTCGTCAGATTTTCTTGTGATTTCAAAAAATTAGAAGAAGCTTCTTTTCAATTTTAATATTTCTATTTAAAACTAGATTTACGATATGTTGATTTTTACCTTATAATAGTTAGTATCTAAAAAAACATTTTGTAACATTAATAACTAGGGATAGATTAATTTCAGCTATATCTTAAAAAGACGGGGTATGAGTACAACCCGCCTTTTTTTATAATATGTTAACTTTTATTTTTCAAAAATTACACAATTAATATATTTTATATTATATTTAAATTCATCATTAAAAATATATTTACAATACTAAAAATAAGAGCTATAATTGTAAATACTTTCTTAAAATTATAGTTTTTTATTTCCTTTCCATTTTTTTTGTCTTTTATTATTAAAAATCCTCTAATAGTAGCTATTATAAGACCTATTTCAATTATAATCAATAACATAATTACAATTTCCTAATCTTAGTTTGCTTAATAGAATTTAAACTATCTATTGGAAATTCAGCAGAAGCTGTCATTCTAACTCCACCCCTACTAGAACCTACATCAATCCACTTTTTAATATCATTATATCCTTCTTTAACTCTAGATCCTAAAACTTTTGCACCAATAGCTCCTCCTGCTATAGCTCCTGCAGGTCCTCCTTCAATAGAACCAATTATTACACCTGAAGCTAAAAGCCCCATATCAGAACTACTTAGGTAATCTCTTGCACTTATTAATGCTTGAGGTGAGGATCCATATATATTTAACCCTTCTTTTACTACTTTTTCGGTATACGAATTATTTTGAGCTGACCTAAAACTAACTTTAGGTGTAAACGTTCTTTCTGCTCCATCATATTTAACTAGAAGATTTTGAAAATCTTTTTGTGATAACTCTCCTTTCTCCTTTTTTATTGTTTTTATTTCATTTTGTAATTTTTTACTTTTTTCATTTTCAACTATATTATATTGTTCCTTATAAGTATCATCAGTTTGCGTATATTCTTTTTGAAGATCATAATTATTAGAATCATCTACTTTAGAATTACTAACTCCAAAGATTTGTAATAAACTCATACTTATTGATGCAATAATTAATAAATTTTTTAATTTCATTTTTCCTCCTAAAGATTAATATTTATCTATCGACGTTAAATTAGTTACCCGATAATTATATATATAAACGTTATATTCTTATACACTTATATGTACATAAATAAATTACATATTATAACATATATGACTAAATAGTGTATACTCTATTTAGTCAAATTATTGTAAGGATAAATAAACCATAAATACTAAGATTTTTTTGTTAGCTGTTTAGATAGAATTGTTTTGGGAATTATTAAGATAGAAGCAACTTTAATTTATTTGAATTTTGAAAAGAGGTTATATGAAGAAAAAAATTAATATAGTTATTGTGTCTTTAATATTAATATATATAATATTTGAATTAACTGTTGATAATTCATATCTTTATGCTAAATATTTTTATATAACTTTTGCAATTATGATATTTATTTCCATAATTTTAAAAATTAAAAATAATGATTAAATTATTTTTAATTTTTAAATACCAGAGTTAATTTAAACTCTGGTATTTATATATTAATTGTTATTTTATTTATTAATTTTATCCTACAAAATTTGTTCTATGAATTGTTTTAATTAGATTAGTTCTTTTATTATCAGTATAATACTTAACTATACTTTCTTCTCCAATTAAAGTTTCTACGCCATTAGGAGCTGTAGCTATTATATTTCTAGCATTAACAGTAAGAAAAATATCAGCTTTTTGATCTTTAAGAGCTTGGCTTACATCATACAATGCAATTAAACCACTTAGAAATTTTGATTTTACAGCAAAACCAATTCCATTACTAACAACTACTTTTGCAACTCTATCAGCCTTTGTACGACTTACAACCATATGTGTTTCTGACCAATCACTATATTGTATATTTGTGTAACCCAATTTTTTATAATCTTCTATACTATTAGGATTCTTAACACTAAAGAAAGAAGTGACTTCAAATTTTACACCATCCTTATAAATATTAGCTATTAGTAAATTAAGTGATTATTCATAAGAATATATCGATTTTTCTGTCATAACCATATCTGTGTTATTTTCAGTATGTGATCTTTGGGCTATACTTATAATCTTGAAAAAAGATTATATGAACATCTAGACGATAGATACGAGGCATTGTCTAGGAAAAAACAATTAAAAAGATGGAGTATGAAAAAGAAAAATAGATTAATAAATTCAATAAATCCAAAGTGGAGAGATTTATCTTTGGATTGGTACAGGTAATTTGATTTTAATTTAGAAGAAAATTTAAGGAATAGAGAATTATTAGATGAATTTAATAAAGAGATCTCTCGACAAGCTCGAGATGGGTGTTGCTTCGTTTGAATTTATTAGAAAGTGCAAAATGTGATTCATTAAAAATTAATATTTAAATTAAAAAAATAAAAACTTTAGCAACAAAGAAATATAAATTAAATGGAATAATAAAAGAGTAAAACAGATACTTTAATAATTAAAAAAATCCAAAAATAACACATCTCGACATTGTGGAGAGATCTCATGCAAGAAGTGAAGCAAGATAAAAAGTATGCATTTAAAAACGGTCACAGATTTCACAAGGGGATTTTTTAATTATATTCAAAATTTAATAAATTTAATAAAGAGATCTCTCGACTCGCTTTGCTCACTCTAGATGGGGAATTCTTCGATTTTTAGGAACTTAAGAAATTAAAGATTTAAAATTCAAAAATCCATCAGATCTAATAAAAATATCAAAAAAATAAGCTATTACAAAACAATTATTTTGTAATAGCTTTTATTTTTATATTAGATAAATAATCCTGCACATACAACAGATACTACTGTTATAAGTTTTACAAGGATATTTAGTGATGGGCCGGATGTATCTTTGAATGGATCTCCTACTGTATCACCTACTACTGCAGCGTGGTGGGATGGTGAATTCTTTCCACCTTCTGCTCCAGATTCTATATATTTCTTAGCATTGTCCCAAGCTCCTCCAGCGTTTGACATAAATATTGCCATTAATACGCCTGTAACTAGGGCTCCTGCTAATAGTCCTCCTAGAGTTTCTGGTCCAAATGCTTTTCCTATAAATAATGGTACTACGATTGCTAATGCTCCTGGTATTACCATTTCTTTTAGGGAAGCTTTTGTTGAGATATCTACACATGATGCATAGTCTGGATCGTCTGTTCCTTCTAGGATTCCTGGTTTTTCTTTAAATTGTCTTCTTACTTCATTGATCATTTCTGTTGCAGCTTTTCCTACTGAATTCATTGTCAATGCTGAGAATAAAAATGGTAACATTCCTCCTACGAACATTCCTGCTACTACTTTTGAATCAAGTAATGAAAGGTTGTCAAGGTTTAATGTGTCAGTATAAGTTACGAACAATGAAAGTGCTGTTAGAGCTGCAGATCCAATTGCAAATCCTTTACCGATTGCTGCTGTTGTGTTTCCTACTGAATCAAGGCTGTCTGTGATTTCACGAACTGATTCGTCTAGTCCACTCATTTCTGCGATTCCACCGGCATTGTCTGAAATTGGTCCGTAAGCGTCAACTGTTACTGTTGTTGCTGTGATTGATAGCATTCCTACTGCTGCAAGGGCAATTCCGTACATTTGCATTGTGTGGAATGAAACCAAAATTCCAATAGCTATAAGAATGATTGGTCCAACTGTTGAAAGCATTCCGCTTGATAATCCTGCGATTATGTTTGTAGCTGCTCCTGTTTGACTTTCTTCAGCTATTCTTTTTACTTGGCTATATTTTTCAGATGTAAATACTTCTGATAAAAATCCTATTGCAATTCCTACAAGTATTCCCACAACTATACAGATTGCTGCTTTCAAATTTCCAAAGAATATTGGTGAAAGGATAAATGATGCTACAAGAACAATTGCTCCTGATAAATAAATTGTCATCATTAGTGCTGATTGTGGTGATTTTTGTTTTTTTCTTAAGAACAAGAAAGCTGCAAGGATTGATGCGATGATTCCTATTGATGAAAGTACAAGTGGAAATCTAATTCCTGCATCTCCAAAGATTGAAAAACCTAGAACCATTGATGAAAGGATTGCTCCTGCATATGATTCGAAAAGGTCAGCTCCCATTCCTGCAACGTCACCTACGTTATCTCCAACGTTATCAGCGATAACTGCTGGGTTTCTTGGGTCATCTTCTGGAATTCCTTTTTCAACTTTTCCTACAAGGTCAGCTCCAACGTCTGCTGCTTTTGTGTAGATTCCTCCACCAACTCTTGCAAAAAGTGCTACTGAACTTGCTCCAAATGAATATCCCATAAGGATTGCTGGATCTCTAAAGATTAAGTAAACAATTCCAACTCCCAAAAGTCCAAATCCTGTTACTGCAAATCCCATTACAGATCCACCAGCAAAGGCAACTTTAAGAGCAGATGGAAGTCCACTTTCCATAGCTTCGTTTGTACATCTAGCATTTGAGGCTGTAGAAATTCTCATACCTACATAACCTGCTGCCATTGATAATAAGGAACCAAGGATATAACAAATCATGGTATTTACGTTAATAAAAATTGCTATAAGAATTGAAACAATAATTACAAAGATAATAACGTATTTATACTCACGAGATATAAATGCCATTGCTCCTTCTTTAATATTTCCTGATATAGTTCTCATTTTATCGTTTCCTTCGCTAACTGGAAGTATATTTGTTTTAATTTGCAAAGCCATAAAACAAATTGCGATAATTGCTACTATTACAGGTAGTAAATCAGATAACATATATTCCTCCTATTTTTAATTTTTACTCTTACTATTATATAACATAATATAGATATAAACAATTGTTTTTGATAGAATCTTAGGAAAAATGAAGAAAATTATAGGAATAATTGGGAAAATTACAAATTTTATGGAAAAAAGTATATTTAGTTATTTATTTTCAAAAAAATATATATAATTAAGGTATAAAAATATAGAAAGTATTAAGAAATTATTTGATGGAAGGATTATTAAAAATTGTAATTTATATAAATCATTCCCAGTTTTAAATCAGACTTATAGATTTTTATAAGAAATAATTGACATTTTAGAGTCTAGGAACTATAATATTATTACGAATTGAAAACACATGTTTTGCGAGTAGTGCATTTATGCGCTACTCGATTTTTTTTATAAATTATTTAAAATTGGAAAATATATTTAATTATAAAAAGCAAAATTTCATTTATCAAAATAAATATAAAAATAAGAACTTCAGTAATAAAAAAACTCAAATACTCACCCATCTCGACCTGATAAATATGCCTTGATTTGGCATATTTATCCCTAAAACTAGTACAGCTTTATAAACGTTGATTTCGGTTATAAATCCTAAAAACTAGTGCGAGAGAACAGAAGCATTTACGTAGTAAATAAGTTTTTATAATCATGGAAAATTTGCAAAGCAAATAGGTTTTAGTGTGGAGAGATCTCATGGATTAAATTTAACTAAAGAAAATGTAAATATTTATAGAAATATTCCGAGATAATCTAAGAATAAATAAATTAAAAAATTCAAAAATATGACAAACAAAAAAGGATATTTCAAAATACTTGATACTTTGAAATATCCTTTTTAAATTTAAGATTTTGCGTGATTTAAATTTCCTTGGCATACTTGCCATGCTGGTATTTCCATTTTTAATTCAAATTGTCCTATCAAAAATGATGAGATAATTGTGGTTAAAAATGAATATATTAAGTGGCCAAATGGGATATAAATTAATGATAAGCCTAGGACAATATAATCTGTAAACAAGTAGGCTCTTGATATTGGCCATGATGTTTTTTTGGAAATTGTCATTGCCAAGGCATCATCGCCTCCTGCACATCCACCGGCTGTAACTGCTATTCCACAGCCGCATCCTATAAATATTCCACCAAATATGGCTGCTAGTATTGGCATATCGTAAAGACTTGGGATTACTGGTCCAATAAAATTAAAAATCCAATAAAATACTGCAAACATTATTGTTGCTACAATTGATTTTTTTAAAAATATTCTTCCAAGCATTGAAAATCCTAAAATATAGCATAGCCCATCCAAAATTGGTGTTGTGTAGGCAAGATTCATATTTAGGGCCTTTTTCAAAAACAAGCCCAATCCCAAAACTCCACCCTCGGTTATTTGTGCTTGTTCATGGACGTTTATTACTCCAAATGCCATAATTGCACAACCAAGGGAAATAATCAAAAATTCTTTTTTCGTAACTTCTAAACTTCTCAGAAATTTTCTGAGCATAAATTTTCACTCCTAATCTGGCGATTAGCAAAACAAAAAAGACTGCTGTCTTAGTAATAACTAATCGCGCAATCTTCGGCTGGTGTTGATGCTTTTTTGTTTAGATTATTTTTTCTTGTAAAAACTCTGAGCTTATAGAAGAATTTAAGGCCAAATAAATCCCACATCAGGCACTTATTAGGCGGGTTCAACTTCCACGAATCAGATAAAAACTACCGATAAAAATCGGCAACCACCGTTTTACAACAGTTCTTCGAATATTATGATACCTTGTTTTTGTGATTTGTAAAGTTTTTTAATAAAGTAAATGTTTTTTTAAGTTTCAATTAAGTCAATCTAAATTAAAGACAAAAACAAATATCAAAAATCAAAATATAGTATAATAAATAAAAAACAAAAGAGGAAAACATGGAAAAATTTAAACAAATACAAGAAAAATATCAAATAAACGGAGCAGAATTAAAATATATTGCCTTTGTTTCAATGTTTATTGACCATTTTAACAAGGCAATCATTACACCAAAACTAAATTATCAACAACCACTAGTTACAATATCATCAATTTTCGATATACTAGGCAGGATTGCCTTTCCGATTTTTGCCTTTATGATTGTAGAAGGATTTTATAAAACAAAATCAAGATTTAAATATCTAAGAAATCTTTTGGTTTTCGCCATAATTTCAGAAATCCCATACGATATGTTCCAATCAAAAGTTTTTATAAACAACAGGTCCCAAAATATAATGTGGGCACTTGCCCTTGGACTTTTGACCCTAATTATTGTTGATAAATTAAAAGAAAAAATCAAAAACAAATACGCATGGCTTGCTGTTTCCATACTAATAGTTGCAATAAATGCAGGAGTGGCAACACTTCTATCCTTCGACTACGATTATTATTCCATAATAATAATTTTTATCCTATATCTTTTTTACGATAAAAGACTTGTAGGAAGTTTATTGTCATACCTTGTGATAATAAAAGAAGTTTATGCAATTTTGGGCTTTGCTGTAATTAATTTTTATAATGGAGAAAAAGGAAAACAAAATAAATGGTTCAATTATTTGTTCTATCCGGTGCATTTGTTGATACTTGGGATTTGTAGGTTTATTTTTGGCTTGTAGATTAATAAATTTAAGAAATCTTTTATAATATCTTGTAAAAAAATAGCTATCTTAATTATTTTAATTAAGATAGCCATTATCAATTTAATTTATATAGTAAGCTATATCTTCTAAGATATCAATATTTTTCTTTGGTATTTTCATAAACTTATTATAATCATTGTATAATTCTTGTCTAATATAACCATCATTTTTAAGTCTACCAACAACTATATCAGATGTTATAAAGTTGTCTTTTGCAAAATTTTCTAAAGACTCTCGATCAAACTCGTGAGCTTCTACAAACTTCTTGTAAGAAATAGGATTTATAAGAAAATCTTGTGCAAATTTATCTGCCTTATTCTCATTGCAATCATATTCATTTTTATCTAGGTTGGAATTAAAATCCTTATTAACAATATGTCCTATTTCATGCATTAAAGTAAACCAGAAAATATCTGATCTTTTTTGTTTATCAGTTATAAGTATTAAAACACTTCCATTATTAAACTTATATACTGCTCCATTTAAATTTGAACCCTTAAAATATGGTAAAGTCACTAAGATAATTCCACATTCAAGCAAAATTTCTTCCAATTTTTCATATACCGTATCATTACTATTAATTAAACTCTTTAAATCATTTAATTTTGATTTTAATTTATTTATATCTAAACTTTTATCAGCTTTTTTTCTAGCCTCATTTATAGCTATTTCAAGCATCACATTAGATTTAATTATAGATTTTTCATTAATATCAGAAGAGAACTTATTATTTCTATAACTCACATTAGAATTAAAATCTTTTAAATAAGATAAACTAGAAATATTTAAAAATCTTCTAAGAAATTCTATTTTTTCATTAATTCTATAAGTTTTATCTTCAATAATTTGCAATTCTTTTTTGAAATAGTTAAAATCTATCTCTTTAGCTATTTCCTTCTCTTCATCTAATGCCATCTTGTTTTTAATTTCAATAACTTTTTTATTATAGGATGCTTGTAAATTCATCCATGTCTTAAAACTAATACCAGTAAACCTACTCAACTTTTCAGCTAAAACTTCTGTAATATTAGCCTTCCCATTTACAATTTTAGAAATAGTTTTAGATGACACTCCCATTCTCTTAGCAAATTCATCCTGAGTAATGTTTAATTCATCAATAATATCCTCAATATAAGAGCCAGGATGAAATGCTATCAACTCCTCATAACTTATTAAATTATTACTCATAATGTTTGTTCACCTCTTCAATACTTACAATTTTTATAATATCAATATTACTAATATCATATACTATATTAGAAGATATATCCTTAAAGAATACTTCAACCCTAATGCTCATCTTAGCACCACCCGGCGACAGAGAATATATACCTTTTTCTCCACTAAGCTTATGTAATCTGTACTTACTCATATTTCTTAAATCTTTTATACTATCAATATTTAAAATAAAGTTAATCATCTTGTGTAGGTTTATAGCCTCTTTATTACCAATCTTTTTTCTAGCATGTTTAAAATTAGTGCATAATTTTTCTACTTTTTTACTAGAATATTCTACATTCAAATCTCTCTCCTTTTAAATTACCTTAAAGGTAATTTATAATTATATTATACATGATAAGGCTTCTTAGTCAACTATATAATTTTAAATACTTGAATAACTTTAATATGGCAAATTAATCATATAAAATTATTTATTTTTTTGTAATTCTTTTAGTATTAAATCTTTTTCTTCTTTTTTATAATCATTAAAAATATCTTCCAAACTAGATATTGATCCTGTATTTGCAATGCGATCTATTTTTTTTGTTAGCCCACCGTTATCTTTACTACGTATATTGAAATCAATACTATTGATTTCCAATTTTAATAAATCTATTTCAGAATTGAATTTCTCTTCTAATTTACTAGCAAATTTATTTTTATTATTAAGATTAGTCCTTATGCTATTGTAAATTAAATCTAGATTTTCAATATCTTTTTTATAGTCTTCATTGCTATAATCCTTACTACTTAAATCTTTCTTTTTGTTGATAATATTTATTTTAGATCTTATATTTTCTAAATTTATAACACAAGTTTTTAAATTATCCAACATAGCTTCTGATTTCTGTGACTCAATCTCTGCAATTGCTATTTTTTTGCTTGTATCATTAGCCTCTTTAGCTATTTTATTAGCATCATTAGCATATTTTACACTAATTATACTTACAATAATAGAAATAATACTAAGAAACCTAAATACATCATCAGTTGTTATCTCTAAATTAAATCTCATATTGTTCACCTACATAAAAATTTTTTTAGCAAATTAAATTTATTAGTAGTTTTAAATCATTTAAAATGATATCCATTTAATAAATAATTTGATTACTATATGTTCTCTATATCTATAATAATTTTTTTTTAAAAAAAAGTGCCTAAAGAAATTAATCTTTACGCACTTTTGTTTTTTTCTTATTATATTTTATTCTTTAGCCCTTACAAATTTCACACCACATCCAATCATCACAAGTCCTATTAGTAGGATTAAATAGATTGTAGCATCGCCAGTTTTCGCCATTGCGTCTACTCTTTTGCTTAATCTGTTGTTTCCTCCGTTTGGGCCTGGGGTTGTTGGTTTGTAGTTTTTTACTTTTATTTTTTTGGTGTGGGAATTTTCTGAAATAGTGAAATTTATTGATTCTAATTCTGGGACGTAGCCTTGTGGGGCTTTGGTTTCTATTAATCTGTAGTCACCGTATGGGAGATTTTTTGTTTTAAATTCTCCGTTTTTTTCACTTGTCAATGTGTAGACTTTGCCGTTTTCTTCCATGTCTTTGTAGCCGTCTTTGGTTTTTTCTTGTACTTTGAAGACTGCTTTTTCTAGAGGATTGTTGTTGGTTCCGTCTATTTTTTGGAAAGAGAAGTGATTTTCTGGATTATCTTTTTCATTTAGCATTTCGATGCTACCAGTTTGAGCTAGTTCACTTTCTTTTCCAACTTGTGACTCGTATCCTTTTAAAGGTTTAGTTTCTTTGAACTTTACCTTTTCTTCTAGACCATAGATTTTAATTTGTCCCTTTTCGTCAGTGAAAATTTCTTTGATTTCCCCGTCTTTTTTGTAGGTTAATTTTTCTTTTCCTTGATCATCTTTTATTTTTTCAAAAGTAAGAGTTTCGCCTTTTTCATTTACCACTTCAAAGCCTACGTCTTTTAAAACTTCATTAGAATTTTTGTCCCTTTTGGTTAGGGTCAATTCATCTGGGGCTTTTTTTGGATAAATTATGAGGGGATTTTCTGTATTTTCATCAATTAATGCAAGGAAAGGAATGTATAGTTTTGATTGATCATTTGATCTGTATCTTAACAAATACGCCCCTTTTTCTAGGCCTTCAATTGTTGCAAAATACATACCATTATTTTCTTCTGACTTATTAGAAGATTTCATCTCTCCCAAATCTTTTGAAATTTCCTCGTTTGTCTTTTCTTTATAAAGATTAACAAAATCAAGTTGACTTTGAGGATCTTTCAAATCTTCTGTCTTTTCATCTGGGATTTTCCAATAATCTACATAATCAACTACAATTTCTTTTTTAGAATCTTCATCATTGTAATTTGTATTAATTATTAGGCTATTATTTCCGCTTTTAGCGAAAGCTAAAAGAGGAGTAACTAGCTGTAGAAAAATCGCAAGGACTACTACAGATATTAAATTTTTATTGAACTTTTTCATAGTAACTCCTCTGTTAGTTAATATTATGCTTGTTCTTTGTTAGCTTTCATTTTGTAAGCTGCAAGTCCCATAATCATAAGACCAGCTATTACAAAGATGATAGAACCAATTCCACCTGTTTGTGGGATTGTTACTTTCTTATTGACAATTTTCTTACCATATCCATTGTCTGTATTATCTTTATTGTATTGAAGTTCTGTTTCACCTGCTTTACTAGCATAAGATCCATCTTCAACGTTAAATGTTACTTCTGAAGTAAGTTTTGCATATCCTTCTGGAGCAGTTTTTTCTTCTAATTTGTAACCTTTTGCATAAGCTAAACCTTTAATTTCAAGTCTACCTTCTTCATCAGATTTTATTGTTATTGCATCATCTTTATTTCCCCAAGTATATTCACTTGCGTTCTCAATAACTGCTTTGTTATAAGCTTCTTGTGCTTCATCAAATGCTTTTTTAGCTGCTTTACCTTCTTCGCTTTTTTGTTGTTCAGCATCCATATCATTGTAAGCTTTTTGTTTTTCATCTAATGTTTCTTTAGCTTTAGTTACAGCCTTTGTGTTTTTAGGTGCAATTACTAAATATTTACCTTCACTGTTTTTAACGTAGAATTCAGCACCTTCAAGTCTTTCTTCTTCATCGTTAACTTTTACAAATTTTCTTCCACCAAGTCTAACTTTTGGTTCAGATGGATCTATTCTATCTGGATTTTCTTTATCTTTGTGGTTTTTGATTTCTAATTGTCCTGTTTCAGAGTTATATTCTTGATAATCTGCTTCATATCCTTTAACAGATTCTACAACTCTATAAGTCTCATTTTCATCAAGATTAGTAAATGTTAATGTAAATTCTTCTTTAGATGTGCTTGTTTGAGTTTCTACATCTTCCCATTCATCTCCAACTTTCTTTTGTAGTGTAAAGTAAGCTGTTACACCTTCATCTGCATCAGTAATTTCTTGGTCTCCTGTAATGTCCCAAGTTTTCTTAACTGTGATTTCTTTTTTACCAGGTGTAAATTCTTTTGGTTCACTATCATTTCCTGGTTTGTTAGAATAATTTAATGAGATATCATTGATTTGGTCTGTATCAACTTCAGCATCTTTGTTAACTTTTGCTGTATAAGTTAATTTGATTTGTACTTCAGCAGTTTTTGCTGCAGTTTCAATTTTTCCTAAACCAGCATTTGTTAGAGCAAGTGTAAATCCTCTATCAGTTTCTGTAATAGTATAGTCAGTACCTTTAGTTAAAGCAGTGCCATTATATGCGATTTTCAAATCTTTTTGATATGTCAATCCTTCTGACATGTTATCGTTCCAAGTTAACTTTTTGTATTCTGCGCCTACAGGAATTATATTCTCAACTCTATAAGGAACTATATCTCCTACTTTTTTTGTAGCAGTAGGTTTTTCCCTTTTGTTGTTTGCTTCTGGTGTAACATCAACTGTAAGATCATCGTTAGTACCAATCAAGTCTTTTTTTGTTATAGCATTGTTTTCAGCTTGTGAATCAAAGTTTTTATCTATCCTTGGTTTATTTTCTGTATTTTTTGGATAAATATTGATTGTGTCTGCAACACCTGTTTCTGTTTGTGCATGATTTGGTAAAGTTACTGTTGTTGGAACTGCCATGCTTTCACTTAACAATTCTCCTTTTGCACCCTTATAATTTGATTTATGTTTAACTTCATAAATTTTGTAACTTATAGGATTATCAACTGTACCATTAGCTAATGTTAATCCAACACCATTTTTAGTAGTTGTACCTTTTTGAGTTTCAGGTAATGCATTGATAATAGCATCTTTTTCTTCTACTGTTTTAGTATTGAAATCGTCATATCCATCTTCACCTTCTTTGATAGCTACAAAATAAACTTTATCAATTTCTTCTGCAGAATTACCAAAGAATTCTTTTAGACTTTCGATTCCTTCAGTAGGTTTATACTCTTTTGGAGTATCACCATTAGCCTCTTTGAAAGCATCTAAGTCTGTTTTGTTCATTAAGATTTTGTGAACATTAACAGTAATGTTTTCTGGATTTGTTTCATCTCCAGCCGCACTAGCATTTACAAAAGGTGCTGCAACTATTCCGAACACCATTGCGAATGCTGTTAAAAATGACAAAATTTTGTGTTTCATAATTTTCTCCTTTTTATTTTTTTGTCAATTTGCCTTGATATGTTTTGGCTTTCGCCTTATCAATTATGTATAATCTGTATTTCAAGATTTATACTAGAAACGTTCCTACATTTATATAATAACCCTAGCTTGCAAGAAATTTAATTTTTCTTGCAAGTCATATTGAGTTAATTACCTAAATTTACAGACCTTCTATACTACTAGTTTATCTTTTCTTTTCCAATAGGTCAATACTGCGATAAACATTAAAACAAGTCCTAAGATTGTAAATCCAATCCAAACTCCCGGTCCACCTGTAGAAGGATATTGGGCCTTTTTGTTTGTGATTAAAATTCTATTATCTTCTGAATTTACTTTTCCGTATTCTTTTTCATTTTCAAATTTCAAACCATTTTTAGGAATGTTATTTTGTTTATCTACTATATATTTTATTTTACCATTTTCTACAACAAATTTGAAGACTATATTTTGAACAAGTGCGTATCCATCCGGAGCTTTTGTTTCAACAATTTGATATTTGCCATCAGGAATATCACTAAATCCAAAATGACCGTTCTCGTCAGAGGTTTCTGTCCATTTTGCAGTTAATAAGGTATCTTTTGTACCATCTTTTTTAACTGGTGCATATCCTTCATCGAATTTCTTTTGTAGTTCGAAGACTGCATCTTTAAGCTTGGTTGCATTATTATCTGCGTCTACCTTTTCGAAGTAGATTGATGGTTGTTTGATGTTGCCTATATCGGTTGTGATTAGGTTGATGTCACGGGCTAGATATTTGTCTTTATAGGTATCCATATTTACTTTGGTTGTTCCAATTGTGTAGTTTCCTTTTGATAGATATTTATCTATTTCTGTTTTGATGTCTTTATCACCAAATGTGACTTTACCATCTGCTCCGACTGTGCCTACATCATAGGTTGCCTTGGCACCAATTCTCGCATCGTCTTTGTATGGCATATCTACTATAAATTGGTATTCTCTTTCAGCGTCGAGGTCAGTTTGTTGTCCACCCTCGCTTGATCCTACAGGATTGTTTTTCTTTTCCTCTCTGTATGGAGGAGTAATTCTTAGGGTCAAGTTTGGAGAATCTCCGTTGTTGATTTCGACTGTGTAAGATGTGTTATCTGGTTTTTCTATAGTAGAACCTTTTGCTTGTACCAATCTTACTTTTGTATTAGCTTGGCTTAATTTTAGGTCAGCATTTGTTGAATCTAAAACTAATCTTGCTTTTTCAAGTTCGCTTGGTTTAGCTTTGATGGTTATTTTTTGTCTGAAGGTTTTTGTTTCTGTATTTATTCCTAGGATTTCTGATCTGAAATTGTCTTTATCTTCACCTGTGTAGGTTATATCAGAAACTTTCTTCATTTGATCATTTGAATCATCAAATGAGTTTAGCCATTTGACTTTACCATCTCTTGTGACTAAAAGTTTCCAAACTGTGTCAGATTTGGTGTAGCCTTGTGGGGCTTTCATTTCTTGTAAGTCGTACTTGCCTGCTGGTAATTTATCGAATGTAACAATTCCCTTGTCATCTGTTGCCAATGTTCTAACTGGGAAGTTATCGGTTGGTTTTTCTGGATTCTTTTGTCCGCTTGTTGGAGTAAGAGTGAATTCTGCTCCAGCTAAAGCCTTACCTTTTTCGTCAGTCTTTCTTACTTTGATTTCTGCTTTTCTGTAGTTTTCTAGTATATAGTTTTCTGGTATGATGTTGACTATATTACCATTTTCATCTACTTCAAAGCTTGCAAGTGGCTTGGTTGGCAAGTCGTATTTGTCATTATCTGGTGTTTTTGTTTCTATGACTTGGTACTTACCAGTTGCTAGTTCTTCCCAAGAAAATATTCCATTGTCGTCTGATGTTCTTTTTGAATCAGCTACATCTGTTCCATCTTTTACAAGTTTAAATTCTGCTCCCTTTAGAGGATTTCCTATTCCCAAATCTTTTATGGTATTAGGATTTTCTGCTTCCTTATCGACTACATTTGATAGGACACCTCCATCTACTTTTGCAAATTCGATTTTGTTTTTGAAGTTTACAAGTTTGATTTCCTTATTAACATTTCCTTCTCCACCTGGGTTGAAGAATTGTGACCAAGTTTCGAAATGAGAGTTATAAGAATCTTTGTAGGTAATACCATTTACTGTCCTGTAATTGTAATGAGTTTCTTCTGACCAAGTTTTTAGAGATTTTGCACTGTCTTTCAACTGACCCTTAATTTCTATAACATAGGTTGAAGTACTTGAGTCAGATTGTCTATTTAGATATCTTGTTGGTATATCTATTTGTCTGGTGATCATTTCACTACTATTATTTTTGGTAACATATCTGTAATACTTATAAGTACCAGAATTGTTATCATATTTGTAATAGTCATATCCATAATTTGGATTAACTTCTTCTACCTCTGTCCAAGTTTTGGTTGGATACCAGTTGTATTTATCACCATTATCGCTTATTAAACTTAAGTCAGAACGTACCTTGAGATCACCATTTGAATCTTTTTCATATATATCATATGAATCTGGTAGGTCTCCTTCTTGCCATCCTTGATTATTTTCACTTGGGTGGCTTCCTAAGCCAGTTTTGATATATGTGTTTACTGTTAGGTTTTCATTTACTAGGATATCTTCATCTGTTGTAAATGTTAGTGTCTTGCCTAGCATTTTTCTGTTCCAAGGGTTTAGATATAAAATCGCTGTGAAAGTCTTGCCATCTGGATCAAGTCTTAGCATGTAGGATGATACATCTGAATTTGGATTTTGGTAACCATCATATCTTACGATTTTGTCTCCATCCTTGTGTGTGTTTTCTCCTCTATAGTTAATATTTATAGAGTCTGAATAATGATAAGCTCTGTTATTTGTATCAATATTATTTCCTATATCTGCTGTGACCGTGATGTCTTGTGTATGGTCAATTTTTCTTCTGTTTGCGAAAAGTTGAAGATACATTGACATGGTTTCCGGTTTGTAGTTTTCTACATAGTCGGTAAAGGTGTAGGTTATTGATCTTCTGTCATCATTTACCTTGGCCTTTGCAAGAACTCCTGCTGGACCTATGATGTCATATTGAGCGTCTATCTTTTTGCCAAAATCATCGTTGTCTTTATTGATACCATCAAGGTCGACATTGTCGGAGAATTTGATTGTGAAATAATCTCCCGGTTTTATAGTTGTTTTTTCATCAATCTTGAATTTGAATTTGGCAAACATTCCTTCTGCCTTGTTTGGATAAACAACGGATTTTCTCTTTGAGTCTTCTGTTGATACAAGCTCATCTTGTTTTTCTTCAAAGGTTATTGCTTTTGAAACATCATCTTTTTGTTTTTCTGGAACTTTCCAATCTCCACCGCCTAGGGCTATTAGTTTTTTCTTGGTGTCAAGTATATAACCGTCTTTGGTTTCTGTTTCCTTGAGCCAGTAGTAGCCGTAAGGTAGACCTTTGAATACTATTTTACCTTCAGAGTTTGTTTTGTATTCATCTCCAACTCGGGTTTCATCAGCATCTGTTTTGTGAAGGGTATATTTTACATCTGCCATAGGATTGTCTTTTTCGTCAACCTTGGTTATAGTAAATTCGCCCTTGCCTGGTTTTTCGTTGATGATTTTTCCTAGTTTTCCAATGTTTTCGTCTGTGACTAGGGTTTCGGAAATCTTTCCGGTTTTTTCATCCTTGTCTGCGATTAATACCTCACCGTTTACAACCCTAAAGGTTTTGACTGGGCCGTTTACTTTCATGTATGGTTTGTTATCAGCCTTGTCAATTGGTGCCTTTGGTTCCATTATTCTGTAGTAGCCGTCGGTTAAGTCGGTGATTTTGAATTTACCGTTCACATCAGATTTATAGATTCCTCTGTATGTTTCCGGTGTTACTAGTTCAGAATTTTTCGCAGTTACTGGTTTGCCAGTTTCATTGCTTATATAGTACCAATATTGTTGGCCTAATTTATTTATAGCTGGCAAGATCATTTCCATATTTTTAGTTAAACTGTAATATTTTTGATCTTCTGGATTTTGTTTTTCTAGGTAGAATTCTACACCTTCTAATTTGGTTTCTGTATTTCCATCTTTTCCATATTTTGTAAACTCGATTTCAGTTTTCTTGTTTACGATTTGGAATTGGAATCCAGAGTTTATAGCTTTCCCATCTCCTAGAAATTGACCAGAGTCTGTGATATTTTTACCATTAGAATTTGTAAGTGGTGTCCAGGTCTTTACGACTTTCTTTACGCCATCCTCTTCGACTTCCTTTTCGCCTTCCTTTAGGACTGCCTTTAGGATTGCAACAAATTTGTTAGTTTCACTATCTTCATTGAATTGAAGTCTATACTTATACTTAGTCTTTGCAAAACCGTCTGGAGACTGAACTTCTTCTAGGAGATAGTTCACGCCAGTTTGAATTCCATCTACGTCAATCTTGTAGGATTTAGCATCGGAGAGTTTGATTGTTCTCTCATAGACTTTTGTATCTTTATTATTTTCATCAGCAGGGTCGGCGTAAATTTTTATTTTTAGCTCGCCCTTGGTGATATCTGTAAATACGTCCTTACCTTTTTCATTTTTCATAAAGCCTTTTGATAGGTAGAAGAATTGTGGTTTGGCTTCGTTATTTACATAGAAGGTTTTATTTCCTTCCGTATCTTTATCTACATCAACTTCTGTTTTATTCTTACGGGTTAAGAGGTTTGTGAATTGTTGAGGTTTTTCTATTACGACATTCTTATATTCGTTTTTGCCCTCAACCTTTTTCCTCTTCATCTCGTAGAAGTTTTGTTTTAGTTTGTAATTTTCATTTGCATCTTCGTAAATTTGAATTACAATCTGTCTTTCCATCTTTTTGTAGCCATCTGGAGCGACAGTTTCTACAAGGGTGTAGATACCTTTTGATAGGTCTTCGATTTTAAAGTTACCTTCTGAGCTTTCTACCTGGTAAGGAGCGAAGCTTGATTGCCCTGATTCTGCAACTTTTGGATTTGTAGGATCGTCTGAAACTTTGAACAACCAGAATTGAGTTCTTTGATTAATCAACGTACCTTTGTCGTAATTTGTAATCTTCTTCCATTTAAGGTCGGTTGTAGTCTTGGTATTTGTTATCTCGTAGGAGAATTCATTATCTGTAGACTCTTTAACGTTTGAATTTGTAGTGTAGTCTTCTTTATAATATTTTTTAGACTCTTCTGTTCCAAATTTTTGGTAGTATTCTTTTTCTAAATCTTTATTATGTTCTACTACCAAACCATCTGGTGTCTTTTTAACTTCGAATATCCAGCTAAATTGTTTATTTTCACTTTGGTAGCCTTCTGGGATTTTTGTTTCTCTTAGTTCGTAGATACCTTCTCCCAATTCCTCAAATGTTACACCACCGTCAGATTGGGAACGCATGTTTGAATAATACTTACCAGTAGCGGCTGATACTGAATCTGGTATGACTTTTCTATTTGTTAGGTCATCCTTGTCTTGTTGAGTAGCAGCTTGACCATTAACCTTAATTAAGTCTCCCTTATCATCAAATTCATAAACATTACTGCCTTTTGTGAATTTCTTCCTTACACCTGAATTATAGAATTCGGTTACTTGGTCACCGTGAGAATATTTCTTCAAGGCTCCGTATTTGAAGTTTTCTTCTCCGTTTTCATTATTTTCGTAGTATTCGTAGGCTTTGGCGTCGTCTTTCATTGAATATCTCAATTTTTTAAGACTAAAACCTGCATCTTTTAGTGGAAGTTGTTTTCCATCTTCTTTTTGATCTGATAATTTTTGGAATTTAAATTTAATCCTACTGAAGTTTTTAACCTTCAAGTTTTCTGGATTGCCTTCATCATCTATCTTAGGTCTTACACCAGAATCGTCATATGGTGTAAAGCTTATAGAATTGTAAGGGTGTCCCTTTGGTGTTTCAAATTCTATCTTTAGCTTGCCCGGCTCTTTTTCATCATCCTTTACCCTAAAGTACCATGGGTCTGGCTTTTCAAATTCCTCTATTACCTTGGTTTCTTGGAGTTTGTAACGACCCACACCAAGATTTTTGAAGTTAAATTCATTGCTTAAGAAGTTACTTTGAACATCCCATTGTTTGGCTCCAGGAACTGGATTTCCTTTATCATCAACTTGAGTAAGTTTGAAACTTGCTGTATTTACAGGAATTTCCTCATTGTTTGCACCTTTTTTAGCTCTGATTTTTTGGAATTTGAGGTTGATGTATTTCTTTTGGTTAGAAATACTTGCTAAATTTCCATTCTCATCCTTGGTGAAGAAATTATTGGTATTTCCCATTTCTACATATTTTCCATTTGAATCTCTCTTGTAGGCTTTTATAACTTGTTTCCAAGCACCCTTATCAGATTCGGTAAAGGTAATGGTCAAGAAGGAATCTGTCGGTTTGTAGCCTTCGGCTGGTTTTGTTTCTTCAAGGATATAGGTTCCTTCTTCGATATTGGTAAATTCTACACCTAGGTTTTCAGTTGAGTTGGCTAGGGCATAATTCTTTTGCTTATTATAAGGTTGAACCATTAATTCATCCAACTGTTCATCAGTATATGGATTGCCCTTATCATCTGTGGTTTTTACCTCAGCGTAGATTGGTTTGTTATTGTTATCTACTTTTGGTTTTTCGACTTTTTTGCCAGCTTCTGTGACAGTTTCAGTCTGAACTTTTCTTAAAGTAAACTCAGCATCTTTTAGATTGTTGTTTGTTTCAAAATCTTTTTTGAAAAAGCTTAGACTTGTTTTGCTCTTATAGTTTGTTACTTGAGCATCGTTAATTCCTTGGTATGGAGCGTCTGGCCTTGCTGGGTTTGAACGTCCATCATCTGGGATAACTTTTATATACTTATTAAATTTAGTATTAGATGAGCCAAGTCCTTCGATTGTAGTACCAATTAATTTTGCTTTTTCTGCATCATTTACATTTTCTTTATTAAAGTCATCGGTTTCTACAAATTTGTGGGTAAAGTTGAAATTGATACCCATGTAGTCAGCACCTCTTGGGTCTCTGCCTTCATAGACAAATACTTGGAAGTACCACTTCATTGGATCGCCATTTTCATCTTTTGGAATCCTATAAGTTCCATCTGGAGCTTTTATTTCAGTAAGTTCATAGATACCAGGGGTTAGTTCTCTGAAGTAGTTATCTCCTGGTTCTCCTGTAGCCTCTGATACTCCATCAAATTTTTCGTCATGGTAAATAGGATAATCTTTTGATTCTCCCGTTTTTACTATTTTTTTATTTATTTCTTTATATAGGGATTTGTCACCGTTTAAGATTTTACGAGCCTTGAATTGAGAACCTGTAAGAGCACCCTTGTTTTCGTTAACCTTGGTAATTCTTAGAGGAATTCTAAATCCTGTTTCATCCTTGTTGAAGATTTCCATTAGGTTACCATTTTTTATAGTAATAATTTTTTGGTCGTTTTGACCTTCTATTTTTTCTAGATTTGAGAAATCAACATCAATACTGCTTGTGGTTTCAGTTCCCCATTTGCTATCATTTCCGTCTTCTCTTGTGTATTCAAGCTTGTAAGTTTTACTTGAGTCAAGATTTTCAAAAATTAAATCACCTTGGTAAGGAGCATCCTTAACACTTACTTGTTTCCATTGGTTTAATGGGTCTGTAGCCGTTTCATCTTTTTCAAGGAGCATTATTGTACCAGCTTTACCATTTGGAGCAGGATCGCTGTTATCTTCGCCATTTTCTTGGTTAGAATAGGTGAAGACTGTTTTAAGGTCTATATCTCCTTTTGAAATCTGCTCAAATTTTGCATCTACTGTTACATCAGAAGCTGGCATTTTAAAGCTTCTGTATACTGGATTTCCATTGGCAGCCCTTGTTGATAGAACACTTGCCATTTCTTTGGAAGATTCTTTAAAAGGTATTGAATCTCCATTTGTTTTTTTAACATCTACGCTTTTAAATTTATAACCCTCATTTGGTTTGAGTGTTAAATTTACAATTGTTCCTTGAGGAACATTTTTATTTGGATTCGCACTTACACTTCCGTTTGTTGTAGGATTAACTATAACATTGTATCCTTTTGGTTGAGGTGTTGTGCTTTCTTTTTGTGTTACTAAACTCTTAGGATCAAGATTTACTGAAATACCTTTATCAACTGGAATATAATCCATAAATTCATGGATATAATAATCCATATCACTACTTGCAGTTGCTTTTAAAGAAATCTTATAATTTATTTCTAAATTATCTCCAACTCCTAAGCTGAAATTTTCTTTATTTATAGAATTTCCTGTAGGATTTGTTTGATTTTCTTCAATATTTCCATTTTTCTTTATAGTATAGGAATCTATTTTTATACTGTCTTTTGTAACTATATTTACACTTGCATTTTTTAGTAAGGATTCGTCTTTTCCTTCAGATTCAAAATTAGATTTATTGTTTAAGATGCCATCTAAAATTCCTTTTTGTACATAAGGACCAAATCCTCTGGCTTTTTTAAATCCTTGATTTTTAAGAACGTAGGAATTGGTTAGGTTGAAACTATTTATATCAGAGTTATTCCTTAAATAAGTTTGATATGCATTTCCTGTTGAATTACTTGCCAATGACGTATTCTCTTGATCTACATGGGTATAAACTCTCTTATATCCTTTTTCATAGAATGCCCACATAGATTCAAATTGATAAAATTTAGGGCTAGTGGTGAAATTTCTTTTTGCATTATTAGCATTAAAGCTTGCAAAGTTTATTATATATTTATTATCATAATTATCACTTGTTAAATTTGCTAAATTCGCATCAACTATAGGTTTTAAATTAAATGCACCGTCTTGGGTATCATTATTTCTTTTATCAATACCTACTTTTGACAAATAATCTTTAACGCTTACATTTGTTTCATCAAGATTATATTGACTATTTCCAGCATCTGATAAAGTTCCCATAGTATATTGATATGCATTGGCATCGTCTAGGTCTTTGATGTTAGTCTTTGATAGTAAGACCTTATTCATATTTTTAGTTCCAGAATACTCGATAATTGAAATATAAACTTCCGCTCCTGGTGTATCTGCTTTTGCTCTAAGGTCTGTGATAAATTTATTTATATTGTTATCTAAATTATTTTTTCCAGAAAAATCTCTTGACCTATCAAGCAAAAGAACCCAATGCGATTTGTTTTTTCCAATTTTTTCAGTTTTTGGTGTAATTTTAACTGTAATATCACGAGATCCATCGTTTGTATCAACCACTCCAGCACTTACTGTAATATTGGCATTTGATGAATCGACATCATATTTAATCTCGCCAAGCTTTGGATCAATTGCTTGTGGAGACATCACCCTATCTAGTGGTAGTCTTTCTGAAATATCAAGATCTGCCATTTCATATCTTGGGTTTTGCATTGAATAAAGGACTTGCCTTGAGCTTGTGCCTGGTTTTTCCCTATATTTTTTAACATTACCATATGGGTCAACTGTTATATACCAAGGGTTTGGATCTTTTTCGTATCCTGCTGGTCCTCTGTATTCTTCTAGGACATAGTTGCCTGGTTTTAGTTGGTCAAAAGTTACAATACCTTGGTTTTTTGGAAGATCTTTTGGATCTTTTCCTTTTTGTCCTCCCTTGCCATCATCTTCTGTGATTGGTTCTCCAGGGGTTACCTTTTGGATATATTCTTTTGGATATTTTTTATCCGAATCCTTGTATAAGATATTGAAGTCTTCATCTGCAGTATAGAGTCTAAAGTATGCACGTCTTAGACCAACATTTCCTTTATATGGTGGTATAGCTTTACCAATTTTTTTGATTGAAAATTCTCCAAGTTTAGCTTGCTTTTCAAAGTTGATTACACCACCAAATACTGAGTGCTCATTGGTCATGGCGTTAGGGTTAGGGTCTCTAACTATTACCTTCATGTGTCCTTCGTTGGCAATGGCTTCTGCTTCAACTTTTAATAAGATTCTGCTTGCCTTTTTGTATTCAACTCCATCTACTTTTGGTGGAGCAACTTCTTCTAGGACATAGTAGCCACCAAATTCCAAATCGTGGAGTTCAAAAGAGTATTTATATTTATCCTCTGGGAATACTTTTGGATTGTCATTTTTTTTCGCCGCATTTTGAACTATTGGGTGCTTGTTGACCTTGATTGGGTTTCCTTCTTTATCTTTTAAAATTGCACCGTAGTAGTCTGCCTTGTAGAGGTTGAATGAAATGGCATTGTTACCATTATATTCTTTACCATCATTTGTTAAGATTTTATCTGGTAGTGGAAGATTTGGTGTTCCATCCAGCTTTACTGATGGTGTTTTACCATCTGATAGGTACTTATCAAATGGAATTGAAATCTTTCTCGATTCGTTTCCTATTTGGAAGGCTTCTACCTTATTATCTCTTCCATTGATAATCTTCTCTAAAGGGACTTCCTTAGTTGGATCAATTTTATTGATGTCTTTTTCTTTATCTATTTCATAAAGTTTGTAAATAAGGTCGCCTTTTTTCTTTCCTGTCTTTTCATCATCTGCTTCTAGCTCGCTTACAATTAGCTTCCAACCATAAAGTTTTGTCTTGGCGTAGCCCTTTGGAGCTTGGAGTTCTTGGAGCAAATATTCTCCGACTTTTAGGTTATCAAATGTTATATAACCGCCGCCTCTGGCGTTTTGACCATCAACTTTATCATCACCTGATGTTGGTTTAGTCCTGTCAGTGTAGTCGTCTTTGATGTAGAAGTCTCCATCTAACAATTTTATAGACATTAGCCTAAATCTTGCATCAGCTAGACCTAGGTGTTCGTTTTTTGTATCAGTAACGTGTTCGCTTCTTACTTTCCTAAATTTGATCTCTGTTTTTTTGGTTTTATTTCTGACAATTGTTTTGCCATTTTCTGTTTCTGGTTTCTTATCTCCAACAAAGTTTACTTCAACTTTTTTCTTATTCTTAGAATCTATTTTTTCTTCTGCATGAAGTAGGTAGAGAGGAGCTTTTTCGTATCCAACTGGTACTTTTGTTTCTTCAAGTACATAGAAACCTACTGGGATTTGTTCAAATTTGTAATCTCCGTAGTGACCAGTTGATGTTTGGTCGTAGGTCTTGTCGTAGTCATCATCTGTTAGATTATTTATATTATTTTTAGCTTTTTCAACGCTTTCGGTTTTTAATTTTCTTAGTCTAAATTCTGCATCAAAAAGTTTTACAAACTTGTTTTTCTTGGTAAATTCTAATTTTCCAAGATTATCTTCGAGGTTTGTTACGCTTACTTTGATATTGCCATCATCGATGGTTACTAAATCTGTGCGGTCAGATGACTTTGGAAGATTTTCGCCAAGTTTTACTTTTGTTTTAAATCCATCATTGACGTGGATTTTTGGCAATTTTTTGAACTTATATGATCCATCGTCTCCATTTATTTCTTCTCTTTGTACTGTGATGTCAAAATCTTTGATTTTTTCGTAGCCAGCTGGGGTTTTTGTTTCTTGAACTCTGTAGGTACCTGGTCTTAGATAAAGTTTGTGGCTATCTGTGCCATCGGTTGATTTCCATTTTTTACTTTGACCTGTGTTGATATTTGTGAAAGTAAATTCTGCACCTGGAAGTTTTTCAAGCTTATCTCCAACTTTTTTGTATTTATCAATTTCGATTGGAGCCATTACACGTCCTGCGATTAGCTCTTGGTATTTTCCTTCATCGGTGTGAGAGTAAAATACTAATTTTACTGAATCAGCCTTATTTTCGTCCCAATCATTTCCAGTTTTATAAGAATCTATTACTTTCTTGTAAAGTTCGTTCGCCATTTCAAGTTGGGTTCTTTGAACTGGTGGATAGTCTTTTATCCTAGTTTCATTATCTTTTAGCCATCTTGCTCCACTAGGATGTTTTCTTTTTGTTCCATCAAAAGCCCCTTCGAACTTAACGCTACCATCTGTGGTTGATATTCTTGAACCTGTTAGGGTATAATCAACCTTCCATTCATCTACGTTGTAGTCTGATGGAACATCAAAGTAATCTTTAGTCAAAGGCTTATTGTCTGTGAAATGGTGGATGACTCTTTGGTACATAGATGATTCGATAAGTCTATGCATTTCTTTTCCATTATTTTGGTTAGCGTATTCTTTTTTGACTTCTTCACCATAGAAATAGATTTTTTTCATTAATTCTTCCATGGCTTGGCTTTCAGTCAAACCACCATGGTTTAGGTTTACTCCGTCATAAGGATTGTTTCCATTTAAATAGGTTTTTAATTTATAGCCAGTATGATCTTTTGCTATAGATTCGTTTAGTCTGGAAATTAAGTAGGTACCTGATGGGTCTTCGTGAATATCTAGGAAGACTCCCTTGTTTCCTTCATAGACTGGAGCTGCTACATTATCATTGAAACATGAAACCATATCAAAGTTTCTATTAATACGCATGATTGGATATGGATTTTCTGTGTAGGCAAGATATCCATTTGCTAAGGCTTGGTCGGATATCTTTTCTGTGAAAAGATCAACTCTTCCACCCTCAGTTTGGTAAGCCTCGTCAACGTTATATTTCTTTTTATCTTTTAGGTCTGCTCTTAGGTAGTAAGTGTCGTTTCTGCCTGCCTTTTGAGTTTTATATTCATAGGAAATTATTGTTCCTGGATAATACTGACCATTTGAAAGAATAACGTCTGTTGGTTGGTAAGTTTTTCTGTAGCCGCCGTCTTTTAATGGTACATAATAAACTTTGGTTGTATTAACATTTTTTTGTTCTAGGTTTATTCTATTTTTGTAGAAAGTAGGATTGTCAAGACTTGTATCTTGAGTTTCGCCACGTCTTATAAGGTCTAGGGCGTACCAATCTACATTTTTATCGTCAATTCTTTTTGCAACAATAGTTCTGGTGTTGTCATAGTAAAATCTTTCGTTATTGAACCTGTCGTTTAATCCGTTGAAGGTTGCGGGTATATTTGTTTCTACCAAATTGAATGGAACTTCTGCAAATCTTTTTGCATCTTCTATTCCCTTGATCCATTTGATTGGAGTAGGTAGCCTATCAAATTTATCCTTATATTCTTGTAGTAACTTATCAATATAATTTTTATCTGGGTTAATCCTAAAACCAATTGAGTAAGATTCGTGAAGCTGGTTAGGATCAATATCTCCTCTGACTTTGATATATAGTTTTTCCCCAAGATCTTTTTTAGCAATAGATGAATTACCACTACGCAATTCGCCTATGTCAGATGTTGGATTGGATGGTTTTGTTGCAAGGTCAGTTTCTTTATTTGCAAACCTATAAGAAATATTTTTAAGTCCTTGTTTAGAAGATCCAAAAACTGTTAGATTTAATTTTTCAAAATCTAATTTGTTGTTTTCATCGACCAAGGTAGATGTATCAACTTCTATATCCCATTCTACATAGGCACCTTCTAGGGTGTTTTCCCTTGTTGGGTCTTGTATAATATTACCGTTTGAATTTCTTAGTTTTTGAGATGTTGTTTTCCAATTTAATTGATAAGGGTAAGTTCCTGATTGGGTTTCACCTTGGTCTTCTACTGTAAAGCTTGACTCAACTAGTGATGGGTCATTTATATTTACAGTTTTTGTCGGCATAGATTGAACAGGGTTGTTCTTTGGTGCAACTTTTATATTTATGTCTACTGATTGTTTTTCACCAATATTTACTGTATCAAATTTTAGGTTTTGATCTATATCTAATGATATATCTTTAGTTACAGGTTTTATAAAGGTGTATCTAATATAATGATCTTTTCCATCTTCGATATATTGAGCTGTTGCTACCAAGCCTAAACCTGTAAAGTAAAGGTCATTTAGGGGTTGGTTTTCGCTATAATATAAATATGGACCAACTTTTACATCAAAATACCAGCCTGTTGGTATAGGATTTATGTCAGTTGCCTTAACGTTCATTTTGGCTCGTAAATGGAAAATTTTATCTTTAAATGAATTAGATTCAGTTCCTTGAAGGGCTCTAAGCATATTTGGTCTAAAATTTTCTTCCCTATCTTTTTCTACAAGATCCTTTATTGCCTTGTCGTTGTCTGACATTAATTTTTCTTGGTCTAATCTTGATAGTTTATATTTTTCCCCAAGTTCTGTAAGAAGTTTTTGTATATCTCCTATTGAATTATTTTCATCTTTTAAAGCTTCTTTTAATTCTTTGTCTGCTTTTTCAAGATTTGTTAGGTTTAAATTTTCTTCTGGCTTTTTATCTTGTTTTTTCTCTATTATAGATTTTTGATCAGAAGATTTTTCGTCTTTATTTTCTTTCTTGTCTGTTTCTAGTACAGATTTTTCTTCTTCTGGATTTTCTTTATTTTCGGCTTTAGATTTTTCTTGAGCTTCTTTCTCTTCTTCAGCCTTTTTTTCTGCCTTTTCTTTTTCCTCTTGAGCCTTTTTTTCTTCTTCAGCTTTTTCTTCTTGAAGTTTTTTCTCTTCCTCAGCCTTTTTTTCTTCTTCAGCTTTTTTGGCTGCTTCTGCTTTTTCCTTTTCCTCTTGAGCCTTCTTTTCTTCTTCGGCCCTTTGTTTCTCTTCGGCTTCTTTTTTTGCCTTTTCTTCGGCCTGTGTTTTTTCTTCTTCATATGATTCAAGGCTATTTAAGTCATTTCTCAATAAGCTTGTATCATACACACTCACCTTGTCACCATTAACAAGCGCAAATATATCTCCCTCGTTTTTTACTTTCCATTTTCCTTCTTCGTCTTTTTCGAAAAGGTTGTAGTTTGGATCAGGTGATATATTTGTAATAAATTCTAAATTAAATACTAATTTGTCTTGGTCTAGGATTTTTTGATTTCCTTTTTCATTAAAATCAAAATCATCCAAAATTTTAAAGTTTATGTAGGAATAATTTTTTCCGTATTTTTCGTCTTCTTTTTCATTTTCCAAATTTTCTAAATCTTCTTTATTGATGATTCTGTATCCTTGATCTTCTTTGATTATTTCAAGATCTAGGTCAAGGCCTTGATCATTTAGCATATCTTTTATGCGCCAATATTCCTTACTTGCATCTTCATTTGTAGGGAAGATTCCATCATCATAAAGTTTTAGGTCATTTCTTTTTACAAGTTTAAAATTAGAACTTGTATCAGGAAGACCAAGTGCTATTGAAAATTTGTTATCATCCTTTTTTATTTTCTTTTTATCAAAAATTTTTTGGGAATCAGTAATCGAAAAATAAGATTCATCATCTGGATTAAGATTTTCAATATTTTTTATTGAATTTGGATTTTCTTCTTCTGCCTTCGACCTAGTTGCAAAGGCTGGTAACATAACCTGCAAAACCATAAAAAGTGCCATAAAAAATGACATCAATTTTCTAAGTGTTTTTTTCATAATAACTCCTTCATTATTGTTTTAGTTAATTTTGGTTTTTTTAAAATTAACTAAATAACACTGACCTTTGGTGTGCACTTGTACATTCTTTAGAAAATATATGGGTGTATGGAAAAGTATAATATTTTTTCCTAATATTTTTTCCATATACTCAGCTAAAGTGCGTGGCTAAAAATTATCGTTTTCTTTAAAAATTAGTATCTATTTAGAATTTTTTTATTCTAAGTTTATTTAATTATATAACCTAAAAATTTTTTCGTCAACAAAATTTTTACATATTTTTAAGTTTTTAAGATATATTTAAAATTTCTTATAATCTCAATATATTGCAAATTTTTAATTTTTTTTGAATTTTTATTAGGATAATTTAAATTGAATTTTATATTTTCTTAGTATAGTAAGAGATCTATCCACACTAAAATCTATTTGCTTTGAAAATTCTTCCATGCTCTCGCACTAGTTTTAGGGATAAATATGCCAAATCAAGGCATATTTATCAGGTCGAGATGGGTAATGGTTGACTTTTTTTATTGCTAAAGTTTTGTTTTTATAGGTTTTTATTATTAAATTTTTACTTTCTAAAAGAAAAAATATTTTCAAGATATGAAAACAAAGCAATACCATCTCGAGTGAGCAAGGCGAATCGAGAGATCTCTTTTATTAAATTTGTATAGTAGTTTATTCTTCCCTTGTTTTATACTGCTTTTTTTTATTCCAAACTTTTTCTTTTTACTTACTAATCCAAGGAGATCCCTCCACTACTAAAACTCATTTACTACGTAAATTCTTCCGTGCTTATGAAAACTCATTTGCTACGCAAATTCCTCCGTGCTCTCGCACTAGCTTTCAGGATTTATAACCGAAATCAACGGTTATAAATCTGCACTAGTTTTAGGGATAAATATGCCAAATCAAGGCATATTTATCTGGTCGGGATGGGTTAGGGTGTCTTTATTTTAGTTGATAAAGTTTTTATTAATAATTTTTTTATAAGTTATATTTACAATTAAATAAGCGAAGTTAATACCATCTCGAGATTGTCGAGAGATCTCCTGATTTTATTTGGATGTTTGTTTTTTCTTTTCATTGTGATTTCTACGTTTTGTTTTATTTTCCTCAAATTTTTCAATGAGATCTCTCCATGCAGTCGCTTAGCTCACACTAAAACATATTTGCTACGCAAACTTCTTCGTGCTTATGAAAACTCATTTGCTACGCAAATTCCTCCGTGCTCTCGCACTAGTTTTAGGGATAAATATGCCAAATCAAGGCATATTTATCTAGTCGAGATGGGTTGTGAGTGTAGGTGTTTAATTTCTAAAGTTTAAAAATTCTATTTTGATAAGGAGGGTTGATTTCTAATATATAAAATACTAATATTTAAACAAAATAAACCTAGCTTTATTTAAGCTAGGCTATTTTTGTATTTTTAAATAATTTCCACTTATTTTATTATTGTTTTTATTAGTTTTACTATAACAAAGATAATCAAAATAAAGTCTATTATTAAAAATCCTATATAAAGATAGTTTGTGATTTTTACGTTTTTGCTTATTTCTGTAGTTTCGATTTTATTTGTTGCGACTTCTTCTTTTTCTTCTACTCTTTTTGCATTTATCAAAAGTCTGTGGGTGAAGGCTGGGTATGGGGTACAGGTTAAGATTGTTACTATATCTTCTCCTTCTACTACTCTTAATTTTTCCCAATCATATGGACTTATTGTTTCTTTTGAAAAAACTTCATATGTTAGGGTTTTTTCTCCTCTTTTTATATAAAACCTATCTCCTTCTACCAAATCATTTGCGTAGAGTAAAAATATATCTGTCCACCAACCTCTGTGTCCTGCCAAGACACTTCTAGTTGATTTTCCTCCTACGGGGATTGATGTTCCTGAAACTTGTCCTACTCCTTTTAGCATGTGATCATAGCTTGCATCTAAAAATATTGGTAAGTTTACGTTTATTTTTGGTATGACCAAGTAGGCAAATATATCGTCTTGATTTTCTAGTATATTTACTGAACCCAAATTTTTGCTTGTAAAGGGATCTACCATAGATATGTCGGATTTTTTTACTAACTCGTTATATTCTTTGGCTTTTTCTTCGACTTGATCAAATTTTTCGTCTTTTTTTTGGGCTTCTATAACTCTTTGAATCTTGTATTTATTTTCTATATTTGAGTAAATTCTTTTTGAAAATGGAAAGGCTAAGGTTATTAGTCCAAAAAGTATCAAAATGAAGCCTAAAATTTTAAATTTCTTTTTCTTGGATTTGCTTTTCAATTTTTAATACCTCCATTTTCATTATTTTTGAATTTCTTTTTTCTCTTATATATACCATTATTGTAAATAAAAGTATTGGCAATAGAACTAAAAACAATTGGAAAAAGTTTGGTTTTAGTCTTGGTGTATTTGCTGTTCCATCGTCTATGGCTTGGGTATAAGGAATCCTGTATCCTCTTACCAAAAGTCTGTGGGAATTTATCATATATGGTGTACAGGTCAAAAGGGTTGCGTAGTCTTTTTTTTCTACAACCAAAACCGGCTCAAAATTTGATGGTTCTACAACCTGAATTTTATCTACCTTATATGCCAAAGTTTCTTTAATATTGTGAATATAAAATATATCGCCTTCAACCATTTGATTTAGGTTTCTAAACAAAAGAGCATTTGGAAGTCCCCTGTGGGCGGTTATAACCGTATGGGTTGACTCGCCCCCAATTGGAAGGGAAGTTCCTTCCAAATGGCCCGCTCCTTTTTCCAAAACATCATCACTTGTTCCTGCATAAATCGGAAGATCGACCGCAATTTTTGGAATTTCTACATGACCCAACATTTCGTGAACTTCTAGCATTTTTGCATATTCTGCCCTGGCATCTTTTACTTTTTTATCATATGGATCTACAAGTTTTGATGGGTCAAGAGTCTGATTATAAATTCTTGCAAGCTCCATCCTTCTTTCTAATTCTTTTTTATCAATTTTTTCTTTTTCTTTATTAAAAACTACTATTTCATCATTAGCCTTAATTTCGTAAAATTTTTGGCTTATAAAAGGATAGGAAAAAATCAAAAATCCCACTAAAAATATTAGGATAAAAGGAAGATTTTTCTTTAGATTAGTCTTCTTTATCATTATTTTCACCTAATTTATCTAGTTTTTCTTTTATTTGATCAATTTTACTTGATGTTTTTTTGTTTTCTTTCCTCAATTTTCTAATTCTCCAAAGAAGGATAAGAATTATAATCAAGGCTAGGAAGAATAATATTCTAAATATCCAATTTGTTTTATTTTCTTTAATCAATTCTTCATCTACACTTTCTACATATTCTACCCTGTGACCTCTTACTAAAAGTCTGTGAGAATTTATCATAAAAGGTGTGCAAGTCAAAAGGGTTGCATAGTCGTGACCTGGTGCAATCATCAAATCTTCAAAATTGCTTGGTTCTATAACTTTTATTTGATCAACTTGATATGCCAAAGTCTTTTCAATATTATGAATATAAAATTTATCTCCGACTTCAAGTTCGTTCAAATTTGTAAATAAGGTTTTTTCTGGAAGACCCCTGTGGGCTGTTAAAACTGTGTGGGTATTGTTTCCACCGATTGGAAGAGATGTTCCTTCCAAATGGCCCACGCCTTTTTGCAAAACGTCTTCGCTTGTTCCTGCATAAATTGGCAAATCTTGGTTTATTTTTGGAATTTCTATATGACCAATCATTTCCTCAACTTCAAGCATCCTCGCATATTCTTTCCTACCTTCCTTATATCTTTTTTCAGTAAAAGGATCATTTGTAGGTCCGCCTGACAAAGAATCGTTGTAAGCTTTGGCAAGGCCCATTCTTCTTTGGATTTCTTCCTTATCAAGTTTTGATTTACCTTGGTTGAAGACTTCAACTTGGTTATTTGAATCAATTCTGTAGTAAAATCTTGATATTATTGGGTACAAAAGAACGATAATTCCAACCAAAAATATAAGTTTCCACAAAATATTAGATTTTTTTGATTTTTTCTTTTATTTTTCATTTTATCACCATAATTTAATATTTCTTACTAGAATTAATCTTACACCAAAAATACTTATAAATAAAGGATTTTTTATAAAAACGAAAAAATTATAAAAATTTTATGGACATTTTCTGGATTTTCCTTATCTATATATGAAAGGAGCGATAATATGAAACTAAAAATTAAATTTGAAGTAAACAATGGACAAGAGGTAAAAAAATTATCTAGAACTTTTTCAAACCTTGACAAGGCTCTTACAAACGAAGAGCTAAAAAACTTTGCCAGTGCATACATTGCCCTAAGCGAAGTTGAATCATACAGTTTTGAAAAAATAACAGAAGAGAAAATTAATTAATAGAAAGGAGAAAATATGCAAATTAAAACCCTAAAATTATCATTTAAAGATGCAAAAGGAAAAACAAAGATGGTAAGTATCGACCATCCAAAGGCAGATTTAAACGATCAAGTAGTAAAAGCACAAATGGAGGAAATGATAAATTCAAAAGTTCTCCAAACAAAAGAAGGAAAAGTAAGCACAATAAACAAGGCCTATATGGAAAGTGTATCAAGAGAAGATTTTAATATAGGATAAAGGAAAACCGGGGAAATCCCCGGTTTTTTTGTGTGATTTTTTAATATTTTTAATAGCTTCGTTTAGATTTTTCTTTTTAACTTAATTTTTCTATGAGATCTCTCGACTACGCTCGAGATGGGTTTGTGATATGCTTGATTTTTTTACTAAAGCTTATAATTATTTAATCTGCTTATTTTTTTTATTTTTTATTTTCATATTTGCTAACTTTAAAATTAATAAATAGAATATTAAATCTGTTTGGAGCTTTTTAATACATAAGTCAGCTACCCATCTCGAGCTTAGCCGAGAGATCTCTTGTAAATTTTACTTTCTTTTTTCTATGTGACTTTTAATATCAAGTTTTCACCTTAAATCTCATTTATTTTATTTTCCACCTTGCCAAAACCCTTTTAGCCTTATTTTTTCCTTTTTATTGGCTTTTATCTGATTAAACTTTTTTTAAAATTTTTACTAGAATTATGGTGTCGACAAATTTAAGCGATCGCAGTTAGGAAAATTTTATGAAGATATGTATAGAAAATTTGAATGCGATTATTGAAAAATACCAACCTCTTTTGATTTCTATGGCTAATAGGTTTCCGATTTTTGATAAAAATGAGGCTTATATTATGGCAAGGGATATGGTTTTTGATATTGTTTTGGATTTTGATTCTGAAAAGGGATCTTTTGGTGGATATTTGAAGTATAGGCTTTATTTTTATTTTTTGAATGAATGCAAAAAGGAAAGGGTAGATTCTTTGAATGATAGGGATATGAAGGGTGTTGAAATTATTGAAAAAATCGAAGATGATAGTTCTTTTGATAATGATTTTGTTAAAAGTATTGAAATTGAAGAACTTTTTAAGGCTATAAAAACTTTAAAAAAACAGGAAAGGGAAATTTTGTATTTAAAATATGACAAAAATTTGCCTCACAAGGAAATTGCCAGACTTTTAAATCTTTCTACAAAGTCTATTACTAATTATCATTACAATATTGTTAAAAAACTTAGAAAATATTTTGAAAATAATGATTTGATTTAGTCTTTTATTGACTTATTTTCTATTTTATTATACACTTAATGTCTAGAGAAGTCTTTCTTCTTTAAGGAAAGGAGGATTTATGGACAGGATTGTAGCAATTCTTCCTACTGAAATCAAAGGTTTTGGTATAGGATGTGAAATTTATACAAATTCGAAAGTTTACGTTGATAGGAGAACTTGCACTGTTTTTTTGAAACATATGGCTGGTAAAAGGTCAATTTCTATTAAGCTCATGCACAAAAATATGAGAGAAATTCTCAAAGTTTCTAGAAATTTGCCTTATTGTATTGATGCTTTTAATGTGTTTTTTCCTTTTAAAATCAACCAAACTGAAATTGACGATTTAAGGCGTGGTTTTGTAAATTGTTATTATGTGAAAAATATTGAAAATTCTACAATTATCCTCAAAAATGGGATGACTCTTTCAAGTCTTAACAGGGATAGGGCACTTAAAAACAATTTTAACAATGCTAGTAAGATTATGTATATGAAATTTGCCAGAGATTTGTCTAAAATGAGAAAGTCTGTGGACTTTTTTGATGAAATTGCTCTGTGATTTCTTTTAATTGAATCCTTTTGGAAATTGAATTAAAAATGCTCTTGTAGAAAATATTTCCTACAAGAGCATTTTTTTATTCTCCCATTGCTTCTTTATCTACGAAGAGATAGCAATTTGGGTGAAGTGATAGGAAGGATGCTGGGAAATCTGGGGAGATTTCTTTTCCTTCTATTAATTTTTTTACTACTTCTTTTTTATTTTTACCACTTGCAATTACTATTAATGTTTTTGCATTGAAGGCATCTGCCATTCCCATTGATATGGCGTATTTTGGAACGTCTTCTTTTTTTTCAAAAAATCTTGAGTTTGCTTCGATTGTTGCATCTGCAAGTTTTACTATTGAGGTTCTTTTGTTTAAAAATTCTCCTGGTTCGTTGAAGGCTATGTGTCCGTTTGGTCCAAGGCCTAGAACTTGTAGATCTCTTGTTCCAAAATCATCTAATAATTTATTGTATTCTTCTGCAAATTTTTCGTCATTTGTGTCTGCTTTTGGTAGGTGGGTATTTTCTTTTTTGATATTTACATGGTCAAATAAATTTTCGTTCATAAATGTTTGGTATGATTGGTCATCTTTTGGATCTATTCCTACATATTCATCTAAATTTATTGTTTTTGCCCAATGAAAGGAAATTTCTCCTTCTTTTTGAGCCTTGATTAGGTTTTTATATAAACCTATTGGTGATGAACCTGTTGCAAGTCCCAATTTTGATTGGGGTTTTTCTTGTAATATACTTATAAAAAGGTCAGCTGCTTTTTTTGATAATTCTTCGTATGAATCTGAAACTATTACTTTCATTTTTTCTCCTTTATCTTTTTATTAATACTAGTATTTTACTAGAATTTTATTTTTTTGAAAGATTTATAGAGTTTAATTTTTAAATGAATGGACTGGAGCTGGGATTCTTCCTCCCCTGTTTACAAATTTTTCTGCACTTGAATTATTTATTTCCATAATTGGTGCATAGCCCAAAAGTCCACCAAATTCTGCAAATTCTCCTTTTTTCTTGCCATAAACTGGTATAACCCTAACGGCTGTTGTTTTTTGATTTATAACTCCAATTGCTGCTTCATCTAAAATCATGGCAGAAATTGTTGATTCTGGTGTATCGCCAGGAATTGCAATCATATCAAGTCCAACCGAGCAAACTGAAGTCATGGCTTCAAGTTTATCAAAAGTTAAATGTCCAGCTTCTGCCGCTTTTATCATGCCTTCGTCTTCACTTACTGGGATAAATGCTCCAGAAAGTCCTCCGACTGATGATGAAGCCATAAGGCCTCCTTTTTTTACTGCATCATTTAGCATTGCAAGGGCAGCAGTTGTTCCGTGGCCTCCAACATTTTCAACTCCAATTTCTTCCAAAATTCTTCCAACACTATCGCCAATTGCAGGTGTTGGGGCAAGAGAAAGATCTAAAATTCCAAATTCTTTGCCAAGTCTTTTTGCAACATCACGTCCAATTAAATCACCCATTCTTGTGATTTTGAAGGCTGTTTTTTTGATTGTTTCATAAACTTCGTTGATTGGTTTTCCCCTATCTTTTTCAAGGGCAGATTTTACAACTCCAGGTCCTGAAACTCCAACGTTTATAACTGTATCGCCTTCACCTACTCCAAGGAAAGATCCTGCCATAAAAGGATTATCTTCAACTGCATTTGCAAAGGCAACAAATTTTGCACAACCGAGTGAGTCTTGGTCCTTGGTTAATTTTGCCAACTCTTTTATTTTTTCACCCAAAAGTTTTACAGCATCAAGGTTTATGCCTGACCTTGTTGAACCAACATTTACAGATGAACAAACATAATCAGTAGTAGCAAGAGCATGAGGAATAGAATTTATCAAAATTTTATCAGATTTTGTCATAGATTTATGAACTAGGGCAGAAAATCCTCCTATAAAATCTACGCCAACTTCCTTTGCAACCTTGTCCAAAACTTCTGCATAAGGTGTATAATCATCAATTTTTGAGCTTGCTGCAACAAGAGAAATTGGTGTTACAGAAATTCTATTATTGATTATAGGGACCCCATAAATTTCTTGGACAAGTTTTGTGGTTTTAATAAAATTTTCAGTTTCTTTCATCATCTTGTCATAAATTTTTTGGCAAGATTTTTTATAATCGCTATCAGCACAATCAAGAAGAGATATGCCCATGGTTATAGTTCTAATATCAAGGTGTTCTTGGTCGAGCATTTTTATGGTTTCAATAATTTGCTTTGTATCCATACTAAATCCTTGCCATCTTATCAAAAAGATCTTCATTTTGAAGTCTTAGTTCAAGACCGATTTCTTCACCCAATTTTGTAAGTTCATCTTTTATAGTTTCAAAAGATTCATTGGCATTAGTCAAATCAACGTTAATAATACCAACAAAATTTTTCTCCATTATAGTTTGATTAAAATCTAAAATATTCATGTTAAATTTATAAAGTAATTCGCTCACCTTATAAACTATTCCCGGTTTATCATTTCCAATTATTGTTAAAATAGCTTTCATATTATCTCCTTTTGTTTTCTTACAAATATTTTAGCACATTAGAGCAAATATTGAAATATTTTATAATTTTGAGCAAAAAAAATCCCGCAATAAGCAGGATTTTTTTTGAAAGATTCTAATTTTTATTTTTTATTTTTTTATTTCGTGTATATGTTTACTTATTAATAGTTAAAGTTTGCAACTTCAAAGAAGTCTTGTGGATGTTTACAAGCTGGACAAATCTTTGGAGCTTTTTTACCTTCGTAAAGGTATCCACAGTTTAGACATTTCCATGTAATTGTTTCTTCTTTTTCGAATACTTTACCAGCTTCGATATTGTCATGTAATTTTTGATATCTATCTCTGTGACCAGCTTCTACATGAGCAATGTGTTCCCAGCTTCTTGCGATTTCTTCAAATCCTTCTTCTCTTGCAACTTTTGCAAATGATGGATACATATCTTCAGCTTCTTCATTTTCTCCGCCGATTGCACCTTCAAGGTTTGTTAATGTATCATGATATACAACTGGAAAAGCTGTATAGTCTGGATTTAATTCAATTGCATCTAATTTGAATTCTTCTTTTAAATATTTGTAGAATACTTTTGCGTGTTCTTGTTCATTTCTTGCTGTTTCTTCAAATATTTCTTGAATTTGAACGTATCCTTCTTTTTTAGCAATTTTTGCTGCAATGTTGTATCTCATTGTTGCTTGAGATTCACCTGCAAAAGATGTAATTAAATTGCTAGCTGTTTTTGTTCCTTTTAATTCTGGCATATGTAAGTCCTTTCTGTTTTAATATGTTTCCGTAGTCATCTCTACAATTATTAGTATATACTATTTTTTTTATTTGTCAAGAATCATTCTAAAGTTTTAATCATTCTAAATAGTGATTTTTATTATCATTATCAATTTGTAAATGTTTTCTATTTAAATATCTTGTTTTATGTTAAAAATTTATTGAATTGTCTTATATAAGACTTGATTTTTTACTTTATTTATAAAATGCATTAGCAAAATAAATTTCCCATATTATTTTTTTTGGGTATAATTTATTCAAAGGAGGATTTGTAATGAAAATTAACTTTAATAATGTTGACTTATCAAATCTTGACTCTTATAAAGAAAAAAGTCTTGATGCTTTTTCTACTTTGATGAACAAAGATGGAGAAGGAAATGACTTTTTGGGTTGGATTGATAGGCCTAATAACCTAGACGTTGAAGAATATGAAAGAATTAAAAAAGCTAGCAAAAAAATCCAAAATAATTCTGATTGTTTAGTTACTATCGGAATTGGTGGATCTTATCTTGGTACAAAAGCTGTAGATTATGCTATGAAAGGATATTTTCCAAAAAATGATAAGACTGAATTAGTTTATGCTGGTCATCAAATTTCTGGGGAATATTTGCACGATCTTTTGGATTATCTAAAGGAAAAGGAATTTTCTATTAATGTAATTTCAAAATCTGGTACTACTACTGAACCTGCTATTGCCTTTAGATTTGTAAAAGAATTATTAGAAGAAAAATATGGAAAAGAAGAAGCTAGGGAAAGGATATTTGTTACAACTGATAGAAAAAAGGGAGCTTTAAAAGATTTGGCTACAAAGGAAGGCTATGAAACTTTTGTTGTTCCTGATGATATCGGGGGAAGATTTTCTGTAATTTCTGCAGTTGGTCTTTTGCCTTTATGTGTTGCTGGAATTGATATTGATGAATTTGTCCAAGGATTTAGAAATGGTATTGAAAATTATACTAAAGATTCTTTTGATGAAAACGTGGCAATTCAATATGCAGCTATTAGAAATATGTTAAATGAAAGTGGAAAAGATATTGAGGTTTTGGTAAATTATGAGCCAAAATTAAAATATGTTTCTGAATGGTGGAAGCAATTATTTGCTGAAAGTGAAGGAAAAGATGGTAAGGGAATTTTCCCAGTTTCTGTAAATAATACAACTGACCTTCACTCTGTTGGTCAAATGATTCAAGATGGTAAGAGAAATTTATTTGAAACTGTTATAAAGGTTGAAAATGCCTGTAAGGACCTTACTATTATGGAAGATGAGGAAAATCTTGATGGTTTGAATTATCTTGCTGGCAAAAAAATGTCCTTTGTCAATGAAAAGGCAATGGAGGGAACAATTATTGCCCACGTTAAGGGAAATGTTCCAAATATTTTATTAACACTTGATGATGTTTCTGCAAAAAGTTTGGGAGAATTATTCTATTTCTTTGAAATTGTTGTTGGTGTAAGTGGATACATGCAAGGTGTAAATCCTTTCAACCAACCTGGAGTTGAAGAATATAAATCTCAAATGTTTAAATTATTGGGTAAACCTGGATATTAAAATTAAATTTTTATAATATATATGTGTTTTACAAAAAAAGCTGTAGGGATGCTACAGCTTTTTATTTTTAATCATTATCTGAATATTTCAAAGCTCCACCTAAGATTCCATTTACAAAATCTCTAGATTCGTAGATTTTATAGTAGGTGAATTTTTTGTCCAATATTAATTTGGCTGTTGTGGTGAGCTTGTCTTGATTTTGATTTTCTAATTTTTTTACATATTCTTTGTGTATGTCTTCGTCTTTGTGTTCTAATTTATCGTAAATATCTACATAACAAATATTTGTCACATCAACAATTACTTCTAGACCGTCCTTGGTCTTTTTTTGATCTATTATGTCAATTTTTAAATTAGAAAAATTCGCCTTCAAAAATTCTTCTTGTTCTTTTTTATCTGTTGAATATGATTCTTTCAATACATCTTCTACCTTGACCAATTTGTCAAAGTACTTTTCTTGTTCTTCATAATCTAATTTTTGTATTGACTCAACTGCTTTGTTTATTGTCCTTTGTGGTGTATTTATAAATTTTTGATAGATTAGTAGAGGACTTAGAATTATTAGTACAATAAGAACAAGAGTAAAAATATTGATTTTCTTGCGCTTTTTCCTAGCAAGTGGTTTTTTTGATTTTTTTATTCTTTCGCCCCTATTTTCTTTTCTTTCTTGCCTTTGTATTTGATTTTTTTCAGCAAAACGCTCGCTTCTTTTTTTCCTTGCCATAATTTCCCCTAAATAATTTTATTTTAAACTGATATTATTATATAATCAAAGTGGTGATACTATGAAAAAACAAAAATTAATAATAGCAGATTTTTTAGCAATAATATTTACACTGATTATAATATATTTACCCTTATTTACTAATAAAGTAACCCTTACGAAATTTTATTTTGTATATTTGTGTGCATATTTTGCGGTAATTTTTTCAAATCAAAGGGATATAAAAGTTTTTTATTTTTTTATTCCCCTTATATCTTTAAGTCTTATACTTATTTTATTAAATAAAGTAGATATTTACAATATAAATATAGTAAAAGATAATTTTATTTCCATAATTTCTAAAAATTATTTACTTTTAATGGGAATTTTCCTTTTATATATAGGAGAAAGATTTTCAACAAAGGTTTTTGGTTCTTATTTTTCAATGGGTCTTGGGATTATTTGTCTAATCTTATATTTAGTAATCTACAATACAAAATATTTGCAAGAAATTGAAGAATACAAAAATTACCTGTTTTATATTTTTATTTATTTCTCCTTTGCAAGAATTTTGCCTGCAAAAGAAGTAAACAATTACCTTTACATAATCACGGTTTTAATATTTTTTATAGAAATTCTTGCTATAGACAAGTACAAAATATTTATCGGCTTTCACGTTTCTGTGATTTTGATAATTTATTTAATTTTAAAAACAAATATATATCCGGTAGAGTTTGAAAAATATTTTTTAAGCGGACTATTATACCTCTTTCCTTTTGTAAAAATAATTTTGGAGAATTTTTTAAAACTTTCAAGGCCAATTTTATATGTAGCAACAGGGCTTGTGGTGTTTTTCCTTGCAATAATATTTTTCCAAATAAGGCTAGGATTTTTGGATTATATATTTTTGGGCATCCATAAAGACAAAAAAAAGGGCTGATTCCCTTTTTTTACATAACTTTTTCTATTTTTTCCTTGTAATCTCTTCTTAAAAAATACACACAGTAAAGTCCTGCCAAAAATTCTGCTATTATAAATGAATACCAAATTTTATCAATATCCCCAGTTTTTTGTCCAATGAAATACATCAAAGGTAACAATATTATAAATTGCCTTAAAAATGGTTCAAAAAGTGCTATTCCTGCACTTGATAGGGATTGGAAAATTGATGCACATACAATAGAAAATCCTACTGGCAAATATGAAATAGCAACGATTCTTATCATTGGAATTCCTATTTCTTTCATTTTTGGTGTAGCTGAAAATAAATTTAAAATTGCCTCTGGAAATGCCATAAATATTATCATTCCAAAAATTATCATTAAAGTTGCCCATGTGATTGACAATTTGATTGATTTTTTTATTCTTTCCTTGTTTTTTGCCCCATAATTATAAGAAATTATTGGCACTATAGCATTTGAAATACCCAAAACCGGCATAAATTCAAAACTTTGGAGCTTAAACAATACTCCATAAACAGCTATGGCTGATTGGCCAAAATCTCTTAGAATTGTATTTATAAAAAATGTTGCAAAGGATGTAATTGCATTCATAAGAGCAGCTGGAAGTCCAATTGAAAAAATTTCTTTAAAAATCAAATGGGACATGGAAAAGCCTTTGAAAGATAGTTTTACTTCCTTATTTTTTACTAAATTTAATAAAAGTCCTATCAAAGCTCCCAAAATTTGTCCAGTAACTGTTGCAATTGCTGCACCCTTCACTTCAAGTCTTGGAAATCCAAAAAGTCCAAAGATAAATATTGGATCTAAAATTATATTTATAACCGCCCCAATAACTTGGGTAACCATGGTATAAACTGTAAGTCCTGTTGATTGGAGAAGTTTTTCAAAAAATATTTGGAAAAATACCCCCAAGGATAATGAGCAAACAATGTGAAGATAATCAATTCCGTAAGAGATAATTGTCGGATCATCTGTCTGCATTTTTATAAAAGGTTCAACAAAAAATATTGAAATAAGAAGAAAAACAAATGATAAAACCCCTGCAAGAATTATTCCATGAACCGCAACGCTACTTGCCTTTTTCTCATTTTTCATTCCCAAATACCTAGACAAAAGTGCCGAAACACCAATAGATAAGCCAACACTAAAGGCAATAATTATATTTTGAATAGGAAAGGAAATTGTTACGGCCGTAAGGGCTTTTTCCGATAATCTCGCTACAAAAATTGAGTCAACAATATTATAAATCGCTTGAACCATCATTGAAATTATAATGGGAAGACTCATTTGAAACAACAATTTCCCCTCAGGCATAGTCCCAAGTTTTTCTGATTTTACTTCTGCCATCAAAACTCCTTTCTTTATATAAGAACAGAAAAATAACGGCAAAAGCCGCTATTTTTTAAAAATCTACTATTTACTTAATTATTCTAATTCTTTTTTCTAAAAAATCAAATCTTTTTGAAAATAATTATTTATTAAGTTTTTTCTTTATTTTTTTTATAATTTCAAGTCTTTTATATTTGCCTGGATTTGGATAATATATAAAAGCTCCTGTCTTTCTTAAAATGTACCCATTGAAATTTTGTTTAAATCTCAAAACTCCATCACTACCATCAAACAAACCATCTACTCCAAAAAAATTATAAATTGGAATATTTTTTTCCATTACTTTTCTCATAGCTTGGTATTGTAGAATAAAAGCACCTGGAAGTTTTTGATATTTTGTTGATGAACCTCCCAGAAAATATATGGCTTGGTCTTTTGAATAAATAAGAATCATATTTGCTAGGGATAAGCTTGAAGATTTTGACTTTTTTCTAAGTTTTATCAAACTGTCTATTTCATTTTTTAATGACTGTCTTCTTTGTTTGTTTTTTGAACTTTCTGTTATAGAAGAAAGAAGCTCCTCCAAGTTAGAAATTGATTCGTCCAAATTTATTTCAGATACTAAAAAATCACAATCCTTGTCAAATTCATCATAAAAAGTTTTATAATATTCCAAAGACTTATCATTAAAGCCTTGCCTTTTAGCAGCATCAAAAGTCAAAGTTTTAAATTCTTCCAATTCATCCTTGCCAATACTTCTTACCTTGATTCCCAATTCTTTAGCTTTTTTTATTTTTCTTTGGGCATTATTATTTAAAGATTTTAAAAGACTATCATCATCAAGCGAAAACTCATTTAAGTCTTTAACAAATTGATAATCTGGCAAACCATCATAAGTAGATATAGAGCCATCATTTTTCATATATCCTACTTCTTTCATCTTATTAAGAAAATAATCATTTTTTTCAGAAATTAAATTACCATCTTGATCATATTTACAATAAGTATAATCCAGTTTTATTACCAATTTTAAGCAGCCTAGCTTTTTTACATAATCTTTTAGCTTATCATAAAATATATATTCATATTTTTCATCAAGTGCATTTGCACCGACCATAAAATCTATTCTCCCCCCCCCAAAAATATTTCTAAAAAAAGCAAGGCCTACTGCAAGGACTTCTTTATTATCAACTAAGGAAAAAAGCCTTGTGTCCCTATTTGCACTTTTGAAAACCTCATTCATTTTACTTGTTTGCAAAAACGAATAAGAATCTATCTTTTCTAAAAAATTATCATATTCTTTTCTTGAAATTTCTTTGATTTCCATAATTACCTTCCCTTTATTTTCTTACACTATCATACCACATATATGATATTTATTTGAAAATTTTATAAATTAATTAATCTTTTCTATAAAATTTTATATTTTTAATAAAATAAGGGGCTGGTACAAATTATGAATAATAATTGCCACCAGCCCTTAATTACGCTTTATTTTATAATATTTGAAAGATTTTATTTTTAACTAATCTTAGTTTTTTTAATAATTTTTTAACATTTTTTAAAATATAGATTTTAAAGCCTTAGAATCTCTTTCTTGGTTTAATTTTTCAATAAATTCTTCGAAAGATACGTCTTTTGTTTCTTCTCCGTCTCTATTTCTTACTGTTAATTTACCAGAATTTTCTTCGTTTTCGCCTACTACTAGCATGTAATTTGTTCTCATAAGTTGAGCTTGTCTGATCTTATATCCTACTCCCTCACTTCTGTGATCAACATCTACTCTGTAGCCTGCTTCTTTGATTTTTTTAGCTAAATCGTCTGCGAAATCTGCGAATTTATCTGATACTGGAATGATTGCAATTTGTTTTGGATTAATCCAAAGTGGGAATCTTCCTGCAAATTGTTCTGTAACTGAACCGATAAATCTTTCGATTGATCCAAGTAAAGCTCTGTGAAGCATTACTGGTCTTTTCTTTTCGCCGTTTTCGTCTATATATGTTAGGTCAAAGTTTTGTGGTAATTGGAAATCTAGTTGGATTGTTCCACATTGCCATGTTCTTTTTGCTGCATCTTCCAAGTGGAAGTCTATTTTTGGTCCGTAGAATGCTCCGTCTTTTGGATTTATTGTATAATCAATTCCTCTTTCAATCAAAGCATCTTCTAGGGCTTTTTCTGCAAAATCCCATTCTTCAATTTTTCCCATAAAATCATCTGGTCTTGTTGATAATTCTATTTTATATTTAAAGCCAAATGTTGAATATAAAAGGTCTGCAAGGTCGATCATTTTAAATACTTCATCTTTTACTTGACTTGGCAAACAATAAACGTGGGCATCATCTTGAGTAAATGTTCTTACTCTGAAAAGTCCGTGAAGGGCTCCTGATAATTCGTGTCTATGAACTTGACCGTATTCTGCAAGTCTAATTGGAAGATCTCTGTATGAATGTGGTTCTTCTCCATAAACTAAAACTGATCCAGGGCAGTTCATTGGTTTTACAGCATAATTTTCCCCATCAATTTTTGTAAAATACATATTTTCCTTGTAATGATCCCAGTGACCTGATCTATGCCACAATTCTTCATTCATTATAAGTGGAGTTTGGATTTCACCATAACCATTTTCAGCCAAAACATCGGTCCACCAATTTAAAAGCTCATGTCTTAAAATCATTCCATTTTCTTTGAAGAATGGGAATCCTGGAGCTTCTTCGTGGAAGGAGAAGAGGTTCATTTCCTTACCAATTTTTCTGTGGTCACGTCTTTTAGCTTCTTCTTGAAGTTCAATGTATTCATCTAATTGTTTTTTCTTTTCAAAGCTTATACCATAAATTCTTTGAAGCATTTTTCTATCAGAATCGCCTCTCCAATAAGCACCAGCAATAGAATTTAATTTGATTGCTTTTATAGCTTTTGTTGAAAGAAGATGAGGTCCCTTGCATAGGTCAACAAATACATTATCACCCATTTCATAAATAGTAATAATTTCATCTTCTGGAAGATCTTCAATTAATTCAACCTTGTATTCTTGATTTTCTTTTTTGAAATATTCCAAAGCTTCATTTCTTGAAATTTCTTTTCTTACCATTTTCAAATCTTTTTTGGCAATTTCTTTCATTTTTTCTTCGATTTTTGGAAGGTCTTCTGGAACAAATCTGTGTTCAAGATCTATATCATAATAAAATCCGCCATCAATTGCAGGTCCAATTGCAAATTTTGCATCAGGCCAAATTTCCTTAATAGCAGCAGCCATAACATGACTTGTTGTATGCCAGAAAATTTCTTTTCCTTCTTTGTCTTCAAATTTTACAACTTTAAAATCTGAATCTTCATTTATAGGTTCAGCATAACCCATAACTTTTCCATTAACAACAGCTCCAAGAGCTGACCTAAATAGGCCTTCAGAAATGTCTTTTGTAACATCTCCAACACTTACACCATTTTCATATTCCTTTACACTTTCATCAGGTAATTTGATTTTTATCATTTTTCTCTCCTTATAATTTTATCCACACTTTCCTAAAAAATTAAGAAAATTTCGTAACATTTTAAATTAAAAAAACACACCATCCCAAAGGACGATGTGTCGTGGTTCCACCTTAATTTATACTCATTAATGTTTTAAGGCAGGTCATGCCTTCCGTATTACCGAAAATATCAGGGGTGGTCTTGGGGATAAACTTAATCAAAAGCTCTCAGCAAATGCTTTTTCTCTGTAAAAAAAGTAAAATCCTTACTCTTCCCATCATCTATCTATTTTTTCTTTCTATCTATTTTTTCTTATAAATCTATGTTACTAGCAAAATATTTTTTTGCAAATTTTTTTTAAATTTTTGATTATATTTTGTTTCACAATTTGAAATTTTTAAAAAATAATTTCAAAAATTTATTATTCAATTCTTAGTGGAAAAAATTTTTAATATGTGATATAATACATATTAAGAAACACGAAAGGATTTATTATGGATTTTACACCTTCTCCAATTAAAAGGAAATTTATAAAAGATGAAGCTTATGATTTGATTTCTACAAAAATTATTTCAGGCGAATTAAAACCAAAAACCAGAATTAGGATAAATGAAATGTCTGAAGCCTTGGGAATTTCTCGTACTCCTGTTAGGGAAGCGATTTTAAGGCTTGAAGATGAGGGGCTTATTTTGTCTAAGGCTAATAGGTGGACTATGGTTGCTCCTATAAATGTTGAGGAAACTTTAAATATTTATCCGATTATTTCTAGTCTTGAACAACTTGCTTTAAAACTTGGGTTTTCAAATATTGATGATGAAGTAATTGAAAATCTTGAATATATTAACGGAAAAATCAAAAAAATTCAAAGTAAAAAAAATCATATTAAAATTTTGGAACTCGACCAGGCTTTTCACAAAGAAATAATTGGGCTTTGTGATAACGGGGAGATTGAATCTATCCTTGATGGCCTAAAAAGAAAAGTTTCTAGGGTTGATATTTATTTTTTTGAAAATGACTGTCACAAAATGTCAAGTTTTGATGAACATGGTGAAATTATTAAATATTTGAAAGAAAGAAATTTGGACAAGGCTCTTTTTGCTATTGAAAAAAATTGGGCTACTACTATGTCAAGTCTTGAAGAAATTGACTTTCAAAGTGAAGATATTGAAGATTTTTTCTAGATTTTAATTTTAATCTCTATAGGCTCCTACAATTTTAAACTTATCAATATTTTAAAGATTTTAAATATTTTGTTTGGATATTTACTATTCGATTTTTTGAAATCTTTTCTTAAGTGATAGGTTTTGTAGGGGTCTTTTTTGTTTTTTATTTGCAATCTTTCTTTTTATTTTAATTTTTTTATTAAAATTTGTAATTATTTTCTTTTTTTGATAAAATTGAAAGGCAATTTTTTATTTTTTTACTAAGGAGGTTTTTATGGCTAAAAAAGATAAAAAAATGAGGGATGCCAATGATGTTGGTGGATTTTTAAAATCCGTTGAAAAAATTGGTAACAAGATGCCTCATCCTGCTATAATATTTTTATTTTTAAGTATTTTTGTTGTAATTATTTCTCATTTTGCAGCCAAGGCTGGTCTTAGCGTTACTTATTTTGATGCAAAGGCTGGTGAGGAAGTTACAAAAAAAGCTATTTCTCTTCTAAATCTTGAAGGTTTAAGATATATTTTCAATTCTGCTACTGATAATTTCATGAATTTTGCTCCAATCGGAACTGTTTTGGTTGCCATGCTTGGAGTTGGGGTTGCTGAAAACAGTGGTCTTTTTGATGCTACTTTGAAAAATTTACTTTCTGATGTTTCTCCAACACTCTTAACAGTTGCTGTAATTTTTGCAGGAATTATGTCAAATATTGCATCTGATGCGGGCTATGTTGTAGTTGTTCCTTTGGGTGCTATGATTTTTGCAGCAGCAGGAAGAAATCCCTTGGCTGGTATTGCGGCGGCATTTGCTGGAGTTTCTGGAGGATTTTCTGCAAATTTACTTTTGGGAACAACTGATCCTCTTTTGACAAATATTACAAATGAAGCCTTAAAAGCTGTAGGGATGGATATTCAAATTTCTGCAACTTGTAACCTTTATTTTCTATTTATTTCAACATTTTTGATAACTTTAGTTGGAACTTTGGTTACTACAAAAATTGTTGAAAAAAATTTGGGCGAATACAAGGGATCTTATAAGGCAAATCACAAACCTTTGACTGCTTTGGAAAAAAAAGGACTTAAAAACGCCCTAATTTCTTTGATTATCTTTGTAATAATCATGGCTTTATTGATGTTTCCTAAAAATGCTCCCTTAAAAAGTTTTGATGAAAAGACAGGCCTTGTTAATTTGGATGAATTTTTAGCTTTCGGACTTATTCCTGCTATGATGCTTTTGTTTTTAATTCCTGGCCTTGTTTATGGAAAAACTGTTGGTGTCATAAAAACAAGCCATGATTTGATTGATGCTATGAGTAAGTCTATGGCTGGTATGGGTGGATTTTTGGTTTTAGCATTTTTTGCGGCTCAATTTGTTGAATATTTTTCAAAATCAAATTTAGCTTTGATTTTAGCAAAAAATGGTGCGGAATTTTTGAAATCAATTCACCTAAGTGGACTTCCTTTATTGTTGATGTTTATTTTGCTTACTGCATTTTTAAATTTATTTATGGGATCTGCTTCAGCAAAATGGGCAATAATGGCCCCAATTTTTGTTCCAATGATGGCAGAGCTTGGACTTTCTCCTGCTCTTACTCAAGTTGCCTACAGAATTGGCGATTCATCAACAAATATTATCACTCCTCTTATGTCTTATTTTGCAATGATTGTTGTTTTCATGCAAAAATATGACAAGGACGCTGGCCTTGGAACTTTGACTTCAATGATGCTTCCTTATTCTTTTGCATTTTTGATTTCTTGGTCAGGCCTTATGGTTGTTTGGTATTTATTGGGACTTCCACTAGGACCAGGAGCTCCACTTTTAATCTAAAGTTTATGTATATATAATTTTATATTAAAATTCAATCAGACCCTCTGGGGTCTTTTTGTTTTAAATTTTTGTAAAATGGCTATAAATAGGATAGGAGGCTTGTATGAAAATTAATGGTGATAATATAGTTTCTATTTCCAAGGCTAATGAAAATTTTTCAAAAATCGCAAGGCTTGCTGATAAAAAAGGTTCGGCTGTGATTTTAAAAAATAACAAAATTTCTTATGTCCTTCTTCCTTACAAGAAGATCAAAAAAGAGGAAATTTTTTCTGATGAAAATGTTGAAGAAATAGCCCAAAGGCTTATTGAGAAAATAAAGGATGAATACAATATCCAGTTAAAACTTGATATTGAAAATAACTGAAAAAATTAGAATTTTCTTAAGTTTTTAGGAAAATTCTTTTTTTATAAAAGGAGCTTTTATGTTAAAATTTATGAAAAAAATCCCAGGTGGACTTTTGTTAATTCCTATGCTGATTTCCGCCATCTTTTACACTTTTTCACCGAACTTTTTTGATATTGGTCCTGTTTCTGGGGCTTTTTTTACAAAAAAAGGGATAAATTATATGCTTGGCCTAATTTGTTTTTTATCCGCAACTTCTCTTGATTTGAGAAATATTAAAAAAATCATTAGAAAGCAAGGATCAATTCTTTTGATAAAATTTACTCTTTCTCTTATCCTTGGAATTTTATTTGTAAGATTTTTTGGCCTTGATGGGATTTTTGGAATTTCTGCACTTTCCTTTATAACAGGTATTTCTTCTTTAAACCCCGCCCTCTACCTAGCTTTTGCCCAAGATTATGGGGATGAGGATGATGTTGCTGCTTTTGGACTTGCGGAAATCTTGTGCATGCCTGCTTTTTCAATTTTAATTTTTTCTCTTTCAAAAAGCTCATCAATTGATTGGACTCTCCTTTTTTCAATTTTAATTCCTTTAATTTTTGGTCTTATAATTGGAAATCTTGACCGTCAAATTGCTGAATTTTTTTATCCAGCTATTACAATCATAACTCCAATCATGGGATGGTCTTTTGGGTCAGGGATAAATATAATTAATGCTTTTGAGGCGAGTTTCCAAGGGATTTTTTTAAGCATTTTATTTTATCTCTTAACCCTTCCCATTTTATTTTTTTATGAGAGAAAAATTCTTAAAGAAAATGGCATGACCAGCTTGGGCATATCGTCAATTGCTGGTGTTTCTACATCTGTACCAGAAATTTTGGCATCTAGCGACCAAAGTCTTGTAGGATTTTCACAAAGTGCCACAAGCCAACTTGCTATGGGAGTTTTAATTACCAGTATAATTACACCTATTCTTGTGGGAAAATTTATGAAAAAAAGAAATAAATAGTTTAATTTCAATATTATATAGAGAAATGTTATAATTATAGAGAAAAATAAATAGGTAGAGTAGGACTAAGGCGTTAAGTGCTAGAAAATGGGATGTTGTTTCTAGACGAAAGATTTTAGTCCGCATCCGCTACATCATTTCCTATGATGGCAGACTACCAAATAGGAGGAAAAAATGAAAAATTTAAAAAACATCAGAACCTTGATTTTGCTATCATTTTTTATAGCATTATCAATTGTAGTTTCAAGATTTTTTTCTATAACTACAGTAAGTCGAAAAATCGGTCTAGGTTTTATAGTAACAGCAGCTATGTGCTCAATTTTTAACCCATCTCTTGCTGTTCTTGCATCAATAATAATTGATTTGATATCTAACCTAATTTTCCCAACAGCTGGAGGATTTTATTTGCCCTTTGTGACAACAAAAATCTCCTCAGCCCTAATTTATACTTTCTTTTTCTATAGAAAAGAAATAACAAGGAAAAACATAGTCTTATGTACGATTTCAAATTCACTAGTCACAAGTTTATTTTTAAACACTCTTTGGACAAGCCAACTGACTGGCAATCCTTTTAAAGTCCAATTTGCAATGAGAATTCCAACAATGGCAATAAATTTTGTATTTCATACCATAATTTTATTAATAATTTTGCCAAAGCTTGCAAAAATTTTGAGGGGAGAGATAAAAAAATTGGGAGCTCAACCAGAAAATGCTCCTTATTAGGAGAAATTTATGAAAATATTAAAAATAATAAGTTTAATTTTAGCTCTAGCTTTTACATTTTTTGGATACAATATATATTTTAAGAAAAAATATAGTCTAATAAATAATTTTGAAAAAGATTATAAAAATGGATTAAAAGATGAAGAATATGCAAAAAAAGTGGGATTAATAGAATTAATACTAGGAATTTTATTTCTTCTAATTTTTTTAAAAATTTCTTTATGATAAAATATACTTGATGTTTTGCAAACATCTCTATACTTTTTGTAGGGAGGTGGTAAAAATGCATCTTAGAAATATATTAGTTTCTATTATTCTTAGTTTAATAGCAAATTTTATCTATGATATTATTTGCAAAAACGATGGGAATAATGCAAAACATTAAGAAAAAAAAGACAGGAGCTGCAACTCCTGTCTTTTTTAATGCATCTTATACATTAGTTTCTTTACACTTTCATTATACAAGCTAAAAATTTAAAATCAATATACTTAAAAAATAAATAAAAAGCAGGAACAAATCCTGCCTTTAATTTAAATTATAAATTTCCTATTTTTGAATTATATCCAATGTTTCAGCGTCAAGTTCTACGTCGTCTCCGTTTTCAACATCAATTTCGTAAACTAATTTTCCTTGGTCATTGAAATCTAATTCATATGATTTTACATAGCCTTTGTTATTTTCTAAAGCTTTTTCCATGGCTTCTTTTGGAGCTTTAACCTTTGTAAAGTCAATTGCCATATCATCTTTTGTATCATCGTCTTTATCTTGTTCTTTTGATAAAACTTCTCCGCTTTCAGCATCGATTTTTGCTTCAAACTCTTCACCATCTTTGAAACCTTTGATGTCATAAACATATTTTCCATCATCTTCATCAAATTCAAGTGATGAAACCTCAATTCCATCTACTTTGAAAGCTTCTTTGAATTTATTAACAGCATCATCAAGAGAAACTTTAAATTCTTTTCCTTCAATTCCTTTTGTAGCCTCATCGACTTTTTCTTCAGCCTTATCTTTTGCTGAAGACACTTCTTGTGAAATTGCAATTTCTGCATTGCTTGCTGCATCTTTTGCATCTTCTTTAGCCTTATTAGCATTTTCTCCAGAACAAGCTGAAAGTAAAAGTGCTAATGCAAGAGCTGATGCACCGTATTTTAAATTTTTATTTAATTTCATAATTTCCTCCATCTTTCTTTTTACGTTTTTAATATACTTCTTTAAATAAATTAATCAAGTGTTAAGATTTATCTAAATAAATATTTGAAAATTTAAATTATATTTATATTTAATTTACAAAATAAAAAAAACAAGCTAATTTAAAAAGCCTGTTTTTTAAAATATTTCTTTATTTTTATTAACTTAACTATGATATTTTTCTTCCCCATTCAAATAAGTAGCTTTTAAATTTAATTCATAATCTAAAAGGATAAAATCTGCATCGTAGCCTACTTTTATTTTTCCGCAAACATCATCTATTCCTACGGATTTTGCTGGGATTAAGGATGCCATTTGGACTGCTTCAAAGATATCTACTATATCCCAATCAACCACATTTTGAACAGCTTCTTTTAGTTTTAAAATTGATCCTGCAAGGTTTCCTGATTCTAGCCTTGCTGTTCCATTTTCTACTTTTACTGGAAACTCTCCCAACTTGTATGATCCATCTGGCATGCCTCCTGCCATCATACAATCTGTGATTAGGGCGATTTTATCATAGCCTTTTTTGTTTATTAAAACTTCTGCTGCAGCTGGATTTACATGGTGGCCGTCGCAAATTAATTCTGAAATTGCATCTGAATTCATGGCAGCTCCAACCATACCAGGATTTCTGTGGTGAAGGCCGCTCATGGCATTATAGGTGTGAACAAAAATATTTGCCCCATCATCTACCGCTTTCATCGCCTCATCATATGATGCATCGGAGTGGCCAAGGGCAACGTAAACTCCCATGGCATTTGCTTTTTTTATAAATTCTTCTGTGCCAGCTCTTTCTGGTGCAATGGCAATTTTATTTACAAGTCCATCTGACAATTCTTTCCATTTTTTTAATTTTTCTATATCAGGATCTGACATATATTTTTCATTTTGGGCGCCCTTATATTTTTCTGTAAAAAATGGGCCTTCCAAAAATATTCCTCTAACCTTTGCTCCCTTTACATCCTTGTATTCTTCTCCAACAACTTTTACAGCTTGGTTTAATTTTTCTGTTGAGTCGGTCAAAGTTGTTGGCAAAAATGATGTGACTCCTGTTTCAAGCAAGCCTTTTGAAATTATATCCAAGGCTCCTTTTTTCCCATTCATTATATCTTCGTTTTTGTATCCGTGAATGTGGGTATCTACAAGTCCTGGAGCTAAAATTCCTTCTAAATATTCAAATTCTTCTGGCTCATTTTTGGAAAGGGACTTTATTTTCCCATTTTCTACTTCTACAAATAAATCTTTTTCAATTTTGTCTTCTAATATTACATAATCTGCTTTATAAATCATAAAATCTCCTTTATACTTTTACGATACTAAAATCGGAGGATTTTTCAATTTTATTTTTCTTGTCTTTCCTCTTCGATTTTTTCTATACTTTTTATAATTCTTTCAGCTATTTGATTTCTTTTCTCGCTCATCCTAAATGAAACAACCCTTTTTAAAGCCTTTGGATTGAAAGATTTCTTTTTCCTATAAAAATTATCAACTCTTTGGGTCATTCTTTCTTGGAAATTTTCTTCAATTTCATCAAGTTCTTTTTGGAAGTTGGTTAAGTTCACAACTGTTAGGGTTATGTCTGAAGAATGGATAGCGATTAATATAAAGGGCAAAATTATAGCCAAAATTTCCGGTAAAATATAATAAAAATCTTCAGCCTTTGGAATCAAATAATCCATAACCAAAATTGCAGCAAGACCAAATCCAACAGAAGTCGGCACAGAAGTTCTTCCATTTAAATTTAAAGGCACATCCGTATAATCCCACCATCTGGCATGAAATAATTTTTCAAGAATATATGAAGTTGGATATTCCAAAACCATAGAAACAAAAAATCCAACAATAAAAATCTGTAAAAGAGAAAGTTTTTCCAAAATTCCCTCATTTATTAAATCATAGGCAAAAAGGGCAAAAATCGAACCAAATCCATAAATCGGACAAAGAGGCCCATACAAAAACCCCCTATTTTGCCATTTTTGATTTTGAGCTGTACAATAAATACTCTCCCAAACCCAGCCCAAAAGGGCAAATAAAAAATAAAAAATTATATACCTATTGATTACCATAAACCACCTATTTTTTCTTTCTTTTCGTATTATTATTTATATTATAAGCGATTTTGGGAAAATATAAAATAAAAGAAATGTTTTGAAATATATATAATGGTGTAAAGTTTTAAATAATATTTGAAAAGCAAAATTTAATAAAAGAGATCTCTCGGCAAGCTCAAGATGGGTGATTATTATCTTAACTTGACTCTACGTTGTTATATATTCATATATTTAATTTTTATATTTTAAAATTTAAAATATATAGTACTAACAATCGAACACTAATCAAAATATAAAATCTCCTCAAAAACTTAGCACAAACAAAATACCAAAACAAAGAAATACCCATCCCGACCGCAGTGGATGGATCTCTTTAATTTGCTTTATCTTAAATATAAACTTAAACCTTGAGATCTCTCGGCACTAAAACCCGTTTACTTCGCAAATTTTTCCGTGCTTATGAAAACTCATTCGCTTCGCAAATTTTTCCGTGCTCTCGCACTAGTTTTCAGGATTTATAACCGAAATCAACGGTTATAAATCTGCACTAGTTTTAGGGATAAATATACCAAATCAAGGCATATTTATCGGCTCGAGATGGGTATTATTTTTCAAATTTACCTAAATATATTTACAAGTAAATTTTCAAAATAGAAAAAATTTTAATTTGCTAAATCTTATTTTTCTTCCCACAAATTTGGTGAATAGATTCCTTTTTCAAACATTTTTTCGAATTCTTCTTGGGCAGGTTTTAAGTCTTCTTTGTAAGTGATTCCAATCCATTCATCGTCGGTTGGGATTACTTTTACTTTTGCTTTTTTATCTTCCAACAACTCTTCTACCATATCTGCCAAAATATATTCAGCACTCATCAAATCATCTTTGTTTTTTTCTAGGTATTTTTCAAAATATTTCTCGCTTATTTCCACAAATTCTGGGAAAGATGCCCAAACATTCATAGAAACCAAGGATTCTAAATTTAGAAAATCTGCCGGATGGTTTTCTTTTGATAGTATTTTTCCATCCTTATTTTCAATTCCGTGGGTTTCTTTTATACTTATAAGTTCATGCTTTTCATTTTCAAGACAAACTCCCCTGTTTACAGCTCCATTGTCTGATAGGGTATTTTTTAATTTGTAACCTGCCATGGCTATTTGAATTTCATTTTTATTTAAATTTTCTGGATTATTTAAATATTTATACATCAATTCAAAAACTTCCCTACCATAATAATCATCTGCATTAATTATTAAAAATGGTTCATTTATAAATTTTTTGGCTGAAAGAATTGCTGGAACTGTGCCCCAAGGTTTTTTTCTTTCTTTTGGAACGGTAAAGCCTTGTGGAAGTTCATTTTTTTGATAGGCATATTCCACATCTATCACTTTTTCAATTCTTTTTCCCAAAATTTCTTTAAAATCTTTTTCAATTTCTTCTCTAATTATAAAAACCACCTTGTCAAAGCCAGCTTTTTTTGCATCATAAATTGAATAGTCCATAATTGTATGGCCATATTCGTCCATTTTGGCAAGTTGCTTAACACCTGCCCCATATCTTGAGCCAATTCCTGCTGCAAGAATTACTAAACTTGTAGTCATTATTCCCCCTCATATCCATTCGGATTGTTTTTTTGCCACTTGCCTTTTCAAAGGCCTTTACCATTTCTAAAACTGAATATCCACATCCTGTTGCAAGGTTAAAAATCTTATATTTTAATCACCTTAATTTTGCACCAACAAGAACATCAGCCTCTTAAAATTTTAATTTTTTCTACTCTTTTTAAAGATTCTACTGAGGCGTTTGATAAGTTGTCATAAATTATAACATTGAAATCCTTATCCAAAAGCTCTACTGCAATGTGAGATCCAATAAAACCCGCCCCACCAGTAATCATTATATTTTTCATTTTTTCTCCTCGAATTTAAGAATTTTTATTTTTCATAAACAATTTTTCTGTACTTTCTTTCATTATATATAAAATATAAACTTCAATCAAGAATTGGGTAGAAGTATAAAGAGGTGAATTATGAAAATACTAATAATTGGAGGCGTTGCAGCAGGTGCTACTTGTGCAACAAATCTTAGAAAACTTTCTGATGAAAATGAAATAATTTTAATTGAAAAAGGCAGGGACACATCTTTTAAAAATTGTGAAATTCCCTATTATCTTTCCTATATGGTAGAAGATAAAGAGGATTTAATTGCAAGAAGACCAGATGAATTTAAAAAGAAAAATAATATAGATGCAAGAAACTTTAGCGAGGCTGTCTCAATCAATCGCCATGAAAAATATGTTGAAATTAAAAACCTAAAAACAGGAAAAATCTACAAAGAAACTTACGATAAATTAATAATAGCAACAGGAGCTTCTCCTTTTGTTCCAGATTCAATCAAGGGTTTGGAAAAAGAAAGAAAAAATGTCTTTAAGGTTGAAAATGTTGTTGATGTTGAAAATATTAGAAAATATATAAAAGAAAACAAGGCAAAAAAAGTTATAGTAAACGGGGCTGGTTTTATAGGAATTGAAAGTGCAGAAAACCTAAACGAGCTTGACCTTGATGTGTCTCTTGTTGTAAGAAGCAGAGTTTTGGGAAATATTGACGAAGAACTGGCTGGCTTTGTTGAAGAAAATATTTCTGACCACATAAATTTAATAAAAAACGACGAGATAGTTGAAGTAAAAGATGAAAGTCTACTTTTAAAAAGCGGAAAAGAAATTTCCTATGATCTTTTGATAAACGCCATTGGAGTTAAGCCAAATTCAAAAATCGCAAAAGATGCAGGACTTAAAATTACAAAATCTGGTGCCATAGAAACCGACAGAAATTTATTAACAAATGATCCAGATATCTACGCTATTGGTGATGTAATAGAAGTCTATAATCCACTTACAAAAACCAAGGGGAAATTAAACCTAGCTTGGCCTGCCCACAGACAAGCAAAATTTGTAGCAAATCACATAATGGGAAAAGCAAAAAAATCCCCATCTTTTATAGGATCTTTTGCCCTAAGATCATTTGATATGAACGTGGCAGCAACTGGACTTAGCAAAAAACAATTAGATGCGGCAAAAATCCCCTACAAATCAACCCTAATCACCCACAACGATTCAGTAAATATCCTTCCCTATTCAAAGCCTATGAATATGAAAATTTCCTTTGATCCCTACACCGGACAAATTTATGGCTTCCAAGCGGTTGGAAAAGGCGATGTAGTAAAAAGAGTTGACATAGTGGCAGGACTAATTGGCATGGGGGCAGATATTTACGACCTATACGATACAGAAATATCCTACCAACCAATTTATTCCACCCCAGAAGATTCCCTAAATACTCTTGCAAGTCAAGCTATAGATATTTTTGAAGGAAAAATAAAAAATATAGAAATTCCAGAACTTGGGGAAAGAAAAGATGAATTTATCATAGTTGACGTAAGAGAAAAAGAAGAATTTGAAAAATCCCACATAAAAAACGCCATAAATATACCAGTAGGAAAAATTAATCCAGAAGATTTCAAAAACAAAAATAAATACCTAATATATTGTCGAAGCGGCAACAGGGCAAAATCCGTAGTAAAAACCCTACAAAAACAAGGACTAGAAAATATTTACTACCTAGAAGGCTCAATGAATTATCTAGAAAAATACCAAAAAACTATGGGGATTGAAATTTTAGAGTAAAAAAGAAAACACTACTATGTGTTAATTAGTAGTGTTTTCTTCTTTTTCCATCTCTTCACCCAAATCTTCTTGAGCTTTATTTAACTTTTTTATTCTTACAATTTTAATTCGGGTTTCTTCTATATAGAGGATTTTAAATTCGTAATCTTTGTAAACTACCGCTTTTTCGAAGCCTTCGTCTGGGACAAATCCTAGCCTATCTATCATAAAGCCTGCAACCGTATCGTATTGGTCGTTTTCTTCGTCAATATCAAGACCCAAAATATCATTTAAATCTTTTATTGAGGTTGAACCCTTTACTATATATGATCCCTTGGTTGAGGTTCTAATGTCTGGAAGGTCCTTGTCAAATGTATCATCCATATCTCCAACAATTTCTTCTACCAGATCTTCCATGGTAACAATTCCCGAAAATCCACCATATTCATCTATCAAAATTGCCATATGAATATGGTCTTTTTGCATTTGAGAAAATAATTTGTCGGTTTCTATTTTTTCTGGAACAAAAAATGCTGGTTTTATTAATTTTCTAATATCAACACTTGCAATTCCAACATCAATTGCCTCCAAAAGATAGTCTTTTGTATAGATAATTCCCAAGATATTATCAACTTCCTCGTCGTAGACTGGAATTCTTGAATGTTTTAATTTAATAAATTCATCCAAATATTTTCTTTCCCTATCTTTTATATCAATCATAAATACTTCAGGCCTTGCGGTCATTATCTCTTCTGCCCAAACGTCATCAAATTCCATAATTGATCTAATCATTTTCGATTCCAAAGGCCTTAAAACTCCTTGGTCTTCTCCAACTTGGACTATGGATTTAATTTGTTCTGCCGTAACTTCTTTTTCAATAGCCTTAGACTCAATTCCAAAAATATTCATAATAAGATTGGTAACTTTATTTACAAAACTTACAAAAGGCTTGGTAAAAAATAATATAATTTTTGCAAAACCTGTAGTTTTTTTGGAAATCGTGTAGGGATTTTTAATTCCTATTCTTTGAGGAATCATATTTGCAAAAACCCTCTTGATTACAACAAAAACTACAACCATAAAAATCATTATAAGCATTTGCATAAAATCGGATTCTCTGTTTAGAAATTTTTCCAAAGAATCATTTATATTTAATAAAAGAAAGGCAATTGTGATTATTGATAAAACTGCATCTTGGAAATTTTGACTTTGCATAAGCCTTTGTTGGTCTTGCGATAAAAGCAAAACTTCCTTTGCCTTCCTATCCCCATTTTCCACCATATCTCTTAATTTTTGATGATTTAGGGAAGTAAGGGATGAAAATATCATATTTATTAAGGCATTCAATAAAATCAGCGCCAAAACTATTAAAAAAATTGTCAAATTCGCGTAGGGTCCTTCCGTATCCATTCGTTTCTCCTTTAAAATTTATGTATTAAAAGGACGCTTAACACGTCCCTTTTATCCTTATTACTAAACTATGAAAATTTCTCTTTTCAAGACTTAGGCTTCTTCGGAAATAATATCCTTAACCTTCATTAATCTTGAGATTGTTGCTCTTTCGTTTTCTTCTAGTTTAGCTCTAATATATTTGATTGTTTCTTCCAAATCTGGAATCGTCCTATATTCTAGGGCGTTTACCCTTCTTCTTGTTCCTTCAATTTCATCTGCCATAAGTTGAGTTGATTTTTCAAGTTCTGCCAAGGTTAAAAGTTTATCCATAACCTTGTTTAATCCTTTTATGGCAAGGTCCAAATCAGCTGATGTTTGGGCAAGGCCATAAGGATACATGGAGGCATTTTCATTTCCTCCCTTGTCAATTTTAAATTCCATTTGAGGAATTCTTACACTCATGACATTTTTTACTTTTATATCTACCCCAATTTTTTGTGTAGGAAAACTTACTGCTTCTTCCAAAAATTCTGGGCTCATAAAAGATGATGCCATCAAAAATCCCTTTGATGAATCTTTCAAATCAGCTTCAACTTCTTCACGAAGTCTTTTGTTTTCTCTGATTTTTTCAAGAAATTGTCTCATCAGCTCATCTTGTTTGTCTTTTAAAAGTTTGTAGCCTCTTTTGGATGTGGCAAGTCTTTTCTTTAGGGTATTTAAATTCATCCTGGTTGGAGTTACATTAAGCCTTGTCATAGCCTAAGACTCCTTTTTGTTTTCGTCTTTATCCAAATATTTATCGATTAATTCGTCATCGATTCTCTTTAGTTCAGATTTTGGTATTATTTTTAATAATTCCCAACCAAGATTTAGGGTATCTTCTATGGATCTATTTGTGTAGAATCCTTGATTTATATATTTTTCTTCAAATTGTTTTGCAAATTCTGCAAAAGCAAGGTCAGCTTTTGAAAGAGCAGAATCTCCAAGGATTTTTTGAAGCTCTCTTGCGTCAACTCCGGATGCATAAGCTGCATAAATTTGGTTCATGGTATCCGCGTGGTCTTCTCTTGTTTTTCCTTCTCCAATTCCCTTATCTTTAAGCCTTGATAGGGATGGAAGAATTGAAACTGGTGGGTTTACTCCTTGGTTATAAAGCTCATTTGATAAAATAATTTGTCCTTCTGTGATATAGCCTGTCAAATCTGGGATTGGGTGGGTTATATCATTTTCTGGCATGGTTAAAATTGGAATTTGGGTAATTGTACCTGGTTTTCCTTTTAATTTTCCAGCTCTTTCATAAAGGGTTGCAAGGTCTGTATAAAGATATCCTGGGTAACCACGACGGCCTGGAACTTCTTTTCTTGCTGCTGAAACTTCACGAAGAGCTTCTGCGTAGTTTGTCATATCTGTCATGATAACCAAAACCTGCATATTCTTTTCAAATGCCAAATATTCTGCTGCTGTTAGCGCCATTTTTGGTGTTGATAAACGCTCGATTGCAGGGTCATCTGCAAGGTTTATAAACATTACTGACCTATCCAAAGCTCCTGTTTTTTCAAAGTCTTGTCTAAAGAATTGAGCTTCTTCAAATGTAATTCCTATAGCTGCAAAAACAACGGCGAAGTCTTCGCTATCGTTTAATACTTTTGCTTGTCTTGCAATTTGGGCTGCAAATTTATTGTGTGGAAGTCCTGATCCTGAAAATATTGGAAGTTTTTGTCCACGAACAAGGGTATTTAATCCGTCGATTGTTGATACACCTGTTTGGATAAATTCTGATGGATAATCACGGCTTACAGGATTTATTGCAACTCCGTTTACATCTCTTTTTTCTTCAGGAATAATTGATGGGCCATCATCGATTGGTCTTCCTAGTCCATCAAAAGTTCTTCCTATCATATCTTCGCTTACGCCAAGTTCTAGTGGTCTACCTAAAAATCTTACTGATGTTGATTTTAAGTTAATTCCAGAAGATCCTTCAAAAAGTTGAACAACAGCATTGTTTTCATCAATTTCTATTACTCTTCCTCTTCTTCTTTCTCCTGTTTGAAGTTCTATATCAACTAGCTCTTCATAATCAACTCCACTAACATCTTCGACAAGCATTAGGGGTCCAACTACTTCTGATACGCTTTTATATTCTTTTAGCATTATTCATCCCCCTTTGCTACAGCTTCTTTGCATTCTTTGTCGATTTGTTCTTTAACTTGGTCGAATTCTTCCAAGTTTTCATCTTTTATAAGTTTTAATCTTGTGATTTTTTCTTTTACTTCAAGCTCTTCAAGTCTATCAAGATTTGCTCCATCAGCTAAAGCTTCTAGACTTTTGTCGTAAAAATATAGGATTGTATCAAGCATTAAATCTTGTTTTTCCATTGGGCAGAAGGCATCTGTTTCATGGAAGGCGTTTTGTTGCAAGAAATCTTCTCTTAGTGATTTTGTTACATCAAGTTTTAATTTATCATCATCACTTAGGCCATCACGACCGATTAGTCTTACAATTTCTTGTAGGGATGATTCTTGTTGAAGTAAACTCATTGCTCTCATTCTGTTTTTTGAGAATTTTTCATCAACAGTTTTATCTATATATGAATCCATCTTATCTTGATATAGTGAGTATGAATTTAGCCAGTTTATAGCTGGGAAGTGTCTTTGGTAAGACAAATCATAATCAAGTCCCCAGAATACTTTTACTATACGAAGTGTTGCTTGGGTAACAGGTTCAGATAAGTCTCCACCTGGAGGAGAAACTGCTCCTATTACTGAAAGTGATCCTTCTTTTTCTACTTGTCCATTTACTATAACTTTTCCACTTCTTTCGTAGAAATCTGCTATACGGCTTGCAAGATAAGCAGGGAATCCTTCGTCTCCTGGCATCTCTTCCAAACGTCCACTCATCTCACGAAGGGCCTCTGCCCATCTTGATGTAGAATCTGCCATCAAAGCTACAGAATATCCCATATCTCTGTAATATTCTGCCATGGTAATTCCTGTATAAACACTTGCCTCTCTGGCTGCTACTGGCATGTTTGAAGTGTTTGCTATAAGTACAGTTCTTTTCATGATTGATTCGCCAGTTTTTGGATCGATTAGTTCTGGAAACTCGTCAAGTACGTCAGTCATCTCGTTTCCACGTTCTCCACAACCTACATAAATTACAACGTCAGCGTCGGCATATTTTGCAATTTGGTGTTGGATAACTGTTTTTCCTGATCCAAATGGTCCTGGAATTGATGCAGCTCCTCCCTTTGCAACTGGGAAAAATGTATCAATAACTCTTTGTCCTGTTATAAGTGGTGTGTCTGGGTCAAGTTTTCTGTTAAATGGTCTTGGAGATCTTACTGGCCATTTTTGAATCATATTTAAATTCTTATCGCCATTTTCGGTTTCAATTACAGCAACTGTATCTTCTACTGTATATTCTCCATCCTTTATTTCTTTAACTTTTCCTTTAATTCCGTTTGGAACCATAATTTTATGGTTAATTACTGAAGTTTCATCAACTGTACCTAGGATATCTCCTGGAACCACTTCATCTCCAACTTCTTTTTCTGCTTTAAATTCCCATAATTTTTCTCTATTTAGTGGTGGGGCTGTAACTCCTCTTTTTAGAAATTCTCCTGCCAATAATTCAAGTTTTTCAAGTGGTCTTTGGATTCCGTCATACATTCTTTCAAGTAGTCCTGGTCCAAGTTCAACTGATAGTGGAGCACCTGTTGAAACTACTTCATCTCCAGGTCCAATTCCAGTTGTTTCTTCGTAAACTTGAATATTTGCAACATCCCCTCTCATCTCTATAATTTCTCCGATGAGCTTATCTTTTGAAACTTCGACCACATCATAGATATTAGCATCAGATAATCCCTTTGCTTCTACAAGTGGACCTGATACTCTTGTGATTTTACCTTTATTCAAATTTGGTCTCCTTCTAGTTCAAAATGTTAGCTCCAACAGCTTTTTCTACACTCTTATTTATATCTGCCATTCCAAGTCCAAGATCTTCCTTGTTGGATGGTATAAGTATAATTGCTGGAGTCATTTCTTCTCTGTATTTGTCTATAGTATCTTGGATTTTTGCTGCAAAATCTTCTGTAATAAATATTATGCCAAAATTTTCTTGGGCAAGTTTTTTTACAAGTTTTTTTGCATCTTCTCCATCTACTGCTGTATATACATCAACTCCCAACGCTTTAAACATTAGGACTGAATCTTTATCTCCTATTACGGCTACCCTATACATATAGATCACGCAACCTTTCTTCCATAAATTCACGAGAAAGTGAATTTAATTTGGCTGTTAGGATAATTCTTAAATTTTTAATTTCCATTTCACGACTTATAAGATATCCCATAATAACCTCTGGACCATAGCTTACTTTTTTGCTCTCTTTTGCAAAGTCCATCAAGTGGTTATCAATTATTTTTTCGATTTTTTGCATAGCCTTATACAAATCATTTTCTTCCAAAGCATCTTTTACTTTTGGGTAAATTTTTTCTTTGAAAAATAGGTTTGTGTATGATGATTTTTCTGCATTTAATGAATCTCTAAAGAGATTTTTTTCAATGTTTCCACCATCTATTAGGGCTTTTTCCAATAAATCGACACTTTGGTCTTGACCTTTTATTCTTAAAAGTGCTTTTAAGTTTGTAAGGTCAATTCTTTCTTTGGTGAAATTTATCAAACTTTCATAATCTAGGTTTTTTGCATCTTCTAGAAGTTTTTCATAAAAATCTTTGTCCAAAGATAGGTCTATATCTTGAGGATCTTTGTTTTCCTCGTAAAGGTCTAGGGCTTTTTTGGCATAGGATAAGTACTTATTATCATCAAGTAAATCTTCTTTTAGATTTCTTTTTAATTTTACAAGGTCAATATTTCCTATGTCAATATAGATTGATTTGTAATCTTCGTCTTGAATTAGCTCTTTTAATAAAACTTTTAAATTATGGAAATTATATTTTTCTTCCAAGTATTTTACCAAATTTTCATCTGGACTTATTTTTATCATATCCTTGTATGACTGTAAAAGAACTTGGGATAGAACTTTTTCGTAGTCTTCTGGTCTATCTAATTTTTGTAAATATTCTCCATATTTTGTGTCATTTAAACTTGATATAGCTTCTTCAAGATTGTCTGTATCTATTAGCCTTTTTAAATTTTCTGAAGTAAGGAGATTTTTTTCGTATACTCTTGTAGTAATTGATGGGCGGATAAATTTTTCTCTATCCATCTAAATCACCTCACTTAAATATTTCATCAACTATTATTTTTTCTAAAGAATCTTTTTCAAAATTTACCAAAGATTTAAAGGTATTGTCGTAAATAATTTTTCCGTTCTTTACTACAAATCCTCCATCTACGCTCTCATTTGATATTTTTAGTCCACCAAAATCTTCTTCTTTGAAATGAAATTTCATGTCTTTTTGTAAAAGAATTTCGCCTTTTTCTATTCCTGAATCTTTTAGTCTATTTAGGACAAAAGTTTTGTAGGAATTTGGTCCTAGTTTTTCTAATTTTTTAATTAGTTTTTCTAAAACTTCTTCTACAACTTGGTTTTTTGCTCCGATTTTTATATCTCTCGCCTGTCTATTTGCAGTTACTTTTGAATTTTCTTTTATTCTTTTCGCTTCTTTTTGGGCATTTTCTATTATTTGTGAGACTTGTCTTTGGGCTTTTTCTTCTGATTCTTTTATTATTTCTTCTTTTCTTTTTTGACCATTAGATAGGATATGATCGGCTTCTTTTTGCCCATCTTTTCTTATTCCATCTAATAATAAATCAAGATTGTTCATAATAAAGCCTTATATATTGTTTACTAGAAGTAGGGAAATTACAAATCCTAAGATTGCATATAACTCAACCATTACTGCGTAAACTATACCTTGTACGAAATTATCTTCGTTTTTTGCAAGTATATTCATACCTGATACTGCTACTTTTGCTTGGGCTACTGCTGAGAAATATCCAACTACTCCAATTGGAAGTGCTGCAAATATATAATAAAGTCCTTCTTGGAAGTTAAGGCCTCCACCTAATTTTCCTAAAATCATAAATCCGATTACAAAGCCGTAAAGTCCTTGTGTACCTGGTAAAAGTTGTAGTACAAGTGCTTTACCAAATTTTTGTGGTTCTTCTACAGTTAAACCTGCAGCTGCTTCTCCTGTCATTCCTGTTCCTTTTGCAGATCCCATTCCTGATAGGAATACTGCTATAGCAACAGCTACTGCTCCCATTATGTTTCCACCGTTTTCAACTAAAAAATCAACCATTGTATCCTCCTGTGATTATATTTATAAATTTACTGTTTTCTATCATTTGTCTAAATTTCTTTCCGCCACCTTCATAGAACTTGTTAAACATTTCTACATAAACAAGCCTTAGGGAGTGAACGTATGCTGATAAGGTTGATAGGAATAGGTTAAATAATTGGAAAATTACAAAAACTATGATAGCTCCTATCTTGCCTAAAATTCCTGCAGGCCATAACATTCCTACAATCAAGTTTACTGAATAAGCAACAAATCCTCCTGAAAGAACAAGGGCCATAAGTCTTAAAAATGATACGAAATCTCCAATCCAAGAACTCATTCCGTATAGAGAATATAAACCTCCTGCGGCCTTTCCTCCAATTGATTTGTTTTCACGTCCTCCTGTAAGGACTATGCCTATCATACCTATTATCATTATTATTTTGGCTATATTTTTACCTGAACCATCAAGTAAGTAAAGGGCTATTGCTCCTCCTACTGCCATATACCATAAGACAGCATCAAACAAGGCTCCGAGTGGATCTCCATCTCGAATTAGCATATATCCTTTTACACCAAGAGCTGTAAATAATGATATTCCACCGATTATAAGTGAGATAACCATTAGGGTGTTGAAATCTTTTTGTGTATCAATTAGTCCTGGAAGAGGAATTATTCCTCCAAAAAATGAACCAAATATTAATCCAAATACACATCCTGAAAGTCCAACTCTTGTAAAAAGTCTTACCATTTTGTCAGTTGACTCTGGTAAATCTTTGTATTTTCTAAGTAAAATTGTTCCGATAAAGAGTATTAATCCATAACCCAAATCTCCAAGCATAAATCCTGTAAATATTGTATAGAAAATTGAAACCAAAAGGGTTGGATCAACTTCGTTATATTTTGGTAGAGAGTAGGTTTCTACGACTGATTCGTAAGGTTCTATAAGCTTGTTATTATCAAGAATTATTGGAACATTCGGATCATCTTTATCTGCAATTTTTATATCAAGTACAAAATTTTCTCCCAAAACTTCCTTCAAGTCTTTTCTAAACTTATCGTTTAGCTTGTGTGGAATGTAGCCTTCTATAAGATCTACTCTTTTTGTTTTTAGGAAATATTCACTACTTGCTTCTTTTTTTCTTAAATTTTCTAGATAAGTTTGGTAAAGGTAGAAGTCTGGGAGGTACTTTTTCATCTCCTTTATTTCTTCTTCACTTTTTTCTAACTTTTCTTCTAAATTTTCTATCTCTTCTAGGTTTAAAGCTATTTTTTCACTAACTTTCTTTTTGGTCTTGATATTGGCTTTTGAAAAGCCGTGATCTCTCAAAAATTCTTTAAAATCTTTTGCTTCATCAAGATTTGATAAGGCTATTACATAATTTAGGCTTTCCTTTTTGGATATATCCAAAACCATAGCAGTTTTAAAATCTTTTTTCACCAAATCTTGGTCAAAATCTTTGTAAAACTGATCTGCGATTGAGCCTATTTCTACGTAAAATCTGTGAGCGTCTTCAATGGATTTTATGTCTAAATCCACATCTTTGAAAACTTTAAGTTCTTCGTTTGAAGCCTTTAAATTTTTGATTTTTTCTTGACTTTTATCCCTTATATCTAAGTACTCTTTTAGTTTTGGATAAATTTCGTCAAACTTGAAATTTTCACCTTCTTTGTAGAGAAGATCAAGGCTCATGTCCTTTCTTTGTATTGAAGATAATTCTTCCTTATCCAAATATTTCTCTATAGAATTAATTGCATATTCAAGTTTTGACCTTTCTTCGTCAATTCTTGTAAGATTTTCTTGGTTAGATACCTTTTTTAGGTAATCTTCTTTTTCATCGACCGCAAGATCGTTAAAATGAACATAGTTAAACTTTTGTAAAATATCTAGAAGGTTTGATCTATTATTTTCAAAAGAGAAAAGATTAAACTTATCCATTTTAACTATTGCCATTATTTACAATCCTTTCTGTTAAAAGATCTAAAAGCCCATCAATTTTTCCCCCATCTTGGTTTAAAATATCCTTGCTTTCTTCTTTTGCCTTGTCAATAAGTGGAATCTTTTCCTCGCTTGCTTCTTCCTTTGCTTTTTCGATTAAATCATTAGCATCTTTTTTTGCCTTTTCGATTTTTTCTTTGTAAGAATTGCTAGCCTCGATTTTTGAAGATTCAATTATTTCCTTGGCTTTTATTTTGGCATCGTCTACAAGTTTGTCAGCAGCAATTTCTGCATCTTTAACTTGGTTAATTACATCGCTTGCCATCCTTCACCTCCTACTATATACAGTATTATTATAGCATATTGACCATATAAATATATATTACCCAATTTGAATAATATTTATAGGAATTTTAAAATATTAGAATTTCTTTTTCAAAGATTTTCTCTTTTATTGACTTTATTTTTAAAGTACTCCTACAATCTTTGTATTTTATTTTAGAATCTTCTTACTATTTTTATGTTCTATTTTAAAATTTTCCTACTATTTTTGTATTCTATTTTAAAATTTTATTATAATTATGTATTCTGTTGACAAAAATTTCTCATTTTATATAATAGAATTGATAATAGTTATCGTTATCTGAAAGGAAATTTTTATGTTTAATTTATCAAATAAAATTTTTAATAAAACAAAAATAAAAGACAAGTTTTCTACTTATCCCTATTTATTCTTACATATTTTCTAACAGCTCTTAATCATATTTTTGTAAGAAATTTTTTCTTATCTAAAATTTTTTCTATTTTTTTGGGGATTATTTCTTTATATTATTTAAGTAAAGCTTACATAATCCCCAAAAAATCTCATTTTATATTACAAGCCATTCTTTTTATATTTATAGGCCTTTCTTTTTTGTCCTTATTTTTGGTCTAATTTTTGATCGAGTTTATGAATTGAGTCGATATATCTTATTGTTCCTGATGGAAGTCTCAATAATAGTGATTGGGTTTCTGCCATATTGTTTTTAGTATAGGATACGCCTTTTAAAAATGTGCCATCAGTTATTCCTGTTGCTGCAAATAAAACGTCCTCTCCTTTTACCAAATCGTCTATTGTATAAACTTTGTCAAAATCTACTCCCATTTTTAGGCATCTTTTAACTTGTTTAGAGTCTGATGGGGCAAATACTCCTTGGAAATCTCCTCCCAAACATTTTAGGGCTGCAGCCGCTATTACTCCTTCTGGAGCTCCGCCTATTCCCATTATAAGGTCAATTTTTCCACCTGATAATTCTGTGGCTATGGCTGTTAAAACATCGCCGTCTTCTACCATGGAAATTCTTGCTCCAGCTTCTCTTATTTCCTCAACCAATTTTTCGTGTCTTGGTCTGTGCAAAACAGAAACTGTTATATCTGAAACTTTTTTGTTTAAAGCCTTTGCTACATTTTCTATATTTTCTTTTGTAGATTTATTTATGTCTATAACGCCCTTTGCTTTACTGCCTGTGGCAATTTTATTCATATATACATCTGGAGCATTTAATAGGCATCCTTCTGGTGCTACTGCAATAACTGAAATCGAATTGCTTGTTCCGTTTGCAAGAGATGCTGTTCCGTCGATTGGGTCAACGGCTATATCTACAACGTCATCTTGGCTCATATCTCCAATTTCTTCACCTATGTATAACATAGGAGCTTCGTCGATTTCGCCTTCCCCTATTACAACTCTTCCGTTTATGCCCAAATAATTAAACATAGCCCTCATTTGGTCTACTGCGATATTATCAGAATCGTTTTTCTTTCCCTTGCCCAAGTATTTTGCGCTTGCAAGGGCTGCTGCTTCGGTTACTCTACATAAGTTGATACCTAAGTCTCTATTCATTTTTTCTCCTTTAGATTTCTTCTTAAAGTTTGTCGGAAATAAACCATTTCCTATATTTAATGATACCAAGAAGTGAAATTTTTTTAAAGACTTTTTTATATTTTTTAAAGCCTATAAAAAAATTAATTAATTTAATTTTTAAGAATTTATGATATAATCAATGAATAAAAGAAATTTGGAGTATTTATGAAAAAAATTTTGATATTTCTATTTATATTAATTTTTTCTTCTTGTGGAAAAAACGAAAATATAAATAAATCTAATGATAGCAATTTAAAAAATCAAAGCATTTCTTCTGAATCATCATCAAATGAAAAGAAAGAAAAGAAAAGATTAGAATATAAGCACGATAATATTGAAGGATATAAAAGAGATAATTCTATATTTATTGATAGGATGCTGGGAGATTATCCAGATAATCTTTCTAGCGACTCTGATGAGCCTTACAATGCTGATGAACTTAAAAATCTAGATTATAACAAAAATATTTACTTATCAGCCCTTAATATAAGAATTCCTGATAGGTGCAAGCTTTATTCAAAAGATGGCCAATATGTTGTTGATTTTCCAAAATCTGATTTTTACGACTTATCTATTAATATAAAAAAATTATTTAAAGATGGAGAAAAATCCGAAGTTGAAATAAAGACCGACCTTTATAAATTTTCTGACAAGGAAACTTATAATTCAGGTATTGAAAATGCCAATGTAGTCCAAAAACCAATTGTTCTTGAAAGTGAGGACAAAAAATCTACTTATTCAATAATTGAAAACAATAAATTTTCCTATACCAATATTTTTATGGCGACACCTACAAATGTTTTAAAATTTCAAATTGTAGAAGACAAGGAAAAATCTCAATTTTCTCCTTATATAATGGCAGATTTATTGTCAACTACCTATCCTGAAAGTGAAGATTTTAACATGGTGGCAAAATCTTTCAAGTCTTTTGATAAAAAAATCGACCTTTATGCAACAGAAAAAATTGATATGGATGGTTTTTCCTTCAATATTCCAGAAAATATGAAGAAAATCCAAGATAGCGAGTCCTTGACTGTTTTTGAAAACCAATTTTCCGGAAAAACCATAAATCAAATTTTGATTTCAAAAATAAAAAAAGACGACGATATGGACCTCAAAAAATCTTTCAACCAAAGCCAAGGCACTCAAATCCCACCAGCTTTTATATCTCCAATGGGAATTGTTAAGGAAGAAATGGTCAACGATAAGTTATTTATGAAATCGAAGGTGAGAATCTACACTGAACAATTCTCCCTAGAAGGTGAAAAAATAGCCTTTGAAACTGATGATTATTTTGTAAATATGATTCTTACTGGTCCATTAAAAAATACTAATAAAACACAAATTTTGAATGAAAATATTGTTAATTCTTTGAAATTTGAATAATAGTTTGAAAAAACAAATATAAATCTAAAGACAGTGAGTTTTCTTCCTGTCTTTTTTTATTTGAAATCAATATATTAATAAGATTTATTTATAATTTCTCCTTCAGAAGTAATTAAATAAAATGATAACCCATCTCGAGCTTGTCGAGAGATCTCTCGTGTTTATTTTAATTAAAACACAAATATAATCATTGAGATTTCCTATTTTTTCCTAATTTAAAACAAATTCATCCTTTTAATTTTTAATTCTCAAAAATTTTATAATTTTTTTGATAAACTTTCTCAATTTCTGGTAAAATGTTAGGGGGTTTTTATGAAAAAAAATAACTTTATTTCTAAGACAAAGAAAAATCTATTGGTATTTTTTATAATTTTACTAATTTGGCAAATAATCTATAAAATCGGGATTTTTTCGCCTATTTATTTGCCTGGACCTGTCAAAGTTTTTGAAACTTTTTGTGATATGGTTTTTGATGGGACAATTTTTACCAATCTTTTGGCAAGTTTATATAGGGTTTTTATCGGTTATTTTCTGGCGCTTATTGTGGGATTTTTCTTGGCACTTTTCTTTTATTTGAAACCAAAAACCTACCCATATTTTTCCAATCTTTTGGATTTTTTGAAAAATATTCCACCCCTTGGCCTTATTCCTCTTTTGATTTTATGGCTTGGGATTGGGGAAGTTAGTAAAATCACCATAGTTTTTATGGCATCATTTTTCCCAATATTTTTAAATATCCAAAAAGGATTTATGGTGACAGATTCAGATTTGATTGAAATGGCACGCTCTTTTTCCTACAAGGACGGGGAAATTTTTAGAAAAATCATCCTTCCTTCAAGCCTTGTGGATATTTTTGTCGGTGCAAGAATTGGACTTGGCTATGCTTATAGGTCAATTATTGCTGCGGAAATGCTTGCAGCATCGAAGGGACTTGGTTATTTGATTAATTTTTCAAGGCTAATGTCAAGGACTGACAAGGTTCTTGTGGGAATTTTTATGATTGGTTTTATAGGAATGATTTCTGATAAAATTTTCGTAAAATTTGCAAGCTTATTTTTGAAGGGAGATCTTAAAAATGAATGGTATAAGTCTAATTGATCTTTGTAAAACTTATAAAATTGAAGATAAAGAAATTAAGGCACTTGATAAAATAAACTTGAAATTAGATCCTCAAAAAAGAAATGTACTTATAGGCCCTTCGGGGTGTGGAAAATCCACCCTGCTCAAAGCTCTTGGTGGACTTTTGGAAATAGATTCTGGGAAAATTTTAAATAATGGCATTAAAACTTCCCTTGTTTTTCAAAATCCAAGACTTTTGCCCTGGTTAAACCTTGAAGAAAATATAATGTTTTCAAATCCAAATCAAGAACTTTGCCAAAAACGGATAAAAATAATGGGCCTTGAGGGTTTTGAAAAAGCCTACCCTTCCCAGCTTTCTGGTGGGATGAAGGCGAGAGTTTCCCTTGCCCGTGCTCTTATTTTCCCAAATAATTTCATGCTTTTGGATGAACCCTTTGCATCTTTAGATGAAATAAGCAAGGAAAGACTAGAAATGGAGTTACTTTCATATATGAAAATTAAAAATTCCGGATTTTTATTTGTAAGCCACGACCTAGAAGAAGCCCTCAATTTGGGCCAAAAGCTTATAATAATGAAAAAAGGAAAAATAGTCTCCGATTTCAACCTTGAAGATGAAAAAATCTCCAAGGAAATTTTAAGAGATAAATTTAAAAAAATAATAGGAGAAGGAAATGAAAAATAAATTATTAAAAATTTTATCAATTTTTTCCCTAGTTTTTGCAATCACAGCTTGCTCAAACAAGGAAAATAAAGAAAATTCAAACGATATGTCAAATGCTATGTCAAACGAAGCTTCCCAAAGTGAAGAAAAATTATCTGTCGATGAACTAAACATAACTTATGTAACATCACCCTTAAATGTTCCATCAATAATTGAAAAAAATAAGGAAATTTTCAAAAAACACCTACCAGGTGTAAAAATTAATTACAAGGAAATCACAAGTGGCGCAGATCAAACAGCGGCCCTTGCAAGCGGAGACGTTGATATTCTTTATGCTTTGGGAGGATCTTCTGCAATTCTTGCCAAGGCAAACGGTCAAGACATCAAAGTTTTAAATATGTATTCAAGAGCTCCAAAGGCATTCTCACTTTTTTCTAAAGATGATTCAATCAAAAATCCTAAAGATTTAAAAGGTAAAAAAATCGGAGGACCTGCAGGAACCAACCTCCACCAAGAACTTTTGGCATACTTAGAAAAAGAAAAAATGAGCGAAAAAGACGTAGAATTTTCAAATATGCAAATCCCAGACGCAGCAGCTGCCCTAGATTCAGGAAATTTGGACGTGGCACTTTTGGGAGGACCTGCAGCTTATAAAGCAAAAGAAGCAGGTTTGTATGAAATTACAAACGGTGAAGATTTGATAGATGCAATAATTTGTGTAGCAAGTTCAGAAAAATTTGCCAAAGACCATCCTGATGTAATCAAGGCCCTTGACGATGCTCAAGCTGAAATCTCAGAATTTATGGAAGATAACAAAGACCAAACAAAAGAAATAGTAAAAAAAGAACTAGATCTTGACGATAAGGCCTACGATTATATGTTCCCAATGTATGATTTTTCAACAAAAATCACAGATAAAGACAAAGAAGGATTCGAAAGAACTAAGAAATTTATGTTAGATAATAAAATGATAGAAAAAGATTTTGATATTAATCTTTTATTTGAATAAAATTTTAAGACTTACAAACCATCTCGAAAATAACGAGGTGGTTTTTTTATAAAAAATTAAATATATAATTTAAAATAAGGATAGATTTGCTCAACTTTATACGAATATATAGGTAAAGGAGGAAATAATGGATGATAAAAATTTAATAAAAGGAATTAAAAACAAAGATGAAAAATATTTGATTGAATTCATTAACCTTTATGGGCCTATATTAAAAGGAGTTATTGTAAAAACTATAGGAAATAGGAGAAATATTTTAGACGAAATTTTAAATGATGCTCTCCTTGGAATTTGGGATAATATAAATTCTTATGATCCTACTAGGTCATCTTTTAAAAATTGGTGTGCAGGAGTTGCCAAATACAAGGCAATTGATGCAATTAGAAAAGAAGCAAAACACGACTGCCTTGACCTTGATGATGTTTCCGGTTTTATTTATGATAAAAATTTGGAAAATTTTGATGAAAGTGAAAAAATTCTTGAAATGTTGTCAAAAAAAGACAGGGAGATTTTTAAAAAATTATTTATAGAAGGATATTCCTACGATGATTTAGAAAAAATCACAAAAATTCCAAAAGACAGGCTCTACAACAAAGTAAGCCGTGCCAAAAAAACTTTAAGGAGCAAATTATGAAAAATATCTATGACAAAATAAATGATATGGATTTTGAAATTGAAAAAATCGAATTAAACGACTTTGAAAAAGAAAAATTAATAAAAACTGCAAAATCCTACAAAAAAAATAAAAAATCAAAAAAATTTTTACCAATAGCAGCTGCATTAATCCTAGTAGCTGGACTTAATATTCCAATTGTAAAAGCCGAAGTTTCAAAATTTACAACAGACATAAAAGTAACAATGATGGAAGCCTTTGGTGCAAGTCCTGATTCCTACAAATATATTGCAGAAATTAATAAACCAGTAACAGTTGGAGAAGATTCATTTGTAATCGGAAATATAGCCTTTGAAGATAATAAAATCTTTATAAACACCCTAAGAAATGGAGAAAATTTTAAAGAAAATACAAAAAACAATTCACATTTGTATAAGGTGGTAGTTGATGGGAAAACTTATAAAGCTATTGGCTCATCAGGAAGCGAAGGTTTGTTAGAAGATAAAAAAACATCATCAGAAAATCTTATGATAAATTTTGACAAATCTTTTCCAAAAAAAGATAAGGCGAGCGTAGATTTATATTTTGCAGACACAAATAAAAGCCAAATAATTTCAATAGAATCTCCAATGAATACAATAAACGAAGACAACAAAATTTTCGCTGAAAATTTAAAAATAAAAGGAACAAACGCCACAATCTCATTAATGAAAATAAATCCAATGACCCTTACAGCAACAATAAAAAATCTTGATCAAGCCTATGTTTATGAATTAAAAGGAGTTGACGAAAAAGGAAATGAAATTTCTCTAGATGAAAGAATCGCAGATGAAAATTCAACAACTTTTATTTTCAACAATTATTTCTCAGACTTAAGCCTAGATGAAATAAAAGATGGAAGAAAATTTAATTTTACCCTAAGCCGTTCAAAAATGAATGAAAATTCTGGCAAAGAAAGTGATGGAAACTTTGAAAAATTTGCAGAATTTTCATTAAGTGCCAAATAAAATAAGGACAAAAAAATCCTCAAATGAAATTAAATTCATTTTGAGGATTTTTTATTTTTATTTTGCCAATGATTTTTGCATTTTTATATTTCTTTTTCTTAATCTTAGGATTATATAAGCCAAATATATAAGCGTATATATAACCACTCCTACCATATTTTCTTTCCAATTCGAAGAATATAACACCATAACGTGGACATATATTCCTATGAAAAATGGATATGCCATTTTTTGCAAATTTTTCCAACTTTTAGCTTTCATTTTGCGACGAACTGTCTTAAAAGAAGTTACAAAAAGAGGAATCAGCATCAACAATAAAAATATTGTTATTATTGATGCTATTAATTGTCTTTGAGGCATAGAGCTAGGATTTGTAAAAAGAATTGGGAAATAACGCAAACCAAATATTATATTGTGGCTAAAAACTAATAAGCTTGCCATTATAGACATTTCTCCACGAATTGCCATCAATTTTTTTGAAAAATCATTATGTTTTGTAATAGTTCCTAAAAACATTACTATCATAAATGAAGCTGTAGCAAATATCCCCCTTGAAAATATCTTCATAAAATATTCATTAAACCAAGTAGGGAAATTTCTATCAAAGCCCATATTATAATAATAAACTACAAATCCTGTCCAAGCATATATTCCTAGATAAAATATGACAGGATATTTTTTAATCAAATCCTTAGTTAAACTATAAAAAATTATAGTAAACAAAATTCCAGTAATTAAAGTCATCTTATTCTCCTTTCTATTTTCATAAGCTTATTGTTCCTTTTGTATAGGATTTTTACTTTCATCAATGATAATTTCCTCTTTATTTTTTTCTAAAGGGGGCAATTGAGAGTTTTTTGTGCTTTGAATTTTGAGAGAATCTTTTTCATTTTCAGTATTTTCTTTTTCAGTTTTTTCTAACTCTTTATTACCAGAATCTTTATTCGATTCATTTTTATCAGGATATTTTTTCTCATTTACAGAAGGTTTTAAAGACGGTTTTTCCTCTATTTTATTTTTAGAATTTTCCTTTTTCTTTATAGCCTTTTTGCTAGAAGGTTTATCTTGACTATTTTCTTTTTTAACAGCCTTTTTCACTATTACCATCACGTAAGCTTCGCCTACTTCTTTTGTTCCTTTGCTTTTGAATTGTAGGTACACTCTTTGTGGGACTTCGCTTACTTTGCTGTAGTCTGGTTTGTTTTTAAAGCTTACTTCTACTGAACCGTCTTTTGGTATGTTTGAAAATCTTTCTTTGTATTCTTCTAGACTTGGGGCTTTCCCTTCTACTATTATTGGTTTGCTTGAGCTTCTTTGTGGCGTGAATTTTTCGCCGTGATCTTTATCTTCGTCATCGGATATGCCATCTCTATCTTTGTCTCTGTACAACCAATATGTGATTTTTCTTACTAAGAGTTTGCCTTTTTTCTTTGCTTTGAATTTTAATGTTATTGTTTTAAATCCACTGCCGTCTTCTGGCCAACCTTCATTGCTTGGTTCTGGGATTCCTGTTATTGTTTTTCCATCAAAGATTAAGCCTTTTGGTAATCCATCTATTTCTTTTAATATTTCTGCGTCTTTATCTAAACTTGTTACTGTTGCTGGTCTTATTTCTTTGCCTTCTATCCACTGTTGACCGTTTGATTCCATTAGACTTGTGTCTATTACTTTTTGGTCTACTTCTATTTCTTCTTCTTGTGGTTTTGGCTTTTCTTCTTTTTCAACGGCTTTTTTCACTATTACCATTACGTAAGCTTCGCCTACTTCTTTTGTTCCTTTGCTTTTGAATTGTAGGTACACTCTTTGTGGGACTTCGCTTACTTTGCTGTAGTCTGGTTTGTTTTTAAAGCTTACTTCTACTGAACCGTCTTTTGGTATGTTTGAAAATCTTTCTTTGTATTCTTCTAGACTTGGGGCTTTCCCTTCTACTATTATTGGTTTGCTTGAGCTTCTTTGTGGCGTGAATTTTTCGCCGTGATCTTTATCTTCGTCATCGGATATGCCATCTCTATCTTTGTCTCTGTACAACCAATATGTGATTTTTCTTACTAAGAGTTTGCCTTTTTTCTTTGCTTTGAATTTTAATGTTATTGTTTTAAATCCACTGCCGTCTTCTGGCCAACCTTCATTGCTTGGTTCTGGGATTCCTGTTATTGTTTTTCCATCAAAGATTAAGCCTTTTGGTAATCCATCTATTTCTTTTAATATTTCTGCGTCTTTATCTAAACTTGTTACTGTTGCTGGTCTTATTTCTTTGCCTTCTATCCACTGTTGACCGTTTGATTCCATTAGACTTGTGTCTATTACTTTTTGGTCTACTTCTATTTCTTCTTCTTGTGGTTTTGGCTTTTCTTCTTTTTCTTTTTCTTCTACTAAATTTTTATCGGATTCTTCTCCTGATAATTGGAAGTTTACATATATTGTCTTTGGTGTATTTGGATTTTCTTCTTTGAGCAATGTATATTTTACTTGTCTATTTACTGGCAATTTATCGCCTGTGTACTCATAACGATTACCATTTTTTGATACTGCTCTAAGTTTTACTTTTTCAAATTCAAATGATGTTGGTGCATCGATAACTTGATGGTCGGAAATATTTCTTTTATCTACGTAATCCATTTCAACTTTATCGACTTTGTACCACTTATTTCCATCTGCGCTGTATTCTAATCCGATTATATAATCTTTACTATATTTTCCGATTAAAATTCTAAAGTCATCATAGGATAGTGATTTTTGGTGCATTACTTTTGCTTTTATAATTTTTTTGTTAGCATAATTTTTTAAGTCGCTTCCGTTTTCTATTGTTTTTCCATTTTCGTCTGTAATGCTAATTCCATTTTCTTTGAAATCTTTCCATTCTACTTCTTTTTGGCTTCCATCTTTTTTGATTAAGTTTACTTTCATTTCTGTAAAATCAACTCCATCGCCTTTGTTTACTTCTATGTTTTTATTTTTTGGAGCTGTTATTGTGATTTCTTTTACATCTGAATTTGTAATGTAATCATTTGATGATTTTTTTGTCGCCTCTCTTGCTGCTGATGATATTCCACTAGCACTAACTGTCGCACCTGTCACGCTATCAAATAATTCTTTTGACTTATATTTTTTGGACATATAAGCTTTTACTGTTCTTGAAATTAGTGTTAAATCTGATTCTGAATTATCATTTCTATATCCGTTAAGATTATTTGCATATTCTGCACCAAAAAGTTCTAATGCTTTTGCTTTTGGGTTACTACTTTTTCTTATTGTTTCAAAATACTCTCTGTATAATCCCATTTTTGCAAGATTTAGTCTTCCATCTTTTCCTTTTATAAAGGATAAAACTTTTTCTGCTTTTTGTCTAAATGGTCCCATATCATCGCCGTATTCTGAATTTTCTCCTACTCTTATTTCAGAAATTTCTCCATTTTCGACTTTTATATATGTTCTGATTTTTCTTGTATTAATATATCCAATGCCCCATCCTGTATATTCGCCGTCTTTTAATGGTTGATCGTTATAATATTTTTTAAGGGCATCATCTATTTTTTCTTCGCTTGGTTTTTCTGGTTTCTTATCTTCTTCTGGTTTTTGTTGGTCTGGCTTTTTGTCAGGTTTTGATGGACTATTTTCAATTCCAGCTTTTGATACAGCATTATTTATAGCATCTATTATTCCTTTGCTTGAGAATGTTGCTCCTGATACTGTATCCACATTTTTGCCAGGCTTACCAAGCATTTTTGAGATTACTCCTTTTGATTTGCTAAAATAAGGATCATCTTCTTTGTGTGAAAGGATTTCTACTTTTGTTATTGAACCTTTTGCTATGGTTACTTTTACTTTTATTGGACCATTAAAGCCTTCTGCTACTCCTTCGTAGACACCATCTTTGTATTGTTTGTAAATCTTATTATCTTTACTTGGTTTTTCTGGTTTTTTATTTGGTTTTTTTGCTTGACCTGTATTTGATGGTTTTTTATTTTTATTATCAACATTTTTGCTTCCACCTGCTTTTGATAGAGCATTTCTTACTGCATCAAGTATTCCTCTGCTTGAATATGTTGCACCAGAAACTGTATCAACACTTTTGTCAGCTTTTCCTAAAATTTTTGATATAACTGATCTTGCTCGACCAAAATATGGATTGTCATCGCTGTGTGAAAGTATTTCTACATTTGTTATTGAGCCTTTTGATATGGTTACTCTAACTCTTATTGGCCCATTAAATCCTTGACCTGAGCCTGTGTAAACTCCATCTTTAAGGTCTTTATTTCCAATTGCTACTGTCCCTTTAGCATTTGCTCTTTTATTATTGCTTGATGCTTTATTTACAGCTTGTACTTTTGCATTTTCCTTAGAGCCAGCTTTGTGAAGGGCATCAGCTACTGCCATTTTTATAGCATTTGATGATACTGTAGCTCCTGTTACTGAATCTACATTTACACTTCCACTACTTAAAATTTTATTTATTACAGCATAAGCTCTATTAAAATATTCTGGTGTTTCATTTTGTGAAACAACTTCTATTCCACTTATTTTTCCATTTTTTATGATTACTTTTACGGTTAAATTTCCACCATATCCATTTGCGCTACCAAAATACTCTCCATCTTTTAAACCTTCTACTGGTTTTTTATCTTCTTTTTTAGCTTTTTCTTTTATTTTTTCTTTCGAACCAGCTTTTTGGAGTGCTTTTAAAACAGCATCCTTTATAGCATTTGATGATATGGTTGCTCCTGTAACAGAATCTACATCTACTTTTCCTGTTCTTAAAATTTCTTTTATTATCGCTGAAGCCTTTTTAAAATATTCCTCAGTTTCATTATGGGATAAAATCTTGATGTCTGTTAATTTTCCATTTTTAACAGTTATTCTAACAGTCAACAAACCACCATAACCTTCAGAACTTGCTTCGTATTGACCATCTTTTAAATCTGTTGCAAGACGAGCACTATCGCTTACTATTTTGTCTTTTTTTTCAGCCGCAAGCTTATTTTTTTCTAAGACAAACATAGAAGATTTTATCATAGCCATAGACGCTAATCCTACAATAATAAAGGTCAATACTTTCTTTAAAAATGTATTTTTCATCTTTCCTCTTTACAAAATATATTTAGGTTATTAAAGGTAACCTAAACCTTTTTGATTTTCATTTACATAAAAATCTTAAAAATTATTGAGTTGTGGAGTATAAACTCCAAATTGCAAATAAATTAAATAATCTATTTTGCAAGGATGAATTTTTAGATATTTTTCAAAATGTTTAAATCAATTTTAATTTCTATCTAAAATATTCGGTTTATAAGTCTTGATATTGGTAAAAATAACTTTGCTTTTCTCATTTTTATAGTATTTTTAAAAATAACTAATTTTTATTTGATATTCTTAGTAAAGTTTTCCATAATATTTTTATCTAATCAAATATTTTGCCGAATAAATACAAATCTAAATCCTTATAAATTTTTATAATTAAAACCTTTATATGATTACTTTATTCGCTTTATAATCTAGCTATATTTTTTCAATATCAATTTTTATTTTTTCACTTTTCCCCCTTTCTAAAAATTTATAACTTCTTACAAGTTTTTTTATTTAAAAACCCATTAGTTCTAATAGTGATAATCACTATCTGTTCCATTATACAAAATTGTAGAAAAAAACACAATATTTCAATTTATTTTTTGTTAAATATAAAAATTTTTAAAAAACTAAAAAACCAACAAAATCCAAGTCTTTAAAATATTTTTACTATAAATTAAATAAGGCTAAGTATAATATATTAAATTCATGTAAAAAAATTCAAAGATTTCAAATCAAACGCCATTTCCTTTAAATTAATTGACACTTTGGATTATTTTTAAATATCTTCTATTTTTACAAAAATTTTTTATAATACAAAAATCTGATTTTCTTAGATTTTTTGCAAATAAAAAACTGCTGTAAAATAGAAATATCTATTCTACAACAGTTTATAAAATTTATTTTATAAGTCATCCTCAATAACTGAAGATTTTGAATATGCTGAAACTTTTCCTTCAAAGAAATCTGTTTTTACTTGGTTTGGATCTGAATATTCGCTTACCCATTTCATTGATTGAGGTTCGTCTTCATATCCTTCATAAATTTTTCCAAGTCCTAGGCCTTTTGCCCTTAAATTTCCCAAATATTTTATATAATCTTCAATCATTTGTGAATTTAATCCTTGGATTTCATCTCCAATAGCATATTTTCCCCAGGCAATTTCTTGTTCTACTCCTTCTTTTAATAGTGATAAGTAGAATTTTTTTAATTCGTCAGTAAATAAATCTGGTCTTTCTTCTTTCAAATCATTTATCATTGACCTAAATAGCCACAAGTGGGTGTTTTCATCCCTGTTGATATATCTGATTTCTTGTACAGTTCCTGGCATTTTTCCATTTCTTCCAAGATTGTAGAAAAATGAAAAGCCTGAATAGAAATAAATTCCTTCAAGTATATAATTTGCAATCAAAACTCTCATCAAATTAAATTCGCTATCATCTTTGATAAATTCATTGTATTGGTCGCCGATAAATTTATTTCTTTTTAAAAGATGATCATCTTCCTTCCACAAATACAAAATTCTAGTTCTCTCATCAGGAGAGCAAATTGTATCAAGTATGTAGGAATATGATTGGGAGTGGATTGCCTCTTGGTAGGTTTGAATAGCAAGGCAAAGATTTATCTCATTTGCTGTTATATAGGTTTGAAGATTTGGCAAATTTGCAGTTTGAATTGAATCAAGATAAGTCAAAAATGACAAAATCCTATCATAAGCCTTTTTCTCAGCCTTGGATAAATTTCTATAATCTTTAATATCTTGGTTTAAATTAATTTCTTCAGGAATCCAAAAGTTATTCATAGCTTGGCGATACCAATCGCTTGTCCATGTATATTTTACATTGTTAAAATCATTAAGGTTGGTTGTATTTCCATTGATAATTCTTCTTTTAGAAAGATCAATATCCCCATCTTCATTAAAAATTCCTCTTTTAGAAACTTCTTCCTTATATTTTTTTTCCATGTTATTGCCTCCTATCTTATGGGAAATAATTTTTTTAAAACTAACATTTTTACTTTTATACCCTATTTTGAATATTGAACTAATGCTTTTAACTTTAAAGAATTAAAACATAATTTTTCTTAGCTAAATATTTTATCTAAATTAATACAATACTTCGTTAAGTTAGGGCGGAGGAAATGGGGAGTTTCGAATTCTCCCCTTTTCCTCCCCTAACAACCCCACTTTTCACCCCCTGCAAACGACCGCTGCGCGGGCTAAATTTGTAGAAGCTTCGCTTCTTTCAAAATTTTTATAAAAGTGATAAATCCTCATGCTAAGAATATCATACGGAAAAAATTGACTTGATTTCAAATTCAAAAATCCGTATAAAATCGCACTCTAAAATTTAAAGCAATGATATTTTTTTAAATAAATTAAATTCAATTAGATTTTAATTCTTCGTTTTATTCCGAGGGATAAATATTAAAATCGTGCCACTGGCACAATTTTAAGCTATTTATCTGTCATCGCGTAAGCGAGTTTGCGATTTTAGGATTTTTAAATTTAGAAATCAACAATTTTTGGAGTCCTATATTCGTGCTTGAGGGTTTATCTAAATTCTAATAATTAAGTTTGAATTATATTTACTTAAAAATAAATTTATGACGCACATGAATCACAATCTTCAACTTCAAGAGATTTTCCTCTTACATAATATAGGGATTTTACTCCAGCTTCCCATGCTGTTAGGTAAATATTTAAAATTTGTCTCATTGTGTATTCTGTTGTTATATAAACATTTACTGATTGGGCTTGGTCTATGTGTCTTTGTCTTACTCCACATGCTCTCATAGAAATATTTTGATCAATATTGTAGGCGTTTTCGTAAAGCCAGAAGGTTTTTGTGTTTAGTCCTGGGGCAACTCTTGGTACTATTGCTCCCTTTTTTTCTTCTAGGAAATATTTGTTCATTATTGGGTCAACTCCTGCTGATGTTCCTGAAATTATTGAGGTTGATCCTGTTGGAGCTACTGCCAATAAATATCCATTTCTAAGTCCATTTTGGTGAACATCTTCTTTTAATTTTTCCCATCTTTCGCTTTCATATCCTCTTTGTTTGAAATAATCTCCATTATCCCAATCACTTCCCTCAAAACAAGAATATGATCCCTTTTCCTTGGCAATCTCATTTGATGCCTTGATTGCAAAATAATTTATATCTTCATAAATCTTGTCAACAAAATCAAGATGAGCCTCTTCTTCTGACCATTTTATATCATTTTTTACCAACATATGATGGTAACCACTTGTTCCAAGACCGATTGCCCTGTATTTTTTGTTGGTTACTTTTGCATAAGGAGTTGGGTAATAATTTAAATCTATTACATTATCAAGAGCCCTTACTATTGTAGAAACTACTTCTTCTAATTCTTCTTTGTCGTTGACATCAATGTTTCCAAGTGTAAGACTTGCGAGATTACATTCTACAAAATCTCCAGGTTTGGTTGTATTTACAATTACAGTTTCCCCATCAACAGTTTTAATCTCTTCGCTAACTGTTTCAGATGGGCTCATGTTTTGGGCGATTTCTGTACAAAGATTTGATGAATAGATAATTCCCTTGTGTTTATTTGGATTTGCCCTGTTTACTGCATCTCTATTAAATACAAAAGGTGTTCCTGTTTCTGTCCATGATTTTATCAAAAGTCTAATCAAATCTTTTATTGCAATAACTCTTTTTGAAATTTCCTTGTCATTTACAAGCTTATGGTAAAATTCTTCAAATTCTTCCCCATAAGTGTCTTCGATTGATTTGCCATATTTTACCAAAACTTCATGAGGATCAAACATATACCAATCTCCACCAATATTGTCCCTACATTCTTTCCAGAAAAGATCTGGCACACATACTGCTGGAAAAATATCGTGAGCCTTCATCCTGTCATCACCATTGTTTGTTCTTAGAGATAAAAATTCTGGTATATCCTTGTGCCAAATATCCAAATAACAAGCTACAGCCCCCTGTCTAACTCCAAGTTGATCAACGGCAACTGCAGTGTCATTTGCAAGTTTTATCCATCTTATAACTCCACCTGCTACGTTTTTTATTCCTCTAATATCAGAACCTTGAGCCCTAACTTTTCCAAAATAAAGTCCCATTCCACCGCCGTGTTTAGAAACTTGGGCGAAGTTTGTAATTGAACGGTAGATTCCTTTTAAAGTATCTGGAACTGTGTCTATAAAACATGAGGAAAGTTGGTTGAAAGGCTTTCTCGCATTAGTCATTGTTGGAGTTGCCATAGTTGCTTTTAGTTGTGATAAAATATCATATAATTTTTTTGCAAAAGAAACCTGATCTTTTTCGCCAATGGCAAGGTGCATTGAAATTCCCATAAACATTTCTTGGACGCTTTCAATATATTCGCCCTCAAAAGTTTTAATCAAATATCTTTTTGCAACCAAGTCCAAACCTGAATAGGTAAATAATTTATTCCTCTCTTCTTTTAAATAGGCTCCCAACTCTTCCAAGTCCTTATTTGTGTAGGATTCTAAAATATATTTTCCGTAAAGACCGGCTGAAGTTAGGTATTGAACTTTTGACCTAAAATCAACAATCCCATATTTTTCTTCGCTAAGGCTAATTTTCAAATTAATCAAATGAATCATAAACCTTGCAGCAATAAATTCCCAATCAGGAGCTTCCTTGCTTGTAAGCTCACTTGCGGCCTTGATAAGGGCGTTTAACAAGGCTTCCTTGGTCATATTTTTCTTGGTAAAAGATTCAAATTTTAAATACAAAGACTCGATAGGATATCTTTGGTTGTCATACTCATCATTAATATCTTTGATTATAGAAAGAGTATATTCATCATCAATAAAAGCTTCAAAATCAGTTAGGACTTTCCTATCCATATTGTGTTTTGCCCTATAAAGAATGTAGGATTTGACTTCTTTATAATAGTTATTTTCAATAAGCTCAAGCTCAACCAAATCTTGAATTTCTTCAACAGTAACTACATGATCTTTGGGATATCTTTCCTTGATTGTGTTTTCTATATTAAGAGAAATTTTATCCAAATTTTCATCACTAATAAGAGAATCCACAGACCTAAAAGATTTAAAGATTGCACGATTAATCTTCTCTCTTTCAAAGTCAACAATTTTCCCGTCTCTTTTTTTAACTTCCATATTCACCCCTAAATATTGTTATTTTTATATCTAATCCACTATATATAGTGGTTACTCCAAAATTTCTACCTAACAATCATACCATAATATAGAAATTTTAAAAAGTATAAAACACTTATAATTTTTGAAAATATAATAATATTTTAAAAAATATTTCCAAAAAATTTCCACAAAAAAAGATATATCTTGAAAATTCAAAATATATCTTTATATTTCAGAATGTAGACAAATTCAGTTTAGTAATTCATTAATAATTAAAAAATAAAATCACGCTAAAACCCATCTCGACTATATTATTGTGCCTTAATTTGGCACAATAATCCCTAAAACTAAGTGCGAAAGCACGAAGAAGTTTGCAAAGCAAAGGTGTTTTAGTGAGAGTGAAACGAACGCATGGAGAGATCTCATGAGATTTCTCGACTCACTACGTTCGCTCGAAATGGGTGAAAATTTAGTTTGTCAACAGTCTAAAATATATCTTTATATTTTTATTTAATTTTCAAAAAGATAATCTACAACATCATCTTTTATAACTACAGTATCAACCAACATATCTGCCAAAGATTGCTTGTTTGGACTAAATCCTACAATCAAATACAAAATTTTTATAAAATTTTGAATATATCTTGCAAAAATTTCCCTTACCAAACAGTCAAAAAATGATAATCTTTCATCTTTTAAAGAAATAACCCTAATTCCTACAGCCATTTTCCCTAAAGTTTGGCCATTATTCAAATAAGTTAGGATGAAAAAATATAATAAACAAATCCCAGTTTCAATCAAAGGATTTATTTCTATATTCATAATTGTTAAATCCGTTTTTATTTGAAAAATATTTATAACTATATTTGAAAATGAATAAGCAACTATAGAGTCTATAGCAAAGGCTACAAGTCTTAGGAAAAAACCAGCATAGGCAAATTTGGGTATGGATATTGTTTTTTGATTGTTCAAAGAGTTATTTTCAATTACTTCCATATTTTCCATAATCTCACCTATTTTCCATAATAATACATTGGTAACGGAGAATCTTTTTCCATTAATTCTTTTAAAATTGCAAGATCAGATGATGAGTTCTTATCCACAATATTTTGAGCCTTTGAAAAGAATTTTGTAAATGGATAATCATATCCTTCATACTCAAAAACTTCAGGATTATCTAATTTATAATCTTTTTTCATATCTTCAATTGCATTATCAAGATTTCCAATTTTATCTACAAGTCCATTGTTTTTTGCTTGAGCCCCATCATAAACCCTACCATCAGCAAGTTTTTTGACTTCGTCTTCTTTCATAGACCTTCCTTGAGAAACAACTTTAATAAACCTATCAAAAGAAGAATTTATAAGTTCTTGGAAATATTTTTTTTGCTCATCTGTCATATCTTTTCCAATAGAGCCTGCGTCTTTCATCTTTCCTGTTGTGATATTTTGTTCTTTAATTCCATATTTTTCAAACAAACCTTGGAAAGATCTTGATGACATAATTACACCAATTGAACCTGTAAGAGTTTCATTTGAAGCGTAAATTTTATCAGTTGGTGCAGAAATATAATATCCACCGCTTGCTGCCATGGTTTTCATAACTGTAAATACAGGGATTTTTTTCTCACTTTGAATTTCTTTTATCTTATTTGCAATTTGCTCAGAATTATAAACAGCTCCACCTGGAGAATTTACTTGCATAATAACCCCTTTTACAGAATCATCCTCATATATATCATCAAGTTGTTCCATAAAAGAATCATAAACATCACCATCTCCAATTGCTCCCTCATAAGAAAGAACGGCAATCTTATTTTTCTTGTCCCCTTCTTCCAAAACATTTTTATTTGCAGTCGCAGAAAATGGATTAAATTGATTTAAATATTCATTTTTCAATTTATCAGCTTGTTTATTTTCTATTTTTTCACTCTTATTTGATACAAGAGTTGACGCTACAAACAAAAGTAAGGCTATAGCAACTGCTATCCATCTTTTGCCATTATTTTTTTTCATATTAACTCCTTTGATAAATATATTTATATTCATACTATATTATTTTAAATTTAAAGATTCAAGGGAAAAATAAGTTTTGCTTTTTTTTAACAATTGAGTACAATGAAAAAGCAAGACAATTATCGTTAACACTAGAGAAATTGTTTTTGTATAGTCTCTTAATTGAGGCTATTTACATAAAGGATTTTTACCAAAAAGCTTAAATGGGAAGGTGAAAATCCATTTTTTGTATAAATTTTTTTTAAAAAAACAAGAGATTTTAAAAATTAATTTTACTTAATTTAAAAAATCTCTTGCTTTAAATTTTTATATTTTTATTTCTTATTTTTAATACCTAGATTTTTTCTCGTTTCATTCAAATTCATAAGTATAAGAGCTATAAATACCCAAAAAAAACTCTTAGAAACTTTTCCAATAATAAAATGATTAATCAAAATTACAAGTAAAATTGGAATAAAAACCCATACTAAATTTGATAAATAAGGTTGGTTTTTCTTAAAATTTGTAAATTTTTCAATAATAACAACTTGAAAAACCAAAGTAATCAAAAGCACCACAAAAACTTCCAAAATCAAAAATACCATCCTATAATTTTGGTATAAATTTCTAAAAAATTCAATCATATAAAACTCCCAATTATAAAAAGAGCCAATTAGGCTCTTTTATTATTCATCTTCTTGATTTGATTGTTCACTTGAGCCTAGGGCTATTGTATCATCTAAATCTTTATCTGAAGATTTTTCTTCATTTTCTTTCAAAGTTTCTTCTAATTCCTTTTTCAAATCTTCATTTGAAATTTCGCTAGAATTTTCTTTTTTGTCATCTGATGTTTTTATATCATCTTTGATTACTTTTTCTTCTAATGTATTTTCATTTGAAGGTTCTTCTTTAGTATTTTCTTCGATTTCTACAGGTTTCTTATTTAATATTTCCATAAATTGTTCGCCTGTAATTGTTTCTTCTTTTAAAAGGAAATCTGAAATTTCGTGAAGTTTTTCAAGATTATCTTTAAGAATTTCTATGGCTCTCATGTGGGCTTTTGGAATAATTTGTCCAACTTTTTCGTCAATCTTATCTCCAGTTCCGCTTGAAACTATCATTGATCTTTGACCTCCAAGATATCTTCCTTGGATTTGTTCAAGTTGCATAAAGTCAAAGTCATCATCCATACCATAGATTGTTACCATATTTCTTGCTATGGCTGTGGCTTTTTCTATATCATTGCTTGCTCCAGTAGTTTTGGCATTAAAAATTAATTCTTCTGAACTTCTTCCTCCTGCCAAGGTCACAATTTCATCAAACAATTCTTGTTTAGTCATGATAAATTTCTCGTCCTTATCGACAGTCATTGTATAACCCAAAGCCCCACCAGTTCTTGGAACTATTGTGATTTTGGTTACTGGGGTTTTTTGTGTTTGAATTGCTGCAACAAGAGCATGTCCTACCTCGTGATAAGCAATAATTTTCTTTTGATCATCTGAAATAACTGCATTTTTCTTTTGTGCACCCGCTATTACTGTTTCGATTGATTCTTCGAGGTCTGTTTGAGTTAGTTTTTTACGTCCTTCCCTAACAGCACGAAGAGCTCCTTCGTTTACAATATTTGCAAGGTCAGCACCAGAAGTTCCTGCCGTTCTTTTTGCTATTTCTTCATAATCAATTTCATCTTCACGCTTAATTTTTTTGGCATGAACTTTTAGTATATCTTCACGTCCCTTTAAATCTGGTAGTTCTACTTGAACCCTTCTATCAAAACGTCCAGGCCTTGTAAGAGCTGGATCTAGGATTTCTGGTCTGTTGGTTGCAGATAATAATACTACTCCCTCTGTAGCATCAAATCCATCCATTTCGTTTAACAATTGGTTTAAGGTTTGTTCACGTTCATCATTTCCAGAATATCCAGAAACATCACGTTTTTTACCAATTGCATCTATCTCATCAATAAATACTATACAAGGAGCCTTCTCCTTTGCTTGTTTGAAAAGATCACGGACCTTGCTTGCTCCCATTCCTACAAACATTTCTACAAATTCAGAACCTGAAATTGAGAAAAATGGAACATTAGCTTCACCGGCTACCGCTTTTGCAAGTAAAGTTTTTCCTGTTCCTGGAGGTCCTACAAGTAAAACTCCCTTTGGTAAAACTGCACCAATTTCCTTATATTTTTGAGGTCCATGTAAAAAGTCTACAACCTCATTTAAACTATCTTTTGCTTCTTCTTGACCTGCAACATCAGCAAAAGTCTTTCCGGTTTTGTTTTCCATATAAATTTTGGCATTTGACTTGCCAAAATTCATAAAGTCTCCGCCTCCACGGCCTCCCATAGTCTTTGATAGGGACCTGTTAGCCATGTAAAAAATCAAAAGCAAAAATAACAAAGGCAAAATACTTGTTACAAATAAAGTAAGCCATGGGCTCATCTTTGTTTCAACTTCTTTAGTAAAGGTTAGATTTTTGTGCTTTTTGCTAGCCTCAAGAAGTCTTTCAGTAAGGTCTGTATCTGGCCACAAACCTGTAATGAAATTTTGTTTGTCACCATCAACTACAGCTGTAAAAGTATAATTGTAATCGTCTTTTGTTACCTCTCTAACTTGCCCATTGTCTATCATTGAAACAAACTGTGAATAAGTTATTTCCTTTGGTTTTCCTTCTGCCCTAATTGGTTGTAATACTTGTTGTATAACCAAAAAGGCTACTATGGCAATAATCCAGTAATAGACCAGAGGTCTTTTGCCTTTTTTTATTGATGGCATCTATAAACCACTCCTAACAATATAATCATCTAATAAATTATCAAGTGAATCTAGTTCATTAATTATAGTTTTTAAATTAGAATTAATGGATTTTTCTTCAACTTCTGGCTTAATTTTATCGAAATATTTGCTTACTTTTTCAGCAGCATCAAAGCCTTTTTCTGTTAATTTTACATTAACAACCCTCTCGTCTTCATCCGATCTATTTCTATCAACAAATCCTTGTTTTTCCAATTTTTTACATATATTAGAAATATTTCCGCCATTTACTCCAATTGACTTACCAAGATTTCCTATAGAAACTGATTCATCAGCTGCTGACAAGGTCATAATCATCTTAAGTTGAAGGGTTGTTACACCCAACTCTTGAGCTGTTTCTTGTAAAAGCAAATCTATCTTATGTGATATTTCTCTAATCATAGAAAAAATAGAGTTATTAAATTCAAAAAAATCTATGTGTCTTTTTGTCATATAAACCTCCTTACAATTTATAGACTGTAATCTAAATAGAAAAATCTACTTAAATATTATTCTACATATAATATGATAATTTTCAAGTAAAAAGAAAGAATGTTTTTGATAATTAATTTTAATTATGTATTAATTGTGTTCTTTGCAAATTATCTTTTCAAATTATTTGATAAAATTTTAATTTCAAAAAATTAATGCCATACCAAACGGTATGACATTTTTTGTTTCACGTGAAACATTTATTTGTTTTTGCTAATAAAACTTGCTGCATTTAATCCTGCAATTTGTCCTTGGCCGGCTGCCTTGTTAATTTGATATGGCCTTCCCGTAATATCTCCACAAGCAAAAAGTCCCTTTATATTTGTACTCATATCATAATTTACTTTTATGTGTCCATCTTCAATTTCTATTGATGGAACAAGACTTTCTGGTTTTGATGAGTTTTTTATTATAAAAAATCCATCAGCCTTTAATTCTTGCCCGTCTTCCAAAATTAAACTTTCTGCCTTTAACTTTCCTGTAAATTTTTCTGGTTTTTTGTTTATTATTTCTATACCTTCATCAAGTTTTACATCTTTTTTATTTGGATTTACAAAAATAGTTTGACTTGCCATTTTATTAATGAAATTAGCTTCTTCGATTGCTTCATCATTCATTCCAACTAAGACAACTTTTTTTCCTTTATAAAGGCTAGCATCGCAGGTTGCACAATAAGAAATTCCCTTGGAAAAAAATTTATCTTCTCCTTCAATAGATTTTCCCATGTCAACTCCTGCTGCTATTATGCAAGATTTTGATCTTAGCATTTTTTCTCCCAAATCAACTGAAAAATACTCTCCCATAGCATAAACAGCCTTTATTTTCTTATCCAAAATTTCAACAGGATAGTTTTTTATATGATCGGTAAAATTTTTGTATAAATCAGATCCTTTTATATCATTAAAACCCAAATAATTTTTTATTGATGGACTTTTTTCCAAAGCCTTGGATTTTTTTCCTATTATTAAAACTTTTTTTCCTCTTATACTGGCATTAAGACTTGCAGAAATTCCTGCAGGTCCAAATCCAACTATAATTATATCGTAGTCCATTATTTAAGTTTTTCTACTTCAGAAAGTATAACTTCTTTTGCTTGAAAACCTACTAGGGTATTTTTTAAAACTCCACCTTTAAAAAGCATCATAGATGGAACTGCATTTACATTATATCTGCCTGCAAGCTCTGGACTTTCGTCTACATCAACTGAATATATATCAAAATCAACTTCACTTTCCATCTCTTCTAAAACTGGTTTTTGCATTTTGCATGGTCCGCACCAAGTTGCTGAAAAGTCTACTAAAACTATTCCTTCATTTTCTAAAACGTGTGTATCAAATTCACTTGTATTTATTTCTTTCATAATATCCTCCATTTATATGTTAATAATTATACCGTCTTAATTTTGGTCAACAAGTCCACGAACGTCTGAAACTGGGAGAGAAAACATGATTCCCTTTGAATTTTCATCCAAGTTCATAGCCTCATAAATTGCTGATTTTATCCTTTCAGATATTTCTTTTTTTATAAGCATAAGGACAATGTCTTTTTCAGGTTCAATTGTCATATTTAAAAAGACTGATTTTTTTTGAATTCCAGATCCTCTTCCGTGAACAACAGTTGCTCCTTTTGCCCCTTCTTTTTGGGAAATTTCTATTACCTTGTCCGCATTAGCCTTATCAACTATGACATACAAAGCCTCATATTCCATATTAACTTCTCCTTTATAATCTACCGGTGTTGTAAACATTATTGACGTATTTTTTTTATCAAATTTATCTTTCAAAAAATCCAACAAATCATCTATTAAATTATCGTTAACTAGGGCTGAAACTATTTCTTTTTTTTGCTTTTCAATTCCCAAAACTTCAAGTATATGGTCATTGGCTGATCCTTCTGCCAAAAGACAATTTATGGATTTAGCTCCATTTTCACTCAATTGTTTCATAATTTTTGATCCATTAGATCTTGGTGTTATTATTCTTAAATATTTCATTATCCTTCAATAGCCTCCTTATAAAAAGAACCCATTATCATTATAGTAATTACTGGCATTAGAGCAACAAAGGCTATAACTCCAAATCCATCAGAAATATTTCCAGCAACTCCCTGACAAAATCCTAAAATAAAGGTAGCTGTCATTGGTCCTGATGCAACTCCTCCTGAGTCAAAGGCTATACCTACAAAAAGTTGAGTAACATTTCTTGATAAAATTAGGGCAAGCAAAAATCCTGGTACTATTACCATCCACAATTTAAATCCATCAATTTTTATCCTAAGCATAGCAAGCATTACAGCAAAGGCTACTCCAATTGATAGGGCCTTCATAATTGATGACTTATGGATTGATCCTCCTGTAACTTCTTCGACTTGTTCAGATAATACAAAAACTGCAGGTTCTGCCAAAACAACTAAAAGTCCCAAAATAAATCCAATTACTGGGACAAATTTAAAGTCAGAATAATTTTCTCCCATAACCCTTGCAAGCTCCATAAATCCACCTTCAACACTTGTTAAAAACATAATCAAACCTAGATAAGTGTAAATAAGGCCCAAATTTAAAGTCTTTTTATTTTTAATTTTAAAAACTAGCTTGTCCATAACAAAAAATACTATACTTATGGGTAAAATTGCAAAAGTTGAGGACTTTAATCCTGACATTAGAGCCGACTGGTGGGCTGCTTCTTCTAACAAAATATTTGTAGAGTCAATTGACATAGACATAATAAGTCCTGCAAGAATTGGTCCTGCAGATGCTATTCCTACTAGACCAAAAGAGTTCTCTTCCCCCTTGGTCTCTCCCTTTAATTTACTTACTCCAAGACCTAGGGCAATAATAAACGGAGTTGTCATGGCCCCTGTTGTTGCTCCTGATGAATCAAATGCAATTGCATGGCCCAAATCGTTTGAAATAAACATAAGAATAAAAATAATTCCATAAATTCCTATCATCAAAGTTGATAATTTTATTTCCTTAAAAATCCTATAAAGTCCAAGAGCAATCATAATACCTACTCCAATTGAAATTATTGCTACAATCAGAAAAGATTTTATTCCAAGGACACTTGTTACTTGGTTTGCCAAAATCAAAAGGTCAGGCTCAGCTATAGAAATTACAAATCCTATAAAAATTCCAAAAAGTACAACCTTAATTATATTTTCAGATTTTGCTATAAAATCCCCCATATAAGATCCAATTTTTGAAATTGAAAGATCTACTCCCATTAAAAATATAGATAAACCAAGTATAACCCCTGCACAGCCAAATAAAAATTTTATAATTAATTTATTGTCAACAGGTCTAAATAAATTTAAAATTAAAACCAAAACAGCTATAGGCAAAACCGCCTTTGAATTTTGCTTTATTTCTTCCTTAAATATATATACCACCTCTTTTATTGTTTTTTATTGTTTGTATATTTAACAACTAAATTTTTGGTATAACAAAAGAGCCAATCATCAGACTGTCTCTTTTGCTTGATTTTATTAATCTCTAACTTGGTTAGCAGTTAAAATTGTAAGTTTATATACGTCTTCTTCGTTACATCCTCTTGAAAGGTCATTTACTGGTTTGTTTAATCCTTGTAGTATTGGGCCTAAAGCTTCATAGCCACCAAGTCTTTGTCCAATTTTATATCCAATATTTGCAGCTTGTAGGTCTGGGAAAATAAATACTTTTGCTCTTCCTGCTACATCTGAATTAGGAATTTTCTTTCTTGCAACTTGTGGTGAAATTGCAGCATCAAATTGCATTTCTCCATCAACTTGAAGGTCTGGGTCCATTTCTTTTGCAAGCTTTGTAGCTTCTTCTACTTTTCTTGCAAGTTCATGTTTTGCAGATCCTTTTGTTGAGAATGATAGCATAGCAACTATTGGATCAATTCCAAATTCTTCAGCAGTTTTTGCTGCTTCTACTGCCACTTCTGCAAGTTCATTTGATTGAAGAGTAATATTTATTGCTGTATCTGCAAATAATAATTTTTCTCCGTTAGGTCCTAGCATAATCATAACTCCAGAAACCCTATTTACACCTTTTCTTGTTTTAATAAGTTGTAGGGCTGGTCTTACTGTATCACCAGTAGGATTTGATGCTCCTGAAACCATTCCGTCTGCTTTTCCTGTTTGAACTAACATTGTACCGAAGTAGTTATTATCTTTCTTTAGTATATATTCACCATCTTCTCTGGTGTTTTTACCTTTTCTAAGTTCAACGTATTTATCAACTAATTCATCAAGAAGTTCGCTTTCTCTTGGGTTTATTATTTGAATATCACCTAATTTAACCCCTTCATCATCTGCTACTTTTTGAATTTCTTCTTTATCTCCCAAAAGTATTGGAACTATAAGTCCATCATTATGATGTCTAATAGCTGCTCTTAGGACTCTTGAGTCATTGCCTTCTGGAAATACTATTCTGCGATTTTTACCCCTAATATTTTCAGTAGCAAGCTCCATAACTCCATCGTGTGCCATAATTACCTCCTAATCATAAATCGATATTAGCATATATATTATACCCTAATTAATTAATTTATCTTCTATAATTTTGCTTTTTTTAAACATTCTTTTTCTCTATCAGAAAGTTCAATTTCACTTTCACCATTTGTTATTTCTTTAAGGTAGGTGTTAGATCCATCTTGAGAATAAAGATTTGTTAAAATTATTCCATTGTGGTAAGAATCCAAAAGTGTTAGAGAAAAAGAATTTCTTCCTCTTTGGCTATCAAAGGCATCATAATGGACAACAGCCATCTTGCTAACAGCTCCCATTGTAGAGTTTTTTGTATCAGAAGACCTTTGGTCAAGAGATTTAATTTCTCTATTTGATTCTTCTATTTGATCATTTAATTGCAAAATTAATTCTTCTAAATTTATATCAGGATCTTTACCCCTAAGTAAGTGGTCATACCTTCTTTTTTGTCTTTTTAATTTGTTATTATTGGCCTTAATCATAGAATATTCTAGTATAACCAAAATAAACAAGACTACTATAGCTATTATTTGTCCCATTTCTTTTCCCTCTCTTTGATGATTTTCATATTATCCTTATACAATTTATCACAGAAATTTATAATAGATTTGTAATTTGTTTTTTTATGGTTTTTATCACTAATACATTCTTCGTTCATAATAAGATTAATAAAGGAAGAATGGATTGCTTCTTTTACAAGCCTAAGACCTATTTCCCCATCACTGATTGCAGCGATATTACCATGTTTTAAAATAAAATCACAATCTTGCAAAACAATAATCATAAGCTCGATTGTTCTTTTTGGAGCCTTGTTTGCATCAATTATATACTTGTCATAGTCATTAATATGATCATCCTTATAGGCTTTAATCAAAACATTTACCTTATCAATATCTTCTTGCATCAAATCTTTTAATTCATCGGCATATTTTTTAAATTTTTTCTCAAGTTTTTGTGATTTTTTGTTTAATCTTTCATCACCATAATCTTTTTTTGCCATCATTAAAATTAAATTTAAACCTAGATTTCCTACAAGACTTGTTACCGCTCCTCCTCCAGGATTGGCTGTTTTTTTTCTGGTGTTATCAATAAGCTCATCCACAGAAAAATTAACCATTTTATTCTTTTCCATTTTTTATTCTCCAATACAAATTTTCTATATCATCAATAGAAACGCAATCTATACTCACCTTGTAATTTCCCTTATTTTTTTTAATTTCAACTTTTGAATTTAAAAGGTCAATAAATTTCTCCTCAAAATCTTCAAATAAAATCCTATCTAACTTATCTTCTTTATCAGTTTTTGTTTTTTTATTTGCAGAAATTTTTTCTACTTTTCTTATATTAGTTTTTTTATTTTTGAAATCATTAAGACTTTTTTTTCTTTCATCTTCATCTTTGATAGAAAGAAGAGTTCTTGCTTGGGAAGGTGAGATATTTCCATCTTCAAGTTCTTTTTTTGAATTTTCATCAAGTTTTAAAAGCCTTAGGGTATTTCCTATATAAGATCTAGACTTTCCTACAGTTTTTGCTATCTCATCTTGGGTCATACCATAATTTTTTGAAAGTTCATTGTAAGCGTTAGCTTCTTCAAGACCAGATAAGTCTTCTCTTTGAACATTTTCTACTATTGAAAGAATATCTATATCCTTATTATCAACATTTTTTATTATAGCTTCAATTTCTTTAAGTCCCAATAATTTGCTTGCTCTAAACCTACGTTCACCCGCAATTATTTCATATCTTATCCCATTTTTTCTAAGAACTATAGGATTTAACAAACCATATTTTTCGATAGATTGACTTAAACCTTCAAGAGATTTGTCATCGAAATTTTTTCTTGGTTGATCTTCTCTAGGATAAATTTTTTCCATAGGAATTCTAACTATGGTCTTGTTTTTTTTATTGTTTTCTGGAATAAGAGATCCAAGTCCCCTTCCCAAAGATTTATTTGTCATAGTTAATCCCTCTTTTCATTATTTACAAGCTTATTTTGGTCAAAAGAAAATTTATTTTTCTTTACTATCCCATCTTCAAACTTTTTATCATCTTTTTTATCAATTATTTCTTTTTCTTCATCTAATTTATCATCAGCTGAATTTTTATTGTTTTTTTCTTTATTTTCATCAGGATTTTCAAATACTTCTTCAGTCTCTTTTTTATCTTCTGTTTTATCATCATTTGAGTCTTTTTCTAAATCATTTTTCCTAAAAATATTTTCTATAATTTCTTTAGCCAAAGCCATATAAGCCCTTGCACCTTTTGATTTTTCATCATAAAGTATTACAGATTTTCCAAATGAAGGAGCTTCTGCAAGTTTTATATTTCTTGGAATCATAGTTCTAAAGACTTTTTCTTTGAAAAATGTTTTTACTTCTTCTGCCACTTCATATGAAAGATTTGTTTCTTTATCGAACATACAAAGAAGTACTCCCTCAATTTCCAAATCTTCTTTTATAGAGTTTTTAATAGTATCATAAGTTTTTAACAATTCACTTACCCCTTCGAGGGCATAGTATTCAGTTTGAATAGGAATTATTATAGAATCGCTAGCAACAAGGGCATTTAATGATAAAAGACCAAGTGATGGTGGACAATCAATTAAAATTAAATCAAAATCTTTTTTTATTTCTTTTATTATTTGATCTAGCATTTGAAGCCTTTCTACTTGATCAAGGCTAACAAGCTCAACTTCTAATCCCGAAAGTGAATTTTCACTAGGAATTAAATATGGCCCATCTTCACTTTTTACTATGTAATCCTTATAATTACCATCCTCATCATAAAACATCTTATAAACAGATTTTTCTTGATTGTTTTTATCAAAACCAAGCCCTGTAGTTGTATTTGCTTGAGGGTCAAAATCTATAACCAAAACTTTTTTCCCAAATTTTGCTAGAGCTACAGAAAGATTTACAACACTTGTAGTTTTTCCCACTCCACCTTTTTGATTAAATATCGATATTGTCTTCATATTCACCTCTCATCATTAAAATAGTAAGGTCCAAAGCCCTATTTTTTGCAAAAAGTCTTGCCTTGTTCCTATCGGATGCAAATTGAAATTTTTTTATCATTTTTTGATCCTTATATTTTATAGCCAAAAAAACAAGTCCTTTATGAGCATATCCTGTTGTAGCTATACAAAGATCAGAATTTGTCTTTTTATACAAGCCTTCAACCATCTCATCTGCGCACTCAAAGCTTACTGCACTATATTTATTAAGTGTTTCACGTGAAACATTCAAAATCTTTTCCTTAATTCTATCAGAATAAGTAATGTAAGATTCTTCTATCACATCGCTTGCACCACTAATATCAATTATTGATGAAGCAATTAATCCTCCTGTCACAGATTCTGTTGTTGAAACTTTTTCACTTCTTTTTCTAAGTAAATTTATCAAAGTCTCTTCTTTTTTAAGACCATCGTCAGATATCAAAAGATTTTTAAAGACTTTTTTCACTTCTTTTTCTTTTTCATCTAATAGTTTTTGAGCTTCTTTATCGCTTTCAGCCTTGACAGTAATTCTTAAAAATCCACCTTCATTATCAAAATAAGGAGAAATTGTTGGATTAGCCGATGACAAATCTATCCTATTTGCCATATCCCATTCTCCCAAAAGTCCAATCCTCAAATTTTTAGATTTTATTACAGCATCTTTTTTTAAATAAGTAGTAAGTTTATTTTCAAACATATATTCCATTTCTCTCGGAGGTCCTGGTAGTAAAATTATTTTTGTTTCATCCCCCATTATGCATCCTGGAGCAGTCCCTCGATCATTATCTAAAATTATTGCATCTTTTGGAAATTTTGCTTGCTTTAAATTTACATTCATGGCTTTTTTCTTTTTATAAAAATAATCTTCAAGCCTTTTTTTAGATCTTTCATCAACTACTACTTGTTTTTCTTTTCCCAATACTTTTATAGCAACTTCCTTGCTAATATCATCTTCAGTAGGTCCAAGGCCTCCTGTTACAAAAATATAGTCAACTTTTCCCAAAGCATCTTTCAAAGCCTTATATAATCTTTCGAAATTATCTCCAACAGTTGCCATTTTATATACGTCTATACCAAATTCTGTAAGTTTTCTTGCTATAAATTGCGAATTGGTGTCGGTAATATTTCCTAACAATATTTCCGTACCAACTGAAAAAATTTGTGCTTTCATAAAACCTCTTTTCTTATAATAGTATAACATAAATCAATAAAAAAATGTTTCACGTGAAACATTTTTTCTTTTTATTATAATGGATTTTTTTTCGCTTGATTTTTTCCTCTAGGATATTTCTTTTTTGTTGACCTTACCTTTTTTATCAAAATATTTTTTCTAGTATTTCCATGTAAGTCGATGGTATCTATATTAATAAGCTCTCCACCCAATATTTTTAAGGCATTTTGAGCATCTTTATATTCTTCTTCTGCTTTTGGACCCTTCATAGCTATAAAAATCCCACCAACTTTTAAAAATGGTAGGGAGTACTCCAATAGTGTTGATAGATTCGCAACAGCTCTTGAAATTACTAAATCGAATTCTTCCCTGTGTTCTTTTGCATAATCTTCTGCTCTTACGTGAATTGCCCTTGTGTTATCTAGTTTTAACTCTTCTATTACTTCATTCATAAAGTTTACTTTTTTATTTACTGAATCAATCAAGGTTAAGTCGAAATCTTTTTCTATTCTTAAGGGAATTCCAGGAAAACCAGCCCCTGATCCAATATCTAAAACTTTCATTCCCTTATTAATATAATTTTTTATGGTAAGGGAATCCTCGAAATGTTTTATTTTTATTTGATCTGGATCATCAATGCTTGTTAGATTAAATTTTTTGTTTGTTTCAATCAACATTTCTTGATATTTGATAAATTTATCCATTCAACTCACCTGCTTTTAATCTAATTAGCAAAACATTTATATCAGCAGGAGATACACCAGAAATTCTTGAGGCTTGACCTATTGAATCTGGTTTTATTTTGTTTAATTTTTCTGCTGATTCTTTTTTAAGTCCCTTTATTTTGCTGTAATCTAAATCATGGTCTAATTTTTTATTTTCAAGTTTTTTGAATTTTCCTATATCTGCCATTTGTTTTTTGATATAGCCTTGGTATTTTATTTCAGTTTGGACTTGAATTTGTTGGAATTTTGGAAGAGATGGCCTATCCGGATCCAAAATTCCAAGTTTTTTATAAGTTAGTTCTGGTCTTTTTATTAAATCGAATAAGGTGTATCCTGTTTTTAGTGGACTAGATCCAATTTTTTCCAAAATTTCATTATTTTCCTTGTTTGGACTTATCATTATATTTTTTAGCCTATCTATCTCTTTGTCAATATTCTCTCTTTTTCTTAGCATTTTTTCATAACGTTCATCTGTTACAAGACCAATTTCATGACCCTTTTCAGTTAGTCTAAAATCAGCATTATCTTGTCTCATGGTAAGTCTATATTCACACCTTGAAGTCATCATTCTGTAAGGTTCATTTGTTCCCTTGGTAACCAAATCATCAATCAAAACTCCAATATATGCATCTGACCTATCTAAGATGAGAGGTTTTTCTCCTCTTAATTTCAAAGCTGCATTAATTCCTGCAATAAGACCTTGTCCTGCTGCCTCTTCATAGCCACTTGATCCATTTATTTGACCTGCAAAAAATAGATTTTCAATTTCTTTTGACTCTAAGCTCCTTTTTAAATTTGTAGAATCCAAACAATCATATTCAATTCCATAGGCAGGTCTAATTATTTTACAATTTTCTAGTCCTTCTATGGTTTTATAAAATTCTTTTTGAACTTCTTGAGGAAGAGTTGATGAAACTCCTTGAATATACATTTCATCTGTTGATAAGCTTTCTGGTTCTATAAAAACTTGATGGATGTCCCTATCTGGAAATCTTACCATTTTATCTTCAATTGATGGGCAATATCTTGGTCCAATTCCTTTTACAAGTCCCCCATACATAGGTGATCTTTCCAAATTTTCCATAATTATTTCTTTAGTTTTTTCTGTTGTGTAGGTTAAATAGCAAGATTCTTGTTTTTTATCAGAAAAATCTTTTTCTTCATTTAAAAATGAAAAAGCAACTATATTTTCATCACCTTTTTGGATTTCAGTTTTTGATAAATCAATACTTTTTTTGTCAACTCTTGCTGGAGTTCCAGTTTTAAAACGTCTTAATGAAAAACCTAAATCTTCTAGACTATCTGATAGATGGGTTGCTGCAGAAAGTCCGTGAGGACCTGATGTTTTTTGAAAATCTCCCATCAAAATCTTTCCATTTAAATATGTTCCTGTACAAATTACACAAGCTTTTGTTGGGAAAATTGCCCCTTGGATTGTTTCAACACTTTTTATTTTTCCATCTTCTATATTTATTTTGTCTACTTCTTGTTCAAATAGATCAAGATTTTCTTGATTTTCGAGAGTTTTTTTCATCTCTTGATGATATTTGATCTTATCAGCTTGAACTCTAAGAGAGTGAACTGCAGGTCCCTTTGAAGTATTTAACATTCTTGATTGGATGAAGGTCTTATCAATATTTATTGCCATCTCTCCACCCAAAGCATCAATTTCTCTTACAATATGTCCCTTTCCAGTTCCTCCAATATTTGGATTACAAGGCATATCTGCCACAGATTCCATGCTTGTAGTAAGAACCAAAGTTTTAAAACCAAGCCTTGCTGATGCAAGAGCAGCTTCACAACCTGCATGACCTGCACCTACAACTACAATATCGTAGGACTCGTCAATATATTTCTTATTTTCTAACTTATTATTTTCCAACACAAAACTCCCTAAATACTTTATCCATTATCTCATCTGAAACAGTTTCTCCAATTATAAGGCCCAAATCATCATAAGAAGCTCTTAAATCAACTTCTACACAATCTATTGGAACATATGCTTTTATATCATTTAATGATGATTTCAAATTTTCCATTGAAGAATTTAATAATCTTTCGTGTCTAAGATTTGTAATCATCAAAGATTCCTTATTTAATTCTTTTGAATCAAAAATTTCAAAAATTGCCCCTTCTAACTTGTCGATTCCATCACGTGAAATCATAGATGTTTCTATAATTTTTAATGACTTATCAAAATCATCTTTTGAAATTTTTCCATCTAAATCTGTCTTATTTAAAATTATTATGGAGTTTTTTCCCTTTAATAAATCTAAAATTATCTTATCTTCATCGTCAAGTTTTCTAGATTTATCGAAAATTGCTATTATAAGATCAGAATCTTTTGCCAAGTCTTTTGATCTTTGAACCCCAATTTTTTCAACTTCATCGTGGGTTTCTCTGATTCCTGCCGTATCATTTATTTTTAAGGTCAAATTTCCAAGATTTATATATTCTGTTATAGAATCTCTAGTTGTTCCAGGAATATCTGTAACAATCGCTCTGTTTTCATTTAATAAAACATTTAATAGAGAAGATTTTCCAACATTTGGCTTTCCAATTATTGTTGTTTCAATTCCATCTTTTACAAGCTTTCCTTTGTTTGCCGTTGATAGAAGTTTTTTTATTTCATCATAGGCCATATCCATATATTCAACAATATTATCCAAAGGCAAGTCTTCCCCATCTTCTGTGAAATTTATAGAATATTCAATTCTTGATAGGGCTTCAAGCTCAATTTTTCTAATTTCTTCAATTTTTTCTCTCAATAATCCAGATAATTGTTTTAATCCTTGCTCTTGAGAAAGCTCATTTGTTGAGTTTATAATATCTAAAACTGCCTCAGCTTGGGATAAATCTATTCTTCCATTAAGGAATGCTCTTTTGGTAAATTCTCCCCTATCTGCAAGTTCACAACCTAAATCCAAAAGCAAATTTAAAATATCTCTTACAGAAATCATAGATCCGTGACAATTTATCTCACAAATATCTTCTCTAGTATAGGTATTTGGTCCTTTCATAAAATTGACCATAACTTCATCAAAAATACGCCCATTTTTTTCTATATGGCCATATCTCATCATTCTATTATCTTTTTCTCTATCTAAAGGTCTATTATTTATTGGTTTAAAAATCTTTTTAATAATGTCAAAAGATTTATCGCCACTCATACGAACTATAGATATACCACCACTTCCTTGTGGTGTAGAAATTGCTGCTATTGTAGATTCACTCATAATTCATCCTTTCTAAAATGACTGCTTACCTTTGACATAAACATTCTTTCCATATTATACATTAATTTTACCAATAAAAAAAGATGTTTCACGTGAAACATCCTTTCGATTAATCTAATTTATAATCAACTACAACAAATCTTTTTGGCTCAACTCCTTCTGAGTGAGAGTCAAGCTTGTCATATTTTGAAATTTGCTCGTGAGCAAGTCTTCTTTCATAGGAATTCATATATTTTAAATTCCAACTTTTTCTAGTTTTTAAAACTTTTTTACAAGCATTATCAGCTAGCATTACGATTTTTTCATCGCGTCTTTTCTTGTAGTTATTTATATCAATATTAAGCTTAACTTTATTTGATCTAGCCTTGATAATTTTTCTTATTACAGTTTCAATTGCATCAAGAGTCCTTCCGTTTTTACCTATAACAATACCGGTATCTTTTGGATCAATTTTTGCATCAAGCTTAATAATATTATCTTCAAGATTTCCAATAACTTTAATATCTTCAAAGTGCATTTGTTTTAGAATTTCTTCTAACAAATCTTTTGCCTTATAGTAAAGGCTAACTTCATCTTCTTTTTGATCATCATCTTCTGTTTCATCTACTGATTCTTCTTTAATATTTTGATCAAAAGATTCATTTATTTCTTCTATATCTAAATCTTCATTTGAATTTTTTTCGTCTTCATCATGGTCAACTTCAAAAGAATTTTCTTCTTCAATTTTTTCTGATAATTCTTCAAGATTAAATTCTTCTTCAAGTTCTTTTTTGCTATCTTCTTCAATTTCTTTCATTAAAGAATCAATTCCTTCTTGAATATCTTCTTCATAAGAAATTCTTACAACAGCATTTTTTTGACCAATTAAACCCAAAAATCCACTTGATTCTTCTTCTATAACTTCAACATCAACTTCATCAATATTTTTATTAATTTCTTTTAAAGCTAAATTAATAGCTTCATCTTTAGTTTTGGCTGTTTTTACTATTGATCTTTTCATCTTCTTCCTCTTTATCTCTTTTTTTAAGGCCAATCAAATATTGTCCTCCAAGGATTATAAGTCTTGCAAGTGAACTTGTTGTCCAATATAGTGGCAAACCTGCAGGAAGATTTCTAAAAACAAAATAATAAACAACTGGCATAGCCAAGAGCATATTGTTCATAGAACCCATTCCTGGAGTATTTTGAACTTGACCTTGAGGTGAAGTTTTCATTGTAAATATTTGAACACCTAATTGGCTTATACTTGTCAAAAGTGGCAAACCATAAAATAAGGGATCTGCCTTAGAAAGGGTTGGTACCCACAAAAAATCATCTCTGATTGCATGCATATTTCCAGCAAAAACAAATTTATCAGGATTTTGAATTACCCTATATAAGGATAAAAGTATTAAAAGTTGGAAAATCATAACCAAGCAAGAAGAAATTCCAGGTCCTACTCCTTCTTCTTTATATAATTGTTGCATTTTTTGTTGCATTATTTGAGGGTCATAGGCATATTTTTTCTTTATTTCTTCAACTTTTGGTTGAATTTCTCCACTTTTTGCCGCTTGTTTTTGTTGGTTCATAGTCATTGGTATTGTAATTAATGATACCAAAACTGTCATTAAAATAATTGAGATAGCATAAAAACTCATATTAGATGGCTCAGTAAAATTGTTTACCAAAGAATCATAAATAAGTTTCATTAGGCTACCCAAAATTTGTGCTATAAAACTTAACATTATCTCTCCTAATCTCTAGTGTAAATATAAAAAATCAATTGCTAGGCTGGATCGTATCCTCCTTTAGAAAAAGGATTGCACCTTAGAATTCTCCAACAAGCCTTAAAAAAGGCTTTTAAAAAATTATACTTTTTAAAACAGTCAATGGCATATTGGCTACAAGTAGGATAATATTTACATTTTCCAGAGCCTAATAGTGGAGAAATAAACAATTGATAAAATCTAATTAATATTAGAAAAAGTTTATTTAACATATCTAATTTTCTTATCCTTAAAGGCTTTATTAAGTACATGTCCTAAAGAAGATTTAAGTTTTTGATAAGTAAAATCTGTAGTGTGTCTTTTTGGAATAATAATTATATCAACATTATTAATATTCCTATAATTTTCATAAACTATTGACCTAAGTCTTCTTTTAAGTTTGTTTCTTTGGTTGGCCTTACCTATTTTTTTAGAAATAGAAAAGCCAAACCTTGGACTATTTACACCGTTATTTTTAATAAAAACGGTAAAATCTCTATTGTAGTAGTGCTTAGATTTTTTATAAACTCTTTCAAAGTCTACATTCTTTCTTAAACTAAATTGTTTTTCCATTAGAATAAAACCTAACTTTTATCTACCTACAATATAAAAAAGCCGCAGCTTTTTTATTATGCAGATAATTTCTTTCTTCCCTTTTGTCTTCTGGATTTTAATACTCTTCTTCCAGCGGGAGTTGACATTCTTTTTCTAAAGCCATGGTCTTTTTTTCTTTTTCTTCTATTTGGTTGATAAGTTCTCTTCATATTATCACCTCCTATTATTTTACGCTGTCTTTTATTATATTTAAATAATGGTATAAAGTCAAGGTTTTAAAGAAAAAATGCAAAATTTAAAATAAGATTTTACTATCAGAAATAAAGAAAAATCAAAAAATAAACAAGTAAGATTTTCTAAATTTTCTAAAATCATCAATTGATTAATTATAAAAATAAAAAACAAACTTATACAAATATCCACCAAATTTAAATTTTTATTTCTTTGTGGATAAGTATTTTTAATTATATTTTATCCACAATGACTTTTTATAGGTTTTTATATGCATAAATTTTTACTTTTTTGAAAAAAATTTTTTACAAATCAATTAAAATAATGATTTATACATAAAAGTATTTACAAATTTACATATTTTATCAAGATATCCACAATATCCACATAGTTTTAATATTCCTAAATTTAATTTTTTTTATCTTATCCAAAACTTATCAACAATTTGTGGATAACTTTACAAAACGGCTATATTAGTGTATAATCTCTTGTGTAAAAGATGATGATAATTCAATTTTTTATTGATTTATAGATTTTTTTTGTGGATAAATTTCTATAAATCTATTATTTAAAAATTTTTACTCTAGTATTATTTGTAAAAATAGGGATTTATCTTATCCACATCAAACTTATCCACAACTTATCCAAAATTTGTGGATAAATCAAAAAATATACTTAACTCATTTAAATTTGAAACTTTGTTTTATGTGGATAATATTTTATGAAAGAGAGCTTGTACGATGAATCTAGAATACATAACTAATGAATTAAAAGAAAAAATGAAAATGAATGTTCCAGATCTTCAACAATATGAAACTTGGATTGGAATTTTAAAACCCTTAAATAAGTATGAAGATACTATTTATTTGGAAATTCCTAAAAATGATACAAAATTTATTTTTGACCAAATTTGGGTTCCTCAACTGCAATCTATATTAAATGATATTAATAAAAGAGAAAACAAGGCTTATAAGCTTGAAATTATTGCAAAAGACGGACCAAATTATGATGAGATTTTAAGTCTTGGCAAAAATGTTGATGAAAACGGCCAGCTTAGGCTTAATAATGTAAACAAATATCCAAAACCACTTCTTGAAAAAAATAATGTTTTTGAAAATTTTGTTCAGGGAAAATCCAACCAACTAGCCCTTGCAGCAAGTCAATCAGTTGCTGAGAATTTGGCTAATTATAAGGTTTCGAGAGTTTATAATCCTCTTTTTATATATGGAGCAAGTGGACTTGGAAAAACCCACCTTATGCAGGCAATGGCCCATGAAATTCTTGAAAAAAGAGATGATTGCTATGTGATGTATCTTTCTAGCGAGAAATTTACAAATGAAATGATTTCTGCTGTTAGGAATAATACAAATGAAGAATTTAGGAAAAAATACCGTTCGGTTGATATGCTTTTGATTGATGATATTCAATTTATTGCCAATAAAACCGGAACCCAAGAGGAGTTTTTCCACACTTTCGAGGACCTTTACAATCAAGGAAAACAAATTGTAATTTCTTCTGATAGGCCTCCAAAGGAAATTAAACACCTGGAAGATAGGCTTGTTTCACGATTTGGTTGGGGTATTATTGTTGATATTTCAAAGCCTGATTTTGAAACTAGGGTTGCAATTTTACAAAAAAAACAAGATGAGCTTGGAGCTGTTGTAGATTATAAAATTTTGGAATATATTGCAGAAAATATCGAAACAAATATTAGAGATCTTGAGGGAGCTTTGGCAACTTCAATTGCCTGTGCAAAATCAAATAATAGGTCTTATGTAAGCCTTGATGATGCAAGACTTGGAGTTAGTTCAAGAGTTCACAAGGATAGCAAAAAAATAGATGCAGAAGATATACAAAAAAAAGTTGCTGAAAGATACCATGTTAAATTGTCTGATCTTAGGGGAAAATCTAGAAAAAAAGAAATTGTAATGCCAAGACAAATCGCCATGTATCTTTGTAGAGATCTCTTGTCAATTTCTTTGGTAAGTCTTGCCAATGAATTTAACAGGGACCATACAACAATTATGCACGGCCATGATAAAATAAAAGATATGATGGAAGAAGACCAAGATTTTAGACAAGAAATTGAAGATATAATTAAGGAAATAAAATCCTAGTTATCCACAAATTGTGTATAAGTCTGAGGATAAGCTTGTTTATAAGCTTAACTTTAAAAAAATAAAATTTGGGTCTGTGGATTGTGTGGAAAAGTGGATTACTTATAAAAACTTATCCAAAACTTATTATTTAAGTTTATGCTTTATAAATAAAGCTTTATAAGACTTATCCACATATATACACTACCTATTACTAATACTACTAAGTTTATATAATATTTTAGGAGCAAACATGAAAATAGAAATTCAACAAAAAGATTTATCAAATAAAATCTCCATAGCTATGAAAGCTGTTTCGAGAAAAACCAATATACAAATTCATGAATTAATATACTTTGAAGTAAAAAATGATATATTAACTCTTACATCATCTGATGGAGAAATATCTATTGTAACAAAATCAGCTTGTAAAGTTATAGAAGAAGGTGAAATGGCAATAAATGCAAATATAATTGCAAATATTGTAAGAAAACTTCCAGATGAGATGATAAAAATTGAGCTTTGTGATTCAAAAATAAAAATAAAATGCAATGGGTCAAACTTTAATATCCTAGCTTTTGATTATTATGAAAAGAAAAATTTGAAGATACCAAGTGTTGATTATTTAGAAATTCAAAATGATAAATTAAAAAGATCAATCTCTCAAACAGAATTTGCAACAAGTTTAGATGAAACAAAACTTGCCCTTACAGGAATTTTGTTTGAATTAAAAGATGGATATTTAAATTTTGTAGCTCTTGATGGTTACAGGGTTGCCCTTAAAAAATTGAAATTGTCATATCCAACATCTATGGATAAGGCTAGACTTATTATTCCTAGAAAATCTATTTCTGAATGGACAAGAATAATTGATGATGAAAAAATTACAAAAATTTATAAGGACGACAAGGATATAATTTTTGAATCTGGAGATACTACCATGTATTGCAAGGTAATTGATAAAAATTATATAGATTACACAAATATAATTTCAGATATTTCTACAACAAGTCTTTTTGTTGATAGGCAAGAGCTTATAAATTCTTTGGAAAGAGCCCAATTATTAAACAACACTCAAAGGGCAAATCTTATAAAAATAAATATAGAAGATGATAAGTGCATAATTGAATCAAATTCTGAAATTGGAGATTTGAAAGAAGTTTTACAAATTAAAAAAGAAGGCGATGATGTAAAAATTGCCTTTAATGCAAGATATTTAATAGAAGGGGTCAAGGCTTGTGATACGCAAACTATAAGAATGAATTTAAAATCATCCCTAAATCCATGCCTAATTTATCCAAATGAATCAAAATATGAAGATGAAGAATTTACTTATCTTGCCCTTCCAGTTAGACTTGCAGAATAGGAGTTTTTATGGAAAAAATAGAATTTGAATGTGAAATGATTTTAGCCAAAGATCTTCTAAAAGCAACAGATATAGCCCAAAGTGGAGGAGAAGCCAAACATCTTATAAAAGAATATGGAATTTTGGTAAATGGGGAAGAATTTTTCCAAGCAGGCAAAAAACTTTATAGGGGCGATAAGGTAGAATTTGACCATAGGTTTTTGATTAGTCTTGTATAATGTGGATTCAAAATTTAAAACTTAATAAGTTTAGGAATTATCTTTTTCAAAATATAGAATTTAATAAAAATATAAATATATTTTTGGGGGATAATGCCCAGGGAAAAACAAATTTACTTGAAAGTATATATTATTTGGCAAATGCAAAAAGTTTTAAATCTTTTAGGGACAAGGACCTTATCATGTTTAATGAAAAAGAAATGTCTCTTGAAGGTACTATTAGAAAGGGAGAATCTTTCAAAAATGTCCAAATAAATGTAAATGAAAATAAAAAAGATATCTTTGTAAATGAAATAAAATATGACAAGAATAAGGACTTAAAATCTCTTTTTAAGTTGGTTCTATTTACACCGGAAGATTTAAATATAATAAAAGATGGGCCAAATTTTAGGAGAGACTTAATTGATGATATAATAATTAGTGTTAATTTTAGCTACAAGTCTTTGAAAAAAGATTTTGAAAAAATTCTTAGTCAAAGAAATAAATTATTAAAAAATCAAAAGTCAAAATACTTTAAAACTGAACTAATGGCCTTTGACCAGCAAATAATTAGGCTAAATTACAAAATTTATAGGTTTAGGGAAAAATATATTTCCCTAATAAATACCTATGCCAAAAAAAATCATTTAAATCTTACAGAAAATAAGGAAAATTTAACTATAATCTATAAACCAAATATAAAAGCAAATTCTATGGAAGAATATGGGGAAAAATTTTCTGAAAATATTTTTGATGATTTAAAATATTTTAGGACTACATCAGGCAGCCAAAGAGATGAAATTGATATAATAATAAATGGCAAGGATACAAAAAAATTTGGATCTCAAGGTCAACAAAGATCTGCTATTTTAAATATAAAACTTGCCAATGTAAATTTAATTGAAAATACCAGCCAAGATAAGGCTATAATCTTATTTGACGATGTTTTTTCAGAACTTGATGAAAAAAGATCTAATTTTTTGTTGGAAAATTTAGGAAAATTTCAAACAATTATAACTGCAACCAATACAAAAAGTTTGGATAAGGTTAGTAGGAGTAAGATTAGAAAAATAAAAGATGGTCACATTAAATAATAGAAAGGAAGCTTATGGCAAATACACAATATAATGCATCGAACATTAGGGTCTTAAAAGGACTAGAACCAGTAAGACTTAGACCTGGTATGTATATAGGATCAACAAGCGAAAGGGGACTTCACCACCTAGTTTACGAAGTTGTAGATAACTCAGTAGATGAGGCTCTTGCAGGTCGTTGTGACTACATAAAAATAAGTATAGATGAAAATAATATAGTAACAGTAGAAGATGATGGGTCTGGAATCCCTATTGAAAAACATCCCCAAACAGGAAAATCAACTTTAGAGACAGTTCTTACTGTTTTGCATGCTGGGGGAAAATTTGACGATAAGGCCTACAAGGTTTCAGGAGGTCTTCACGGAGTAGGAGTTTCAGTTGTAAACGCCCTTAGTGAATATTTGATTGCAGAAGTAAAAAGAGAAGGTCATATTCACAGAATGACCTTTGAAAGAGGAAAACCTACAACAAATCTTGAAATTATTGGAGATACCAATGAAACTGGAACAAAGATTATTTTTAAGGCAGATCCTGAAATTTTTGATGTGACAGTTTATGATAAACACACTTTGGAAAATAGGTTTAGGGAAATGGCCTTTTTAAATAAGGGCGTAAGACTTATTTTTGAAGATAAAAGAGATGGGTCAGAAGTTGAATTTAAATATGATGGTGGAATAAAAGAATTTGTAAAATATTTAAATAGAAATAAAAGTCCATTATTTAAAGAAATTCCATATTTTGAAGGCCGTCAAGAATCTACAGAAGTTGAAGTTTCTTTCCAATACACAGATTCTTACAGCGAAAATATCCTAACATTTGCAAATAATATTTACACAGTAGAAGGAGGAACCCATCTTTCAGGATTTAGGTCAGCCTTAACCAGAAGTGTAAATGATTATGCAAGAAAATATAATTTATTAAAAGAAAACGAAGATAACCTCCAAGGTGATGATGCCAGAGAAGGAATTACTGCAATTATTTCAGTAAAAATTTCAAATCCTCAATTTGAAGGACAAACAAAGGGAAAACTTGGAAATAGCGAGGTAAGAGGAGCGGTAGATGCATTTTTCTCAGAACATATGGGAAATTTCTTGGAAGAAAATCCTAAAATCGCCAAAACTATAATCCAAAAAGCCCTAGCATCTAGAAGGGCAAGAGAGGCTGCAAGAAAGGCAAGAGATTTAACAAGAAAAAGATCAATTCTTGATTCAACAACTCTTCCTGGAAAACTTGCTGATTGCCAATCCCAAGATATAGGAGAAAATGAAATTTTTATAGTCGAGGGTAATTCAGCTGGTGGATCTGCAAAAGGCGGACGTGATAATAGGATTCAAGCAATTCTTCCTTTGAGAGGAAAAATAATGAATGTAGAAAAGGCAAATCTTGATAGGATTTTAAATTATGAAGAAATAAAATCAATGATTACAGCCTTTGGTACAGGAATTGGTCAAGAATTTGATATTAGCAAACTTCGCTATGGAAAAATAATAATCATGACCGATGCCGATGTCGACGGAGCTCATATTAGAACCTTGCTTTTAACATTTTTCTACAGGTATATGAAACCACTCGTAGATAATGGTCATATTTATATAGCTCAACCACCACTTTATAAATTATCAAGCGGTAAAAAAGAAAGATATTGTTATACAGATAAAGAATTAGATGAAATTATAAAATCATGGGAAACTGACAATTATAAAATTTCTAGATATAAGGGTCTTGGTGAGATGAACGCAGAACAATTGTGGGAGACAACCATGGATCCAGAAAATAGGGTTTTGCTTCAAGTATATGAAAAAGAAGATTCACAAATGTCAACAGACGCAACATTTTCAATGCTAATGGGTGAGAAGGTAGAACCTAGAAGAGAATTTATAGAAGAAAACGCCCAATATGTTGAAAACTTAGATGTCTAGGAGGATAAATGACAGAAGAAAGCTATAGAAACGTCATAGAGGTAGATCTTGAAAATCAAATGAAAAGTGCCTACTTGGAATATTCCATGTCGGTAATTGTTTCAAGAGCCCTACCTGATGTACGTGATGGATTAAAACCAGTTCATAGAAGAATTTTATACGGAATGGAAGGACTTGGACTTGATCCAAATAAACCAACCAGAAAATCTGCCAGAGTTGTCGGTGAGGTTATGGGTAAATTTCACCCTCATGGAGACTCAGCAATCTACGATGCCCTTGTAAGACTTGCCCAAGATTTTTCAACCAGATATCCTTTGGCAAACGGCCAAGGAAACTTTGGTTCTGTTGATGGAGATGACGCAGCTGCTATGCGTTATACAGAAGTTAAAATGAGTAAGATTGCTAAGGAAATGCTTAGAGATATCAACAAAGATACAGTTGATTTTATGCCAAACTTTGATGAAGAAGAAAAAGAACCAACAGTTCTTCCATCAAGATTTCCAAATCTTTTGGTAAACGGATCAAATGGTATAGCAGTAGGAATGGCAACAAATATGGCTCCTCATAATTTGGGAGATTCAATTGACGCTTGTATTGCTTACATGAATAATCCAGAAATTACTGTAAAAGAATTGGCAGATATATTAAAAGGACCAGATTTTCCTACAGGAGCACAAATTCTAGGAAAAGCTGGAATCAAAAAAGCCTACAAAACTGGACGTGGAAAATTAAAACTTCGTGCAGTTGCAAGAATTGAACCTTTCAAAAAAAATAGGGAAAGAATAATTGTTACAGAAATTCCTTACCAAGTAAACAAGGCAAATTTAATTAAAAAAATTGCTGAATATGTTAAAGATAAAAAACTCGAAGGAATTTCAGATATTAGGGACGAATCCGACAGAAAAGGAATGAGGATTGTAATTGAGGTAAAAAGGGATGCAAATGCAAATATAGTCCTAAATAATCTCTACAAACAAACTCAACTTGAAACAACTTTCGGAATTATAAATCTTGCCCTTGTTGACGGTGTTCCAAAAATTCTTGATTTAAAAGAACTTATAAAATATTATGTAAAACACCAAAAAGATGTAGTAAGAAGAAGGACAATCTTTGATCTTGACAAGGCACAAAAGAGAAAACACATAGTTGAAGGTTTGATTATTGCCATTGATAATATCGATGAAATTATAAAAATCATCAGATCATCCTATGATAATGATCAAATCAAAAAAATATTTAATGAAAGATTTGGCCTAACAGATCCTCAATCTCAAGCTATCCTTGATATGCAATTAAAAAGACTATCAGGTCTTGAAATTGAAAAATTGCAAGCTGAAGATAAGGAACTAGCTGAAAAAATTGAATATTTCACATCAATTTTAAATGATGAAGAAAAATTAATTGGCGTAATTGAAGAAGAAATTTTAGAAATAAAAGAAAAATTTGCCGATGATAGGAGAACAAAAATTGTTCCAGATGAGGGAGAATTTGATATTGAGGAATTAATTGAAAAAGAAGATGTATTAATTTCCTTAACTCATGATGGTTATATAAAAAGACTACCTATAAACACCTACAAGGTTCAAAATAGGGGAGGAAAGGGAATTTCTGCTGGAAATACAAAAGAAAATGACTTTATTCAAAAAATTCTTACAACCAATACCCACGAATCTCTCCTTTGCTTTACAAATTTTGGTAGGGTTTATTCACTTAAATGCTACGAAATTCCAGAAGCAAGCAGGCAATCAAGAGGACAGGCCATAATAAATTTAATTTCTCTTGCAAGCGATGAAAAAATAACAGATATTATGGAATTGTCAGAATTAAATGAAAATAGCCAATTGGTTTTCCAAACAGAAAATGGAAAAATCAAAAAAACTGACGCAGAATTATTTACAAATATTCAAAGAAATGGAATTATAGCAATTTCACTTGAAGATGATGATAGGCTTGTTTCAATTAGGCAAATAGATCATCCTTGTGATATAATTGTTACAACCAAAAAAGGAATGGCAATAAAATTTGCCTCATCAGACATCAGATCTATGGGAAGAAATGCTCGTGGAGTAAGGGCAATTAGGCTTTCTAAAGATGACAAGGTTGTGTCAATGAATATAGTTGAAGATGAAGTATATTTGGTAGTTGTAACTGCAAATGGTTTTGGTAAAAAAACATCCTTCAATAATTTCAACAATCAAAATAGGGGAGGAAAGGGAGTAAGATGTCACAAAATTACAGAAAAAACTGGAGATTTGGTAGCGACCCTTCCTGCTAATTTAGACGATGACATAATGATGGTTTCCTTAAAAGGTGATATGATTAGGATATCAGCAAGAGATATTTCAACTACAGGAAGAAATACCCTTGGTGTAAAATTAAAGAATTTAGAAAACACTGAAGACTTTATTGTTTCTGTAACCAAGTATTATGAAGAAAACAGCGAGGACTAAAATGTTTAAGGCAAATATTGAAGAAAAAAATGATCACATATTGGTAGGGCTTGTTGGAGATTTGGATGTTTATTCAAAAGAAGATTTTTCAAAATTTTGCGAAGAATCTTTAAAAAATACTAATACAGATTTTATAATTGACCTTGAAAAATTAGATTATATAGATTCAACAGGCCTTGGTATGTTTATAAATATTTACAAGGACCAAAAAGAAAAAGATAAAAGTGTAAAAATAATTAATCCAAAAGAAAACATAAAAAAATTATTTAAAATTACCGATATAAGTGATTTATTTGAGATGGAGGAATAATGGATACCATAAGTTTAACAATTCCACCAAAAACTATCTATCTAAAATCAATGAGGCTTTTGGCAGCAAGTCTTGCAAGCGACATGGGCTTTGATATTGAAGAAGTCGAAGATATAAGAGTTGTTGTATCAGAAGCAATAAATTATAAAATGAGCGATAGGGACATAAAAATAAATTTCTATATAAAAGAAAATTTAATGAAAGTAGAAGTTATAGGAAAAGATAGGGAAATTGAAGAGGAAAATCTAAAAATCAAACAAATCATCCTTGAACAATTAGCAGACAAGGTAGAGGTTGTTGAAGATAAGATTATACTAACAAAAGAGAAATAATTATGGCAGACACAAAAGCTTCTCTTGAAAGAAAAAAAGAGATCAAAGAAAAATTTGAACAATTTTATAAAACAAGGGACAAGGACTTAAGAAATGAACTTATTGAAGATCATATGTATATAGTCGACATACTTTCCAACAAATACGTAGGAAAGGGAATCGAAAAAGATGACCTTTATCAAGTGGCATCTCTTGGCCTAATCTATGCCATTGATAGGTATGATCCATCAAAAGGATACGAATTTTCATCCTTTGCAACCCCAACAATAATGGGAGAGCTAAAAAGATATTTCAGGGACAAGGGCTGGGTTATAAGAGTTCCAAGAAGAATACAAAATCTCTACAAAAAAATAAATGTAGCCAAAAAAATTCTTCCCCAAGAACTTCAAAGAACCCCAACCATAAAGGATATTGCAGCCTATCTTGGAGAAGATGAAGAAACTATTCTTGAAACAATCGAAGCAAGCAAGGTCTATACTCCTCAAAGTTTGGATATGAAATACCAAGTCCAAAAAGGAGAAAATTCCGTAGATTTATCCGACATGATAGGAGAAGACGACAAAAATTTTGATTCAGTAGAATTAAAAGATTTGATAGATAAGTCAACCGAAAGACTAAATGATCTAGAAAAACAAATCCTAGAATTAAGATACTATGAGGGAAGAACCCAAGTAGACATAGCAAATAAACTATCCATATCCCAAATGACAGTATCAAGAATAGAGAAAAAAATTCTACAAAAATTTACAATAGAAATGCAAAAAATGCAATAAAAACTAGCAGGTTTTCTGCTAGTCAGGCTGTAGACAAACTAAAAATTCGCTCATTTCGACCGAGTGCAACGAGCGGAGAAATCTCATGAGATCTCTCCGTGCGTTCGTTTCACTCACTTAGTCGAGATGGGTTAAATTCTAAATTACTAATAATTCTTAATAATTAGACTTTGTATACGCTCTGAACTAGCAGGTTTTCTGCTAGTTTTTTTATTGCAAATAAATCTGATAAACAATTTAATAGCTAAAATAATTAATAAAAACTTTAAACTTTATCTAAAAACTAAGCTCAAAAAGCCCATCTTAATCTTGTCGAGAGATTTCATTTATTAGATTTGATTATAATTAAGTAAATTTATGAGATTTCTAAGCTAAAAATTTACAAAAATAATAACATTTGACTGATTAAATATTATAATAAATTAAATAAATTAAAAATGTTAAAAAATCAAACTTTAGCTAAAAACTAAGCGAAAAACAACCCATCTCGAGCAAAGTCGAGAAATCTCTTTTATTAAATTTGATTTTAAATAAACAAATTTATGAGATTTCTCTATTTTTCAAGATGAGTTGTATTTATTTTTTCCTAGTTGTCATCTTCCGAATACATTGTAGATGCACCAGGATACATCTTTGCTATTTCATTTATTACTAATCCTATATCGCCATAGCCTGTTTCTTCTAATTTATTTTTTGCCCTGTAGTTTGCAAGATCTATATCTTCATTGCTTATTTTTTCTACAGATTCTTTAGAAAATCCATATTGGTCTACTAATTCTTTTCTAAACTCATCGTAGTCTTTATTTTTTTCTGCAAATTTTTTTATTCCGCCATTTTCTCTATTTTTATTTTTTTGTGAATTTTTATTTTCATTATCTATATCTTTTTTTTCTGTTGAATTTTCAACATAACCATTTGGATATTTTTCTTTTAGTTTTTCATAGGCCTTGTCAATTTGCTTTTCATAGCTTGCAAGCTTATTTTCATCATAAACCTTGAAAAATACTTCTCTTAAAATTCCGTTTGGAACCTCAGATGCGTCAAATCCTCTTTGTTTTAAATATCTTCTAGCATTTTTATAATTATCAGTATTTTCATCTCCACTATAAACCCAGTTTTCAACTTCATCTACTGAAATATCTGGATATATTTTTGATGAATTCTCATTATCTTTTGCAACTTGGCTAAAAAATAGGGTCAATTTGTTCCAAAAACCAGTCTTCTCTCTCAATTCTTCAGCTTTTTTCTCATATTTTTTTATATCTTCATCTTTAAAATTATCTACAAATTTTTTGCTAAATCCACCAATATCAACCATGGCTTTTCTTATTTCATCATTTGATAAATTTTTTGATTTTTTTCCTTTTTCATTTGATGAAATTGAAGTATTTTCCAAATTTTCTTCTTCTCCTACTGTAAGATTATTTTCTTGGTTTGATTTTTCTGTGATTTTTTGATTACTTGATGAGTTTTCTTCTGTATTTTTTTTATCTTTAGCACATCCTGTAAAAATTAAAGATAGGCTTAATGCTAAAATTAATATTTTTTTCATAGTTCCTCCATTTTTTGTTCTTAAATATTTCTACCCATTTTAAATATTTAATATTTATTTTTAAATTTTAAAAAAATTTTAATTTTATATTTTACAATTTAGTCTATTAATATACAAATTTATAAAACGTTATCATTTCAACGGTTTATCTCAATAAATCGGGAAAAATTTGTAAAAAATTTTTAAAATTCTCCTTATATTATGTATAAATATAAATTATAAAAAAATATATTTTTGTGAAAATTTCTATAGTTATTGGAATTATCGGAAATAAATAGAATTTGACAAAAACATAAATATAAACTATAATGAATTCATATAAATAAAAAATAAAAGAAAAGAGGAGAGAAGGATGAATGTAAAAAAAGTTTTCTCACAAGCTTTTGCGCTTGGCTTAGTTTTAACTCTTACTGCTTGTGGCAGTGGCGGAAACAAGGATAATAATGGCTCAAATGCTGGAGACAACAATGCTAGTAACGAACAAGCTAACGAAGAATTTAAAAAACAAACTAATGATGATACGCTTGTAGTAGGTGTTGATTCACTTGGTGGAGAATTTATTCAAGGCTTTAACAACAGTGCAAACGACGTAAGAGCAAGAGAATTTATGGGAATTCAAGGTGCTGTTGGTTATGATACTTATGTTAAGGATAGAGGCGGAAAATATGTAATCAACAAAACTGTTCTTGAAGGTGAACCTGAATCAAAAGACAACGAAGACGGATCAAAAACTTTTACTTTCAAAATCAAAAAAGATCTTAAATGGTCTGATGGTAAGCCTGTAACAGCTGATGATTATTTATTTACAGCTCTTTTACACTCACCACAAGATTATGCTTTAATAACAGGATCAACAGAAATTGGTGGAGATTCTCTAAAAGGATACAATGACTTTAGAGAAGGAAAAACTGATGAATTTGCTGGGTTAAAGAAAATAGATGATCAAACATTTGAAATCACAATTGATTCATCATTCTTACCATATTATGAAGAAGAATCTCTAAAAGCAATGAACCCAAGACCAATTCATTATATTGCTCCAAACTTAACAATTGATGGATCAAAATTTGCTTTAAAAGATGGATATAAATTATCTGATGATGATAAAAAAGCCTTTATTGAATCACTTGATAAACAAATTGAAACAGAAAAATCTTCTTATGATGAAGAAGTAAAAGAAGCTGGCGAAGAAGATCCAGAATACAAAAAAGAACATGAAGAGAAATTAAAAACTCTTGAAGATAAGAAAAAATCTGCTGAAAGCGGAAAAGATATAGATCCTACAGAAATGCTTGTTGAACAAGCTATGCTTTTTGATGCAAATGACTACAGAAAAGCACCAAAAGTAACTTGTGGACCTTACAAATTTGTTTCATTTGAAAATAATATGGTTAAAATGGAACTTAATGACCAATATGCTGGAGATTTTGAAGGAAATAAAGCTACAATTCCAAATGTAATCATCCAAGCAGTAAACCCAGAAATATCTGTAGATCTTGTTAAAAATGGGGACATAGATGTATTTGAAGATGAAATGAATGGTTCAAGAATTGACCAAATTAGAAAAGCTGCTGATGAAAAGAAATTACAATATGTAGCTTTCGACAGAAATGGTTATGGATGTTTAACATTCTTAGATGACAGAGGTCCAACTCAATATAAAGAAGTTAGACAAGCTATAGCATTTTTAATGAACAGAGATGACTTCGTACAAAACTTTGCAGGTGGATATGCAGTAGTAACAAACGGAATGTATGGTTCAAGTCAATGGGTGTATAAAGAAAGAGGAGCTGACGTAGAAGCTAAACTTACAAAATATACATTAAACGTAGAAGAAGCAAACAAGAGATTAGACCAATCACCATACAAATTTGAAAAAGACGGAAAAACTGCTTGGGATTCTAAAAAAGCAGCAGAAGAATACAAAAATAACGCAGACAAATTTGATTATTACAGATACGATGAAAATGGAAAGAAATTACAAATAAACCAATTTGGTGCAAAAGAATCAGAAATCACAACACTTCTTTCAAACCAATTACCAGACAATGCTAAACAAGCAGGACTTGAATACAACGTTCAAGCAGGTGACTTTAATACCCTTCTAAACTATAGAGAAAATCCAAAAGAAGGTGACAAGGCAGAATACACAGCATTTAATATGGGACTTAATTTTGGAACACCATTTGATCCTTACTACCAATACAATAGTAAAGGAAATGACAACAAGACAAAGACAAATGATCCAAAAGTTGATAAAATCACAGAAGAATTAAGACAAGTAAAACCTGGTGATAAAGAAGCTTACCTAAATAAATGGGAAGAATTCCAAGAATGGTACAATGATTACCTACCAGAAATTCCACTTTATTCTAACCAAATCCACTCTTCAGCATCAACAAGAGTTAAAGGATTTGATGGCTTAACACCAGAATGGGCAGTATCTTGCCAAATCAACCAAATGAGTCTTAAATAAGATTTAAATTTAATAAGATTATAAAAAAGAAGTCATAAATTTGGCTTCTTTTTTTATTTTGTTTTGCTATAGGAAAAATTGAAAATAAATGAGATTTACTAGCTGATATTTTCCTTTATTATTTTAATCAAAACTTTCAAATATAATGCATGTATTTATAAAATTAAAGAGATCTCTCGACAAGCTCGAGATGGGTTTCTTTCTCTTATTTTTAAGCTAAGTTTAAATTAATTAACCATTAGATTTTATAAATTTAATTTTCAAACAAATTTTCATTTACTAGAAAAATAGAATTTAAATTTAATTTAATCAATTCAAAGCAATTTACTAAGAAAAAAATTACCCATCTCGAGCAGATAAATATGCCTTGATTTGGCATATTTATCCCTAAAATTAGCACGAAAACACGGAGAAATTTGCATGGCAAATGAATTTTAGTAGTCGAGAGATCTCTTATATTAAATTCTTATTTGTATTTAGTTTTTTAAAATGGAACTTTTTTATAAATCTAAATTTTTTCTTTTCTATACAAAACATTATAACTTTAATGTATTGTAGGATTATTTTTTATTAATATTCATCGATATAAAATATTCCTCATAGAATGTGAATTTTTAAAAATAAATATCAATCTTTATAAGTTTATGGCAAATTTCACATTGACAAAATCGATCTTTTATATTAATATTATGGTTATGATATTATAAGCTTACTCTATGCAAAATTTTTATATTTATTTTTTATTTTTATATGAAATTTTTTCTTTGAATTTTTTTTATTTTTCAAAGTTTAATTTTATTTATATTTAATTAATTAAAGTGTGAAATTTTTTGAGTAAACTTAATAAATACAAGGAAGGGATAGACATGTTAAAATACATAGTAAAAAGAATCATTAATTTGATTCCTGTAGCCATAATTATTTCTATATTGGTTTTTGCACTTTCTAAATCTATGCCTGGTGATCCTATTTTGGCAATGATGCCTAAGAACGGAAGAATGACCAAGGCTCAACAAGAACAAATGTATAAAAATCTTGAGAAACGTTATGGTTATGATAAATCGTTACCAGAACAATATTTTATGTGGATGGGAAGAAGTTTGAAGGGAGATTATGGTGAATCTACTCAAGCTAAAAGACCTGTTAAGGAATATCTTTCTGAACCACTTAAAAATACAATTTTATTAAATATTGGTTCGACTCTTATTTCTTTTATACTTTCGGTTCTTATTGGAATAAGGTCGGCTGTTCACAAGGGAGGACCTTTTGATAAGTTCTTCCAGGTATTTACCTTGGTTGGAATTTCCTTGCCTACGTTTTTTATAGGTTTATTTTTGATATTCTTATTTGCTTTTAGGCTAGGATGGTTCCCTGCTAATGGTATGCCTAGAAATAACACCTTTGGTGAATGGGTTAAATATTTAATTTTACCTACTTTAACTTTAACTTTTGGTTCTATGGCTTCAATTTCTAGATATGTTAGAAACTCTATGCTAGATTCTTTAAATGAGGATTATATTAGAACTGCAAGAGCCAAGGGTTTGAAAGAAAAAACTGTAATTTATTCCCACGCTTTTAGAAATGCCCTAATTCCGGTTGTAACTGCTATGACTTGGGCAATTCTTTCAATGTTTTCAGGTTCTGCTATAACTGAAACTATATTTGCTTACAGGGGAATTGGAAATATTCTTATAAAATCAGTTTTGGCTCAAGATTATAATGTTATTCTTGCTCTAACTATGTTTTATGCAATTTTAACTCTTCTTGGAAACTTGATTATGGATATTGCCTATGCACTTGTAGATCCTAGAGTAAAATTGGAGGCTTAATATGAAAGATGAATTAAAAAAATCATTTAAATCTTTTGGTAGATTAGTTCTTTCCTTGTTTACTTTTGGAACTAATGCAAATGATAGCGAAATCGGAGAAGACAAGATAAAGGATGTGGCCCAAGATTTACTTGATGAACAAAGCGGAGAAAATTTGGGAGATCTTAATCCTAAAAATGAAAATGAAGCCTTAAAGGAAGATGCAATTACTTCTCCTGGAAAAATGGCTGTAAAAAATTATTTTAGAAACCCTCTTGGAGTTTTGGGTCTTGTTTTAATGCTTGGAATCATCCTAGTAGTTTTTATAGGATCAGCTATAATTCCATTTAATCCTTACCAATCTGAGGGTACTCTTATAAATGTTTCCCCAGGTTCAGGCTATATGAAATATCCTTCTCAAATGGAAAAAGAAGGCGTTGAAAGAATTTCTGTTGGAAATACTTTTGGTGTTGGTCTTACTAAGGAGAAAAATTTCTATTTTTGGGGCAAAAATAACGAAGATAATGTTATGAAAATGCCTGATGATATAAAGGAAAAACTTAAAGATAAAAAAATAAAAGATGTTGCTGCTGGAGATAGGCATATTCTTGTAGCAACTGAAGATAATGAAGTTTATGGTTGGGGTAATGATTCCTTCCAACAAACAAAACTTCCACCAATGCAAGAAAGCCAAATCAAACAAGAAGGTATAAAAAAACTTGGTGGTGGAGTTCAATATTCTGTTGTTTTGACTGAAAAAAATAATATATATGTTTGGGGTTCAACAATGAACTCAAGACTTGACCTTATCCCAAAAGAAGTTCAAGGAAAAGTTGTAGACTTTGATACAAGTGGTTCAAATATTCTTGCTGTATTAAAAGACGGAACTACAAAGCTTCTTGGTGTAAGGGGAGCTGAGATTGATGTTGGGGCGCCTGACGATATTAAAAATGATAAGCTTAAAATTTCAAAAGTTGCCCTTACTTCAAATTCTGCAGCAGCCCTTGATGAAGATGGAAAACTTTATGTTTGGGGTCCTTCTAGGGACAATTTATCAGGAGAAAATGTTCCGAAATTTAAAGGAAAAGTTAAGGATATAGTTGCAGGAACCAATCACTTTACTGCCCTTGATGAAGATGGAAAAATTTATTCATGGGGAAATAATGTTTATGGTGAAGCTGACAGTCCTAGTGGAAAATATGAAAAAATATTTTCTGGATATTTTAACAATTATGCTGTAAATAAAGAAAATAAAATTGATACTTGGGGACTAAAAGGATTTAAATTTGGATCAGATGACCAAGGTCGTGATATTTATACAAGATTGATTCACGGTGGAAAAATGACCATAATCATTTCTTTTGTATCAGTTATTATCCAAGTTGTGCTTGGTGTAATTATTGGTATGGTTTCAGGTTATGCTGGAGGAAAAGTTGACAATGTTTTGATGAGAATTACAGAAATTGTTCAATCATTCCCATTTTATCCTTTAATAATAACTTTATCAGCCCTACTTCCTGTAAATACAAGTCAAAATACAAGACTTATGATGATCATGGTTTTACTTGGAGTTATTGGATGGACAGGAATAGCAAGGCTTGTTCGTGGTCAAATTTTGGCTGAAAGAGAAAGAGATTATGTAATAGCAGCTAAGGCTTTGGGAGTTACAAATTCTTCAATTCTTGTAAGACATATTCTTCCAAATATTCTTTCAATAATAATTGTAAATGCGACACTTGGTTTTGCAGGAAACCTCCTTACAGAAGCAGGTTTATCATTTTTAGGATTTGGTGTCCAAGAGCCAATGCCATCATGGGGTAATATGATGACAAGTGCCCAATCATCAGATGTAATTAATATTTACTGGTGGAGATGGGTGATTCCAGCTCTTGCAGTATTTTTGGCAGCATTTTCAGTAAACTTAATTGGAGATGCCCTAAGAGATGCTATCGACCCAAGATCAAATGAGAGATAGGTGTAAAAATGAAAAATTTACTAGAAATAAAAAAACTCCATACCTACTTTGAAACAAGACGTGGTCTTATAAAAGCAGTAAATGGAGTATCATGCACAATTGAAGAAGGAAAAACTTTGGGCCTTGTTGGAGAAAGTGGTTCTGGAAAAAGTCAAACTGCAATGAGCATCTTGCAACTTTTTGAACCAAACCAAAAAATTTATAGCGGAGAAATAATTTTTGACGGCAAAAAGATTTCTGACTTTAATAGGTCACAAATGGAAAAAATAAGGGGAAATGATATTTCTATGATTTTCCAAGAGCCTATGAGTTCACTTAACCCAGTTTTTACAGTTGAAAAACAAATTTCAGAAGTTTTGATTCTTCACAAAAATATGAATAAAAAAGAGGCAGCAAAAAGGGTTGAGGAACTTCTTGCCCAAGTAAAGATTCCAAACCCTCACGTTGTTGCCAAACAATATCCTTTCGAGCTTTCCGGTGGTATGAACCAAAGGGTTATGATTGCCATGGCCCTTGCTTGTGAGCCAAAATTATTAATTGCAGATGAGCCAACAACAGCTCTTGACGTTACAATCCAAGCTCAAATTCTAAAATTAATGAATGAATTAAAGGAGAAACAAAATACTTCAATTTTATTTATAACCCACGACTTGGGAGTAATAAATCAAATGGCAGATGAGGTTGCTGTAATGTATTGTGGACAAATTGTTGAACAATCACCAGTTGATTATATTTTCAAACACGATATTACAAAATACAACCATCCTTACACAGTTGCTCTTTTAAATTCTATTCCAGCAATAACAAGCGATAGAAACGAAAGACTTGATATAATACCAGGCTCTGTTCCACATCCACTTAACCTTCCTGATGGATGTAAATTTGCAGATAGGTGTAAGTATGCTACAGAAAAATGTAGGAAAGAAATGCCAGAGCTTGTAGCAGTAAACGAAAATCAAAAAATTAGATGCCACTACCCAAACAGAGAGGAGAGGGAAAATGGAGAACAATAATAAAAAAGTCTTATTTAAAATAAGAAATCTCAAAAAATATTTCCCAATCAAGAAAAAATCTATCTTTTCTAGGGGAGCGAATGAATATGTCCACGCCAATGAAAATATTTCTATAGATATATTTGAAGGAGAAACATTTGGTTTGGTTGGAGAAAGTGGTTGTGGAAAATCTACTTTTGGTAGGACAATCCTACAAATTTATGAACAAACAGAAGGTACAACCCTATATTATGGAACAACTCTAGATAGACTTGCTCCAGCTTATATGGGAAAAGATATAAAAGATATTCCAAAAATATTCCCTTCATATGAAAAAGAAGTAGAAACTCTTCAAATAATTTATGATGGACTTGAAAGAACGGACGATGAGGAAAAAATAGCTGAGCTAAACGAAGCTGCTATGCATCAAAGAAGACTTCTCCAAGAAGAATATGAAAATATGATGAGAATAGCAGGCGGCCTTCTTGCAAGCGACAATTTGTCAGAAATTTCTGCCCTACTTGATGATTATTACAAAAAAATCAAAGAAAGATCCAAAGTTTTACTAGATATCAAAAAAATTGAAGAAAAAGACCAAGTAAGGATTAGAGATAAAAAAGAATTAAAAGATGCCATTTTAAACGATCCAAAATACAAGGAACTTTTGAGTAAAAAAGAAAAACTCGACAAGGAAGTTTTGGAAAAAGAAGAAAAAATAAAGGCAAAAAAAGAAGAATTAAAATCAAAAGAAGATTTTGAAAAATTTGAAAGTTTTGTAGATGATGGAATCGACTTATCAAGACTTACAAACGAAGAAATGAGAGAGCTTAGAAAAGATCTTCAAATAATTTTCCAAGATCCTTATGGTTCTTTGGATACAAAAATGACAGTTGGAAATATAATTGGAGAAGGGGTTTTGGGCCACGGACTTTTCAAATCAAGAAGTGAGGCTGGCTACAATGAATATATCCAAGATATAATGAACCAATGTGGACTAGCTCCATATTTTATTCACAGATATCCTCACCAATTTTCCGGCGGACAAAGACAAAGAATAGGAATTGCAAGAGCCCTTGCCCTAAACCCAAGCTTTATAGTTTGTGATGAGGCGGTTTCAGCCCTTGACGTTTCAATCCAATCACAAATTATAAATCTACTTCAAGATTTAAAAACAGAATTGAACCTAACCTATCTTTTCATAACCCACGACCTTTCAGTTGTAAAATATATTTCAGATAGAATTGGAGTAATGTATTTGGGAGTTATGGTTGAGCTTTCAGACTCAGATAGGATTTTCAAAAATCCACAACACCCTTACACAAAGGCACTTTTACAGGCAATACCAAGAACTGACGTTGATAAGGGACAAGAATTACAAACAATCGATGGAGATATTCCATCAGCCGTAAGACCACCAAAGGGTTGTCGTTTCCACACAAGATGTAAATATTGTATGGATATATGCAAACAATTTGAACCAGAGCTTAAAGAAGTAGAAGATGGTCATTTTGTAGCTTGCCACTTGATGGACGTTTCAGAAGAAACAAAAATTAAAGCCTTCGAAAAAAACGAAGAAGAAAGACTCAAAAAAGAACAAGAATTGGCCAAGGAAGCTAATCTATGAAAAGACCAATAGATCCCTTCAAAAATAAAACAAAAGAAGAAATCTATGAAAAAGAAGAGCTTTTAGAAGAAGATAATCTAGAAAAACACGACAGATTTGCTATGTTTTTGGCAGCAATGAAAGTTTTTTTACCGCCAGTTTTACTAATACTTTTAATATTTACCTCCTTAATATTTTTCTTTTAAGTTTTAAAAACTAATTTAAGGGTAGAAAAATTATGAGAGATAAAGTAAATGAGAAAGGAAGTATTATGAGTAAATTTGACTTATATTTTAAACCAGAATGTCCATATTGCTTAAAAGTTTTAAATTTTATGCACGAAAATAAAATTGTAGATTTCACATCCTACAATGTAAAAGATGGCAGAAGTGGAAAAGAAAACACCAAAGAATTGATAGAGCTTGGTGGAAAAGATCAAATTCCATTTATGGTATTTGGCGATAAAAAAATGTACGAATCTGACGATATTATCGAATATCTAAAAGAAAATTATTAAAACAAAGCCAGTAGGAAGTCCTGCTGGTTTTTTCGTGAGGGAAAAATGAAAAAATTACAATATAAAGACGGAAAAATTTTTGAAAACGAAAGAATGACCTATAAACTAGAAGGAAAGTACAATGTATTGCGTCCTAGTGGGAAATTAGTAGCAAGATTTAAAATAAAAAATCTCTTTAGCCTAAGAGGAAAAAAACAAGCTGTAATAGGAAATCTAAAAATAGAAAAAATGAAAGATGAGCCTATAAGCGAGGCGAAAATTATAAACAGACAAATGAAATTAATAAGCCACGAAAATTTAATTTCTCTAATAAAAGACGACGAATATCTAGCAAGTTATGATTTTGAAAATAACACAATAGAAGTGGCAGAAGACGAAGGACTTGTAGTAAGCGTGTTTTTTGCCTTGAAAAGTTTAGAATAAAATACTTTCTACATTTTTTGTTAATACATTAACTTTTAGTTTTATGTTTATTTCATTAAGATTTAAATCTTTGTACTTTTATTTAAAGAGAAATAATTTAAATTTGTAGAAAATTTGTATTTTTATAGAAATATAATTATTTCTATGATACAATAATGATATATTATTAGTTTAGATAACGAAAGGAAATTGATGAGGAAAAAATTTAAAAGTTTTATATGTTTTATACTAGCTATTATAATATTTTATGGGTTATTATTTCTCCTTGGATTCACCTGCCCAATTAAGGCTTTAACAGGAGTTTCTTGTCCGGGATGTGGAATGACCAGAGCCTACATATCATTACTTGAGTTTAAACCTCAAAAAGCCTTTTTCTACCATCCACTTTTTCCGATACCAGCTTTAGTATTATTATCATATTTTTTAAAAGATAAGATACCAGAAAGGATTAAGAAAATAGGAATATTCCTTGTAATAAGTCTATTTTTTTTAGTTTATATAATGAGGATGATAGATCCTAGCGATAATATAGTTATTTTTAATCCAAAAGATTCAGTAATTTATAGGATTTACCAAGGATTTAATTAAGAAATAAAAGAGGTGATTTAATGAAGTGTACTAATTGTGGTGCAGATTTAGTCCAAGGTGCTAAGTTTTGTAGCGAATGCGGTAAACCAGTTGTTTCGAAATCAGGTTTTGATGAGAATTCAACGAAAACTCAAAATTTTGAAGAAAAAAGAGATCTAGGCAAAGAAAAGTTAGAAGAAGTAAAAAAAGAAATTGAAAAAGATCAAACAAAAATAGAAGATAATATTGACCAAACTATGGGCGTTTTTAAAGAGAAGGTCAGAGAAGAAAGTGAAGAAGTAAAGTCTAGTGTAAAAAAAGAAATTGGAGAATTTAAAGAAAGTACAAAAGAGCAAAGTCAAAAAGCAAAAGAAGAATTCCAAGATTTGTTGGGTAAAGCTGGAGTTACAGAGGATGAAATAAACTTTAATTCTAATAGCGAAGAAATAACTAGCGTAGAACTTAAGCCTAGCGTTTTTATTAAATTAATATCTATATTTTCAGCATGCGTTTTAGTGATTTTTTCAATTGTTTATCTAATAGATTTAGTAAGTTTAATTTTTAAAGTTATAGGAGGTATATTCTAATGATTGGGTCTTTATTTTCATCATTATTTAATATTATAGCTAGCATCCTTAGCTTATTATCCGTCGTTTTTCTAGCTTATAGTCTTTTTACGGTTTCAAAACAATGGGAAAAGGCAGATCATAAAGATTTATTTAACCTCTTACTAGTAAGTGGAAGTTTTCTAGTGATAGTTAGAATTTTTGATTTTATTGTTAAATCACTTAGCCGGGAATACGAATTTAAACCAATAATAAGTTTATTTTTGGTTTTAATATCTATATTAGTTCCACTTGCCATATATTTTATTTCAAAATCATCAGGAGATAAAATTTATGAACAAGGATATTTCAATAAAATTAAAGATACGAATTTCCTAAAAGCAGAAATTATGGCGGCATTTGGATTGTTTTTGAAAGAAATAGAAAAAATTAGTTCAAAAGTTGCGAAAGATACAAACACCAAAAAAAGACAAAATAAAAAAGTTAAAGAAGAACAAGCTTACAAATATACAGAAGATGAGGGAGATTTTAAAGGGATGTTAAAAGAAAATAGATCATTATTATTATTTATATTTCTAAATATAATAACTTGTGGATTTTATTTCCTATATTTTGTTCATACCGCATCAAGAGATGTCAATATCGCTTGTGCAGGAGATGGAGAACATACAAGTGGATTATTGAAATTTATAATTTTAACGACAATTACATTTGGAATTTATGGAATTTATTGGGATTATGCTTTGACAAATAGACTTGCAGCCAACGGACCAAGATATGGATATACTATCCAAGAAAATGGTTCAACATTCCTACTATGGTTGATTTTAGGTTGGTGGATTTGTGGAATTGGTTATTTTGTTGCAAGAAATATAACAATAAAAAACCTAAATAAGATATGCAGAGGGTATAATCAAGAAAATTCTAGATTTTAAAAAATAGTAAAAATCAATTAAATTTATAAAATTAAACTGAAAAATAAAGTCACAAAATACCAGAAAGTTTACTTATAGTTGCTCTGGTATTTTTTTATTGATTCTTTATAAACTATGAACATTTATTATTTCATACTTATTTCTAGATTTCAAAATTTTTAGCATTTATTGAAAATATGAGTTACGAAAAATCAAAATAAAAACTTTAGCAATAAAATGAATCTCACACTAACACATATAGACCAGATGATTGCGCCTTGATTTGGCACAATCATCCCTAAAACTAAGTGCAGATTTATAACCGTTGATTTCGGTTATAAATCCTGAAAACTAGTGCGAGAGCACGGAATAATTTACCTAGTAAATGAGTTTTCATAAGCACGAGAAAGTTTGCCCAGAAAACGGGTTTTAGTATGAGCAAAGCGAGTGCGTGGAGAGATCTCGTGAATTAAGTAAATATAGAGAAAATATTAAACCAAAGAGATCTCTCGACTGCGCTCGAGATAGGTATAGCTTTGTTTTGATATTAAAATTCAATTTACTTAATCAAATAAAAGATATTTTATAATCTAAAAATTTAAAATTATTCTTTAAAAAAAGAACTCAAAATAGAGTTCTTATACATATATTTCCCCATTTTCATCAGAAGACTTAGTAAGGGCAATTAAAAATTCTACGAAGGCAATTATAGAAGGAATAAAGGTCCAGGAAAAAATTAAATATAAAATTCCTGTACCAATTTTTCCAGAATAAAATTTGTGGCCACCAAATCCACCCAAGAAAAATGCCAAAAGAACATAGGCAATTTTATTGACCTTCTTTTTATCTTGAATACTAGTATTTATATAATAATTGTTGTAAACCTTCCTACTTTCATCAGGCACATTTTTTTCAAAGTCATAGTAAGGATTACTTTCTTTTTCAACAAATTTTTCTTCTTTTATTTTACTTAGCAAATATCCCTTGTCGTCCTTAAAAACTTTGACCCTATCTCCTATTTGAGGAAGAAAATTTACATCAGATAAATTAACCCTAACAACAGACCCGTCGTCCATACCGACAACGACACTGTCAATTTCGATTTTAATAATTTCGCCCATAATTCCTCCTTATTTTCTATAATTATATCATTATTTACAAAAAATATTAAAAATAAAGGAAAAAATCATCCAAGTTGCCTTATAGTTGCTAGCTTTTTTTGAAAAATTCCTTAAAATAATAGAAAAGGAGGACATATGATTGGAGAAAAAATTAAAAATAAAAGAAAAGAATTAAATTTAACCCAAGAATATTTGGCAAAAGAATTAAATATTTCAAGACAAGCTGTATCTAAATGGGAAAAAGGAACAAGCGAGCCTTCCATGGAAAATCTTGTGAAATTATCTGAAATTTTTGGGGTAGATATAAAATATTTTAAAAATAACGATGAGAAAGAAAATGAATCTCTTATTTCAAAAATTTTTTGGGATTTTTTATATGCAGCTATAGGACTTGTTTTTTATTTAATATATTATTTTGGAATAATGGAAGCTGGCCTTAACAAAGACCCAAAACAAATGCCTTTTTTAATACTTACAATTTTTCTAGCATTTTCAGTAATAGCCTTTCCCCAAGCTATAAAGAAGATGGGAAACAAACTAGAAAAAATTGATTATTTCACATTTTCAAAATTAGTCTTGCCAGTAATTTTTATAATTTCACCCTTTATTGTTTTTTATTATATTTTTAAAAAAGAAAATTGAGCACTTTAGTATCTTTATCAAATTTAAGTAAAAAAATAATGGAGATCTTGCAAAACTATAAGAATCATTGTTCCATAGCTAGAGGCTTTTCTTAAAAGATTTTTAATATCACCTTTCTAATTTGGCAAAATTTTCATAAAATTTACTCTAACAAATTGGGATGATTAATTCATTTTGCAAGATTTCCATATTTTTTATTTTCTTATTAAATAGTTAAAGGCTGATAGGGCTGCTGTTGCTCCTGATCCTGCTGCTATTATTATTTGTTTATAAAGGGAATTTATTGCATCACCTGCTGCAAATATTCCTTCTATATTTGTTGAACCGTCTTTTTCTACTTCGATTTCGCCCCTATCTGTGAGTTTTATTTTTCCTTCCAGCCATTCTGTATTTGGAATTTGACCGATTTGAATAAAAACTCCGTCAAGATCAATTGTTTTTTCTTCTTTTGTATTTCTATCTATATATTCAAGACCTGTTAGTTTTTTATCACCAAGGAGTTTTGTTGTTTGGGCAGATGTTATAACTTTTACGTTTTGAAGGGATTCTAATTTTGTTTGTAATATTTTATCTGCCTTTAATTCTGGTAAAAATTCAAGAACTGTAACGGTTTTTGCTATTGATGCAAGGTCTATTGCCGCTTCTATTCCTGAGTTTCCTCCTCCTATAACTGCTACGTCTTTTCCTTTAAATAGGGGACCATCACAATGGGTGCAAAAAGCTACGCCCTTGTTTTTGAATTTTTCTTCTCCATCTATTCCAAGAAGTCTCCATCTTGTTCCTGTTGCAAAAATTAGGCTTTTACTATTTATTTTTGCTCCATCTTCTAGGATAATATTAAATTCATCATCTTTTTTTTCGAAATCGACAGCTTTTACTCCCTCTATTATGTCTACACCAAGATTTTCTACTTGGTTTTTGACTGATAGCATATATTTAGGTCCTTCTGTTCTTAGGATTCCTGTTATATTTTCTATATCGAGAGTTTCGTTTACTTGTCCACCAAATTCGTCTGCAACTATTGCAACTTTTAGTCCTTTTCTTGCTCCATAAATTGCAGCTGTAGCACTACTTGGTCCTGCTCCTACTATCAAGATATCGTAATCTTTGAAATTGGATAAATCTTTTTGGACTTTTTCTGCTACAAGGTCTAAAAGACTTGCCATAGTTTTTTTGCCCCCGTCAAGAAATTCTCCATCTTCAAAAATTGCTGGTACTGCCATAACATCTCTTTTATCACATATATCTTGGTTTATTGAACCTTCAATCATTGTGTGAGAGATATTTTTGTTTAAAACTGCCATAATATTGAATGCTTGCACAACTTCAGGGCAGTTGTGGCAGGAAAGAGAAACTATTGTTTCAAAATTTCTTTTTTCCTTTATAGACTTTATTCTTTCTTTTTCTTCCTTGGATATTTTTGGTTCGATTCCACCAACTTGTAAAAGTGCAAGAACAAATGATTCAAACTCGTGTCCTAAAGGAATTCCTGCAAAAACAATTTTTCCGTGTTCAAATTCTCCATTTAGGCTAAAAGCAGGGGTGAAATTTAAATTTTCTTCTTTTATTTTTATCTTATCAGATAAAGACTCCACTTCTTCTATAAAAGATTTTAATTTTTTTGAATTTTCATCTTCATTTAGCGAAAGTCCAATTGTTACATTGGACTTTAGCATTTTAAGATAAGCCTTTAGCTGATCTTTTAATTTATTGTCTAACATTAGATTTTTCCAACAAGGTCAAGTCCTGGAGTTAGTGTATCATCATCTTCAGAATTCCATTTAGCAGGACATACTTGGTCTGGATGTTTTCTTACATATTGACCAGCTTTAACTTTGTAGATATTATTTTCTGCTTTTCTTCCTATTCCACCCGCATTTATTTCTAATGCTTGGATAACATTATCAGGGTCTATAACAAAAGTTGCTCTGTCAGCTTTTCCATCTTCTGTTAAAATATCTAAAGCTTTTGTAAGTTCTTTGTTTGAATCGCCAATCATTTTGTATTGGATTTTTCCTATAGCTTCACTTTCATCATGCCAAGCCTTGTGTACAAAATGTGTATCAACGCTTACAGAATAAACTTCTGCACCCATCTCTTTTAATTGCCCATATTTTTCTTGCAAATCTTCAAGCTCTGTAGGGCATACAAAGGTAAAGTCTGCTGGATAAAACATCAAAACTTTCCATTCACCTTCAAGGTCCTTATCACTTATCTTTACAAATTCATTTGTTTTTGGATCATAAGCATCCAAATTAAATTCAGGTAATTTTTTTCCTATTAGTGACATAATATCCTCCATATTTTTAAAAAATTACTTTATTTTAAATAAAAAACAAAGTATATGATAATTATACTCATTATAAATTTTGAATCAATATCTTAAATTTTCAAAATAAAAAAATGCCTTCCAAAATTTATGGAAAGGCATTTTAAAAAGCCACTTATAAGTTTTTAAGTGGCTCTTTGATGGGCGAAATCTTTTTTTAAAAGATTTCCATGAGTTAAACAGTAAAAGTTTATTTTCTAAACTTTCTATTTAATTATATCATCGAATTTACAATTGGTAAAGATAATTAATAATTTGCCCATATAGTTTGGGTATAATCTAATTGAGGTGAATTATGAATATATTACTAGCTTTAGATTCAATTAAAGATTTTGAAAATTCTATCGAAATTGGAAATTATTTTAAAGAAGAGTTAGAAAGTGAAAATAAAAATAACAAGGTTTCTATTCTTCCTTTTTTGGATGGGGGACTTGGGACTGTTGAAAGTATCAAGGAAGTTATTGGTGGAGATTTTTCTTATGTAAATGTACATGATCCTATAGGCGAGGCTTCGACTGCTAGATATATTATCAAAAAAAATATGTGTGCTATGGAGATGGCTCAAGCTTGTGGTCTTAGGCTTTTATACAAGGATAATTTAAATGTTATGGAATCTTCTTCAATTGGTCTTGGCGAGATGATTGTTGATGGTTTGAATAATGGCTGTGAGAATTTTTTTATTGGAATTGGGGATACGGCTACAAATGATATGGGCATGGGTATGCTCTATGCTTTGGGCGTTAGATTTTTTGATAAAAATCTTAATTCTTTAAATCCGGTTGCAAAAAACATGATTAAGGTTGATTCTATTGACATATCTGGTCTTGATAAGAGAGTTTTGAATGCAAATTTTGAAATTGCTACAAGCCTTCCTCTCACTCTTTTTCAAAAAAATTCTTTTTTGGATAAAAGACCAATAAGAAAGGGTGCAAGTCCTGAGGAAATTTTACGACTTGAGAAAGCTTGCAGGCACTTTTCTAAAAAAGTGAGCGATTTTTTGGGGGTAAGTGAGATAGATTTTCCTTATCTTGGTGCTGGAGGCGGAGTTTGTTGGGCTCTTTATATATTTTTCAAGGCTCAAATTTCTAATTCTATGGAACTTGTTTTGTCTCTTTTTGATTTTGAAAAAGAGGTCAAGGACAAGGATCTTTTGATTATTAGCGAAAATGTTAATGAATTTAATGGGGAAAATTCTATTAATCTTTCTAAATTTGCCAAAAGATATAATGAAAATATAAAAATAATTTTCTTACAAGATGAAGATTACCAAAGTTTGAGGGATAATCCTTATATAGATGAAGTTTATAAATTTAAAATAAAATCAAATCTTGAAAGGGGAGATTATGAAAGGGAAATAAAATCTGTTGCTAGAGCTTTTATTTCTGATAATCTTTCTGTAAAAATATAAGAAAGAGGAGTTATGGCGAAGGGAAAAATGACTAGAATATTAATGGCAATCAATGTCATAGTATTTATTTTGATGACTGTCACTGGTGGCAGCGAAAATATTCAAAATCTTTTAAGATTTAATGCTATGAGCAAAATCCACGTTTACCAGGGCGAATGGTGGAGATTGTTTTGCCCAATTTTTATCCACATTGGATTTTTTCATCTTTTGATGAATATGTATTTTTTAAATAGTGTTGGTGATACATTTGAATCCTTGTATGGGTCTTTAAATTTTCTGATTATTTATTTATTATGTGGAATAATGGGAAATTTATTTACCTATGCTTTTGGAGAAATTACAAGCGTATCAGCGGGAGCTTCCACATCCCTTTATGGACTTTTTGGTCTTGCTCTTGGAATTATGTTTAATTACAGGGACAATGAATTTCTAAGGCAATTTGGATCAAGTTTTATAGGGATCGTGGCGATAAATATTATTTATTCTTTTATGGTTCCAGGAATTGGAATAACAGGACACATTGGTGGGCTTTTGGGAGGATTTATCCTTGCAGGATTTTTCCCAATAATGAACATGACCCTACCAACAAGCACAAAAATTATTGCAATAATTGCCTTTGCATTAATAGCCATGGGCTTTATATATATAGGAAACAAATCAGTAGCACAAGCTTTATAAGGAGAAAAAATGGACAGAAAAGATATAGACAAGTCCCTAAAATGGGACACAGAAAAAATTTATAAAAAAGACGAAGATTTCTACAAAGAAGTAGGAGAAGTAAAAAACTTAATCGAAAAAACAAAGACATATAAAGGAAGAATTCTAGAATCAGCTGACAGTCTTTACGATTTTTTAAAGACAGATGAAAAATTAGAAAGAAAATTTTCAAAACTCGGTGTTTATGCTTCATTAAAATCCGATGAAGACACAAGAGTTGCAAAATATCAAGAAATGTCAAAAATTGCAGATAACTTATTTGCAAATCTTGCCCAAGAACTTTCCTTTATAACACCAGAAATTTTGTCAGAAGATTACGAAAAAGTACAAAGATATATAGAAGAAAAAGAAGAGCTAAAAATTTACGACCATTATTTTGAAGATTTATTTAGAAATAAAGACCACACCTTGGGTGAAAACGAAGAAAAAATCATAGCTTCATTTTCAAAATTGACCCAAAACCCACAAAATACCTATATGATTTTTTCAAACGCTGACCTAAAATTTCCAAAAGTAAAAAAAGGCGATGAAGAAATCCAAATCACAGACGCAAACTTTACAAACCTAGAACTAGATTCAAATCGTGAATTTAGAAAAGAAGTTTATGAAAAATATTATACAGTTTACAAGCAATTTGAAAACACAGCAGCATCTCTTCTTGATGGGGAAATGACAGCAAATAATACCATAGCAAAACTTAAAAAATTCGATTCAGCAAGAGCTATGAGTCTGTTTGCAAACAACATTGACGAAAAAGTTTACGATAATCTAATAGAAGTAATCCACGATAATATAGAAATCCACAGAGATTACACCAGTCTAAGAAAAGAAGTTTTGGGCCTTGATGATTTAGGATTTTACGATATCTACCTACCATTAGTAGAAGACTATAACAAAACCTACACTTTTGATGAAGCGAAAGAATTAATCCTAAAAGCCCTAGCTCCACTCGGAGAAGACTACATTAAAAAAGCAAGAGAAGGATTTGAAGATAGATGGTTTGATGTAATGGAAAACGAAGGAAAAAGATCAGGAGGATATTCATCCGGATCCTACGATACAGAACCATACATTTTATTAAACTATAATGACTCCCTAGATTCACTCTTTACAACAGCTCATGAATTGGGACATTCAATGCATTCATACTACACAAGAAAAACCCAACCATATATCTATGGAGACTATTCAATATTTTTGGCAGAGATAGCATCAACAACAAACGAACTTCTATTATTAAACTATATGATAGACCATGCCAAAGACGAAAAAGAAAAAGCCTATTTACTAAACCACTACGTAAATTCATTCAAATCAACAGTCTTTAGGCAAACAATGTTTGCGGAATTCGAACTAGAAGCAAACAAATTAGTAGAAAATTCAATGCCAGTAACAGCAGAAAAATTAAACCAAATCTACCACGACCTAAACGTAGATTATTTTGGAAAAGATATAGAAGTAGACAAATATATATCAACAGAATGGGCAAGAATCCCACACTTTTATATGTTCTACTACGTATTCCAATACGCAACAGGATTTTCATCAGCAGTAAGCCTATCAGAAAAAATCCTTCACGGAGACGAAAAAGATTTAGAAAAATATCTTAACTTCCTAAAAGCAGGAAAAAGTAAATATCCATTAGAAGTATTAAAAGAGGCAGGAGTAGATATGACCAAAAAAGATTCACTCCAAAAAGCCATGGATGTTTGTAAAGAAAAACTAGAAGAATTAAAAAGATCTCTAGAAAAATAAAATAAAAATTAAAAATAAAAATCAAAAAGAGCTCAACAAGCATAAAATCTTTAAGAAAAAGCTTGAAAACAAGGGCTCTTTTTTAAATTTAAAAAAATCAGGAAAAATATTTGACAAAGACAAGAAATCCTAGTATTAAATAAAGGCACTGTTAAAGAAGCAAGTCAAATACGAAAAATAAATTTTCAAAAAAATTTGACAAGCGAAAAAATATAGTGTATTATATATTCGATATCACTTCAGACAAACAATCTGAAAAGTAAGATTTTAATAAAAAAATTAAAAAAATACTTGACAAGATAAAATGAATGTGGTATTATATAATAGTCGTTACGAGATAACGACATTGAACCTCAAAAAATATATAGAAACTACAAGAAAAGTAAAGTGAATTACTTTGAGTAAACCAAACGAAAAATGACAAAAGTCAAGATCAAACTATAATTGAGAGTTTGATCCTGGCTCAGGATAAACGCTGGCGGCGTGCATAACACATGCAAGTCGAACGATGAAGCTTAGTTGATTTCTTCGGAATGATTTTAAGTGAATTAGTGGCGAACGGGTGAGTAACACGTGAGTAACCTGCCTTACACAAGGGGATAGCCTTTGGAAACGAAGAATAATACCCTATAACGTCAAAATATCGCATGATATAGTGACCAAAGATTTATCGGTGTAAGATGGACTTGCGTCTGATTAGCTAGTTGGTGAGATAAAAGCCCACCAAGGCGACGATCAGTAGCCGGCTTGAGAGAGTGTACGGCCACATTGGGACTGAGACACGGCCCAAACTCCTACGGGAGGCAGCAGTGGGGAATTTTGCACAATGGGGGAAACCCTGATGCAGCGACGCCGCGTGATTTAGAAGGCCTTCGGGTTGTAAAAATCTTTTTTATGGGATGAAAATGACAGTACCATAAGAATAAGGTCCGGCTAAATACGTGCCAGCAGCCGCGGTAATACGTATGGACCGAGCGTTGTCCGGAATCATTGGGCGTAAAGGGTACGTAGGCGGCCTAGTAAGTTAGAAGTGAAATAATATAGCTCAACTATATAAAGCTTTTAAAACTGCAAGGCTTGAGAGATGGAAGGGAAAGTGGAATTCCTAGTGTAGCGGTGAAATGCGCAGATATTAGGAAGAATACCGGTGGCGAAGGCGACTTTCTGGTCATCATCTGACGCTGAGGTACGAAAGCGTGGGTAGCAAACAGGATTAGATACCCTGGTAGTCCACGCTGTAAACGATGAGTGTTAGGTTCTTGGAATAATCTGGGAGCCGCAGCTAACGCATTAAACACTCCGCCTGGGGAGTACGCACGCAAGTGTGAAACTCAAAGGAATTGACGGGGACCCGCACAAGCAGCGGAGCATGTGGTTTAATTCGACGCAACGCGAAGAACCTTACCAAGTCTTGACATATTACGGCGAAAATTAGAGATAATTTTCTATGACTTCGGTCAACTGTAATACAGGTGGTGCATGGTTGTCGTCAGCTCGTGTCGTGAGATGTTGGGTTAAGTCCCATAACGAGCGCAACCCCTATCGTTAGTTACCATCATTAAGTTGGGGACTCTAGCGATACTGCCGGTGATAAACCGGAGGAAGGTGGGGACGACGTCAAATCATCATGCCCTTTATGACTTGGGCTACACACGTGCTACAATGGCAGGTACACAGGGCAGCGAAAGAGCGATCTGAAGCGAAACTCACAAAACCTGTCCCAGTTCGGATTGTACTCTGCAACTCGAGTACATGAAGTTGGAGTTGCTAGTAATCGCGAATCAGAATGTCGCGGTGAATGCGTTCCCGGGTCTTGTACACACCGCCCGTCACACCATGGGAGTTGGCAATACCCGAAGCCTGTGAGCGAACCAATTGGACGTAGCAGTCGAAGGTAGGGTCAGTAACTGGGGTGAAGTCGTAACAAGGTAGCCGTATCGGAAGGTGCGGCTGGATCACCTCCTTTCTAAGAGTAAAAAGTCGGTACGCTGACTTTTACCCAAAAGAAATTTTAAAATTAACTTCGTTAAGTTAAAAGGAGTAATTTACTTTTCTATATAATGAGGGCAAAAAATGCGATGATTTTTGAAAAATCAAAAATCCCTGCATAAGGAATTTCATCAGCTCATAAATTCGCTGTGACAATTCCATTAGAACCTAATAAAATTAAATAGCTATAAATATTTCCAGTCAAGAAAGCAAGGGCACAAGGTGGATGCCTTGGCACATGAAGGCGAAAAAGGACGTAAGTGAACGAAAACTAGGGTAAGCTCACAAAAAGCATTGACCCCTAGGTCTCCGAATGGGGCAACCCGGTTGTGGAAGACACAATCATTACTAAGTGAATACATAGCTTAGTAAGGCGATACCCTGCGAACTGAAACATCTAAGTAGCAGGAGGAAAAGAAAGAAACATCGATTTTCTAAGTAGCGGCGAGCGAACGGAAAAGAGCCTAACTCATTAAACGATTTTAAATCTAGTAGAATTATCTGAAAAGCTAAACCAAAGAAAGTGAAAGTCTTGTAAACGAAAGATTTAAGAAAGTAAGAGGGAAAGTATCACCGGGCACGAGTAACCCGGTGTGAAGATAGGGGGCCCATCCCCTAAGGCTAAATACTAACATGTGACCGATAGTGAACAAGTACCGTGAGGGAAAGGTGAAAAGAACCCCGCAAGGGGAGTGAAATAGAACCTGAAACCTAGTGCCTACAAGCAGACAGAGCGTGAGAGAACGTGATGTCGTACCTTTTGTAGAATGGGCCAGCGAGTTATTCTAAATTGCAAGGTTAATGATTTAAGATCAGAAGCCGTAGCGAAAGCGAGTCTTAATAGGGCCAAAGTAAGTTAGAATAGACCCGAAACCGGGTGATCTATCCATGGTCAGAGTGAAGTTGAAGTAAAATTCAATGGAGGCTCGAACCGGGTGCGGTTTAAAACGCATCGGATGAACTGTGGATAGGGGCGAAAAACCAAACGAACCCGGAGATAGCTGGTTCTCCTCGAAATAGCTTTAGGGCTAGCCTCTGACCTAAGATTTTAGGAGGTAGAGCACTGAATGGTCTAGGGCGGAGATCCGTACCAAAACCTATCAAACTCCGAATGCCAAAAAATCAAGTCAGGGAGTCAGACTTAGGGGGATAAGCTTCTAAGTCGAAAGGGAAACAGCCCAGACCGACAGCTAAGGTCCCAAAATTTGAATTAAGTGGAAAAGGATGTGAATCTACTAAGACAACCAGGACGTTGGCTTAGAAGCAGCCATGCATTTAAAGAATGCGTAATAGCTCACTGGTCAAGTGGGTTTGCGCCGAAAATGAACGGGGCTAAATTCAATACCGAAGCTTCGGATTAATAGAGGGATTAAGTTTACAAATGAGACTAGGAAATATTTAACAAAAACAGAAGAGATTAAGAAAATACAAATTTCAGACGCAGACATAAAGATAGGATATTAAAGAAAAATATTCAAAAAAACACAAGTCTAAAGTCAAAGTGAGTAACATAAGAAATTATGAACTAACAATCACTGGTTAAGAGTTAAAAACTAGGACTCATAGCTAAACTTAATACCTCTATTAGTGGTAGAGGAGCATTGTATTAGAGACGAAGCCAAGGCGAAAGCAAAAGTGGATCTAATACAAGAGAGAATGCTGGCATGAGTAGCGAGAAGGAGTGTGAGAATCACTCCCGTCGAAACCCTAAGGACTCCTGAGCAAGGCTCGTCCCCTCAGGGAAAGTCGGGACCTAAGCCAAGGCCGAAAGGCGTAGGCGATGGATAACAGGTTTATATTCCTGTACCGCTTGAAGTCGTTAAGAGAGACGTGATGACGCAAAAGGATAATCAAAGCCATCCGATGGATGATGGTCTAAAGCCGTAGGAAGAAAAGTAGGCAAATCCGCTTTTCACAAATTCTGAAAGCCGATAGGTATCGAAAACATAAGTAGAGAAGTTGATGACTCCATGTTGCCAAGAAAAGTCACTATCCAGACCAAAGCGCCCGTACCAAAACCGACACAGGTAGGGAGGTAGAGAATACCAAGACGCGCGGAAGAACCTTTGTTAAGGAACTCGGCAAAATGTCCCCGTAACTTCGGGAGAAGGGGAGCCAAAGAGATTTGGCCACAGAAACCAGGCCCAAGCGACTGTTTACCAAAAACACAAGTTTCTGCAAAATCGCAAGATGAAGTATAGGAGCTGACACCTGCCCGGTGCTGGAAGGTTAAGGGGAAGGCTTAGAGCAATCGAAGGCTAGAACTTAAGCCCCAGTAAACGGCGGCCGTAACTATAACGGTCCTAAGGTAGCGAAATTCCTTGTCGGGTAAGTTCCGACCCGCACGAAAGGTGTAACGATTTGGGCACTGTCTCAACAAAGGATCCGGTGAAATTGTAGTAGTCGTGAAGATGCGACTTACCCACGCTAGGACGGAAAGACCCCGTGGAGCTTTACTGTAGGCTGATATTGGATTTTGAGATTAAATGTACAGGATAGTTGGGAGACTGAGATATCTGGATGCCAATCTAGGAGGAGTCACTGGTGGGATACCAACCTTTTAATATCAAAGTTCTAACCATAGCCCTTGAATCAGGGCATGGGACATTGTCAGTTGGGCAGTTTGACTGGGGCGGTCGCCTCCTAAAAAGTAACGGAGGCGTTCAAAGGTTCGCTCAGAATGGACGGAAACCATTCGTAGAGTATAAAGGCACAAGCGAGCTTAACTGCGAGAGCTACAACTCAAGCAGAGTCGAAAGACGGACTTAGTGATCCGGTGGTACCGCATGGAAGGGCCATCGCTCAACGGATAAAAGCTACCCCGGGGATAACAGGCTTATCTCCCCCAAGAGTCCACATCGACGGGGAGGTTTGGCACCTCGATGTCGGCTCGTCTCATCCTGGGGCTGGAGTAGGTCCCAAGGGTTGGGCTGTTCGCCCATTAAAGAGGCACGCGAGCTGGGTTCAGAACGTCGTGAGACAGTTCGGTCCCTATCCAGCGTGGGCGTAAGAAATTTGAGAGGAGCTGTCCTTAGTACGAGAGGACCGGGATGGACGCACCAATGGTGTACGAGTTGTTAGGCCACTAGCATGGCTCGGTAGCTAAGTGCGGGATTGATAAGTACTGAAAGCATCTAAGTACGAAGCAGGCCTCAAGATAAGATTTCTCAGAGTAGGTAAAGAAAATACCTTAGATAGGTCCAAGGTGTAAGTGCAGTAATGTATTAAGCTAATGGATACTAAACTTTAAATCTTGACTGGAAATATTTATAGCTATTGATTAAGAGGTTTAAAAAAAGAATATAAAATATCTGGTGACAATGGCAGAAGGGATACACCTGTACCCATACCGAACACAGAAGTTAAGCCTTCTAACGCCGATGGTACTCGGAGGGAGACCTCCCGGGAGACTAGGAAGTTGCCAAACAAATTTGACTAGCATTTGCTAGTCTTTTTTTGTGTGAAATATTTCGATTTGTTTAAATTTTACTGTGTTTTTAAAAATTTAATTTTTACTTTGTATGAATATAGAAATTTTAAATATTGATTATGAATTTTATTAAAATTTTTGAATCGATTGATTTTATGAAAAATGTAGTCATATTTATGTGATTATATTAAATATGTAGTTTTTATTATAATGGTATTTTTGGAAATATTTTGGAAATATTTTGGAAATAAATTTATTTTTGAATTATTTTTTTGTAAGTTTATAAAAAATTTTATATTAAATTTAAAATGCGATGAAATAGAATTTTATTTCATCGCATTTTTCTTTTATTTGTATTTGTAGAATCCTTCGCCAGTTTCTATTCCTTTTAGACCTTTGGCTGCTCTTTCTTCTAGTTTTTTTACTGCTTTTCCTATTGGTGTATTTGGGTCGTTTGCTTGTGGATTTCTTTTTGTTATGTTTAGAACTGTTGTGATTCCTACTATATCTATTATTTCAAATGGACCTTTTGGGGATCCTGTTCCTATTTTCCAGTCCATATCTATATCTTCTGGTTCTGCTACATCGTCACCATATAGCATTAGTCCTGCATTTATTAGTGGTACTAATATTGAGTTTAGGATATATCCTGCTTGTTCTTTTTTGATTACTGCTGGATACATTCCTATTTCTTTTGCAAATTCTATTACTGTTTGGAAGGCTTCATCGCTTGTTTTGTCTTGTTTCATTACTTCTGCTAGATTTTGTCTCCAGATATTATTTGCAAAGTGTAGGCTTAGGAATTTGTCTTCTCTTCCTGTATATTCTCTAAAGGTTGATGGCAATAGGGTTGATGAGTTTGTTACTAGGATTGCTTCGTCTTTTAGGTATGGGGCAATTTTTTCGTAGAAGGCTTTTTTCTCATCTACTACTTCTGCTATTGCCTCTATTACAAGGTCTGCATCGTCAAATGCTTCTTTAAGGTCTGTTGTGTATTTCATTTCTGTGTAAACTTTTTCGTTTACTTTTTTTAGTTCTTCTATTTTTTCTTCTGTTATTTCTGATTTGTTATTGAAAAATGATCTTGGATAGTTTGGATTTTCTTGTCCGATATATGATGGACATGCAATCAATTCTTTGGTGAATATTTCGTGTAGGTAATCTATTCTTGGTTTTACTCTTTCTATTGATCCTTCGCTTCTTCCCCAAATTGTTACGTCAAATCCATGAAAAGCTGTAACGTAGGCTATTTGTGCTCCGAGGACTCCTCCTCCTGCTATGGTTACTTTTTTTATTTTCATATTATTCTCCTTTTTTATTCTTTTTTTCTTTTTCCTTTTATATCTTTACCCATTTCTTTGTATTTAAATTCTATTGGTTGATATTTTGTAATAAAATTTTTTTATATCGTTTTTGGTATTTTTCTAATTTTATTTATAAAATTTTTTTGTTATTTTAATTTTATTCTTTTTATATTTCATAAAATAGAGAATTTACAAGTTCATTTTATATTTATATTTTATTTTAATTTTTTAATACTTTATTGTACCATAAGTTTTTCTTATATGTCTTATAATTTATATGTATTTTACAAGTTTTTTTATTTGTAATATTATAATTATGAAAACGTAATCATTTTTAAGAAGAAGGGGTGAATATTGTGAAAGAAAATGAAAAAGTTTCTGGTAAGGCGTTAATTCCATTTTTGGTTTTTATCGTTATTTACTTAGCCACAGGTATAGTACTTCACGTTAGAGGAGTAGAAATGGCTTTTTATCAATTGCCTGCACCTATTGCAGCTTTTGTTGGTATTATTAGTGCATTTTTATTATTTGGTGGAAGTATTGATGAAAAATTCGACAATTTGGTTGAAGGTTGTGGCGACTCAAACATTATTATTATGTGTTTGATTTACATATTGGCAGGCGCTTTCTCCGCTGTTGCTTCTGCTTCTGGTGGAGTTGATTCTGTAGTTGGTTTGGGACTTTCTTTTGTTCCTGCTAAATTTTTAACTGCAGGTGTATTTTTGATAGCTTGTTTCATTTCTATAGCTACTGGTTCTTCTGTTGGTACTATTACTGCTCTTGGACCTATAGCTGTTGGTCTTGCTAAATCTGGTGGTATCAATATGGCTTTGATGCTTGGTGCCTTGGTTGGTGGATCAATGTTTGGTGATAACTTATCTGTTATTTCTGATACAACTATCGCTGCTACTAGAACTCAAAATTGTGAAATGAAAGATAAGTTTAGGATGAACATTAAAATGGCTCTTCCTGCTGGTATTATTACTTTCATTTTATTATTAATTTTGGGTGCTCCAGAATCTCAACCTGCTCAAAAAGATTTATCTTACGATATTATTAAGATTATTCCTTATATTTTCGTATTGGTTGTAGCTTTGATGGGAGTCAATGTATTTTTAGTTTTGACCGGTGGTATTGTTTTATCTGGTATTGTTCTTCTTATGAACAATGGATTTGACTTACTTGCTCTTTCTCAAACTATGTGGGAAGGATTCACTGGAATGTTTGAAATCTTCTTACTTTCAATGCTAATTGGTGGTCTTTCTAATATGGTTACCAAAGAGGGTGGAATCAATTGGATTATTGCTAAAATTAGAAAATTTGCTAAGGGAGAAAAATCTGGTGAGCTTGGTATAGCTGCTCTTGTTTCTCTTGCTGATATAGCAATTGCTAACAATACTGTTGCAATTATTATTTCAGGTCCAATTGCAAAGAAAATGTGTAATGAATATAAGATTGATCCTAGAAGATCAGCTTCACTTCTTGATACATTTTCATGTGTATTCCAAGGAATAGTACCTTATGCTGCTCAAGTATTGATAGCTGCAAGCTTTACAGAAGGTTTAGTTGCACCATTCCAAATCATACCATATTTCTGGTATCAATTTATTTTGGGAGTGGTTTCAATAATTTCAATCTATGTACCATTTACTCAAGCAAAAGATAAATGGAACTTTGAATATGATATGGCAGAATCAAAAGTAGCTGATCATATTAAAAATTTGGAAGGCAATGAACAAGTTCACGCTTAGTTAGGGATAAGTATTCCTTACAAAGCTTTGAAAGATTTTTGGAAGATTTGTAAACATAACCTATATCCATAGATAAATTTTCAGGATTTTCAAGCTTTACTGTTTTTATATTAGGAAATCCGTTATCTGGATGAAGGCAACCTGTTCCAACATTGAATGAGTTTGTGTTGGAAATAAGTCCCAAAGTTGTACCCCTGTCTTGGGTGTAGATAACCTGTTTGTGATCAGGAAGGCTTACAAATTCTTCCGGTAAAATCTGTGTGTCATTTTGCTCATAAATTATCATAGGAAACTTATAAAGATCATCAATTCTAATCAATTCTTGATTTGCTAAAGGATGATCTTTGTTAATGAAAACATGAGGAATGACCTTGGCAATCGTAACATATGACAAAGATTTTTCTTTGAACAAATTAAAAATGGCCTGTCTATATGGATCATTTATATAAATAAAGGCTAGGTCAGAATAATCGTTTTCAACGTGGTTAATTGCATCAAGAGATGTAGTTTCTTTTAGATAAAATTTAAAAGAATCATCCTTATACTTGTCAATTAATTTCATAAAGGCCGATACAGCAAAATTAAAATGTTGACTAGAAATTCTAAGCTCAGAAATATCCTTATTCTCTGTAGAATATTGTCTTTGAATTTCTTTGTATTTGCTCATTAAGTCTTGGCATTTTATGAGATACTCAAGACCTTTGGCGGTTGTTTGAGTTCCACTTTGATTTCTATCAAAAATTTTAAAGCCCAGTTCCTTTTCAAGATCATTTATGGCCATAGAAATGGCAGGCTGGGATGTGTAGAGGTTTTTGGCAGCTTTGGAAATAGAACCTGTTTTAGAAACTTCTATAGCATAATTAATTTTGTTTAAATTCATAATATCTCCTTAGTGTCTTTGGATATATTATATTAAATATTTTGTAAAAATGAAAGAATAGTAAGAAAGGATTAAAAAATGACAGAAAACAAAAAAAGATCATTTGCAACAGAAACAATACATGCAGGCGCAATAAAGGATACATACGGTTCACTCGGATTACCAATATATCAAACATCAACCTTTATATTCGACAATGCAGAACAAGGTGGAAGAAGATTTGCCCTAGAAGAAGAAGGATTTATCTATTCAAGACTAGGAAACCCAACAAACGATGCCCTAGAAAAAAAACTAGCAGCACTCGAAGGAGCAGAAGCCGCAGTATCAACCTCATCAGGAATGGGAGCAATCACATCATCAATCTGGCCATTCATAAAAGCAGGCGACCATATCCTAGCATGCGGAACACTTTACGGATGTACCTTCGCATACCTAAACGAAATAAAAAAATTTAACATAGACGTAGAATTTATAGATATGACAGACCTAGAAGAAGTCAAAAAACATTTAAAAGACAACACAAGAATAGTATATCTAGAAACACCAGCAAACCCAACACTAGACGTAATAGATATAGAAGAAGTAGTAAAACTAGCAAAAGAAAACTCAAAAGATACATTAGTAATCGCAGACAATACCTTTGCAACCCCATACCTACAAAATCCATTAAAACTCGGAGTAGACATAGTAGTCCACTCAGCAACCAAATACCTAAACGGCCACGGCGACGTAATAGCAGGATTTTCATGCGGATCAAAAGAATTAATGACCCAAGTAAGACTAGTAGGCCAAAAAGACTTCACAGGCTCAGTCCTATCAGCCCACGATGCATTTTTAATCTTTAGAGGAATGAAAACCCTAGAAGTAAGAATGAAACAACACATAGCAAACACCAAAAAAGTTGTAGAAGCACTACAAAAACACAAAAACGTAGAAAAAGTATACTATCCAGGCCTTGAAGACTTCAAAAACCACGAAGTAGCCAAAAAACAAATGAAAGACTACGGAGCAATGGTAACCTTCGAAGTAAAAGGTGGAATCGAAGCAGGAAGGACAGTAATGAACAACGTAAAATTATGTTCATTAGCAGTAAGCTTGGGCGATGCAGAAACATTAATAGAGCACCCAGCAACAATGACCCACTCAACCTACTCAGAAGAAGATCTAAAAGAAGCAGGAATAGCTCCAGGCTTAATAAGACTATCAGTAGGCCTAGAAGATGCAGATGAAATAATAGAAGATTTAAATCAAGCTTTAGACCTCATATAAAAATTATATGAAAAATCTCCCTTAGGGGGGATTTTTTATTTTGATAAAGTTTCATAACTACTAATATAAAAATTAAATAATTTCATCTCAATTAAAGTTAGAAAATTATATAACCCATCTTGAGCAGAAAAATATGCCTTAATTTGGCATATTTTTCCATAAAACTAGTGCAGATTTATAACCGTTGATTTCGGTTATAAATCCTGAAAACTAGTGCGAGATCACGGAAAAATTTGCCAAGCAAATGGGTTTTCATAAGCACGGTAAAGTTTGCGAAGCAAACGGGTTTTAGCAGTCGAGAGATCTCTTGGTTATATTTGGATATTTTTTTATTTTTCCATTGAGATTTCTTTGCTATATTTTTATTTTTACTTACTTTTGCTATGAGATCTCTTCATGCAGTCGCTTTGCTCCTTTAGTCGAGATGGGTTTGTGGTGTGCTTTATTTTTTTCTAATTTTATATTTTTTAATTATCTATTTATATTTCATTTTTATTTATAATTTTTAATCTGATATTTTTATTTTTTTATTCAAGAATTTTAAAAATAATATAAATATTACAATAATTCGAAGGCACTGAGTACATAAATTAATAGCCCATCTTGAGCGAAGTCGAGAGATCTCTTGGTTATATTTGGATATTTTTTTATTTTTCTATTGAGATTTCTTTGCTTTTTTTTATTTTTTATTTACTTTAACCACAAGATTTCTCCGCTTGCTACGCACGATAAATCGGGATAATCAATCGAAATTAACGGTTGTTTATCTGATCGAGTTGTTATTTTTGTATTTGTTTAATTAGTAAATTTTTTAAAATTTATCTTAAAAAAAATCGTATTGGGTTTTCCAATACGATTTTTAACTTCTACTTTATTTTATTTTCTAGTTTTTCTTTTTTCTTGAAAATACTGCTATAACTGCTGCTATTACTGCAACTGCTATTACTATTAATGATTTGTTTGATTTGTTTTCTGATTTTTTAGTATTTTCTTCATTGCTTGATGAATCAGAAGATGTTTGTTCGTTTGATTCAGATTTTTCTTCTTTTCCTTCTTCTTGGTATTTTATTGAGGATTTATCTGTTTCGAATACGTATTTGTCGTCTTCTTCTTTTACATCAATTTTATCGCCTTTTGCTTCAAATTTTGCTTGTTTTTCGAAGGCTTTTTTTGGAATTGAGATTTTTACTGGATTGTTTAGTTTTTCTACTGGATTGCCGTAAGCATCTACAATTTTGATTTCTCCACCTGTTCCTTCTTCATTTGCTTCTACTTGAAGATTTAGATAGGTGTCGCTTGTGTCTTTTTTAACATCCATTGTTGTTTCTGAGAAGTTTTCAGTAGCTCTTCTTCCGTAGAAGGTGTAGGTGTAGTCGTTTTTCTTTAGGTAATCTTTATATTTTTCTTCAAGATCTTTGTTAAATCCTTTTAATAAATCGAATGATTTTTGAGCTTCTTCTTTATTCTTTTCTGTTGGATCTTTTTCTCCTGAAACTTTTGTATTTGAAATTTGTTCTTTTTCAAATTTGTCAATTTCTGGAGTGATATCTTTCATAAAGTCATCTCTGTTTGCTTCAACCATGTGTAAGGTATCCATTGCCAACCAATAGTGTGAATTTTCTTTGTCTGGGTCGTTTGTTTCGTTTGAAACTTTATCAATTGATCCTTCTTGGTTTGGATAGTAGGCAACATATGGTTGAACGAGTGGTGAACCAAGTGTTAACCACATTATTCCAGGATTTGTTGCTTCTGCATTTTCTGGAACTTGGAAGATGTGTGATTCCATAGTATTTCTATTTCCTATTGGATAAGCATCATCTCTTCCCCTATCGTTTGCTTCTATATCAAAGTTTTCAAGTCTATTTCTTGTAAAGTCCATTACATTTTTAACTGAGATTGAACCTTTTTTGGCATCTTGTAAAAATTCGTAAGTTTCAGTTTTCATGTCAACATCTGAATCAGGATTTAAGAATTTGATTCCAGATGCTACTCTTGAACGGTTTGATGGTGAAAGTTCTTTTTCTGCATAAGATTTTGCAAGATCAATTACTCTTTCATCTTCATTTCCTTCAAAAGTATTTGCTTTTTTAGCTGTTTCGAAAATACCCTTTGAATAAAGATAATTTTCATCTTCACTCATTATATAATTTTCACTTTCTTCGCCTTTTGTAAGTTTTGCTTCGTTGAGCCAGAATGTGTTAGGGAAAACTGAGAATTTATCTTTAGGATATTTCATTGCAACAAATTCATGACCTGAATAAATTTCTACATACCATAAATCAGTTTTGTCAGAAATTACAAGAGCATTTCCTTCAGCAGCACCTTTTGTAGCTACTTCGTCTGCCAATAATTTTACAGCATCTAGAGCATTATCTGCACTTGATAAAATAACTGTTGGCATTATAGCTTCAGAAATTCCTATAGGCTTTCCTTCTTCTTCCCCATCAAGATATGGGTCAACTTTTTGAATTTCTTCATTTGCAGAAGCAGAAACTGTCATGTCAGCTATAAGACCTTTTTCGTTGTAACCTGCTTCATCAAACATACCATATTCTGGAGTTGTATCACTTATTGATGTAAAACGATAAGAATCATGTGGAAGTTCAAATTCATATCCACCTTTTTCTGCGTAAGAAACATCTACAAGTTTTTCTCCTTTTTTGTACTTACCAGCTTCATTGATTTTGTAAACCTTATTGTGGTTTATTTCCAAATCCTCTGTACGACCAAAAATTGTGGTACCATCTTCGGTCAAATCACTACCAACTATAACTCCTGTACAAGCCTTTGCAGGCAAGGCAAGAGCAGTAAATAAAAATACTGCACTAAGTGCAAAAACACATAATTTATTAAATATTTTCATAGTATACCTCCAAATCATATTATAAAACAATAAAAGAAATTAGACAAACGTTACCAAAAATAGTTCTTATTCTTTATTTCTTTATCATAAATGAGCAAAATCTTTTCTCTATTGTAAGAAATATTTACAAATAAATTTATTTTTTAAAAAGCTTAATTAATTAAAAATATTTTATTAGATAAAGTAATACAAAATTTTGAATTAAATGAAAATATTTATTTGACATTATATATATATATATAATGAAGATATGATAAAATTATTAAAATAAGGAGAAAAATATGAAAAAGAAAAACGTACTAGCATTAGCACTAGCAGCAGGATTAGTATTTGGTGCACAAGCAAACGCTGACGGTCCTAAAGTTGTTGATTTTGGTATCGATAATGGAGATGGAAAAGGACAACAACCAGCAGTAACTGAAAAAATGCCAAAAGATAAAGAAGTAGCACCTGAGGTTGAAGCAAAAACAAACAAAGATCCTTTAACAGATGCTGAAGCACCATTTGGAAAAGATGGTCAAATCAAAAAACCAGATTACACAAGTGCAGAAGCTCCATTTGCAGGAAAAGAAAAAACAAATGGATTTAATGATGCAGAAGCACCATTCCAAAAAAGAGATGATGATGTTAAATTAAACAAAGCAGAAGATCCATTTGGATCAACAAATGTTAAAAAAGAAGCTCCAACAACATCATATGAAAATGTAAAACATTCATTCAAAACTGTTCAAGAAGCTATAGCTGCATACCCAGATTCAAAACCAATGTATGAAAATGGAAAATATATAGTTTATTCTGACAAAGCTCCATTAGTAGGATACCAATTTGATTCAGCTGAAAAAGCAGCAGAAAAATTCCCTAACTTAAAAGTTGAAGCTAAAAACGGAAAATATTACGTATACACAGCTCAAGCTCCATTATTAAAATATACATTTAATACACAAGCAGAAGCATTTGAAGCTTTCCAAGATATTAAACCAATGTATGAAAATGGAAAATATGTAATCTATACACAAGAAGCTCCAAAAGCAACATATGAATTCAAATCATACGAAGAAGCTATCAAAGCATTCCCAGGCTCAAACCCAGAAGCTAGAGATGGCAAATACTATGTTCACACAACAATGGAACCAGTAGAAGGAACTGTAGCTAAAAAAGTTGTAGGAAATCCTGACAAATTAGTTAAAGTTAACCCTGAAACAGGCGAAATCATTGGTGAAGAAGCTCAAAAACCAGCTGACAAAAAAGCTGATAAAAAAGCTGATAAAAAAGCAGACAAAAAAGTAGCTGCAGAAAATAAAACAGAAAGAAAAGCTAATAAAGCTAGCAACGTAAATACAGGTGTTGCTGGACTTACAGGAGTAGTAGCAACATTAGCAGCAGCTTCAGCAGCTCTTTTCAAATCAAAAAGAAAATAATTAAATTTTAAATTAAAAAACTAGGGTGATTTCATCCTAGTTTTTTTTGTAAGTAGAACAAAAAAATAAAATAAATCTTGCTAATTAAATTATAGGAATATATTTTATAAAAAGAATATAAATAGAGAAAAAACTTTAAAAATTTTAAAAAATTTTTAAAAATAATGTTTAGAATCGATTTCACTGGGTATTATTATAATAACAGAAGATAAAATCTTCTGATAGTCCACTAGCATGGATGTAAAAAAGCTTAGAATTTATAGTAATATAGAAGAGATTTTAAAACTATAAAGGTATTTAGCTATAAGAATTTAAATGAATTTAAAATCTGAAATCTTATATTATAAAACTTTACAATTGTGGAGATTTATTTAAAAAAAGAAAATAATATAGGTTTTCGTGGAAAAAGTGGTGGAAATTAATTGTTAAAGTAGGGCCATCTGACATTTTTCTAAAAGATTTGTTTATAGACTAAATAAAAAGCAAGCTAACAATTGAATAGATAAAAGTTTTGTTAGGAGGAAGTTTTCCCATAATATAAAAAAATATACAAAAATTGTCAATATGCTAAGATATTTAATATATAAAATTTAAATATGAAAAGAGAAAGGACATAAGAGTGATTGAACCAAAATCAGAATCCTGTGCTAGTGGACATATAAAATAAATCGACTTTAGATTGTAAAGAAAGTTTAAAGTCGATTTTTTTGTGTTTATTTTTAATTTTTTATTTCATTTTAAATTATTTGATTTTTTTCCTATACATTAATTGGTTTACCAAAAACAAAAAGGAAATTATAAAAAGATTTGTAAAGGAATCTGGACTTGATCTTTTACTTATCAATGAAAAAATTATTTCTAGTACAAGATATATTGTAAAAGCGAAAAGTGTGTGGATTGATGTGTAATTAAAAATTTCAACATCTCTTTTGTCGCCAAATTTATATTTTGTTAAAAGTAGGACGTTTACAACCAAGCTTGCAAGTAAAATTATTGTTATAAATAGGTTTGTTTTCATAATATATTCCTTTCTTTTTTGCTTTATCTTTATGATAGGTTAAAAAAATTTTTGTGTCAAATAGCTTATTAGAAGATATTTTCTTGAAAATTTTAAAAAACTCTTATATAATTATAGGACAGTAAAAGTCTAAAAAAGAGGGGCGAAGCTATGGATATTTTAGAAAAGTTGAAGATTTTGACGGATGCTGCAAAGTATGATGTATCTTGTTCATCTTCTGGATCTAATAGGAAAAATTCTTCGAAAGGATTGGGTAATAGTCATATTTCTGGGATTTGTCATTCTTGGAGCGAGGATGGAAGGTGTATTTCTCTTTTAAAAATTTTATTTACAAATAAGTGTGTGTATGATTGTGAGTATTGTGTAAATAGGTCATCAAATGTCACGAAAAGAGCTGAGTTTAGTCCAAGGGAAGTTGCTGATTTAACTATAAATTTTTATAGGAGAAATTATATTGAGGGTTTATTTTTATCATCTGGTGTAATAAAAAATCCAAATTATACCATGGAGCTTTTGATAAAAACTGCAGATATTTTGAGAAATGAATATCATTATAATGGTTACATTCACGTGAAATCAATCCCTGGAGCTGATTCTGATTTAGTTAAAAAAATGGGGCTTTTGGTTGATAGGATGAGTATAAATGTAGAACTTCCTACGGAAAAATCTCTAAAAATCCTAGCTCCTCAAAAATCTATAAAAAAAATTGAATCTTCTATGACTTATGCCAAGGAAAAAATTGTCCAAAGAAAAAATGAAATAAAATTATACAGGCACACGCCCAAATTTCTTCCAGCAGGTCAAACCACTCAAATGATAATTGGTGCAGGTGATGAATCTGATTTTGATATAGTTACTAGGGCAGAAAATTTGTACGAGGATTATTCATTAAAAAGGGTTTTTTATTCAGCTTTTGTTCCTGTTGTAAAAAGTGAATTTACTAATGACATTAAAAAAGCTCCGCCTTTAAGAGAGCATAGACTTTACCAAGCAGACTGGCTTTTGAGATTTTATGGCTTTAAATCTTTGGATTTATTAAATGAAAAAAATAAAAATTTTGACCTAAGGATTGATCCTAAAACAGATTGGGCGATAAATAATATAGAAAAATTTCCTATGGAAATAAATAAGGCAAGGTTTTATGATTTGATGAAAATTCCAGGAATTGGTAGACTTTCTGCAAGAAAAATTGTAAATGCAAGAAAATACAGAAATCTTGAATATTACCATTTGAAAGATTTAAACATTTCTGTAAAAAAAGCTAGAAATTTTATTACAGTCAACGGTAAATATCAAGGTATAAGATTTAAGGATCAAAAAGATTTGAAGGATAGGATGAGCCTTTCTGACCCAAAATCTTTTGAGCAGTTGTCATTTTTTGGGTAAAATATGAAAATTATTATATATGATGGGTCATTTGAGGGATTTTTGACGGCTATTTTTATTTTTTATAAGGACATTTTTAAGATAAAAATTGAAAATGAAAAAGAGCAAATTTCTTTTCTTGACCAAAAATTAATCAAAACGGATTTTGAAAAGGCGAAAAGGGTGGAAGATTCTATAAAGAAAAATTTTTCTGTAGAATTTTTTTATCAAATAAAAACAGCCTTTAAATCTGATTATAAAAATAAGGAGACTATAATTGCAAGGCTAATTAAGCTTGTTTTTTTAAAGGGTGAAAAATTTATAAATTCAACCAACAAATACGCCATAGCCTTTAATAAAATGATAAAAAATTATACAAGTGAAGCCCATGCTTTAAAAGGGCTTTTGAGATTTAAGGAAATTCAAGAAGGATTTTTATTTGCTCAATACGAATCTCATAACTATATTTTGGAAGATCTTTCAAGGCACTTTCTGGAAAGAATGCCCAAGGAAAAATTTATTATTTACGATAAAAATCGAAAAAAAGCCTTTATTTCGATTTTTGGAAATGTTGAAGTTGTAGAAATTTTAAATCTTTCTATAGAAGAAAGCGATGAAGAGAAATTTTTCAAAGATTTATGGATAGGATTTTACGATTCAATTTCCATAAAAGAGCGAAAAAACAAAAAACTTATGATTTCAAATATGCCAAAAAAATATTGGAAATATTTGCCAGAAAAAAATAGGATAGGGTAATAAGGGGAGTTAAAGCTCCTCAGAGCGTAGACAAACCCTCAAGCACGAATATCTGACTTCAAAAATTGTTGATTTCTAAATTTTAAAATTCTAAAATCGCAAACTCGCTAACGCTCAAACAATGCGATTTTTGTCGAATTTTTAAATTTGAAATCAAATCAATTTTTTTCGTATGATATTCTTAGCATGAGGATTTGTATACTTTGTCGACAGTCTGAGGAGTTAAAGCTCCTTTTTTTATTTTCAAAAAAATTCAAAGATTTATAAAGTGGTTTTATTGGATTTTATTCGGGTAAAATTTTAATACTAGGAGGATGATATGAAAAAACAAATAGAAATACCTGTATTTATTTTGGGCCTTGCGGTTTGGCTTATATCTTTATTTTTACCAGTCCATAGTTTGGAATTTATGCTTGGAAATGGATTAAGACCTATTGGACTTGCAACTATTTTCATTTGTCCAATTTTGGGAATAATAGGAATGATTTTTTCTATAAAAAATAAAAATATAATCTTGTCATTTTTAAATATCTTATTAATTTTAGCCTTTCCAATAACTATGGCAATGGGATACAATTTCTTATAATATTTTAAAATTAATTTTCCATCTTGATTTGATAAATCATAAGATTTTAATCGAATTAAGATGGATTTTTTTGTTTTAGAATATTTTTTAAATGGCTCTATTATATTAGGGTAAAAATTTATAAGGAGGAGATATGAATTATTTAGATTTAGCTAGAAATAGGCATTCTGTTAGAAAATTTAAAGATTTAGAAATTGAAGAGGATAAAAAGAATAAAATTAAGGAAAAAGTAAAAAGCCTTAATGAAAAAGGAGGGCTCAATTTTCAAGTATTTTTTGATGAGCCTAAGTGTTTTAAATCAAAAATTTTCACTTACGGATCTTTTAAAAATGCAAATAATTATATAAGCCTAGTTGGAGAAAAATCTTCTGATTTGGATGAAAAGATTGGATATTTTGGACAAGATTTGCTTTTGTTTTTGGAAGATTTGGGCCTAAATACTTGTTGGGTTGGTCTTACTCATGGAAAATCTATGGCAAAAATTAAGAAGAGTGAAAAAGAAATTTGCCTTATTGCCTTTGCTTATGGAAATGAAAATGGAAATATTCATAAATCTAAAGATGATCATATCTTATCAAATATAAATGAATTTGATAATGAAAAAAATAGGATTATTTTAGAATTTTGTAAACTTGCTCCAACAGCTTTAAATCAACAAAAATTCTATATTGAATTTAAAGAGGATGGGTCTTATAATTTGACTAGAAAAATGGGACCTTATTCAAAGGTTGATTTTGGAATAATAAAATATCATTTGGATTTGGCGGAAAAATATTGGGGAGAGAAAAATGAAAGATAGGACAGTAAATTTTCAAATTATTGGAGCAAGCCTTGCTTATATTCTTGTAATGATAATATCCTGGATTAAAAATCTAGACACTAGCGGCCCAGATGCAATATTTTCAACCATGATTTTGTTTGGCATGATTTATAGAACCTTTATAAAAAAAGAAAAACAAAGTAAAAGTGAGTATTTTCTTAGAATTTTAATGATACTTGGTTTTTCTATTATTATGATTGCAAGTTTTCACGATTTATTATATTAAAAAAGCAATCAGAAAATCCTTAAGTTCAAAGATATTTGTCCAGAAAAATATTTCTTATTATAAGAAATTAGAGTAAAGATTTTTGTAAATGTAGGGAAATCACCTCCATTTTTGTCTAATTTATCTAGTAATTTTGCTAGTTTTTTCATATTTAGGCACACAAAAGTTAGTGCTGCTTTCATACTCATTTTTGCTTTTCCTATCATGTTGGTATATCTGAAGCTATGGTATTCTTTTGCACTTCCGAATTGTCTTTCTATTGTTTCTTTTCTTTTTTTGTATTCAGATTTTCCCTCTTTGGTTAATCTATACCATTCGCAATAATCTATGTATCCTTGCCAGATATGTCTGATTATTACTTTTACTTTGCTTTTGCTTTTTGTGCATCTACTTAGACTTGGACAGTTTTCACATAGGCTTTTCTTGCTCTGATATACTCTGTAGCCTTCTCGGTTGGTTGTTGAGTAGAGGAGGATTTTGTTTTCTGGGCATATGTAGCAGTCGTTTGTTTCATCATATTTGTATTGTTTTGGATAGAATGATTCTTTATCAATTTTTCCTTTTGGTCTTGTATATGGTAGGACTGGCATTATCTCTTTTTCTATTAATTGTTTTGCTATTGCTGGTATTTTATACCCTGCATCCATTACTATTTTTTCTGGTTTATATTTTTCTAGTTTTTCTTTGAAGAATGATGGAAAGGTTGTGGAGTCGTGTAGGTTTCCTGGGTAGGTTTTGTATCCTAATATCCAGCCATTTTTATCACATGATGTTTGGATTGAGTAGGCAAATACTTCTTTATGGTTTCCTTTATGGAATAGTCCACTTTCTGGATCTGTTGTTGACTGGGTGATTTCTTTTTCTTCTAATATTTCACCGTCTGGGTAATCAAAGTCATCTTTGCCATTGTTGTTTCTGTCTTCATTTACTTCTTTTTCTAGTTTTCTTTGATATGATTTTACTTTTTTCTTTATTTTTACTTTTTTCTTTATTTTTACTTTTTGACTTTTATGTCTGTTGGCATGAGCTTTTACATGGGTTGAGTCTACAAATTGTATTTTTGTGTCTACGAATCCATAATTCATTGCTTGCTCTAGGATATTTTCGAATATTTGATTGAATATGTCTGTATTTTTAAATCTTCTTTCATAGTTTTTTCCAAAGGTTGAAAAGTGTGGGACTTTATCGTAGAAGTCGAGTCCTAAGAACCAACGATAAGCTAGGTTTACTTCTACTTCTCTTATTGTTTGCCTCATGCTGTTTATGTTGAAGAAGTATTGTAGGATTACTAGTTTTATTAATACTACTGGGTCTATACTTGGTCTGCCTGTTGTTTGTGAGTATTTATCTTCTACTAGGTCGTATATGAAGTTAAAGTCTATGTATTTATCTATTTTTCTTAATATGTGATCTTTTGGGACTAGTTGTTCTATTGATACCATTTGAACTTGCTCAGTATTATTTTTATCGTTTTTGTGTAACATATTTTCCTCCATCTTTAGTATATTTATACCCATAGATGGCTTAATTTAAGCGTTTATCGCATAGAAAAAAGTAGATGAATTTGTGTTTTTCATCTACTTTGTCTACAGTCTGATTTCTTATTATAAGAAATTTATATTTGAGATTAAATTTTAATTTAAGAGGTAAATATTTAGGAAAACCTTATCAAATCTTATTTAATAATTTAAAATAAATATATTTTATTTGGAATTTTTGTATTAAAATATAAGAGCTTTGAGAGTTCTTTTGAAATAGGATTATTTTTGGAAAAATTTAAAAAATAATTTTAAAAAGGCTTGATTTTTATATTTTTATATGATATATTGAATTTACGGAAACGATACCGAAAATAGTTTGCCTTATTTTTTGATAAAATAAAGAAGAAAATTTAAAATCAAAAAATATAAGAGAAATATAAAAAAATTTAGGGGTTTCTTTTGAAATTATTTTTGGTTAGGAAAAAATAAAAATGGAGGGAAATTTTTATGAAATTAAAGAAAACGTTATTAGGAGCTGCTTTGGTTCTTGCATCTACTCTTACTCTTACATCTTGTGGACAAAAAAATGATGCTGACAACAACAATTCAAATGCAGCAAGCGGCGAAAGTGCAAAGGGATCTGTTTATTATTTAAACTTTAAACCTGAAGTTGAGGAAGTTTGGAACAAAATTGCAAAAACTTATACAGATGAAACTGGTGTTCCTGTAAAAGTTGTAACTGCTGCAAGTGGTACTTATGAATCTACTTTGAAAGCAGAAATTACTAAAAAAGATGCTCCAACTCTTTTCCAAATAAATGGTCCTATTGGCTATCAAAATTGGAAAGATTATACAAAGGATTTGAAAGATTCTGAACTTTATAAACACCTTATCGACAAAGAACTTGCTGTTAAAGATGGGGATGGAGTTTTTGGTATTCCTTATGTAGTTGAAGGATATGGAATTATCTACAACGATGCAATCTTACAAAAATATATTGGCCTTGACGGTGCAAAAATTAAAAGCGTTGATGAAATTAATAATTTTGAAAAATTAAAAGAAGTTGCTGAAGATATGCAAGCTAAAAAGAAAGATCTTGGAATTGATGGTGCTTTTGCTTGTACATCTTTAAAACCAGGTGAAGACTGGAGATGGCAAACTCACCTTGCAAACTTACCAATTTATTATGAATACAAAGATAATAAGGTAAAGGATATGGATGAAGTTAAGTTCAAATATGCTGAAAACTTCAAAAATATTTTTGATCTTTATATTAAAAATTCTACAGTTGAAGCAAATGCTTTAACAGGAAAAGCTGTAACAGATTCTATGGCTGAATTTGCTCTTGAAAAAGCTGCATTTGTTCAAAATGGTAACTGGGCATGGAGCCAAATTTCTGAAGTTAATGGAAACAAGGTAAAAGAAGAAAATATTAAATTCTTACCAATTTACACAGGTGTTAAGGGCGAAGAAAAACAAGGAATTTGTATTGGAACTGAAAACTTCTTCTCTATAAACTCAAAAGCTAGCGAAGAAGACCAAAAAGCAACAGAAGAATTCTTAACTTGGTTATTTACATCTGAAAAAGGAAAAGAATTTGTAACAAAAGATCTTGGATTTATTTCACCATTTGATACATTTGAAGAAAAAGACCAACCATCAGATCCGCTTGCAAAAGAAGTTGTAAAATATATGTCTGACGAAGACTTATACAATATTGACTGGAATTTTACATCATTCCCAAGTCAAGCTTTCAAAGATTTCTTTGGTCAAGCTCTAGGACAATATGCTTCTGGAGAAATGAAATGGGACGAAGTAAAAGATGCTTTTGTTAATACTTGGAAAGATGAAAAAGCTGCTGTAGAAAAATAAACATTTGCAGCCACAAAGATTATATAATCTATTTTAGATAAAATAATAGTCTGAATGTAGGCTAGTTTGATTTAAAAATCACTTCTACATTCAGACTTTTTTTAAAAAATCCATAAAGGAGGTTTTTATGGAAAAAATATTGAAAAAATATTTCCCATTTTTTGTTTTACCTACTTTTTTAGTATTTTGTATAGTTTTTATCATTCCTTTTATTTTGGGAATTGGACTTTCTTTTACAAAATTTACCACAATTTTTAATTCTGAATTTGTAGGTTTTCAAAATTATGTAACAGCCTTTTCAAGTGGACAAAGATTTGGTAGAGCTTTTATTTTTACAGTTTTATTTACAATTGTTTGTGTAATTTCTATAAATATTATTGCCTTTGCCCTAGCTGTTGTCCTTACAAGAAAAATTAAAGGGAAAAATTTATTTAGGACTGTATTTTTTATGCCAAACTTAATCGGTGGAATCGTTCTTGGTTATACTTGGCAAGTTATGATTGATTCTTTTTTATTAAATTTTGGACAAACACTTTTGGCAAATCAAAAATATGGTTTTTGGGGCTTGGTTATCCTTATGAATTGGCAATTAATTGGTTATATGATGGTAATTTATATAGCAGGACTTCAAAATGTCCCACAAGCCTTGATTGAAGCTGCAGAAATTGATGGAGCAAGCAAGTGGCAAACTTTAAAATCAATTACTATTCCAATGGTTATGCCATCAATTACTATTTGTACATTTTTAACTTTGACAAACAGTTTTAAATTATACGATCAAAACCTTGCCTTGACAGCAGGAGCTCCAATGTATAAAACAGAAATGCTTGCTATGAATATAGTTGACACTATGTTTTCAAGAAACGGATTTGAAGGAGTTGGACAAGCAAAAGCGGTTATTTTCTTTATTATAGTAGCAGCTATTGCCTATCTTCAAATCAGAGTTACAAGAGAAAAAGAGGTGGAACATTAAATGAAAGAGAAAACTATAAATTCAATTTTATTCGTAATAATGTTGGTTCTATTAGGAGTTTTCCTATTTCCTATAGGTTTTATTCTTATTAATTCTTTCAAGGGAAGATTTTTTATAAGCGATTCACCATTTAGCCTTCCAAAAGGAGAATCTTTTGCAGGGCTTGAAAATTATGTTTCAGGACTTGCGAGAACAGGATTTTTCCAAGCAGCTGGTTGGTCATTTTTTATAACAATAATCTCAGTTTTTGTAGTTGTGCTTTTATCAGCAATGACTGCATATTATTTAACAAGAGTTAAAAATAAATTTACACAAGTAATTTATTATTTGTTTGTTTTTTCAATGATAGTTCCTTTCCAAATGGTTATGTTTCCAACTATAAAAGTTGCAGACTTCCTACATTTAAACAATCCAATCGGTATGGTTGTTTTATATTTAGGATTTGGTAGTGGACTTTCAGTATTTATGTTTTCAGGCTTTATAAAATCAATCCCAATAGAAATCGAAGAAGCATCAATGATAGATGGGTGTTCTCCAATAAAACATTTCTTCTATATAATTCTTCCTATATTAAAACCAACAGCAATTACAGTTGCTATTTTAAATACAATGTGGATTTGGAATGACTATCTTCTTCCATATCTTGTAATTGGAGTAAGTACACCTTACAAAACCATTCCAGTTGTAATCCAAATGCTTGTAGGAAGCAATGGAAACAAAGATTTGGGAGCTATGATGGCTATGCTTGTTCTTAGTATGTTACCAGTTATTGTATTTTATTTGACCATGCAAAAACATATAGTAAAAGGAGTTGCAGCAGGAGCAATCAAAGGATAAAAAAGTGAAAAGAGTAACCATAAAAGAAATAGCATCTATTTGTGGTGTGAGTGTGAGCACTGTTTCAAGAGCTATAAATAATGGCGATGAAATAAGCTCGGAAACCAAGGAGAAAATTTTAAAAACTATTGACGATTTGGGCTATGTCCCAAACCAAAACGCAAGAAATTTAAAAATAACAAAAACAAAAACCATAGCTGTCCTCATTAAAGGAATTACAAATCCATTTTTCACTCCAATGTTAAAAGTTCTTGAAGAAGAAATTACAAAAAAAGGCTATACTTTTGCCCTACAAAAGGTAGAAGAGAATTCAAATGAGGTTGAAATTGCCCACAAGGTTGTAAAAAATTTAAAACCAGAGGGAATAATATTTCTGGGTGGATATTTTGTAAATGATAGGAAAAGTTTAAAAGCTCTAGATATTCCTTTTACAATGACAACAATAATAAATAAGGATTTAGAAATTAACAGGTCAGCTTGCTTGGGCATAGATGATTTTGTTCAAAGCGAAAAAATAGTAAAATATTTGATAGGTATTGGCCACAAAAAAATCGCCTTTATTGCCCCGAGAACAGACGATGAAAGTATAGGAAAGCTAAGGCTTATGGGTTACAAAAAAGCACTTGAAGATGAAGGTTTAAAATTTGATGGAAATTTAATTTTTCCTCCAAAAAAAGGAGTAAATCCATATTCCCTAGAACACGGATACGAGATTGGTAAAAAAATTGTAAAAGAAAATGTGGATTGTACAGCGATTTTTGCCATATCCGATACAGTTGCCATGGGAGCAATTAAGGCCATAGATGATTTTGGAAAAAAAATTCCAGAAGATTATTCGATTGCAGGTTTTGATGGAATAGAAATGAACAAATATTTATTAAAACCAATCACTACAATTATCCAACCTGCATCAGAAATTGCCTATAAGTCTGTAAAAGATTTATTTAAAATAATAAAGAAAAAACCATATGAAAAGATAACAGAATTTGATGCTGATTTGTTTGTTGGTAAAACAACAGCACAAATTGTTAGTAAGGAGTAAAAATGAAAAAAGCAGGTATTCTACTACCCCTTCAAAGTCTAAATGGAGATTATGGAATTGGAGATTTTGGAAGAGTATCCTATGATTTTATAGATATAATAAAAAAATCAGGATTTGATATGTGGCAAATTTTACCATTAAATCCACTTGGATACGGAAATTCTCCCTACCAACCATACTCTTCATTTGCTGGAGATGAAATTTATATAAGTTTAGAACTTCTGCATGAAGATGGACTTCTTGAAAAAAAACCAGAAAAAATAGAGCAAAAATCAAGAATTGATTATAATTTTGTAAGAGAATTTAAGGGAAAATATTTAAAAATTGCCTACGAAAATTTCAAAAAAAATAGGGGTTATGAAGATGAATCTTACAAAGAATTTTTAAAATTTGATTTTGTCTACAATTATGGAGTTTTTATCACCCTAAAAAAAGAAAATGGCTTAAAATCTTGGAATGAGTGGCCAGATGAAATGAAAAATTGGATTGTTGATAAAAAATTCGATTTGACCCCTTACCAAGATAAAATCAATTATGAAATTTTTATCCAATATGTTTTTTATAAACAATGGATGGATTTAAAAGCTTATGCAAACAAAAAGCAAATAAAAATTGTAGGAGATATTCCGTTTTATGTTGGACTTGATAGCCTAGATGTTTGGGAAAACCAAAAATATTTCCAAATAACAAAAGATGGAAATCCAAAATCAATAGCAGGAGTCCCACCAGATAATTTTTCAGCAACAGGACAAAGATGGGGAAATCCAATTTATAATTGGGAAAAAATAAAAGAAGATGACTTTTCCTTTTGGATAAACAGACTTGCCTATAACGGAAAGCTTTACGATATAGTAAGACTTGATCATTTTAGAGCTTTTGATACCTATTGGGTTATTGATGCAAAAGAAGAAACTGCAATCAAAGGAGAGTGGCTTCTTGCACCAGGCTATGAATTATTTGAAAAAGTAAAAAAGGAATTAAAAGATGTAGAATTTATAGCAGAAGATTTGGGAGAAATAAGACCAGAAGTTTATGAACTTAGAGATTATTTTGACCTAAAAGGCATGGTTATAATCCAAGAATTTTTAAAGCCAAAAGAAAAAGAATACATTTACGCTCCAAAAAATTCAGTAGCCTACACAGGAACTCACGATAACAAGACCCTAATGGATTGGTATGAGGGATTGAGTGAAGAAAAAAGAGAAGATATAAGAAAATTATTTGAAAAACTTGGTATAAAAAACAAAAATACAGCAGAAGATTTTTTTGAATTTGCCATGGGAAGAGATAGTGAATATGTAATAATCCCACTCCAAGATATTTTGGGCTTGGGAGATGAAGCAAGAATCAACACTCCAGCAACTTTAGATGAAAAAAACTGGTCTTTCAAATTCACTTCAATGGAAAATTTAAAAGAAAAAGAAGAATTTTTGAAAAAAATTATAGAAAAAAATAGGAAATAAATTCGAAATATTAAAATTTAACCTCTAAATTCTAATATTAAAGGAGAAAAAATGGCAAATTTAAGTTTGAAAAATATAAATAAAATTTATGACAACGGCTTTCATGCGGTCAAAGATTTTAATATGGAAATTGAAGATAAAGAATTTATAATTTTCGTTGGCCCATCAGGATGCGGAAAATCTACAACCTTGAGAATGATTGCAGGTCTAGAAGAAATTAGCTCTGGAGAGTTAAAAATAGGCGACAAAGTTGTAAATGATGTTTTACCAAAAGATAGGGATATAGCCATGGTTTTTCAAAACTATGCCCTCTATCCACACATGACAGTTTACGATAATATGGCATTTTCATTAAAAATCAAAAAAATTCCAAAAGACGAAATTGACAAAAAAGTAAAAGAAGCTGCAAAAATTTTGGGAATAGAAAATTTATTAAAAAGAAAACCAAAACAATTATCAGGTGGACAAAGACAAAGAGTTGCAATGGGACGAGCTATTGTAAGAAATCCAAAAGTATTTTTGATGGATGAACCATTAAGTAACCTTGACGCAAAACTTAGGGTTCAAATGAGAATAGAAATTTCAAAACTCCATCAAAAATTGGGAACAACAATGATCTATGTAACTCACGACCAAACAGAAGCAATGACGCTTGGAACAAGAATCGTTGTAATGAAAGACGGAGTAGTCCAACAAATTGATACTCCACAAAACCTTTACGACCACCCAAAAAATTTATTTGTAGCAAGTTTTATAGGATCACCACAAATAAATCTAATAGACGTAGAAGTTTTAAAAGAAAACGAAGAAGTTTACGTTAAAAATGATCATATAAAATTAAAATTACCAAAAGAAAAGGCAGATCTTCTTGTAGAAAAAAATTATATAGGAAAAAAACTAATCTTTGGAATCAGACCAGAATCAATATATGATGAGGAAGAATTCTTAGAAAAAGCAGATAAAGAAGCAATAATTGATGCAAAAATTAGAGTATACGAGCTAATGGGAGCAGAAGTTTACCTATATTTTGATCTCGGAGAAGACCAAATAACAGCAAGAGTAAGCCCATCAACCAAAGCAAAAGTAGGAGAAACTACAAAATTCGCCTTTGATATGGAAAAATCATATTTATTTGATCCAGAAACAAAACTAATTATAGAATAATTTTTAAAACGCTCTTAAAAAGAGCGTTTTTATTTGTGTAAGTAAATCTATTGATAATTATTGACAAAATAATTTATATTTCGTAAAATTTAGGAGATTATATTAGTTTTAAATTTTTAGAAATTTTCTAAAAAATTTGGTAAAATAATTTAAATTAGATGATAAAGGAGGGTTTATGGAGAAGAGAAAAAATATTGATTTGACTAAAGAAGATATTAGAAAATCTTTGATAATATTATCGATTCCTCTTACTCTTACTGCTTTTGTTCAAATTGCCTATACTTTGGTTGATATGATTTGGATTGGTAGGATTGGTTCCAATGCTGTAGCTGCTGTTGGAGTTTCATATTTTTTGGCTTGGATTGCTGAAGCCTTGTCCTTGATTGCAAAAATTGGGGGAGGAGTTTATGCGGCTCAAGCTTATGGTAGAAAAGATAAAAAACTTACTTCTTTGATTTTACAAAATGGATATATACAAGGAAGCATTACGGCAATAATTTACATAATTTTAATCCTAACTTTTAAAACTTATATTATTGATTTTTATAAGCTTGGAAAGGAAGTTTCTGATTTTGCAAATGCATATCTTTCAATTACAGCCTTGGGTTATATTTTTGTATTTTTAAATCCAATATTTTCCCAATCTTTTTATTCGATTGGAGAAAGTGTAACTCCTTTTAAAATAAATACAATTGGACTTGTTCTTAATATAATTTTGGATCCTCTTTTTATTTTTGGCTTTGGACCAATACCTCCTATGGGAATAAGAGGGGCTGCTTTTGCAACTGTTACAGGTCAAGCTACTGTATTTTTAATATTTTTATTTGTCATGAAAAGAAAAAAAGGAGTAATAAAAGATTCTTTAGAAAATTTTACCTTGTCTACAAAATGGCAAAAAAGAATTTTTGAACTTGGACTTCCGGTTTCATTTATCAGTGGAATTCATGCTTTTATAACTATTATTTTAAATAAACTTATGGCAGGATTTGGCCCAAAACCTGTTGCAGTTTATTCAATAGGAAGTCAACTCGAATCAATTTCTTGGAAAACAACCGAAGGTTGCCAAGTGGTTATCCAATCACTTATTGCACAAAATTACGGGGCAGGCTTGGTTGATAGGGTTAAAAAAGGTGTAAAAGAAAGTTTAAAACTTGTCGGTTTTATAGGGATAGTGGCGACTATTATTCTTTTTGGATTTAGAAATCACTTGTTCAAAGCTTTTGTTCCAGGAGATTTAGAAACAATAAATTTGGGGGCAAAATATTTGGCTATTCTTTCTGCAAGCCAATTAATGATGTCCTTAGAAATTGGATCTACAGGAATTTTCCAAGCTTTATCTGATACAAGAACACCATCAGCTATTTCTGTAATATTTAATGCAGCAAGAATTCCAATTTCATTTTTATTAATTCCATATTTTGGAGTTTTGGGAATTTGGTTATCAATGACTATAACATCAATAATAAAAGGCCTACTTTCTCTTTATCTTTTGAGAAAGAAAATTAAAAAGAATTTAAAATTTGTTGATTTTAGATAAGATTTTTTTAAAAATATAAAAAAATAACCACCATTTGAACTGTGAACTGACCCCCAAAAGTTGGACTAACAAACCAACTAAGGAGGTCAGTTTTTTAATGACAAAATACAATACAGAATTTAAGATGAAAGTAGTAAAAGAATATCTTGAAGGACAAATAGGATACAAAGAATTATCAAAAAAATACAATATCCAAGACAAATCTACTATTAGAACGTGGGTTAATGCTTATGAAAATCAAGGCTATGAGGGAATAAAAATATCAAGAAGGAATAATAATTACTCTTTAGACTTCAAACTAAATGTAGTAAACTTGTACTTAACAGGAGAAATGTCCTATCAAAGTCTCGCTAATGAACTTAAAATCACAAACCCAAGCATAATAGCTAGATGGGTAAGTGAGTTTAGAGAAAGAGGAATTGAAGGACTAAAACCAAAAAAGAGAGGAAGACCTTCAAAAATGAGAAAAGACGGTAAGAAAATATCTGTTAATAAAACTAAAATTAAAGAAGATCTAAGAGAATTAGAAAAACTAAAAGAAGAGAACTACTATCTTCAAATGGAAGTAGAAATTCTAAAAAAAAGATTCAATTCTCTCAAATGACACAGGAAGAAATAGACGAATATCTGAGGTCATTAGATCATTAAGAGAAAAATTTAAACTAAAAGACTTGTTAAAATACTTTAATCTTCCAAAATCAACATACATGTATTGGCAAAAAAGATTAAATAAACCAAATAAAGATCTAGAAATAGAAAATAAAATACTTAAGATAAGAAAAGAAAATCCAAACTATGGATACAGAAGAATAACAGCTATGTTAAAAAGAACAGGGCTAATAATAAATAAAAAGAAAGTACAAAGATTAGTTCAAAAGCTAAAACTACAAGTAAAAAGTTATTCAAGAAAATCAAGAAAATACTCATCCTACAAAGGACAGATAGGAAAAATATCAGACAATAAAATAAAAAGAAACTTTAAAGTAGAAAAACCATACATCCAAATAACAACAGATACAACAGAATTTAAGTATTTAGAAAAAGATAAAAAAGGCAACTATCAAATAAAGAAACTTTATCTAAACCCATACCTAGATATGTACAACAGTGAAATACTAAGCTATGAAATATCAAAACAACCAACAATAGAACCAATCCTAAAAGCCTTAGATAAAGCAATAAAAGTAACTAACAAAACAAAAGAAAAAAGAATATTCCACTCAGACCAAGGATGGGCATATCAAAAAAATCAATACACATCAAGGCTAGAAGCAAACGGCATTATCCAATCCATGTCCAGAAAAGGCAACTGCTTAGACAACTCACCAATGGAAAACTTCTTTGGAATATTAAAACAAGAAATAAATTACGGACACAAATTCTATTCATACGAGCACTTAAAACAAACAATAGAAGATTTCATAAAATATTATAACGAAGAAAGAATAAAAGAAAAATTAGGATACCTATCACCAGTAGAATATAGAAATAAAAATGCAGCATAAAAATTTCCTACCCCTAGGGGTAGAAAGGACAAAGAAATACCAGAGCACATTTAAAATAAAAGCATTATCAAATTTTTTATAAGGGTAGAAAGGACAAAGAAATACCAGAGCTAGTTTAGTTCTAACTCTGGTATTAGGTCCAACTTTATGGGGTCACCTTACTGACCTCCTTAAGTTGGTTTTTAAGTCCAACTTTTGGGGGGTCAGTTCATTTGGTGGTTTTATTTTATAGATTTTTAATTTTTTCCATATCTATGTCTTTTATATTATCAATTACCATGTCTGCTTCTTTTTTTATTTCTTCCCATTCATTTTTATTATGTGGAAAGTCTTTTATGCCTACGGTTTTTATGCCGAGTTTTTTGGAAGCTTTTATGGCATAGAGGGCATCGTCAAATAAAACGGCGTCTTTGCCATCTATTTTGTAATAATCGAGTGCTTTTTGCCAATATTCCCTGTCGCTTTTTTTGTAGGGAAATTTATCTGGAGTGAGAATAAAATCAAATAAATCTATCAATTCAAGTCTTGTAAGCGCATTTACCAAATGAAATTTGTCAGTTGATGAGCAAATACACATGTCATAGCCTTCGTTTTTCAAATTTTTTAAAACTTCTACAGCTCCGTCTTTTGGAAGAAGGTGATTTTTGTAGGCATCTTCTATTGTTTTTGAAAAATAATTATAGACTTCCTCTTCACTTTTGTCGGTACAGACATTTTCCTTTAACCATTTTATAGTATCGTTAAAGGGAAGAGCTTCAAAATGTCCTTTTTCTTCAGTTGTCAAATTATAATTATATTCTTTTAAAAGCCTATCAACGGGTTCAAGCCAAATATGCATAGAATCAAGAATCGTTCCATCACAATCAAATAATAATTTCATAAATCCTCCTTAAAATTTAAGCAAGTTTAATATTTTCTTCAATATATGATTTTGGGAAAATTGAAGTTAATAAAGTCATATAATGATCAAAATTTATGGTTTTATTAAGGCTCATTAATTCAAGGTCAACTCCAAACCAAGAAATATTTATATCAGTTTGCCTAAAACCAAGATTTTTGTAAAATTTTTTTCTCTTTTTTCTTTGGATTAAATTTTCGGCATCTTTGTGACAAGGTTCGATTTCAATAATTATGGTTTTGTTTTCCATTTTGTTTAAAAGTTCTATGGATTTTGAGCCGAGACTTAGACCCCTATAATCATTTTTTATAGCAAAATAATCAATTAAAAGTGTATCGTCATTATTAGAATCCAAAGTTATAAACATTCCAACAAATTCATCGTCAAGTAAAATTGGAATAATTCTTCCAAAACCATTTTCGCAAACTTTAATTATTTGGTCCATTGGTTTTCTTTCGGCTTTTGGAAAAGCTTCTATATATAAATTTTTAATTTCATCTAAATAATTAATGTAAGAATTGGATAAAGTTAAATTCATAAATTTCCTTTCATTTTATCAGTCATATTAGACAATCATACTTCAAAAAAGCTTAAAATCAAGTGATTTAGCCAATCTAACCCTTGTGCTATAATAAGAAAAAGGAGAAATTTAAAATGAAAATATTACTAGAACTTTATTTAACTTTTTTTAAAATAGGAGCCTTTACCTTTGGGGGAGGCTATGCCATGCTTCCGCTTTTGGAAAGAGAGTTGGTAGATAAAAGAAAATGGATTAGTCAAGAAGAAATCCTAGATTATTATGCAATTGGTCAAACAACTCCAGGAATTATTGCTGTAAATACTTCCACATTTTGTGGTAGAAAAAGAAAGGGAAATTTGGGAGGAATAATTGCATCATTGGGTTTTATTACTCCATCAATAATAATAATCACAATTATTGCAAATTTTTTAAAAGAATTTTCCCATTTATTAATAATCCAACACGCTTTTGCTGGAATTAGAATTGCAGTTTCAGCTTTAGTTTTAAATACTGTAATAAATATGGTCAAAAAAACTGCTGATAGTAAGGTGAAAATTTTGATATTTTTATTGACTTTTCTTGCCATTGGAATATTTTCCATTTCACCAATAATTATTGTTATAGCTTGTGGAATTTTTGGAATTCTTTTTGGAGGAAAATATGCTTAGATTGATGTGGGAATTTTTTAAGACAGGACTTTTTGCAATTGGGGGAGGAATGGCAACTTTTCCTTTCTTACAAAAAATGGCAGAAAATTATGATTGGTTTACAAGCGAAGAATTGTTGGATATGATTGCAGTTTCAGAATCGACACCCGGAGCAATAGGGATAAATGCAGCAAGTTTTGCAGGATACAAGGCCTATGGAATCACAGGGGCAATCCTTGCAAGTATTTCTTTAATAAGTCCTGCAATAATAATAATTTTAATAATAGCTAAATCTTTGGATAAATTTAAAACATCTCTTACTGTAAAAAACGCCTTTGAATTTATAAGACCATCAACGGCAGGACTTATTTTGGGAGCCATGTTAAATGTTATGGTAATTTCCTTATTTAATGTAAAATTATATGAAAAAACAGGAAATTTTCTAGATTTATTTCAATTAATCCAACTTGTTTTGTTCCTAGGATTTTTATTTTTATTAAGAAAATACAAAAAAATCCATCCACTATTAATAATAGGAATGGGGGCTTTGTTTGGGATTGTTTTTAAATTGTAAAAAGCAGGAATTTATACTCCTGCTTTTTTGAAATTAAAATTTTGTAGGTAAAATCATTGCAAAATATGCCTTCCACCTGTATTTTAAAATTATTTTCATAAAATCACCTAAAAGTTTGGAGTCCTTATTGTCATAAAGGGCATCTCTTAAATGTGGATAGAGCTTATATGAGGCATAGTTTATATTTGTCTTATTATTTGACAAGTCTTTATATTGGTCTAAAATTTCTTTTCTACAAGATTTGCTTAATTTTAAATTTTTATCATTGTAAATTTGGTGAATTTTTTCCATAAAATACTTTTGTTTTTCTTTTTTTCTCATAAATATACCTCTAAATTTTTAAATTTGATATAATTATTGTGTTATCATTCCCATTCTGATAACAGAAGGGAGGGATTCCATGAAATGTTTATATTCTTTTCTAATATCTATTTTGGCTGGCGTAACTACTCATTGCATCAGCAAATGGTTAGATAGATATTATAAAAATGATAACTAGCCTAAAAAAAGCAGGAGTTGCCTCTCCTGCTTTTTTTGATTCCATGAATCTATATTCTTTTACTCAAAAATACTATACTCATTAGATATAAAAAATCAATAATATTTTTTTAAAGATAAAACTTAGAAATAAAAATTATGATATAATATTTTTGTTATCGTCAACCTAAACTGGTAACAGTTAGGGGGTGATTGGTTTGTTCATATCTCTAGTATTTTCTATCTTAGCAGGTATAATTTGCCACTATATTTGCAAATTTTTAGATAGATATATTGACGATAATTAGGCAAAAAAAGCAGGAGTTGCCGCTCCTGCTTTTTTTGATTGGTTGTATATTTTCATATCTCTTAGTAATTTCATTATACTAAAATACAAGGAAAAAGCAATAGAATATTTTCAAAATAAATTCAACTCGTAAACTGTGAAATTTAAATTGTGATATAATATTTTTGTTATCGTTAACCTATACTGGTAACAGTTAGGGGGTGATTATCATAGATTATGTCATAACTTTAATAATATCTATTTTGGCAGGAATAATTTGTCATTTTACCTGCAAGTGGCTAGATAGATATTTTAACGATAAGTAGCCCAAAATAAAAAAGCAGGAGTTGGCCCTCCTGCTTTTTTGTGATTATCATTATGTTGTCATAACTTTTTGTCACTTACATTATACTAATTAATCAAAAAAAAGCAAGAATTAAAATCCTTGCTTCTTTGAAAAAATATTATTTTTTTCTCGCACTAATTTTGTGAACTTCTCCTAAAATTAATGGGATAAAGGCGAGGACTAGAATTATTATCCATTGCCAGGTTATTAATTCTAATTCAAATAAATATCTTAAAGGTCCTACATACATTACTATTAAAAGTAGGGCGAATGATAAGAGATTTGCTTTTATTAATTGTTTGTTTGATCCAATTCCCAATTCTTTTAGGGTATATTTTGTACTTCTTACAGAAAATGCTCTCAAAAGCTCGCTTGTAATTAAGGTTGCAAAAACCATTGTGTGAGCTCCTTCTATGTTTCCTGGGAAGATTAATTTTAATCCGATTATATAAGACATCAAAACTGAAAATGTAATTGCTAGAGATTGGACAATTAATGAATTTCTCAAATCTCCAGAAATTATTGATTCTTTTGGATCTCTTGGTTCTCTTTGCATTATATCTTTTTCTCCTGGTTCAACTCCAAGGGCAAGGGCTGGGAAAGCATCTGTTACTAGGTTTAACCAGAGTAATTGGATTGGTGTAAGTGGAGAAGGAAGTCCAAATAAAATTGATAAAAATACAATCAAAACTTCTGCAATGTTACATGAAAGTAGGAATGAAACAAATTTTCTAATATTTGAAAAAATAATTCTTCCTTCTTCGACGGCATTTACAATTGTAGCGAAATTATCGTCAACCAAAATCATATTTGCTGTATCTTTTGCAACGTCAGTTCCTGTAATTCCCATAGAAATTCCTATGTCAGCATTTTTAATTGCTGGAGCATCGTTTACTCCGTCTCCTGTCATGGCAACTATTTCGCCGTTTTCTTGGAGGGCATTTACAAGTTGTACCTTATTTTGTGGAGATACTCTTGCGAAAACTCTTTTTTCTTTGGCGATTTTTCTGATTTCTTCATCACTCATATTATTTAATTCTTTTCCTTCAATTGCTTGGTCTTTGGAATCTGCAATTCCCAAATCTCTTGCTATTGCGAAGGCTGTTTCTAGATAATCTCCAGTAATCATTACAACATCAATTCCTGATGAGTGACATTCTGCAACTGCCTTTTTTGCTTCTGGTCTTGGTGGATCTATCATTCCAGTAAGACCTACAAATACCATTTCTCTTTCTATATTTTCGCTTGTTAAATCTTCATTTTTTATTGAATCAAATTCTCTAAAGGCGTAAGCCATTACACGAAGAGCTTGTTTGGCAAGATTTTTATTTTCATCCATTGCCTTTTTCTTTAAATCTTCCGTAAAATCTACAATTTCCCCATTTAATAAAATTTTTGAAGAATTTGAAATTATTATATCTGGAGCTCCCTTTGTCATTGCCTTATAATTTTCTTCAATATTGTGGAAGGTTGTCATCATTTTTCTGTCAGAATCAAATGGAATTTCTTCGATTCTTGGGTGTTTTTCTTTCAAATCTTCTTGAACAATTCCCCATTTTTCAGAAAATGTAAGCATGGCTCCTTCTGTTGGGTCGCCTATGATTTTATATTGGTCACCTTCACGAGTTAGGTCGGCGTCATTACACAAAGTTGAAATTTTCATTAGAAGATTAATATTTTCTTCTTCTTCTATCTTTTTATCGTCAAATTTTATTTGACCTTTTGGTTCGTATCCGCTTCCTTCAACTTCGTATTCTTTTTCATTTGTCCAAATTTTTGTAATGGTCATCTCATTTTGAGTTAAGGTTCCAGTTTTATCTGAACAAATTGCTGTTGTAGCTCCAAGAGTTTCTACAGAAACTAGGGATTTTACAATGGCTTTTCTATCAGCCATTCTGTTCATTCCAATTGATAAAACAATTGTTACAACCGCAGTAAGTCCTTCAGGAATTGCTGCAACTGCAAGAGAAACTGCAACCATTAAATTATCTAATAAGGAATCCCCAGTTCTAAAATATCCAACAATAAATACAATTATACAAACAACAACTACAAGAATTGCCAAAAGTTTTGATAATTTGTTTAATTGTTTTTGTAAAGGCGTATCCTTATCTTCAACTTGGTGAAGACTTGATGCGATTTTTCCCATTTCTGAATCAGATCCAGTTTGAGTTACAATTCCTTTTCCATGACCATAAGTTACAATTGTTGATGAGAAAGCGAAATTTTCCCTATCACCAATTCCAACTTCGCTGTCATAAACTGCTTCAGAATTTTTTTCTGCAGCTACAGATTCTCCTGTAAGAGAAGATTCATCGATTTTTAAATTTGATGATTCTAATAAACGCATATCAGCTGGAACGATATCTCCAGTTTCGATTACAACAATATCTCCAACAACTAATTCTTCTGCCTTAACTTTTATTTTTTTACCATCACGAATGACACTTGCCTCTGGTGATGACATTTTTTGCAAGGCCTCAACAGAATCCTCAGCCCTTCCTTCTTGAATAATTGACATAATTGCATTGATAATAACAATAGCAATAATAATAGCACACTCGATTTTATCACCCGTAAAAGCTGATACGATTGATGCGACTATCAACAAAATTACCATTGGGTCAATAATTTGTTCAGCGATTTTTTTGCCAAGAGATTTTTTCTTCTTGGATTCGATTTTATTTGGGCCGTTTTCTTCAAGACGTTTAGCTGCAAGATCTTTTGACAAGCCTCTCGCACTATCAGAGTCAAGTTTTTTTACAATTTCATTTTTTTGACCTAAATAGTCCATTCCTACCTCCTTAAATTTTTATTTTAATTTTTTCTTTACAAAAAGAAAAGACTTCTGGCAAATCGCCAAAAGTCTTGCTACCAGATGGTTTATTCAACCGGGTTAAACCGTAATGACGATTGAATAATTAAGCTACTCCCTCTTGTTGATATAATTATATATCAAATAGAAGAAAAATCAATCTTAATTGCTAGATGCAGCAGCATCATCCCTATTTTTCATTTCATTTATACAAAGGCAAAGAGCAATCAAAAGCAAAGTGAAATCTTCATCATAAACTGTAAGCTCATATTGGTCTGTAAAAGCAAAAAATTTCTTGTTCATTTCGGCAATCAAATTATTTTTAAAATAAACTTCAAAATCATGATCGATATAATTGCCCCTTAAATTTAATTCTTTTCCTTCGTAAAAAGCATTGACTTTTCTTTTCAAAAAAGATAATTTCTGATTTATTTCCATATGACTTCCATCATAAAAATCCACATAATAAGTTTGGAGAAAAGAAAGTACTTTTTTGGAAATATCAAACAAAACATTTCCTTCCATATCTTTTAATTTTGCCTTGTAGCCTACAAATTTAAAATCTTGGTCAAAAAAATAAACTTCATTTCCATTTTCATCCAAAATCGGATACTTATCTGTAAGTTTAAAAAATTTTTCTTTAAAATAATATTTTTTCATAAAAAACTCCGTTTCTTTGATAAATTTATACCCAAAAAAATATTTAAAAATAAATTATTTGTAAAGTCTTTTGTCTTTGTGTTGACATTTATAATTTAGGGTATAAAATTAGATGAGATATGCCTTTAAAATAGGCTTTAAATTTATTGGTTTTATATAAGGAAAGAAAATGAGAAATATTAGAAAACATAAAGAAAATTTTTGGGAAAATTTATCGGACAAGATTACATCAAATCCACCCTTGTATTTGACCTTGGGTTTTGCGATTTTAATACTAACAGGTGGATGTATTTTATCTTTGCCAATTTTTACAAGAAGTGGAGAGCCTACAAATTTAATTGATTCAATTTTTGTAGCGGCATCAGCATCTTGCGTAACAGGACTTACAACCGTTAACACAGCAGAGCATTGGAATTCTTACGGTCATCTTTTGATTTTATTTTTAATTCAAATCGGGGGACTGGGTGTAATGACCCTGGCTACACTTTTTCCTTTACTTTTGAGAAAAAAAATCGGTTTAAAATCAAGGCAAATTTTAAAAGAACAATTAAATATTGACACCCTCCAAGGAATCATGAAATTATTCAAATATGTCTTGGTTTTTACATTTTTGGTGGAATTTTTGGGAGCATTTTTATTATCCCTTCGTTTTGTTCCAATTTTTGGCATGGCAAAGGGCTGGTGGTATTCAATTTTCCATTCGATTTCTGCATTTTGTAATGCTGGATTTGATCTTTTGGGAGATTCAATTTATCCATACAGAAATGATAATTTGATAAATATAACTTTGATGAGTCTTGTGGTAATTGGTGGACTTGGTTTTATGGTTACAGCAGAACTTTTTAGGAAAAGATCTTTCAAAAAATTATCTACTCACGCCAAATTAGTTTTGATAATTAGTGCTTTTTTAATTGTAATTGGAACTCTTGCTTTTTATTTAATTGAAAGGCAAGTCGGTGGAGTTTTGTACCAAGAAGGAATTAAAAATTCTATAATGCAATCAGCTTTCCAATCAGTTTCTGCTAGAACTGCAGGATTTTATTCTGTAAAATTAAATCAAATGCATGATACCAGCGTTTTGCTTTTGATAGTTTTGATGGTTATAGGAGGCTCTCCTGGTTCAACAGCCGGAGGATTAAAAACAACAACATTTGGAGTTTTGGTTTTATCAACAATTTCAATTTTTAAAGAAGAAGATGAAGTTACAATTTTTAATAAACATATTGACTCAAAGACAATCAGAAAAGCTCTTGCAATTATAATGGTTTATTTAACACTAATATTTTTAGTTATTTTTATTTTATCATTGAGCGAAAATTTCAAAGTATTGGACATTGCTTATGAGGTGGCATCAGCCTTTGGTACAGTTGGAGCAAGCAGGGGAATTACCGGAGATTTTTCAAATCTTGGAAAAATTATGATAACTTTAAGTATGTATTTGGGAAGAATTGGCCCAATGACTATGGCTTATTCGATTGGACTTAAGTCATCAACAAAATATATTAGATATCCAGAAGCAAATATTAGTATAGGTTAGGAGAAAAAAATGGATAAAAATGTAATAGTTTTAGGACTAGGAAGATTTGGAGAAAGAGTTGCAACAAAACTTTTTGAAGACGGCTTGGAAGTTATGGCAGTAGACAAGGATTATGATCTAGTTCAAAATATTTCTGACAAGGTCACAAGTGCTGTTCAATGTGACATTTCAAATGACAAGGCCCTTGAAGAGTTGGGAATGGGAAATTTTGATGTAGCAGTAATTGCAACAGGAGAAAGTCTTGAGGCTTCAATGGCAGCAACACTTTTTGCAAAAGACCACAATGTAGAAAAAATTATTGCCAAGGCTACATCAAAAAATCACGCAAGAATTTTGAAAAAAATTGGAGCAGACCAAATAATTTTCCCAGAAATTGATATGGGAGAAAAACTTGCAAGAAGCATAGCAGGATCAAATCTCCTTCAATTTTTCCATTTTTCAGACGATTATTCTATGCTAGAACTAAAAGCTTTTGATGACATTGTTGGAAAAACTTTGGCAGAAATAGATTTTAGAAAAAAATATAGAATGATGGTTATAGCTTACAAAAGAGAAGGAGAAATGGTAATAAATCCAGATGCAAGTTGGAAAATAAAAAAAGATGATACCCTAGTTTTATTGGGTGACAGCGAGCATGCAGAAAAACTTCAAAAAGAAGTAGACAAATACAAATAAAATAATTTTAGGAAAACGAAAATTTATTCTATAACATTGAAATTATAAGGATATAAAGTTCACGAAAAAAAGTTTGCATTTTTATAAAATCGTGTTATAATAATATTAGCTAGTAAATAGCTAGGTTTTTCATTATTAATTCCTTATAGTTTTCCCTATAGAAAACTAGGACTAACTTATTCTTTTCTATATTATAAAAAGACCCAAAAGGGTCTTTTTATTTTGCCAAAAATTTTTCAAGGATTTTATTTGAGTTTTTGCAAAAAAATCAAGAGATCTCTTTTATTAACTTTATCCATTAATTTACAAAATACATAAATAAACCAAACCAATGAGATCTCTCCACTTCGGTCGAGATGGGAACTTCTTCGTTTGAGTTTATATATAATAATAGTTTTAAAATTTCTCAAAATTTAATCTATACTTTAGCCAATACATAAGTACAATAATTATCCATCTCGAGCTTTGTCGAGAGATCTCTTTTATTATTTTTATATTTTAATTTTCTAATTTCCTTGTATTTTATTTTTGCAAATTGAAATAAAAAATCCCTGTAGTATATTGAAAAAAATAAAAGGAGAAAATTATGTTTTATTACGACAGAACTTACATTTTAGTTTTGATTGGGCTTCTTATCAGTAGTCTGGCTCAAGCTAATATTCAAAGAAAATTTGATAAGTATAAAAAAATTAAAACTCAAAAATCTATAACAGGTTTTGATGCTGCTAGATATATTTTGTCTACAAATTCTTATAATGATATTTCCATTAAAAAGGTTAGGGGGTCTTTGTCTGATTATTTTAATCCAGTCAACAAGGAAATTGCCTTATCAGAAACTTCTATGACTGATACTTCTATTGCATCTCTTGCGGTTGCAGCTCACGAGTGCGGTCACGTTATCCAATTTAAGGAAGGCTATATTCCTTTAAAAATAAAATCTTATATAGTTCCAGCTGTAAATCTTGGATCAAAATTATCTTTTCCTATGATTTTGTTGGGAATTTTTCTTTCTATAGGAAAATTAGTTAGCATTGGAATATTTTTATTTTCTTTTGTCTTAATTTTTCAAATCATAACTCTTCCTGTAGAATTTGACGCATCAAGAAGGGCTTTGAAAGTTTTGGATGAATCGGGCATGCTTGTTGGAGTTGAAAATGATTATGCAAAAGATATGCTAAAATCTGCAGCTTTAACTTATGTTGCAGCAACCCTATCAACTGCCCTTCAATTTTTAAGACTTTGGATTTTGTTTGGAAATAGAAGAGATGATTAAAAAATTATTTAGGCTTTTTATTTTGAATTTAAAATAAAAGGCCTTTTTCTTTTTTTCACAAATTTTTATACTTCTTGAATCTCTACTATTTTAGTGTACAATAAAAATAAGATTCATAGGAATCTTTATTTATTATTTGAAAGGTCAGAGAAAGTCAAAGAAATTGAGGTAAATCTATGGCGGGACTAACGTCTGATATAGAAAAATTCTTAAAAACTCTTTTGGAAGATACTCAAGATGGTTTTGTTGAAATCGGAAGAAATGATTTGGCAACAAGATTTGAGTGTTCACCTAGCCAAATTAATTATGTGCTTTCAACAAGATTTACCCCTTACAATGGATATCTTATAGAAAGCAAGAGAGGCGGCAACGGTTTTATAAGAATTATTACTATAGTTGAAGATGAAGATGATTATATAAAATATATTATTAAAAATTTAGATAAAGAATTGACAGAAGAAAGGGCAAAAAGTTTTTTTACAGAACTTTTTAACAAGGGTTATATGGACGAAAACGAATTGGGAATTGCAGTTTATGCTATCCTTGACAAGTCCCTTATGAATGTAGAAAAAAATAAGAGAAATTTAGTAAGGCATGATATAGTAAAAAATATTTTACTAAGCTTTCTAATAAGGAGTTAAATATGAAGTGCGATAGATGCGATAACGAGGCAAATGTAACCGTAAAAGCAATTATAAATGGCACAGAACATGATTTCCACTTGTGTAATGAATGTATGGAAAAACTATCAAAAGGAGATCCAAATCTTCTTTTGGATGAAGATTTTAAAGATGGAAATTTTAAAAATCTTGATATAAATGATTTTGATTGGAAGAGCTTGGTTGATAAATTTGTCCCAAGTCTTGATCAAATCATTGATTCTTATTATGATTATAAAATTTCAAAAAACAATTTTTCCTATGATTATTTTTCATCATTAAAAGAAGAAGCTTGTCCAAAGTGTGGAAATTCTTTTACAAATATAAAAAGTGGAGTTTTTGGTTGTCCTAATTGCTATGAAATTGACAAAAAACTTACGGGTGAAATTTTAAAGGCCGTAAATAATTTGAAAAAATATGATGGAAAATTCCCAAGAAAACACAGAGATTTCAGGGAAGTGGCAATAAAAATTAAAAACTTGCAAGAAGAATTACAAAAATCAGTTGAAGTTGAAGATTTTGAGAAGGCTCAAGATCTTAAAGAAAAAATAGATGAATTAAATATGAAGGTGAGAAATTGATAGATTATTACAAGGACATAATACTTGAAAATAACTTATCTTTGAAAAGAAATATTGAAGATTACAATTTTCCTGTTACTCTTTCGGAAAAAGATTCTCTAGAAATTATTGAAAAATTTAGGGGAATCTATGGAAATGAGCTTATACTTCTTGATGAGATAGATGAAAATACCCTAAATAAACTCATAAATGCTGGGATAATTTCTCCTGATTCTAAAAACAAGGAAGCTGTGATTGGCATTGTTTTTAAGGATGATTATATTTTGGTTATAAATGACAGCGACCATATTTCTATAAATGTTTCAAATTTTGGTGAGGATTTAAAACTTGCCTATGAAAAGGCTATGGAAATTGAAAAAGAATTGGATGAAAAATTTGATTTTTCCTTTTCTCCCCAATATGGATATTTGACAAGTTTTGGAAGAAATTCTGGAAATGGGGTTGAGATAAGGCTGAAATTATTTTTATTTGGGCTTTTGGATAACACCCAAGCCTTTTTAACTTTAAAATCAAGTCTTGCCCACGAGGGAATTTTTCTTGCAAGATTTGTTCCAGAATATTTTAAATCCTATGATTACGATATTTATATTTTGAAAAATTTCGGAAATTATAGGGAGAAAATGGATGAGTATTTGGAAGATTTTGAAAATAATCTCGATATAATTATTAGAAATGAGAGAAGGTTTAGGAGAGATTTCCAATCTTTAAATGGATTAACTGATGAAGATATAAAAGATTCTATAAAAATTTTGGAAGATAATTTGGAAAGTAAGAATTTAAAGACCCTAACTAGCATGGTAAATTGTCTTTATGATTTAAAAAAATATAATGTTTTGGGTTTTAAAACAAAATTATCAAATCAAGAAATTGATTATTTAATTTTTAATATTTCAAAATATAAGTACAAGGGAAACCGTGACAGTGAAAGATATGAATTTTTAAATTCATATATGGAGGCTAGATAATGGAAAACAATAAATTAAATAGGCTAACTGGCCTTGCCAGAAGAGAATCATATTCTCTTAGCCATGATTATATAGGTGTAGAACATTTGCTTTTGGCCCTTATGAAAACTGGTTCTCTTGCGACAAAGGCTTTGGAAGAAGCCGGTGCAAATTACGAACTTTTAAGATCAATTGTAATAAATAATATTGGCAAGGGATCTGCAGTAAGGCCAGCAAAAGAATATTCTAATAAAGTAAGACAAATTTTTGATAGGGCAAGACTTTTTGCCCAAAAAAGAAAAAAAGTTTCTGCAAGCGAGGAAGATGTTCTTCTTGCAATTTTAAATGATGATGATTCGTTTACAAATTTAATGTTTATGTTGTCAGGTCTTGATAAAAAAATTATCAGAGATAATTTGATTCGTTTGCAAAATGAAGAAAAATCTTCAAATTCTTCTAATAGTTTGGGTGAAAATCTTAAAAAATTTGCCAAAAATCTAAATGAATTGGCAGAAAAGGGAAAAATTGACCCAGTTATTGGAAGGGAAGATGAAGTTGAAAGAGTTATTCAAATTCTTTTAAGAAGAACAAAAAACAATCCGATTTTGATTGGAGATCCAGGAGTTGGGAAAACTGCAATAATCGAAGGACTTGCCCAAAGAATTGTTGATGGAAAAGTTCCTTTTGTTATGAAGGAAAAAACTATTGTATCTCTTGACCTTGCAAGTATGATTGCAGGAACAAAATACCGTGGAGATTTTGAGGAAAGATTAAAGAAATTATTTGAAGAGCTTGAAGACAGAGACGATGTAGTTTTATTTATCGACGAATTTCACATGGTTTTGGGAGCTGGAGCAAGCGAAGGATCTATGGATGCGGCAAATATTTTAAAACCAATTCTTGCCAAGGGTGATATCCAAATTATTGGTGCTACAACAATCGATGAATATAGAAAACACGTAGAAAAAGATCAAGCTTTAACCAGAAGAATGCAACCAGTCCATGTTGAAGAGCCAAATAAATATGACACTATAAAAATCATTGAAGGATTAAAGGACAAATACGAAGACCACCACAAGGTGGAAATTACAGGTGATGCAATAAAAGCTGCAGTAGATTTATCACAAAGATATATCCAAGACAGGTTTTTGCCGGACAAGGCGATTGATGTAATTGATGAGGCTTGTTCAAAAGAAAGAATCAAAAATTACAAGGAAAACAAGGACCAAGTTTCAAATAAAGAAATTTTAGATGGGCTAATTGAAGAAAAAAATATAGCTATAAATGAGCAAAATTTTGAAAAAGCAGCAAGTCTAAGAGATCAAATAAACGAAGCACGTGAAAAACTTGAAAAAGAAAAAGACCAAACGAAATTAGATTTAAAAATTTCATTTGATGAAGTTGCAAAAATTGTTTCATCTTGGTCAAAAGTTCCAATAACAAAATTAACAGAAGATGAAAAACAAAGATATATGGACCTTGATATTGACCTTAAAAAAGAAGTTATAGGTCAAGATAAGGCGATTGATAAAGTTTCTCATGCCATAAAAAGAGCAAGAGTCGGCTTAAAAGATCCAAAAAAACCAATAGGTTCATTTATTTTTGTAGGGCCAACAGGAGTTGGAAAAACATATCTTGCAAAATCTTTGGCAAAAAATTTATTTGGAGATATGGATAATCTAATCAGAATGGATATGAGTGAATATATGGAAAAATTCGCCGTGTCAAGACTTGTTGGATCTCCTCCAGGATATGTTGGTTACGAAGAAGGGGGCCAACTTACAGAAGCTGTAAGAAAACACCCATATTCTGTAATTTTATTTGACGAAATTGAAAAAGCCCACCCAGATATTTTTAATTTACTTTTACAAATTCTTGATGATGGACGTTTGACAGACGGTCAAGGAAGAACTGTAGATTTTAAAAATACAATAATCATTATGACCAGTAATGTTGGAGTATCATCTTTAAATCAAAACCCAAAAATTGGATTTGGAACTGGAGATGTGGAAAAAGAAATTGATGATTCAAATAAGGAAATAATAAATAAGGCAATAAAAAACGCCTTTGCTCCAGAATTTTTAAATAGGCTTGACGATATAATAATGTTCAACTCACTTGATAAGAACGCCATCAAAGAAATTACAAAAATTTTACTTGAAGAAACAAAAGAAAGATTAAAAAATCTTGGAATAGAAATAAATTACAACAAGAGAGTTGTAGATTTACTTTCAGAAGGCGGATTTTCAAAAGAATACGGAGCAAGACCACTTGAACGTCATATCACAAATAAAATCGACAACCAATTGGCAGAAGAAATATTGGAAGGAAAATTATCAAAAGATATGAAAATTAACCTTACAGTAAAAGAAGGAAAAATAAATTTTGCCAACAAAAAAGAAAAAATAAAAGAAGAAATACCTGTTTCTTAAAAATATAAATAAGCTGCTGTAAAAATTTACAGCAGTTTTTTTAATGGAACAAAAAAACATATAGAAAAATTTCTATATGTGTGGTAGAATAAATTTTAGGAGGAGAGAAATGGATAATAAGTATATAAATATTTCTAAAAAATTAAAAGTTCTAAGTGATCCCAAAAGACTTGAGATTGTAGATATGCTATCATGTGAGGAGCTTTGTGCTTGTGAAATACTAGAAAAATTTGATATAAGCCAACCCACCTTATCAAGTGATATGAAAAAACTTGAAGATGCGAATATAATAAAAAGTCGCAAGGAAGGTAAAAATGTATTTTATATTGTAAACAAAGAAAGCCTAGATGAACTTTATAATTTATTGGGAAAAATATTTGAATCCAGCCTAGATTGTATCTGCAAAAAATAATTTTTTGCCTAATACATAGAAACATTCAAATATATCTATATATATTTACATTAAACTTTCCTCAAAAAAAATTTAAGGAGAAAATCATGAAAAAAATAAGAATATATGAACCAGCAATGTGTTGCTCAACAGGAGTTTGTGGGGTAAGTGTTGACCCTGAGCTTTTAAGAATGTCAAGCCTAGTAGAAAAATTAGATAAAAAAGGAATAGATATAAAAAGATTTAATCTTAATAGTGCCCCTCAAGAATTTGTTGAAAATAAAAAAGTAAATGAAATTTTAAACGAAAAGGGAGAAGATATTCTTCCTCTTACAATGGTTGATGATGAAATAATAAAAAGTGGAGCATATCCTTCAAATGAAGAATTTGAAGAAATTTTATCTATAAAACTTGATGAAAAAAATGAAGAAGAAAGTTCTTGTGGATGTTCTTCTGATAGTGGATGTTGTTGCTAACTTTTAGAAAGGTATTTTATGGAAAAATTTAGTCCCGAGAAAATAAAATTTGGAAAATATATATTTTTTACAGGAAAGGGAGGAGTTGGAAAAACATCTACCGCTTGTGCTACGGCTGTTAATTTATGTGACAAGGGATCTAAGGTTTTATTGGTAAGCACAGATCCGGCCTCAAACCTCCAAGATATTTTTGTGGAAAAATTAGATAATGAAATTACAAAAATTGAAGAAGTAGAAGGTTTGTTTGTTGCAAATTTAGACCCAATTAAGGCAGCAGATGAATATAAGAAAAGTATAGTATCTCCCTATATTGGTAAACTTCCAGATAGTGTAATAAATAAAATGGAAGAAGAATTATCAGGATCATGTACTGTAGAAATTGCAGCTTTTAATGAATTTGCAAAATATATAACTGATAAAGAAACAGAAGATAAATACGATTTTATTATTTTTGATACAGCTCCAACCGGCCACACTTTAAGAATGTTACAACTTCCACAAGCTTGGGATAATTTTATTGAAGATAATACCCAAGGTGTATCTTGTTTGGGACAACTATCAGGTCTTGAAAGTCAAAAAGATATGTATAAAAAAGCTGTAGAAACTTTATCTGATAAAGATAAAACAAGTTTAATCCTTGTAACAAGACCAGAAGATGGACCTTTAAAAGAAGCTGATAGGGCTTCAAAGGAATTAAAAGATATAGGTATTAAAAATCAAATATTATTGGTAAACGGCCTATTAACTATATATGATGATCAAATATCCAAGGCTTATTATGAAAAACAAAAAGAATCACTAGAAAAAATGCCAGAAAATTTAAAAAAATTACAAAATTATCTTATACCTTTAAGAGGATATAATATAACAGGAATTTCAAATCTTAGGGCCTTGTTTGATGAAGATACTTATACAGGAAAAACTTCTGACAAAGAAATAAAAATTGATAAAAAATTAAAAGATATAATAGATGATTTGTATAAAAATAATAAGAAAGTTATATTCACAATGGGAAAGGGTGGAGTAGGAAAGACAACTGTGGCAGCGGCTATAGCTCTTGGACTTTCAAAAAAAGGAAAGAAAGTTCATCTTACAACAACTGATCCAGCAGATCATTTAAAATATACAATAAAAGAAAATGAAAATTTATCAGTAAGTCATATTGATGAAAAGTTAGAGCTTGAAAAATATAGGAAGGAAGTTTTACAAAAGGCAAAAGAAACTATGTCAAATGATGATCTATCTTATATAGAAGAAGATTTAAGGTCACCATGCACACAAGAAATAGCAGTTTTTAGAGCTTTTGCAGATATTGTAGAAAAAAGTGAGGAGGAAATAGTTGTAATTGATACAGCTCCAACCGGCCACACTCTTTTATTATTAGAATCAACCCAAAGTTATAACCAAGAAATAATGCGTTCAAATGGAGATATTCCAGAATCAACTAAAAAACTTTTGCCAAGACTTAAAAATGAAAAAGAAACAGAAGTTATAATAGTAACACTTGCAGAACCAACTCCAGTTTATGAAGCTTTAAGACTTGAAGAAGATTTAAAAAGAGCAGGGATTTTTAGCAAATGGTGGCTTATAAATTCCTCATTATATGCTTCAAACACAACAAATAAAATCCTAAAATCAAAAGCAAATGAAGAAGTAAAATGGATTAATTATTTAAATGACCATACAAAGGAAAATTTAGCTATAATTGGTTGGAATCCTAAAAAATTAAGTGGAGATGTCTTAGAAGATTTAATAAAGTAGTTAAAAGATTTGGAAAATGATTTAAATTAGCTAAATTTTAGTATAAAAATAGGCTTAAAAATTTATTTAAGCTCAGCTCGTAGACAAAGTCAGTTTAAAAATTCATTAATAATTCAAAAATAAAATTACGCTATAACCCATCTCGAATAGATAAATATGCCTTGATTTGGCATATTTATCCCTAAAACTAAAGTGCACAAGCACGGAGAAGTTTGCAAAGCAAACGTGTTTTAGTGTGAGTGAAACGAACGCATGGAGAGATCCCATGAGATTTCTCCGCTCGTTGCACTCGGTCGAAATGGGCAAATTTTTAGTTTGTCAACACTCTGGGCTTAAAAATTTATTTAAGCCTATTTTTTTAAAAATTATTCTAATCCTTCAATAAAAAATGCTGTGCTGTTATTATTTACTAGAAGATAGTAAGGGCTTTGTCCCTCAAAACTTATATAAAGATTTTCTAAATTTTGTTTTAATTTATCGGTCATACTATCTTTATTTCTTCCAGGAAGGTATAGGGTATAAAGATCTTGAAAATCATTTTCTCCTTTTAAATCATCTAAACTAAGAGCTCCCTTAAGATCTTTATATTCAATTTGATAATCTGAATTAAGCTCGCTTTCTCCTGTATTTGAAATTATGGCTGGATTTGTTAATCTTAATATGTAACAAGTTTCATCAAGGTGATTTTCTACAATAAATTTTCCTTTCATCTGGCAAATGCTTTGATAATCAGGGCCACCTTCGGTGTTTGTTTGAGTAAAAGTATATTTTGAATTGAAAAATCCATTTTTTTCAAAGGTAAGACTTTGATAATATCTGTTGTGTACATGCTTGTAAACAAAAGTTTTTCCCTCTAATTCTTTAAAAATCGGATCAATTTCTTCATTGTTTTCTTCTTCTTTTACTTTTTCATTATCTTTGATATTTGAATTATTTTTTTCATTATTTGAAAGATTATTATTACTTGAAATTTTTTCTACGTTTTCAAATGACGTGCTTTCTGTTTCTATTACCCTTTTATTTTCCTTGCATGAAACAAGTAGGGGTAAAATTAAGCCAATTATAATTATTTTTTTCTTCATAAAAATATCCTAATCTTCCTTATAAACTTCTCTTACTGCTTTTTTCAAATCTTTGAAATAATTTGAAATACCAAGAGTTTTCATTGTAAGTTTTACTTCTTTTTCGATTTTTATATTTTCCTTACTTCCGTCTTTGTGGGGAAGGTCATCTTTGAATTCATCTAAGTAGGAAATTATTAGCTTTTCTATGGTTTCTTTGGACTTGTCATCGTATTTTAAACCATAATTTTTCATATTTTCATCTAATAAATTTTCCCCGTTTTTTTCTACAAAATCCTTGGCATAAATTTTCAAATCATCATAAGAATTTCCCATCAAATCATTTACAAGCTTTAAATCATTTATTGCATAATAAAGCCTTGAAGATGTATCACAAATTGCCAATAATTGGATTTTATAAAGACTTTTTTTCCTAAAATCTTTTCCATTTTCTTTGGGAAGATTTGCCTTTATGCTTTCATTTTTTTTCATTTTTTCAAGATCTTGACTATAAATGAAATACAAATCATAAGCATAACTTACACATTCTTCCATAATATAATTTCTGGTTTTCTCCAGATTTTCGTTCTTTTTTTCATAAATTTTATAAGCGTAGGTGCTTTCAAAAAGATCTTCTGCCATAGATTTTTTATAGGTTTCTACACTTTCTTCCTTTTTTCCCTTGGGATTATACATCACAAAAGCATCATTTTTTATTTCTTCATCACTGAAGTTTTTCTTTGTTTTTAAAAAATTGCAGCCAGTAAAAATAAAAACCAGACAAAAGAGGAAGATTAATTTCGATTTTATTTTCATAAATCTCCTTAAAAGACAATCAATTATTTATTTGAAGAATCATCTTCTTTTTCATTAGAATTTTGATTATCATTACTTTCTGCTTTTTCATCTTCTTTTATCTCTACTAATTCAAAGCCGTCATATTTTACTTGGTTTATTGCTTTTTCTTCACTATCAAAAACATTTGACTTGTTTGTTGAATAAATTATTCCGCCATTATTAGATTGAATTTTATCAAAAACAAAAACAACATATTTTGATTTTTCTTCCTTTTTGGTAATTATTCTTTTTTCAGAATCCGAATCGTATTCTGTATCCTTAACTTCATCAAATTTAACCTTATATACCATGGCTATTGAATAAGATTTTTGGTTGTCAAATTTATTTTTTTCCAAAATTTCTTCTTCAGAAAGTTTCTTTTCAAAAATATTTATTCTAGTAAATTCATAATTAAGCTTATCATCTTCATAATAAGTGTGGTCGGTTCCTTCTTTTGGGTCATTATAATCTTCTGCCAAAATTTTATTGGCATCAGCATTCATCCTATCAAGAGTATCCTCATGAAAATCATCCAAAGAATTTACAATTTTTTTAAGACCCTTAACCTTTATTTTTTTAACAAGTTTTTTCTTGTTAATATCAATATTAAGGTCAGAATTATTTTTAAAATTCATAGTAATTGTTATGGTGTCACCATTAGAAAGATTTTCTTTTTTATCAGCTTTGACACTCACATCAAGGCTATCAAGAATATCATCAGTAGAATACTCATCATTAAAAGATTCAACATCCAAATTTTCTATTTCATTTTTAGAAAGTTTTGCCTTGGCATATCCATCAAATCCACTGATTTCAACTTTTATGTCAGCTTTTGATGTATCAACACTTCCGTCTTTTTTATTTAAAATACTATTTCCATCATTTCCCTTAAATTGATAAAAAGCGATTGCCCCACCAATAGCAAGGCCTAACATTAAAATTAATATTTTCTTAATAATTTTTTTCATGAGTTTCACTCCAATCAACAAAATTTTCACATAATATATTTTAATTTTATCATCTAGATAAATAAAATTCAATGCAATAAATTTAATTGTAATAAACTCTGAATCATATATATTTTTTACAATCAAATAAGTGACTAAAGTATAAAATTAAAAATTATTTACAAATAAAAAATATTAATATTGGAATTATAAAAGTAATTAAAAAATTTTAAAGAGGGATAAATAAATTTCACCCAAGAATCATTGATATTTGTGATGACACTTGGGTGAAATTATTAATGTTCAATTTTAAAAATTGTATTAGAAAAATTTATATATTTTATTTTTTTAGTTTTTTATAAGCAAAGAATGAGAGCATGCCTATTATTGAATTTATAACAATTGATCCTCCTGGTTTTATATCGAATTGATAACTTAGAATAATACCAAGCATCATATAAATAATTCCAAGAGTAATTGTAATAAAAAATGTTTGTTTATAACTTTTGGCAATAATTAAAGCAGTTGCTACTGGTAAAACTATTAAGCTAGTTACCATTAGAGCTCCTATTATCTTTACAGATAAGGCTATAGTTATTGCAGCAAGGAGGGTAAAAGATGCATCTAGACTTTTCACTTTTACTCCTGAAAGTCTAGCTGTATTTGGGTCTATTGCTATAGCTAAGAGGGATGAGTATCTTGAAGTAGCTAATAATAAAACCAAAATAAAAGCAATACTTGTATTTATTATATCTCTGTCTGTAACTGATGAAATTGAACCGAAAAGATAAGATTCAAAAGAATTTCCACCAGGAGCAAAATCTGAAAGAATGGCCGCAATCCCTAACCCTGTGCTCATTATAACGGCTGTTGCCATATCACCATATTGGGGAAGTTTTTTTCTGATAAATTCTATCAAAAAAGCAGCGACAACACATACGATTGAAGATCCTAAAAGTGGATCAAAACCTAATATTAGGCCCATCCCAACCCCAGCAAGAGCTGTGTGAGATAGGGCATCACCTATCATGGAAGTTTTTCTATTTACCATTACAATTCCTATTATAGGAATCATAATAGAAAGTAAAAATCCCAAAATAAGTGCTTTTCTCATAAAAGCAAATTCTAGCATTTTCTTAAACTCCCTTCTATCATTTCATATTTTGTCATTTCAATATTTAAAGATTCCATTTCTTTTAATTCATGAGTAACCATAATTATAGTTACATTAAATTTCTTTGAAAGAAAATCTATTGTTTCAAAAAAATGCTCCTTAGAATACTTGTCAACTCCTGCTGTTGGTTCGTCAAGAATCAAAATTTTTGGATTATTTATCATAGCTTTTGAAATCATTGCCCTTTGAGCAAGACCTCCCGACAACTCATTTACAGGAGTGTTGATATAATTTTCCATGCCCATTTTTTTTAATATATCTTTTGCTTTTTGGTAATGATTTTTCTTGGGAATTTTAATAAAACCAAATTCTTCATAAAGATTTAATGAAACTAGCTCAAGGCAAGTTATAGGAAAGGCAATTTTATTTACTATATTTATTTGTGGGACATAGCCAATTTCTTTGAAAGAAACATAATCTTCAATATTTTTTCCAAGAATTTTAATTTCTCCACTATTCTTTTTTAATTCTCCAAGCATAAGCTTTATTAAAGTCGATTTACCTGACCCATTTCCGCCAAGAATAACTGTAAACTCACCAAGATCAACATTTAAATTACAATCTTTTAAAACTGGAGTTTGTGAATAAGAAAAATTCAAATTTTTAATTGACACTGCTTTCATTATTTTCCTCCTCGGTCATTGATTTGTAGAGATTTTCAAGATTCATCTCCATAAGATCAATATAATTAAGTTTGTTTTTTTCCTGCTCTTTATTCACATATTCCATAGAGGCAAGAGGGGATACTTTTCCACCGATTTCTTCGGCTAAAGCTTTTGCTTGCTTTGGATTTTGTCCAAATTCATAGAAAACTGTTGAAATATTTTTACTTTCAGAAAAGTCTATGGCTTTTTTTATAGTTTTAAGGCTAGGATTTTCTAAGCTAGTTAATCCTTGTAGTGGATATTGAAACAAATCAAAATCTCTTGCAATGTAAGCATAGGCATAATGAATTACCAAGAAATTTCTGTTATTTTTATCAATTTTTGAGAATTTTTCTTTATATTTTGCATCAATATCAGTAAGTTTATCAACATACTTTAATTTATTTTTCCTATAAACTCTTTCATTTTTCGGATATTTTTCGGTTAATTTTTCATTGATAGCATTCAAATATTTTTTTGCATTGGTAATAGATAACCATGAATGGGGATCATAAGTTATTTTATCAAATCCAGAAGATGAGCCCTCCATCAAAGGCTCTTCCTTTTTTTCATCTTTTAAAAATTTACCATCACTTCCAACCAAATTATATGGTAGGAGGTCTTCGCTTATCCTATCACTTATAAAAATATAATCTCCATCTTTTGGAATATTAAAGAAAATTTCTCCAGATTCATGTCCCATTTCAAGTCCATAAACCTTTCCTTCTTCAAGGTCGAAAGTTTCTTTTTGATGAATCAACTCTCCCTTTTGGCTCATTATATCTTTACATTTTTTTACCAAATTTTCTCCGCGAGTGCCATCATCTTTTATAAAAGCAACCCTCATCATATCTTCATGAGTATGGCCAAAATCAAATTTATTTTTCCCCTTTTTTAAATTTACTTTGGACATGTATTGAAAATCACCGATAGCTGCTGCTCCCTTATAAGTAATAAGGTCAACAGAATCAGATAATTTTAAAATATCAAGATTTGGTAAATTTTCCTTAACCTTATCAAGCCAAGGTTCCATATTGGCACCATTTACAACCAAAAGATCACATTTTGCAAGTTTTTTCATATCTTTAGGACTTGGTTCCCAAAGGTGAGGTTGCTTATCAAGGGGCATAAAAGATTCCACGTCTATTGTGTCATCACCAATCATTTTTGTCATTTCGTAAACAGGATAAAAAGATGTATAAACCAAAGGTTTATCAGAAGGTTGTTTACTCTTGTTTGAACAAGAGCTAAAAATAAAAAGCAAGAAAATAAAAAAACTTATATATCTTTTTTTCATCCTTCCTCCTTAGAAAGAGGGTTGAAAAATTTCAACCCACATAATCTATTCAGTAATTTCATCAATTATTTGTGCATCAGTTGTGTTTGGTTTTACAAAAGTAGGGAACCAACCCTCATCTTTTAATAAACTTTCCTTATCATCACCATATCTCATGTGGAAATGTGTTAGGCTTTCTTCTCCGTGAATTGGCATCATAAGAATAAATTTATAAGGCGCATCATCATTTACAGCTTCAAAAATATCCCATTCTAATTTATGGCCACCGTGTTCAACTTCTTGTTTTTCAACATATTTATATTCGCTCTCACCGATAACTTCACCTTTTTTATCAGGGAAATCTTTTAAGAATTTGATTTTATTATCTTTTATTTCAAGACCACCAAAATCACATTTTCTTTTCTTTAAATAATTTTCCTTAGCTTCTTTTTCATCAACTTTTTCTTTTTCAGCTAAAGTTTTAAAAGCATTTTGGACTTCATCTTTTTCAAGATATCCGCCCATATCATTCCATTCGCCTTCCCAGTCAGAAAGACTTACCTCTGCTGAGTCTTCTTTTTTCTCTTCAGTATTTGAAGAAGAATCGCTTACATTTGAAGCATCATCTTTTTTCATTTCCTGAGAAATATTTGAACTTGAAGTCTCATCATTTTTTTGATCTTTCCCACAAGCTGTCATAACAAGGCCCAAAGATAAAAGGGCAATTAAACTAAGTGATTTTTTATTTTTCATTTTATTCTCCTTATTATTTAATTTATAAATTTGTATTTTTAGTTAATTAACTATCGACAACTAAATATTAGCAATAAAAATAACAAATGTCAAGAATGATTTGCATTATCAATTAAAATTTTCTAAAAATTTAAAATAAATGGATGAAGAAACTTCTCTACGAAAATATAAAAAAACCAATGAAATCAATAAGAATAGGGATAAACTTTAAAATCTAAGCTATAAGAATTTTTTCTATTATTAAATTTTTAAAACTTATATTTTAAATTTGATATTTGGAAAAATGAAACTTGTAAAATCATTATGAAAATAAATGTTGAGCTTATATTTAAAACTAAAAATTATAAAAGTTTTTTATTAACTGATTAGTGTAAAATGTAAAAATAAATGTCTGTTGTAAAAAATTATTTATTTAAATATAAGAATTCTGACCACATAAATTTGTTTTATTTGAATTGATAATGTCGAGGCAATAATAAAAATTTTAAAATGTGAACTAATCTTTTTATTTTACATAGTTGAAATTTATAAATTTTGTTAGATATTTATATCTTATGTAAAATAAAATTATATTTTGTATAATGCAGATTGTTGACAAAGTAAAAAAATTGCCTATTTTGATCTAGTGTAACGAACGAAGAAATCTCATGGGATTTCTCCATGCCTTCGTTTCACTCACGCTAAAACACCTTTGCTTTGCAAACTTTTCTGTGTTATCAAACTAGTTTTAGGAATAAATGTGCAAAATCAATGCCCATTTATCTAGTCGAGATGGATTTTTTCCTAACTTTATTTTGAATTATTAATAAATTACTAAACTTACTTTGTCTACGCTCTGAATTATATTTTGTATAATGCTAACTTATTTTACCTAGGCTTTAAATTTAAGATTTTTAATCATATACTAGGTTAAATTTTATGATCTATGTAATTTTCAAAAATGTTTTTAAAAATCACTATATATTTGTAATCTTTAAAGTAAAAATCATAAAAATTTCCATAAGCCCAAATTCTACACTTTGGGTATTTTGAATTTCTTATTATTTCTATATTTTTTATTTCGCCAAATTTTATAGATTTAAAAAAAGGAAAAATTTCTTCAAAAATAATAATAGAATTTTTTGTAACTCCTTGACTTTTTAAAGATAAGAAAAATCCGAAGCTTATCAAGAAAATTATGGAAAAATCTAGAAAAGTAAAAGAGTATTTGTAAATTATCAAAAATAAAATCAAAAAAAGTCCAAGGCAAATAAAATAATATATTGGTAAAAACATGGTCTTAATAATTATCCTTTTTTGTATGGATTTTATAAAGATAATCCATACTATTAAACATATTAATAAAAAATATTTCATACTTCCTCCTAATATTAGTTTACCCAAATTTTGGGTAGAAATTTGTTGGGAGGATTTATGTTTTTTAAAGACACATTCAAAAAATATTTTGATGAAAAATTAATATTTATTATTCTTACAATTTCTGCATTGGCATATCTATTGTTGAAATTACTGATAGAGGCAGATGGATTAATATTTTTATTTTATTTTTCAATTTCAATTTTGACCTCTCTTATTTTTAGAGAATCTTGTCTTTCGGATGAAATTTATTTTGAGGATAAGAAAAAACTTAATAAAAATAATGTCCTATCATATATTTTAAGTAAAAATTTATTTGCAATTTTTCTTGTGAGTATGCTGGTAAGTTTGGTTTTCCTACTTATTTTTTTGTTAAAATATAAACTAGTAGATATCAAAGAATTTTTTGGTATTCTATTTTTAATTCTTGCAACACTAGCAAGTGAGAATATAGTTTTGTTATTTCATAATAAGCCTATATTTACTGAATATCCAAAATCAATGATTGGAGATAAATATATAGGAAAAACCTATATTAAATCATTTCTTCCATCTTTTTTTATTGATTTATTAATAAGTTTAGTCTTTGAAAGACTTTCTTCGATATATTTATTTATTTTTTGTTATTTTATTTCTATAATTATTTTTTATATTAGGGTAAAAAATAGGGGGTTATATGATTAATTTTGCAACAATAGGATCAAATTTTATAGTTGAAAATATTTTAAAAACTGTAGTAAAAATGGACGGATACAATTATTATGGGGCATATTCTAGGTCTATTGAGAAGGCAGATTATTTGAAAGAAAAATTTGGGGCGGAAAAATCTTTTGATAAGCTTAAAAGAATGCTTGAAGATCCAAAAATCGATTTTGTTTATATAGCAAGTCCAAATTCTTTGCATTATAAGCAGACGAAAATGTGTCTTTTGGCAAATAAAAATGTAATTTGTGAAAAACCATTTTTCACAAATACTAAAGAGCTTGATGATTTAATAAAAATTTCTGATGATAAAAATTTATTTTTGTTTGAGGCGATTTCCATAAAATATTTACCGAGTCTTGGCATATTGAAAAATCTTTTGAGACAAATTGGGAAAATTTCTACTTGTATGATTAATTATTCCCAATATTCATCAAGATTTGATAAGTACAAGGTGGGAATTGTTGAAAATATTTTTAAAAGTGAATTTTCAGCAGGAGCCTTGGCAGATCTTGGAATTTATAATCTACATTTGATTTATGAGCTTTTTGGAAATGGAGAAGAATTTTCATATTTTGGCAATATAAATGCTTATGGCGTTGATATTTCTGGTTCTGGTTTGATTTCCTATAAAGATTTCACAGTTTCTTTTACTAACGCCAAGGACAGTAAAAGTGAAAATTATATTATAGTTCAAGGAGAAGAAGGCTATATAAAAGTTTATGGAAATATCCAAGAAGCAGAAAAAATAGAATTTTATAAAGATGGTAAGAGTGAATTTATCGACATAAAAAAAGAAAGAGATTTGTATTTTTATGAATTTGAATATTTTAGAGAAATTTTTGAAAACAAAGATTTTGAATCTTCAAAGAAAAAATTGATGGATTCTAGAAATGTCCTTGAAATGTTTGAAAAGTTAAAAAAATCTGGAAAAATAAAAGATTCATATAATATGGTTGATCCAAATAAAAAATCTTGCAAAAATTAAAATTTGCAAGATTTTTCCATTTTTAATAATTTTTTCTTCAAATCAAGGCCGTAGAAAAATCCTCCCAGATTATTTTTTCCAAGGACCCTATGACAGGGAATCCTAAACATAATTGGGTTTTTGCCACAAGCTGATCCTATTGCTTGGTAGGCTTTTGAATTTAATTTTCCACCAATTTCTTTGTAGGTTAAAGTTTTTCCGTAAGGGATTTTTTCTATTTCTTTCCGGACTCTTTTTTGAAAATCTGTTCCCTTAAGATCAATTTCAAAGGAAAATTTTTTCAATTTTCCATCAAGAAAATCTGAAATTTCTTTAAAGGCGAGATTTGATAGGTCTGATTTTTCTCCTAATTTTTCCTTTTCAACTATTCTTATAGCCTGGATTTTTTTGTCGTATTCTATTTCAAAAATAAAATTTTCTTTTTTGTAGTAGGCTTTCATTAATTTACTTTTTCTCTGAAAGTGTCGATTGTTTTGTTATTTATAAGCAAGTAAATTCTTGTTATATCTTTTTCTACATTTTTTTCACCAGAAATATCTAGCCACTCATTTACCTCAGCACTCATTTCAGATCTTTTTCTTAGAGGAAGATATAGGGAGAATTTTCCTTGGAAAGAATGGTCGCTGTCATTATTTACAGCAAATCCATAAGGAAGGTCGACATATCTTACGGTCATATTTTTTCCGCCTATATTTTTAACCTCTTCAGTATTTACAGGACTTGTTATATCTGCCTTATCAAGCCTAAAAATGTAGGCTGTGTCATTTACCTTGGAATCAACTGAAAATTTTCCGTTAAATTCACAAATAGCTACAGAATCAAAATCATAATCTTCGTATTTTGCAGTAAAATATCCATTATCAGAAAAAGTTAAAACAGTTTGCCAACCACCAGCTCCTGATGAAAATACAAATTTTTTTCCACTTAAGTCTTTCAAAAGTTCAGGATAATTACTAGATTTATCAGAAGTGTCAGAATTTCTAAAGCTTAGGTAAGATTGGTTTTTGGAAGAAGAATTCTCGCTATTTTGAGCTGGGCTAAGATTTTTGCTTTCTTCTTTTTTATCATCTTTATCATCAGGATAAACCCTCTTTATTTCATTTTCTTTCTTTTCAGATTTTTTTTCTTCAGAAGATTTATTTTTTGATTTTTTTTCACTATCATCATCTGATAATTTTATTTTCTTTTTAGTTTTTTTCTTAGATTTTTCTTTTTTATCTTCATCCTTCTTATCATTTGACTCTTCTAGATCTTTTATTTCTTTTTTCTTGTTTTTCTCCTCCAATTTTGCCTCGTTTTGTGCAATTTCAGACTGGTTAACCTTAACCATGCTGCCACCACAAGATGAAAGTAAAAATGCAAGGGCGAAAACAAGAGAAATTTTCTTTTTCATATTGGCCTCCTTATAGTAATTTTCTTATCTTTTATTTTATACATTAAATAGATAATAAACAAGTAAAGGAAAATATTTAAAATTTTTTGAAAATATAGAATAATTTAATAAAAAATCTGCCTTAAATTCTTATTATAAAGCAGATTTTTACTCATTTATTCTAGATTATTAATTAATATTTTCAGCAAAACCCGCAAGTGTGCTGTCATTTCCAAGAATAAAAATTCTTGACTCATAATCATTGATGTAAGCCTTGTCTGTAATTGCATAAGCTTGAGCATAAACAGTTTCGTTTGTTTGAGATTTTAATCTTTTTGGAAGATATAGGGTATAGGATGTATTGTATTCGTCTGGATTTCCTGAAATATCAAAACCATAAGGAACTTTTAAACCTATAGTTAATTTTCCATTAACATAAAATTCGCCAACTTTAGAAGTTGTTTTTACATCTTTAAGTTTTAATTTAAAAGCTGTGTCATCAATTCTTTCAACAACTTCAAATTTTCCCTTACATGAAGCTAATTGAACTTGATTTGCATCAGAATCATGAAAATCAGCTTCAAAAGATCCCTTGTCATTAGTAAAATTTAAATTAGTCATCCAAGCTCCAACGCCAGAATAAAAAGAAAAACTTTTGCCAGATAATTCTTTCAAAATATCTCCTTCCCATCTGTCATCATCAGAAGAAGTTTTTTTATTTTTTTGGGAATTTTTTTCTATATTTTTATAAAGTAAAGTCTCGTCGTAGGCCATTTCATTGTTGTATAAAACAAGGTCAGCAAAATAATTTTTCTCTCCCCTTATTTTTTTAATATCAACCATATTGCTTGCCTTTGATGCAAGTGGAATAAAAATTATAAAAGCCAAGACTAACATTAAATTTTTCTTAAATTTCATACTCCCTCCTATTTTTTTGTAAATTCAACCAAAGTGTCAGCTTTCTTGTCATCTTTTCTTAAAGCTATAAAACCAAGCTTGTCACTTCCAGCTTCTTTTCCGCTTAATTTAACATTTTTTAGCAAATCAGAATTTAAATCGTCTGTTTTTTTATCAGGCAAATAAAGAATGTAGGAAGTCGATGAATCGCCTTGGAAAATATGAGTTTTTGCATTCTTGAAAGTGAAGTCAGTTCCATCAATATTTTTTTTGGAAACCTCACCAGGTTTTATATCATAGGTAAATCTAATTATTTTTAGCCTATAGGTCTGATCATCAATTTTTTCTGTGATTTCAAATTTTCCATTATAAAGACTTTGGTCAACCTCATAACCATTTCCCATTTTCATAGCCCCGTCAAAGTATCCATCTTCATAAAAATAAATAGCTTCAAACCAAGATGATCCTTGAAAATATAATTTTTTTCCATCAAGTAAATCATAAATATCTTGGTAAGGAGAATTTTCTTTTTTATTAGATTGATTTTTTGATTTTTCATTTGAATTGCTAGAAAAAGAATTTTTTTCTAAATTAGAATTTTGAACCATTTTATTTCCGCACCCTGTTAAAATTAAAGAGAGGGAAATTGCAAATAAAAATTTTTTAAACATAATAACTCCTTTACACTTCTTATACTTATTATATACAAGTTTCAAAAAATTATAAATATTAATAATTCAAGATAAAATCAAATTTATTATAAAAAAAATGGGTATAGTAATAGTTAGAGAAAGATATCTAGAAAGTGGAGGATATTGTGAACTATCAAGAAAAAATAGACAAAATTGTCGATTATATAAAATCTGGCGAAAGTCAAAAAGAAAATTTTAAAATTGGTCTAGAAATGGAACATTTTGTAATAGATAAAGATGAGCTTTTTTCTTATGATTATTTTGGAGAAAAAGGCGTGGGATCTAGCTTGAAAGATTTAAAGGATATGGGATTTTCTGTAACTAATGAACATGATGGATATATTCTTGGCCTTAGAGAAAATGATATAGCTGTAAATCTTGAGCCTGCTGGTCAATTTGAGCTTGCAATTGATGCCAAGAAAAATATAAAAGATTTGGATGAGTCTTTTAAAAAAATTATGGGAGAAATTATTCCAATTTTTGAAGAAAAAAACCAATATCTTGAAACTTTGGGCTATCACCCAAAATCAAAAATTATGGATTTAAAAATTATTCCAAAAGATAGGTACAAATATATGCAAAAATATTTCACCGATTTTGGTGGAAAATACGCTTTGAATATGATGAGAGGAACTGCAAGCGTTCAATCAGCCATAGATTTTTCAGACGAAGAAGATTTTAAAATGAAATTTTTTGTAGCAAATGCCCTTGCTCCTTTTATGTATACATTTTATGACAATGCCTATATTTTCCAAGGAAAGCCATATGAAAAGAAAAATCTTCGCCAAGAAATTTGGGAATATTGTGACAAAAATAGGACAGGTCTTTATGATTTTGCCTTTGATGAGGATATGTCTTACGAAAAATATGCAGAAAAAATTTTAAACACAGATATAATTTTTATCCATGAAGACGGAAAAGATGTGTATAAGGGAGATACAAAATTTGAAAAAATAATGGACAAAGATTTTTCCGATGAGATGATTTTCCATGCTCTTTCAATTGTTTTTCCAGATGTTAGGGTTAAAAAATATATAGAAATAAGGATGCCTGATGCAGTGCCTTACCCATACAACCTTTCCTTCCCAGCCTTAATCAAGGGATTATTTTATAATGAAGAAAATCTAAATAAATTAAGAGAAGATTTTAAAAATATGACCTATGAAAATTGTCAAAATTTAAAATCACAAGCAAAAGAACTTGGACTTTATGCAAAATATGAGGGAAAAACTATTTGTGAATGGATAAAATATTTTATTTCTCTTGCAAAAGATGGACTTGATGAAGATGAAAAAACTTATCTTTTCCCAATAGAAAAATTGATGGATGAAAAAGAGACTTTGAGAGATAAATTTGAAAAAATTTACAAGGAAGATCCAAAAAAAGCTTGCGAGAAATTTTCTGTAAATCATGCCCTAGGTGAGATTAATGGCAAAGCTTAAAAGAGCTTTTGAATGTAAAAATTGTGGCCACGTTCAAAATGTTTGGGCGGGCCAATGTCCAGAATGTGGGAAATGGGGAACTTTGATTGAAAAAGCCATAAAAAAAGAAAGCTCATCAAAAAATTCCATATCGTTTGATTTTGAAAACCAAGCAAGATTATTAAAAGAAATAAAACTTGACGAGTCTGAGAGAATAAAATCTTCTTTTGATGAATTTGATAGGGCGATTGGGGGAGGACTTGTAAAAGATTCAGTTTCAATTTTAACGGCAAGACCTGGAGCTGGAAAATCAACCCTACTTTTGCAATTATCTTCATCTTATGCCAAGGATGGATTTAAGGTAATGTATGTTTCGGGCGAAGAAAGTGAATCCCAAATTAAGGCGAGAGCTGATAGGATTATTGGAGAGATTTCACAAAATATTTGGATTTTGTCAACAAATTCAATGGATCTTGCTGAAATTGAAATAAAGAAAAAAGATGCAGATATAATAATTTTAGATTCAATTCAAACTTTTGCCCTAAACGAATTTGACAATAAGCAAGGATCTCCAACTCAAACCATTGAATGTGCAAATAAGTGCGTCGAACTTGCCAAAAATCCCGAGAAAAAAAGAGCCTTTATTATGGTTGGACATATGAATAAATCTGGAGAGATGGCAGGACTTAGGACCTTGGAGCATTTGGTTGATACAGTTTTAGTTTTGGATGGAGAAAGCGAAGATGATTTAAGGATTTTGACAAGTACAAAAAATAGGTTTGGTCCAACAGGAGAAGTTGGATTATTTTCCATGCAAGAAGAAGGCCTAATCGAAATTACAAATCCATCAGAATATTTTATTACAGAAAGAGATTCAGGCATAGAGGGATCGGCAATTTCTGTGATGAAAGAAGGAAGCAGGCTTTTAGAAATTGAAATAGAATCTTTGGTCTCAAAATCATTTATGCCCTATCCCCAAAGAATTGGAGATAGTTTAAGAAAAGATGATTTAAATACTTTAATTTCAATTTTACAAGAAAGAGCAGGAATAAATTTATTTGATGAAAATGTAATAATAAAAGCAACAGGCGGACTTAAAATGAAAGAGCAATCAGTAAATCTTGCCATAATGATTTCAATCGCCTCATCATATTTGAAAAAACCAGTTGACAATAAAACAGTTTTCATAGCAGAGGTAGGCCTAACAGGAGAGCTTAAAAAGGTCCCACAAATAAAATCGAGACTAAAAGAGCTAGAAAGACTAGGCTACAAAAAAGCCTATATAGGAAGATCACAAATTGATAAAAAAGAATACAAAAATCTAGAAATAAAAGAGATGAAAAATATAAAAGAAGTAATTTTTGATGTTTTTGGAAAATAAAGGAGCCTTGACCAGCTCTCAGAGCGTAGACAAAGTATAGTTTTATCTAATATTTTATTTTAAAATAAAAATTAAGCTACGTACCATCTCGACTAAGTGAGTGAAACGAACGCACGGAGAGATCTCATGAGATTTCTCGACTCACTACGTTCGCTCGAAATGGGAAATGTTGCTATTTTGTCAATAGTCTGAGAGCCTTGATGGCTCTTTTGTTTTGAATTATTTAAATTAGTACATTCCTAAAACTTTTTCAAGTCCCATTATAAAAGAATGGGGGAAGATTTTTGAAATTATTAATAAAATTTTTGCACTTGGGTGAGTTGTTATCAAATCTTTTTTGCCCATTTTTTTAATTGCTTTTGATACCATTTTTTCTAGATTTTCATTTCCCAAATTTTTTATTCCGCCCGAATTATTATTTGATTTTTTTAAAAATTCTGTTTCAACTCTGTTTGGGCATAAAACCGAAATTTTTATATCTTTAAATTCGCATCTTACAGCTCTTGAAAATGATAGGACATAAGACTTACTTGCAGCATAAAGGGCAAATTTTCCTTGTGGAATAAAGGCTGCTGATGAGGCTATATTTAAAATAATTCCGTCTTTTTGGAAAAAATTTAAGGAAATTTTTGTCATTGCTGTTAGGGCTTTTATGTTTAAGTCCAAAGTTTTCATATCATTTTCTAACTTTGTGTTTTTAAAATAATCATTTTCTCCCATACCGGCAGAATTTATCAAAAGTCCTATTTTTTTATTTGAAATTTCTAATTCTTTTTTTAAAATTTCAAAAGATTTTTCTTCACACAAATCAAGGGCAAATATCCTTGCCCTTGTTTGTAGTTTTTCTGATAAATCATTAAGTCTTTCGGCTCTTCTTCCGATTAGCCAAATTTCTTCATAATTTTTTTTGTCAATTTGCCTTGCGAATTCATATCCTATGCCCGAACTTGCTCCAGTAATTATGGCTATCATTATTTGCTCATAGCCTTCATTATTAGGTTTTGTTTTAAATTCCACAAATCGTGAGAAAGGTCGACGTAATAATTGTGAGGTTGGTCAAATCTTTTTACTTCATCCCACAAGGATTTTACTTCAGACTTGCAATATTCGTTTATTTCTTCAATTTTTGGAGATTCATAAACTTTTTTTCCATTTTTAAAAATTGGAATTTGCATTTTTCGAATTTCATAATTTTCCATTCTTTTCATCTTCCATGTAAAGTGTGGATCAAAAATTACAAGTGGTTTATTTTCATCAACAACTTCTTCTTTTAAAGTTATATAATCAGCCTCGGCCTTGCCAGTTTTTTTGTCGTATAATCTGTAAACTTCTTTAAGACCTGGTGTTGTGATTTTTTCTACATTTTCTGATACTTTTATTTTTGCAGTTTTTCCTTTTTCATCTTCGATTTCAACGAGTTTATAAACACCACCAAAAACTGGGTCGGATTTTGCAGTAATTAATCTTTCGCCTATTCCAAATGAATCTATTTCTGCTCCTTGTTGGAGAAGGGATTCGATTTTGTATTCATCAAGAGAATTGCTTGCAACAATTTTTGCATCCTTGTAGCCGTTTTCATCTAAAATTTTTCTACATTCTTTTGATAGGTAGGCAATATCTCCTGAATCAATCCTAACTCCTCCAGAAATTCCCAAAGGATCTAAAACTTCCTTGAAAACTTTCATAGCATTTGGCAAACCTTGTTTTAAAACATCGTAAGTGTCAATTAATAAAATGCAGTTATCTGGATATAATTTTGCATAAGCCAAAAATGACTCATATTCGCTATCAAATGATTGAACCCAAGAGTGGGCCATAGTTCCTCCAGCAGGATAAGCATACATTTGACTTGAAAGAGTGTTTGATGTGATTGGAGCTCCAGCTATAAAGGCAGACCTTGCTCCTTTTACAGAAGCGTCAGGCCCTTGGGCACGTCTTGCCCCAAATTCCATCACAGTTCTTCCCTTTGCAGCCCTTACAATCCTGTTTGTTTTTGTAGCAACCAAAGACCCATAATTTAATGATAAAAGCAAATAAGTTTCTAAAATTTGTGCTTCAATTATTGGAGCTCTTACAGTTACAATCGGTTCAGATGGAAACATTGCTGATCCTTCTGGAAATGCCCAAATATCTCCGCTAAATTTAAAATTTTTCAAATAAGTTAAAAATTCTTCTGAAAATCTTGTGTTTTTTCTAAAGTATTCAATGTCTTCCTCGTCAAAATGAATATTTTCTACATAATCAATAATATCATCCAAGCCAGAAAAAATTGAAAATCCTCCCCCATCAGGATTTTTTCTATAAAATGCATCAAAAACTGCAATCGTATCTTTCATTCCACTTTCAAAATATCCATAGGCCATAGTAAATTCATAAAAATCACTGAGCATAGATAAATTTCTTCTTGTTTGCATATTTTCCTTCCTTTTGTTTTTTGTTTCACATATTGTTTTTATTATACCACTTATAAGAGGTATAGTAATAATGCTTTAAGAAAAGCTAATAGGAAAAGGAGAATATAAATGTATATTTTTGATATAGACGGGACGCTTTTATATACAATTGATTCCATATCATATAATATAAACCAAACTTTAAAAAAATTTGGTCTTAGTCAAGTTCCCACAGAAAAAATCAGGGAATTTGTAGGAAACGGCCCAAAAGTTTTGATGGAAAAAACTCTTGATTATATTGGATTTGAAAAATCTCAAAAAAGAGAAGAAATTTTAAATTCCTATAATAAAAGATACGACGACAATCCAACCTATCTTACAAGACCCTACGATGGAATAGTAGAAGAGCTTGAAAAAATTAAAAAAAGAGGCGAAATTTTGGTTGCCTATTCAAACAAGCCGGATTCTACTTGCAAAAAAGTTATAGGGGAGATTTTTGGAGAAGGATATTTTGATTTTATTTTAGGATTTAGAGAAGATGTAGAAAGAAAGCCTTCACCTGAGGGTATGTATATAATAAAAGAAAGATTTGGAGTCGACTACTCGGATATTTTTTATTTTGGAGACAGCGAAGTCGACATGAAATGTGGTAAAAATGCTGGAGTATTTACTATAGGATGTGCTTGGGGTTTTAGAGAAAGAAAAATTCTTGAAAATTTAAAGCCAAATCTTATAATAGATAGTCCAAGAGAAATTTCAAAAATAAGGAGAGTATAATGGCAAATTTATCAGTATTTGATATCATTGGACCTGTAATGATCGGCCCATCATCATCCCACACTGCAGGGGCAAACAGAATTGCAAAAATTGCAAGAGATTTGGGCGGAGAAGGATTTACAAAAGTAGATTTTTATTTACACGGATCATTTGAAAAAACTTATCAAGGTCACGGAACAGATAGGGCTTTGGTTGGAGGAGTTTTGGGTTTTGGTCCAGAAGATGAAAGATTAAGAAATTCTTTTGAATTGGCAGATAAAGCTGGAATAACTTATAATTTTATTCCTCAAGATATGGGAGATGTTCATCCAAACACAGTAAAAATTGTTCTCCATTATCCAGATGGTCATGATTTTAATTTGAGAGGATCATCAATCGGCGGTGGAAATATTATGATAAATCAAATAATGGACAATGAAGTAGAATATAATGGAAAAAATCCTACAATTATTTGCACCTATCCAGAACAAAAAGGAATGATAGCCTTTATTTCAAATGTTTTGTTTGATCATAATTATAATATTAAAAATATGAAAACTTTGAACAAGGGAAATACAATCATGCTAATTGTAGAATTAGACCAAGATTTGGATGAAGAAGTGTACAAAGAAATTGAAGCTGGAAAGAGTTTTGAATTTATAAAATATTTGGGGTAATTTATGAAAACAACAATGGAATATATTAAAAATAGAATAAAAGAAGAAAATAAGGAAGTTTGGGAGATTGCTCTTGAAGATGAAATGGAATTAACAGGAAAATCTAGAGAAGAAGTTTTTGAATTATTACAAAAATCTCTTGATGTTATGAAAGATTCTTCACAAAAAGCTCTCGATAAAAAATTAATGTCAATGACAAAAATGACTGGTGGAAATGCAAAATCAATGAACAATTATTTCCTATCAGAAGATACAATAATGGGAGATTTGCCAACAAAGGCTATGGCTATGGCTTTTTCTACATCAGAAGTAAATGCCTCAATGGGAAAAATCGTAGCAAGCCCAACAGCAGGATCTGCAGGAATTGTTCCAGCAAGTCTAATGGCAATGCGCGAAAAATATGGATATTCTGATGAAGAGTTGATAAAAGCAATTCTCGTTGCAACAGAATTTGGACAAATTATTGCTGACAATGCAACTTTTGCAGGAGCTGAGGGCGGATGCCAAGCTGAATGCGGTTCTGCAGCAGCCATGTGCGCAGCGGCAATTTGTTATCTAAGAGGCTGCGATATTGAAGTTATGGAAGATGCAGCTTCAATTGCACTTTTATCAATCATGGGTCTTGTGTGCGATCCAATCGGAGGAATGGTAGAATTTCCTTGCAATATTAGAAATGCATCAGGAGTTATAAATGCACTTTCCGCAGCTGATATGGCAATTGCTGGAGTAAAAGTTTTGGTAACATTTGATGAAACTGTTGATGCTTTAAAAGAAGTTGGAGATGCTCTTCCAGCAAGCCTAAGAGAAACAGGCGAAGGTGGAGTTGCAGCTTGCCCATCAGCTATAAGACTAAAAAGAAAATATATAGACAAAGAAGAAGACTAAATTTTTTTAAAAAAAAGGCTATTTTACAAAAAGTAAAATAGCTTTATTTTTTATCTTCATCATCTTTTTCATCTTTTAAATTAAATTTTTTTCTCATATGATATCTTAAAATTGTAAGTAAAAGTATAAAATAAAGGATAGTAAAAAGAATTAGAATGATTATGCATATATTTCTTTTTACTTTGAAATATAAAATTATGGGATAAATTATACCAAATAAAATTATTCCAAGAATTATTGAAAGATTTCCAGCAAAGTTATTTCCGTATTCCCAACATTCTTTATTGTAACAAACTTCCCAAATGTGAAAGCCAACTCTCATTTTTGGGTAGTCTGTGTGAAATTTTTTGAAAAATATTCCTACATAAATTGAAAAGAATAATAAAAGTACATCACCAACTATTAAATTTCCCAAATTATCACCCTTTCTTTTAATAGCTTAGATAAAATATACCCCAATTGACATAAATTGAAAAATATTTACTTTTTGCATACAATATTAATAGACTTTTTAAGTTTATAATTAAAGAAAGTTAAGTTAGAAAAAGAGGTGATCGTGTGAAAATTTTAATTACATCTGATTGGTACGACCCCGTCGTCAATGGTGTAGTAAGATCAATTTTAAATTTAAAATCATACCTTGAAAAAAATGGATTTGATGTTAGGGTTTTGACTCTTTCAAATTCTACTGAAAGTTATAAAAAAGGAAATGTTTATTATATCGGAAGTCTTGGTGCTGGAAAAATTTATCCTGAAGCAAGAATTTCAGCTACTTTGAGAAATAAATATATTAGGGAAATAAAAAAATGGAAGCCAGATATTGTTCATTCTCAGTGTGAATTTTCTACTTTTATGATGGCGACAAAAATTGCTAAAAAAGCATCTTGTCCCTTAATACATACCTATCATACAATTTATGAAGATTACACTCATTATTTTTCCCCATCAAAAAAAGTTGGCAAAAAAGTAATTTCTGTTTTTTCTAAGGCGATAGCTGATAGGGTTGATATGGTTATTGGGCCTAGCAAAAAAACTATGGAGATTTTAAAATCTTATGACATTGAAGATGAAAAAATAAAAATAATTCCAACTGGAATTGAAATGCCAGAAAAACTTTCCGATAAATATAAATTAAGAGATTATTATGGCTTTGATAAAAACGATAAGATAATTTTATATTTGGGAAGGCTCGCTGAAGAGAAAAATATTGAGGAATTGATAGATTTTTATAACAGGCTTGATATGGAAAAACTTAAATTTATCCTTGTTGGAGGCGGTCCTTATTTGAAAAATTTAAAATCTTATGTGAAAAATACTGATAAAAAAATTCATTTTACAGGCATGGTTAAGCCTAAAGAAGTAAATAATTATTATAGGATGGCTGATGCATTTGTTTCTGCAAGCCAGTCCGAAACGCAAGGTCTTACTTATTATGAGGCGATGAGCAATGGAACTTTAGCTATTTGTAGGAAAGACCTTTGCTTAGATGATGTGATAATTAATGATTATAATGGCTATCAATATGAAGATTTTTATGATTTTAAAAAAGATTTAGAAATTATTTTTTCTGATAGGGAAAAATTAGAAGAGCTTTCAACAAACGCAAGAGCTTATGCTCTTAAGAATTTTTCTATTGATTCCTTTGGAGAAAATTGTGTAAATCTTTATCAAGAAGCAATAAAAATAAAAAAGGGTAGGATGAATGAAAATTCTTATATATAATGAAGATTATGAAACTGTGAAGGAATCCGGCGTTGGAAAGGCAATTGATCACCAAAAAAAAGCCTTGGACCTTGCTGGAGTTTCCTATACTTTAGATCCAAATGATGATTATGATATTTGCCACATTAATACAGTTTTTCCAAAATCGGCTAGCTTTGCAAATAAGGTTAAAAAAGAAGGGAAAAAAATAGTCTACCACGCTCATTCAACCAAAGAAGATTTCAAAAATTCTTTTATCCTATCAAACCAACTTGCACCTCTTTTTAAAAAATGGCTTATTTATTGCTATAAAAAAGGAGATTTAATCCTAACTCCAACTGATTATTCCAAAAATATTTTAGAAACTTATAAAATTGGAAGAGAAATCAAGGTTGTATCAAACGGGATTGACCTTGATTTTTGGAAGGGGAAAAAAGAAGATAGGGAAAATTTTTACCAAAGATATGGACTTGATAAAAATAAAAAATCTATTATTTCTGTAGGTCTTTTTATTGAAAGAAAGGGGATTTTGGATTTTGTAGACCTTGCAAAAAAACTTCCCCAATACGAATTTGTTTGGTTTGGAGAATTGAATTTATCCTTAGTTCCGGAAAAAATAAAAAAAGCTGTCCAAACAGATTTAAAAAATTTACATTTTCCAGGTTATGTCGATCAAGAAGCATTAAGAGAGGCTTATGCTGGATCAGATTTATACATATTTCCAACCTTTGAAGAAACAGAGGGTATAGTTTTGCTTGAGGCTATTTCTTCAAAAACTGATATTATAATCAGAGATATAGAAATTTATAAAAACCTTGAAGATGGAAAAGAAATTTACAAGGCTAAAGACATAGAAGAATTTTACCAAAAAATAAAGTTGATTTTGGAAGGGAAATTGCCTTCTTTAAAAAATGAGGCTTACAAAATAGCCCAAGAAAAATCTATAGAAAATGTTGGTAAAATCTTAAAAAAATATTACGAAGACCTTTTAAAAGGAGATGAAAAATGAGAAGTATTATAAAATTTTTGATATTTGCCATTATAATAATTTTACTGCCAAGTTTCGTAATGCTATTTATTACAAATTTAAACACAAATAATTTTATTTTGGTATTTGCAGGGCAAATTTTAGTATTTTTAATTTTGTTAGGATTTTATTTTATTATTAGAAAGAAAATAATTAAATATGAAGATGAAACTCTTGCAAAAATCAAAAATGAAAAAAGTATTGAAAAATTGAAAAAAATAAGAGAAGAAAGAATTTCCTACAAATCAAAGGCAAATATTACAAAAAAAATAATTGACCTTGATTATTCCAAAGAAGAATGCATGAATTTAAGAAAATATTCATCAACTTATGATGATATGATTTTTTATTATGCTGCCCTTATAAAAAACGAAAGAGAAGATAGGGAAATTTATAAGAATAAAAGGGATAATTTTATAAAAAGATATAAAAATAGACATTTTGTTTTTCTAGATTACAAGGAGAATGTAAGAACTGCTATAAAATGGATGGGAGTATTTTTAATATTTGCCCTAATTTCATTTTTAAATCCATTTAAATTTATAAAAAACGAGGGCATTTACAAAATTTTACTTTTATTAAATTTCACCTTTAATCTTTCTTTAGTTGTAAACACGATTATTTGGATACTAAGAAGTCTAAAAAGCCACTGGGCAAAAGACTTGGTTTAAAAAATACTATAAAAATTTTGACAAAAGAATATCTTTTGTCTTTTTTTATTGGGAAATTCACAAAATTAATTCTTAAAATCACTTAATTTAAATAAAAAATCAATTTAATTAAGATTTGCAATTAAAATATTAAAAATATTAAAAAATAACTTTACAAAAATTAAAATGGTGGTATACTTATTTTATAAAGGAGGCGGGTTTTGATTAATAAATGTCCTAATTGTGGTGGCGATTTATCTATCACATCTTATAAATGTAATTCATGTTCAACTGAAGTTATTGGAGAATTTGAAATGGGGAAATTCCAAAGGCTTGATATTGAGGATTTGGAATTTATTGAGCTTTTTTTGCAAAAGCGTGGAAGTATAAAAGACGTTGGCGAAAGTTTGGGAATATCTTACCCGACTGTTAGAAATAGAATTGACAAGATTGTAAAAAAACTTGGTGGAAAAATAGATAAGCAAGAATCTAGAATAGATATTTTGAATATGGTCAATAATGGAGAAATTACTCCAGACCAAGCGAGTGAACTTTTAAAGGAGCTAAAAGATGAATGAAGAAAAGAAAATGATTTTAGATATGTTAAAAGAAGGAAAGATTACTGTTGAACAAGCAAGTGATCTTTTGGAAGCTGTTGGAAGAGATAAGACAAAAAACAACGAAGAAAGTTTTATTGATAAATTATCAACTTCTTTTGAAAAAGTTATGAAAAAAACTGGTGAAACTATTTCAAATTTTGATTTTGATTTTGATCTTGATAATGTAAATATTCCAAATATTTATCATATAAACTCTCAAAAATCTGAAAATCAAACAAAAATTGACGATGATATTAATGAAATAGAGATTAATTTAATAAATGGATCTTTAGACATTCAAAGAGCTCAAGAAAACCACATCATGATTGAAGAAAAAGTATATTTCAAAAACAAAGAAGATCAAAAAAATGATTATTTAAATATTGCTGTTGTTGAAGATAAACTTATTATTAGTGTGAATGAAAATTACAGATCTTTGGATGCAAGTGCAAATGTAAAATTATATTTGGGCAAAAATATTTACGATAAACTTGATGTAAATATTATAAATGGTCAAGTCGAACTTTGTGATGTTGATTTTAAGGAGAATAATATTGAATCAACAAATTCAAGATTTACCCTTATAAATACTGCAGGAAACATTGACCTAAAAAATACAAATGGAAAAATTGAAATTAGAAACACTAATGGAGATCTTGAAGTTTCAAATGTAAACGGATCAGTTTATCTTGCAAATGTTTCAGGAAAAAATGCAAATGTAGAACTTGTAAATGGATCTATAAGAATTGATGGATTAAATATGGAAAATGTTGATCTATCATCAAAGGCTGGATCAATTAGAATTTTCAAAATTATTGATGCAAAACAATTGAATATAGCTACTCAATTTGGATCAGTTGTTGTTGATACAAATGAATTCAACAAAAATATCAAAGCTTTGATTAAGTCATCATCTTACTCAATAGCAGATAAATTTAAAAATAAATTACAAACAAAAGATGGTTATCAAGTTTCAACCGACCCAGAAGAATCAGATTTAGATTTGGATATAAAATCAGCATTTGGAAGAGTAAGTCTTAGATAAAATAATAAAAACAAAAAGGTCTTAGGATTTTTCCTAAGACCTTTTTTAAGTGGAGATTCTACAAAAAAGAGGCTTTTGAAAATATTTTTTGCAAAAGACTATTTGTATTAAGAAAAATTTAAACTTCATTCAACCTTGCAATCCTGTTTCAATGCAAGATTGAATATGAAATATTTGTTATTGAGGGATTAGTTCAAATATTTCCAAAAGAAAAATACAATTAATAAGGAAGAGCGCCAAAATATTTGGCGATATTTTTTTGTTTTTTCTTTCAATTAAATAATAAGAAAGTTTTGTTTAATAATTTGAAATTATTTGTAAAAATTAGGTAAAATTATAATTTTTTTAATTTTTTTCGTTTAAAAAATCATCTAAAAGCTTTTAAAATCATGGATTTTTAAAATTTAAAAAATTTTTTAAAAAAGTCTTTACAAAAATAAAAAGAGGGGTTATAATATTACTGTATTAATGAAGTGGTACAATAATACAGAGATACAAAAAGGAAAATGTATGGATATTTTAAAAATAATTTTTCCAATAATTTTATTAGGAATTTCTTTTATTTTTTTGATAAAAAAATTGGACAAAAATTATAAAAATGAAAATGAAAAAAATTTAGAAAACTATGGAAATTATTTGGCGGAAGGAATTGGCCTTGGCATAGTTTTTGGAGCAGCTTTTGGAAGTCTTTTTGATGATCTAGGTTATTGGATTTCTATTGGAATGCTTTTAGGTTTAACTATTGGCCAAGCGATTGAAAAAAAGGAGGCTTAAATGGAATTTGATAATGATAGACCTATTTATCTTCAAATTTTGGAAGATTTTAAGTCGAAAATTTCAAGTGAGATTTGGAAGTCTGGTGAAAAAATTGAATCTGTAAGAAATTTGGCTAAATTTTATGAGGTAAATCCAAATACTGTTCAAAGGGCTTTGGCAGAGCTTGAGCGAGATGGTCTTTGTAAAAGCCAAAGGACGGCTGGAAGGTTTGTAACTGAGGATAAAGATTTAATCAAATCTTTATCAAAAAATGCTTTTGAAATAATTTGCGAAGATTTTATAAATAATGCAAAAAATTTAAAAATTTCAAAAGAAGATGCTCTTGATGGTCTTGATAAATTTTGGGAGGTGGACTAATGTTAGAGATTAAAAATTTGACTATGTCATATAAAAACAAACTTGTTTTGGATAAATTAAACTTATCTTTTGAAAAGGGAAAAGTTGTTGGACTTTTGGGACCAAATGGATCGGGAAAAACAACCTTACTTAGGATTCTTGCAGGTCTTGAAAAAAATTATGCTGGGGAGGTCAAAATTGGAGGAGAAGATCCAAATCATCTTACAAAATCTTTTGTATCCTACCAACCAGACCACCTTCCTTTGGACAAATCATATAATTTGGTAAAAATTTCAAATTTATACGGGGAATTTTTTGATGATTTTTCAAAGGAAAAATTTGAAAAAATAATCAGAGATTTCAAACTTGATATGAAGATGAAAATAAAAAATATGTCAAAGGGAATGAAAGATAAGGTTCAAATTGCCCTTTCTCTTTCAAGAAAGTCCGATTTATATCTTTTGGATGAGCCTATGAGTGGAATTGATCCTGCAAGTAGGAGAAAAATTATGGATGTAATAATTGATAACTTTGATTCTGATGGTCTTATGATTATTTCAACTCATTTGATAAGTCAAATAGAAAGACTTTTGGATAAAGTTGTATTTATTTCTGATGGAAAAATTATTTTGGAAGAAAATATTGATGATTTGAGAGAAAAGCACAAGATGGGAGTTGAAGAATACTTTGAGGAGGTTTTCAATGGCTAAATTATTAAAACACCAATTAAAAGAAAATATTAGGGATATCTTTCCTTGGATAGTTATTCCTATTATATTGGCAGTAGTATTAAATTTTATAAATTCATATCTAGATTCAGCGTTTTTGGATTTTATAACAGTTATTTCAATGCTAGTTATGTATTCATCCTTTGCAATATCTATGATAATTGTAATTTTAAATGATTATAAAAAGTTTTATGGCGAAGAAGCTGCCTTTTATGACGTCCTTCCAGTAAAATCAAAAGATATAACTACATCAAGAATTTTAAATATAATGATTATTGCCTTACTTGCAGGCTTAATATTTTTGATAGAATTTGTCGGATTCTTTTTCATTACAACAGGAGCAAGGGGAGAGGATATAAGCCAAATATTTAAGCAAATAAAAACAATTTTAGACCAAGTACCATCAAAAACTATACTTGTCTTTATAATTACAGCTTTAATTTCTCTTATTGCAACACTTACAAGAATTTTGGCGTCAATAAGTATTGGTTCAAGTAAAACTTTCAAAGATTTAGGAAAATTTGGACCTATATTAGTCTTTATTTTGATAACAATAGTAATTTCAATTTTAGGACTAACCTTTGGAGTTAAATTTTTAGAAACATTCTCAATAGATGTATCAAAAAGTTCAAGTCAAATACAAAACGGTTTCTATTTAAGCAATGTAGAAACTGTAGAAGAATTGACGAGGATAATGGGACTAGGTACTATTTTAAACATAGTAGTATCATCAATACAAATATTTTTCACAAATTTCTTCCACAAAAATAAGTTAACAGTAGCATAAAAAAAGGCCCAAGGATTATCCTTGGGCTCAGACTGTTGACAAACTAAAAAATTCTCATTTCGACCAGATAAACAACCGTTGATTTCGGTTGTTTATCCCGATTCATCGTGTGCAACGAGCGGAGAAATCTCATGGGATCTCTTGTATCATATAGTTGTAGTCATTCTATGGAAATTTACAATAGAATATTATACACTAAACATAGTGTTGTGGAATGTTTGATATCTCTATAGCTTTGACTATTTCATGGAGACTACAACCACATAGCTATGTTTTTTTGTTTATTAGTTAGATAGCGCTTGACGCTTTATTGTACAAGGTTACATGACATTTCTTATGTGGATGCACAACTATTTTTTTCGGAGGTTTTTATGATTTTTTTGGGAATTGATGTTTCTAAGTTTAAACATAACTGTTTTCTTTCTGATGGGGATAATTTTGATATGGGGGAACATTTTGAAATTAAGAATTCTAGAGAGGGTTTTGATTTTTTAATTGATAAACTTTCTTCTTATGATAGGGATAATATTAGAATAGGATTAGAATATACTGGTAATTATCATCTCAACTTATCTAGATTTCTTCTTGATTTGAATTTTAATATTCACTTTTTTAACCCTTTTCAAACTTGTCTTTTTAGAAGAGCTGATAGTTTTAGAAATACTAAAACTGATAAGGTTGATGCTTTCTTCATTGCTAAGCTTTTAAAAACTACCTGTGATTCTAATCCTACTCTTTTTGAATTTTATCATAATTATGATCTTAAGTCACTATGTAGGTATAAGTCTATTTTGAAAAGGGATAGGTCTAGATTAAAAAACTCTATTGTTTCTTTTTTGGATATTGTTTTTCCTGAACTTTGTAATGTTTGTAATGATGTTTTTTCTAAGTATGTTCTTGCTATCCTTTATGAGTTTTCTTCTGCTTATGAAATTTCTAAGGCTAATATTACTAGGCTTTCTAATTTAATTAAGAATGCATCTAGAGGTGCTTATTCTAAGGATAAGGCTTTGATTATTAGGGATGCTGCTAGAAATTCTATTGGGTATTTTTCTTATTCTGTTTCTTTTCAATTGAAACAGTCTATTGATTATTTGTATTTTTTGGATAGGAAAATTGATGAGATTAATGTAATGATTAAGCCTTTACTTGATGATATTAATAGTCCTATTATGAGTATTCCTGGTATTGGTATTGAACTTGGTCCTACTATTATTTCTGAAATTGGGGATATTAACAGATTTGATTCTTCTTCTAAGTTGTTGGCTTATGTTGGTTTGGATCCTTCTATAAGTCAATCTGGGACTTTTCATTCTTCTTTTAGTACTATGAGTAAAAGAGGTAGTTCTTATTTGCGTGATAGTTTGTTTAAGGCTGCTTTTATTATTAGTCAAATTGAACCTGTTTTTAAAGAATATTATTTAAAAAAGAAGGCTGAGGGAAAACATCATTATGTGGCTCTTACTCATGTAGCAAGAAAATTGGTTAGGGTAATATTCTATTTATTGAAAGAAAATGAAGTATATGTGAGTAAAGTTTAAAAATAATATTAGAATATTTTAAACCATCAAGCTTGATGGTTTGTTTACTATGCTCATTTTTATGTTATTTTATATTTAAATCTCATATTTAATAGAAAAATAGGTTCATATTTAATGAATATTCATAAAATATAAACCTATTTTTATTAGTTTGATTTTTTTATTTTTTTCTTGACATCCGATAGTTAGTCTCCATGCGTTCGTTTCACTCACTTAGTCGAGATGGGTTTGTAGCTTTATTTTAATTATATTAAGATAACTATCTAAAATACTTTTTATATATAGACTAAGCCTGGGGTTTATCCTTGGGCTTTGTTTTTTTCTTAGTATAATAAAAAAGAGGTGACTTATGGAAAAAATATTATTTTTAAAAGGAAAATTTGTAGAAAAGATTTGGGGAGGAGATAGGCTTAAAAAAGAATTTCCCTACCAATTCGAATCAGAAAATATAGGAGAATATTGGGCTATATCTGCTATGAAAGATTTTCCTTCAAAAATTTTAAAGGGAAAATATAAGGGAGAAAATTTAGATTTTTTATACCAAAACCACAAAGACCTTTTTGGTAATGAAAAAAAAGAAAAATTTCCCCTTTTAATAAAATTAATAGATGCAAATGATGATTTATCAATCCAAGTTCATCCTGATGATGAAATGGCAAAAAAAGAAAATTCCTACGGAAAAAGTGAGTGTTGGTATATTTTAAATGAAAATCCAGCAAAAATAATCTATGGCTTAAAAACAAAGAATAAAAAAGAAGCTCTTGATTTAATAGATAAAGAAAAATGGGAAGATTTATTAAAAGAAGAAGATTCAAAAAAAGGAGATTTTTTTAAAGTTCCAGCCGGCATGGTCCATGCCATAAAAAAAGATTCCTTGATTTTAGAAATCCAACAAGCATCAGATATAACTTACAGACTTTACGATTATGATAGGAAAGATAAAAACGGAAATAAAAGAGATCTACATTTAGAAAAATCAAAAAAAGCCTTAAAGTGTCTAGATACTGAAAAAATTCACGAAAATTTAGGAAAAAATACAGAAATTTTGTATGATAATGAATATTTTACAGTAAAAAAAATAAATGTAGAAAAAGAAACTTCATTTGAAAGAAAAGATCCTTATATTTTAGAAAGCCTAATAAATGGTGAGGGAGAAATTATAATAGATGGAGAAAAATATCCAATAAAAAAAGGAGATTTTTTTATAATCACAAATTATGCCAAATCTTACTCTTTTAAGGGAAATTTAGAAATTGTAGAATCAACTTCAAAATAATAAGAAAAAAGATCTTTAATTATCCCAAAATATTTATAATTTTACTTTATAAATTATTAGTAATAAAACAAAACCCATCTCGAGCGAAAGTCGAGAGATCTCATGAGATTTCTCAAATTACTACTTTTTTTCGAAATGGGTTTATTTTTTAAACAGTCTGAAAGCAAAAATAGTTTTTTAATTTTGTTTATTTAAATAAGCTTTTAACCTATCAAAAATTAATAAGAATACCACTATCAAAATCAAAGCGTCTACTGACAAGAATGAATAGTTATATGCGAAAGCGTACAAGGTAAAATTAGTAAATCCTGCAGCTTTTGCTGTTGCCATATCATTAAAAAAGATAAAAGCACTGATAACATTGAACGCTCCACTTACTAAATATGAAATAATAATTGATGGTATATAAGAAAATTTGCTTTTGCTTTTTCCAAAAGAAATTCCAGAAATGGCAATTGCTGAAAAAGATAGGATATAATCCAATAAAGCTTGGGCTGGATGTAGTATTGTTGTTGCAGTAAGTAAATTCAAAACTCCAAAAATCAAAGCTGCCCACAAGCCTTTTTTAACTCCCCATCTTATTGCAAAAATCACAATTGGAAGTCTAGATGCTAGTGTTACTGATCCACCAAGTGGCATTTTAAATAAAACTACAAAAGAAAGTATAAAGGAAAGGGCGATTGACACTCCTCCTTCAACTATAAATCTTGTATTATTTTTCTCCATATTTTACTCCTTTTTTTCTGTTATATTTTATATAATAACAATTTTAAGTATATCACGTTAAGAAATAAAATGAAAATAATATGAAATAATATGAGAAAAGAATACTTTAAAAATGAAGAAAAATTAGTAAAATGTAGATATATTATTTACAAAAATTGAGGGATAAAATGAAAAAATTATTATATATATATAATCCAATGAGTGGGCAAAGGACTATAGGAAATTATTTAAGCTCGATTGTTGAATATTTCAGCAAAAATTCATATTTTCCAACAGTCTATGCAACTCAAAAGGCAAATGATGCCAGAGAAAAGGTCAAAGAATTTGCCAAGGATTATGATGAAATTTTGGTAAGCGGAGGCGATGGAACCTTGGATGAGGTTGTATCAGGTTTATTAAAAGCAAAAGAAAATTCAATAATAGGATACATTCCAACAGGATCGACCAATGATTTTGCAAGATCATTAAAAATTCCTTCTGATATAAAAAAATCTAGCAAATATGCCATACATGGCGAGGTCATGGATGTTGATGTTGGACAATTTAATTCTAAATTTTTTACCTACGTTGCAGCCTTCGGATCATTCGCCCAAGTTTCCTACGAAACGGACCAATCAATGAAAAATATTTTTGGAAGATTTGCCTATATTTTGGAAGGGGTAAAAACTGTTTCAAATTTAAAATCTTACAAGGCGAAAGTAAAAATTGATGATGAGGTTTTTGAAGGAGAATTTATCCATTTTATGGCGACTAATTCTGTTTCGGTTGGAGGCTTTAATAATTTTTATAATAAAAATATCGGCCTAGATGATGGAGTTTTTGAAGCTGTTTTGGTAAAAAAACCAAATGGACTAATAGAATTAAATCAGATTATTGATGGGCTTAGAAGTAAAAAAGAAAATGACAATATAATTTTTAGGTCAGGATCTGTTTTTAAAGTTGAAAGTGATGAAAAAATTGATTGGACTTTGGACGGAGATTTTGGCGGATCTTACAAAAAAAGTGAAGTCAAAGTTTTAAACAGGGCAGTTAAACTTAGGACTGGATTTTCAAAAGATAGCAAAGAGTTAATTTCCAATAAAAAAATTAATTGACAAAAGAATATAGAGGTAGTATACTGTAAAATTATTTGATTTTACTATTTGGCCAAAAAAGGTTATAATAATAGAGAGAACCTAGGAGGTCAAAATGTTTAAAATCGGTGATAAAATAGTTTATCCTATGCACGGGGCTGGGATAATAGATTCAGTACAAACCAAAGAATTTTTAGGCGAGGAAAAAGAATATTTTATACTCAAAATGCCTATAGGTAACATGGATATATCAATTCCAAAAGCAAATATCAATAAAATGAATATTAGGGATGTTATATCAAAAAAAGAAGGGGAAGAAATACTTGCAATTTTAGAAGAAGATCCAGAAGATTTAAATTCAAATTGGAACCTAAGATATAGGAAAAACCAAGAAATTTTAAAAACTGGAGATATTTTCAAAATTGCAGTTATGGTTAGAGACCTTGTTGCCTTGGACGATGACAAGGGACTTTCAACAACAGAAAAAAAGCTCTTGAACAGGGCAAGAAGAATTATGGCTAGTGAATTAGTCATGTCAGGCTCTCTTGAAAAAGATGAGGCCGAAAAAATGATTGATGAATCAATCGGACTATAAAAATAGGAGAAGATAATGTTAAATAGAATATTTCGAATTATGTTTTCTGTAATCGGAGCTATTCTAGGCATATCTGTATTAAAATTGGTACTATCTGTTGTGGATTTTACAATAGATAGTTCTGTTTTTTTCATTGCACTTAATGTCCTAATAGCTTTAGTATTTGCAGGCATATTTTATTTTCTATCAGGTTTTATTTATAAAGTGATGGAAGATGTATTTATGAAATTAGAAAAATATTTGGAGGACTTACCGCCTCTTAGTGTGGCAGTTGGAATAAGCGGAGTGATTGTAGGTTTAATTTTAGCCTTTCTTGCAACCAAACCATTAAGCTCTTTGTCGTTACCAGTAGTTGGTAATTCGATTTTTGTGCTATTATCCATTATTATTTATTTGGGCTTTGGACTTTTGGGTTGGAGAATTGCATCAAAATATCCGGACAAGTACCCTCAAATATTCCAAAAAGTAAAAGAAGTAAAAATTTCAAATAGAAGAGAGAATAAAAAAGAAAATTTAAAGGATACATCCTTAAAATTAATAGACACATCAGTTTTAATTGATGGGAGAATTTTGGATATTATAAAGATAAATTTTATTGAAGGAAAACTTATAATACCAGAATTTGTCCTAGAAGAACTCCAACACATAGCCGACAGTCCCGATGATTTGAAAAGAGAAAGGGGCAGACGTGGGCTTGATGTTGTAAAAGAGATTAAAAAAAATAAGGATATAAATCTTGAAATTAGTTCAAAAGATTTTCCAGAAATAAAAGAAGTTGATTCAAAACTTTTAAAATTTGCCCAAGAAAAAGGAGCAAAGATTTTTACAAATGACTATAACTTAAATAAGGTTGCAGATGTTCAAGGAATTACAGTTTTAAATATAAATGATTTGGCAAATGCAATGAAAACAAAAGTTTTACCTGGGGAGATAATGGAAATTGAAGTTATCAAAGAAGGAAAATCAAGAAACCAAGGAGTTGGATATCTTGAAGATGGAACTATGGTTGTTGTAGAAGATGGAAAAGATTTGATTGGAAAGAAAATTAATACAACAGTAACCAGTGTTTTGCAAACATCGGCTGGGAAAATGATATTTGTAAAAGCAAAGGAATAATATGATAGATGGCAAAAAAATATCGGCAGTAATTACGGCAGCTGGAAATGGACTTAGGATGAAATCCGACAAGGCAAAACCCTACATAGAAATTATGGGCAGAAAAATTCTAGAAATTAGCCTTGATACCATAGTAACTCTTGAAAAAATTGACCAAATAATTGTAGTGATAAGAAAAGAAGACGAAAATTATTTGAAAGATATTTTAAAAAAATATGAAAAGAAAATTTCCTATGTTTTTGGAAAAGAAACGAGAGAGCTTTCAACTTATGAGGGCCTAAAAGCTGTAGATAAAAATTCAAAATTGGTCTTAACCCACGATGGGGTAAGACCTTTTGCAAGCAAAGAATTATTTGAAAAAGTAATAGACAATTTGAAAGAGTATAAGGCTGTAATAAGTGCAGTTAAATCAAAAGATACGGTAAAAATTGTAGATGAAAATTTAATGGTAAAAACAACACCACTTAGAAAAGAGGTTTATAATGTTCAAACTCCACAAGCCTTTGACAAGGATATGATTTTGGATTTTTACCAAAAATATACACAAAGTAGTTTTACAATAACAGATGATAGCCAGCTTTTTGAAATATTTAGTAAAGAAAAAATAAAGGTAGTCGAAGGCGAATATTCAAATATAAAAATGACTACACCAGAAGATTTGATATTTGCTAGGGGTTTTTTAGAGGATTAAAATGAGAATTGGAATAGGATATGATGTTCACAAATTAGTTTATAATAGAAAACTAATTTTGGGTGGAGTAGAATTTCAGTATGAAAAAGGACTTTTGGGACATTCTGATGCAGATGTTTTGGTTCATGCCATAATGGATGCAATTTTGGGAGCCCTAAATCTTCCAGATATTGGAAATTTATTTCCAGACACTGACGATGAGTTTAAAGATATTTACTCAATCGAACTTCTTGATAGGGTTGTTAAATTAATGGAAGAAAAATCCTATAAAATTGAAAATTTGGATACGGTAATTATCTGTGAGCTTCCAAAAATTTCACCAAAAAGAGAAGAAATTCAAAAAAAATTGGCAAAACACTTAAAAACAGACCAAGAAAATGTATCAATCAAGGCTTCAACTTCAGAAAAACTTTCATTTACAGGACGAGGAGAAGGAATAGAAGCAAGAGCTGTGGTTTTATTAGAAAAAATCGATTAAAAATTAAATTTATAATTTAAATTATAGAAAGGATTAAAAAATGAAAAAATTATTTACTTCAGAATCAGTAACAGAAGGACATCCTGATAAGATTTGTGACCAAATTTCCGATGCAATATTGGACGAATGTTTAAAACAAGATAAAAATTCAAGAGTAGCTTGTGAATGTGTAACAACAACTGGTCTTGTCCTAGTTGTTGGAGAAATTTCAACAAACGCCTACGCACCAATAGAAAGCATAGCAAGAGATACAATAAAAGAAATTGGTTATGATGATCCAAAATTAGGATTTGATTATCAAAACGTAGCAGTTTTAACTTCTTTGATTGAACAATCTCCTGACATTGCTCAAGGTGTAAACGACTCAATGGATTTTAAATCTACAAATGATAAGTACGACAAAATCGGAGCAGGAGACCAAGGAATGGTTTTTGGTTATGCAGATGATGAAACAGAAGAATACCTTCCTTTATCAGTAGTTTATGCCCAAAAACTTGCACAAAGATTAACTTATGTAAGAAAAGAAAAAATTCTAGATTATTTAAGACCAGATGGAAAAAGTCAAGTTACAGTTGAATATGATGATGGAGAACTAAAAAGAGTAGATTCCGTAGTTATTTCAACCCAACACTCAGAAGATGTAAGTCTTGAACAAATTAAAAAAGATGTAATCGAAAAAGTTATAAAAGAAGTTATTGATCCAAAATACATCGACGATGATACTAAATTTTATATAAATCCAACAGGAAAATTTGTAGTTGGTGGACCAAAAGGTGACTCAGGCCTTACAGGAAGAAAAATAATCGTAGATGCCTACGGTGGATATTCAAAATCTGGTGGTGGAGCATTTTCTGGAAAAGATGCTACAAAAGTTGATAGATCAGCAGCTTACATGGCAAGATATGCAGCCAAAAATATGGTAGCAGCAGGCCTTTGCAAAAAATGTGAAATTGGAGTTGCTTATGCAATCGGAGTTGCAAAACCTCTATCAATTTATGTAGACAGTTTTGGAACAGGAAAATATGAAGACGAAAAACTTGCAGAAATTGTAAAAGAAGTTTTTGATTTTAGACCTCAAGCCATAATTGACAAATTAGATTTACAAAGACCAATTTTCAAAAAAACTGCAGCTTACGGACACTTTGGAAGAAATGATAAAGACTTTACTTGGGAAAAATTAGACCAAGTTGATAAATTAAAAAATAAATAGGAGAGGCCATGTCAAGGTTTAGAAAAAGTGTCGCAATAGATTTGGGAACAGCCTCAGTCCTAGTTTTTGTAGAAGATAAGGGAATTTGCCTAGAAGAACCTTCAGTTATAGCAAAAGACACTCTTACTGGAAAAATCCTTTCAGTTGGAAAAGATGCAAAGAAAATTTTGGGAAGAACTCCAGGAAATGTAATCGCCTTAAAGCCATTAAAAGATGGAGTTATTGCAGATTTTAATGCAACAGAAGAAATGCTAAAATATTTTTTGAAAAAATCTTTAGATAGGTCCTTATTCAAACCAGATCTTTTGATTTGTGTTCCAAGCAAGGCTACCCAAATTGAAAAAAGAGCAGTTCTTCAAGCAGCAGAAAATGCAGGAGCTCACAGAGTTTATTTGATAGACGAGCCTCTTGCAGCAGCAATCGGAGCCGACATAGATATTACAGATGAAAAAGGAAATATGGTTATAGATATTGGGGGAGGAACTTCTGATATTGCTGTGGTTTCTATGGGACAAATTGTGACAAGTGACTCTATAGAAATTTCTGGAGATACTTTTGACAATGATATAAAAGATCACATAAGAAAAAGATATAGGATGCTAATTGGAGATGCTAGTGCAGAAATGATAAAAATAAAATCCCAAGAAGCAGACTACACAGATTCAATAGAAGTTGTAGGAAGACTTATTGATGATGGGCTTCCTTCAAAAATATATCTTCCAGTTGGAGAAATTTATTCATGCTTACTCCCATCCATTGATAAAATTATAAATGGAGTAAAAAATGTTTTAGAGCAAACTCCACCAGAATTAGCTGCAGATTTGTATGAAAGGGGTATATTTTTAACAGGAGGCGGAGCCTTAACATTGGGTCTTGCTAAAAGAATCAATGAAAGACTTCAAATCGATGTAAAAATTGCAGAAGATCCAAGAGAATGTGTAATCAAGGGAACAGCAAACGCCCTTACTTGGATTGACAATATCGATGAAGAAAAGAATGAGTCAATGAAAGCCAAGCAAAAACAGCTTGAGAAAAAGGAAAAAATGAGGAGAAGATAATGACAAAAAAATTAGTTTTCGTAAGACATGGACAAAGTGAATGGAATCTTGCCAATAAATTTACAGGTTGGGTAGATGTGAATTTATCAGACAAGGGAGTTGAAGAAGCAAAAGAAGCTGGAAGAAAAATCAAAGAAGCAGGAATTAAATTTGATATTGCCTATACATCAATTTTAAAAAGAGCAATAAAAACTTGTAACTTTGCTCTTGAATATTCTGACCAAATGTATGTTCCAGTTGTGAAATCTTGGAGATTAAACGAACGTCACTATGGAGCGCTTCAAGGATTAAACAAAAAAGAAACAGCAGAAAAATACGGAGACGAACAAGTTCATATTTGGAGAAGATCATACGATACACTTCCACCAGCTCTATCAGAAGAAGAAGCAAAAGCACAAGCAAGCGAGGATAGATTTAAAGAATATCCACAAGATATAATTCCAGTTGCAGAAAACTTAAAAGTAACCCTCGAAAGATGTCTTCCATTTTATACAGATAATATTGCAAAAGACTTAATCGATGGAAAAACAGTTTTAGTTGCAGCACACGGAAACTCACTAAGAGCTATGGCAAAACATTTAGAAAAAATTTCAGATGATGACATAATGGATTTAGAAATTCCAACAGGTCAACCATTAGTTTACGAATTAGATGATAATCTAAATGTAATCAAAAAATATTATTTATAAAAAAGACATAAGGCCTCAAAACTTTTTGTTTTGAGGCTATTTTTTTAAGAAAAAATAATTAAAAGAGGAAAAAATGGAAAAAATAAAAATAATAGTTGATTCGGGAAGTTCGATTAGTCCTGAAGTGGCAAAAAAATATAATATGGGAATTATTTACTTTAAGATTCATATTGATGGTGAAACTTATACAGATCAAATTGATATTAAAAGTGAAGAATTTTTTGATAAACTTGGTAAAAGTGAAGAAAAAGTGACTACTTCAATTCCTGGAGTCGGAGAATTTACGGAAATGCTAAATGAGTATATAAATGAAGGTTATAATAAAATTCTTTGCTTTTCGATAGGATCATCGCTTTCTGGAATGAATAATATGATGAATTTGGCAAAAAATCACATAGAAAACAAAGATGTAACTATTGATATTATTGATACAGAAATTGCATCCCTACCCATATATTTTATAGCGACTAAGGCCGCAAAATCTGCACTAGCTGGTAAAAGTTACCAAGAAATTTATAAGGAGGCTATAGAAGATGTAAAAAAAGCAAATGTATTTGTAAGAGTAGATACTCTTGACTACCTTGTAAAAGGAGGTAGGTTACCAAAATCTATTGGTAAAGTAGCAAGTCTAATGAAATTCACACCTATTTTCACTATGAAAGAAGGAGAAATAAAAATCGCTAAAAGAGTAATAGGAAAAAAGAAATCTTTCAAAGAAATGGCGAAAATTCTTAAGGAAAAAATTCAAGATAAAAAAGAATACATTTTAGCAATTGGTGAAGGGAATAGTTTAGAAGAAATAAAAATAATAAAAGAATTATTAAAAGACGAAATAAAAAACGCAAAACTATTCAAAGAAATGTCAGTCCCACCAGTATTTGGAGTCCACCTAGGACCCAAATCTCTACTTGTAAGTGTTGTTGATTGCTAAAAAATACCAGGCCATGTATAGCTTGGTATTTTTTTTGTAAAAATGTTTGCAAAAAATTTTTAAGCGTGGTATTATATAAAAGTAAACGAAAGGAAATGAAATTAAATAAAATGTTTTTAGAAGAAAGATTGAAATTTATCGAAAGTAAACTTAATAAAGATTACAGGGTTAATGTTTCCGATTTGGCAGATGATCTTAATGTTTCTGAAGTAACTATAAGAAAAGATTTGAAAGAGCTTGAAGAGAAAAATATTGCCAAAAGAACCCACGGTGGAGCTATTAAGATTCAAAAAAATATAAAAGAACTTGCGGTTGATAACAAGAAAACCATAAATATAGATTTAAAAAAATCTATAGCCTTAAAGGCAAGTAAGTTTTTAGAAGATGACATAGTTATATTCTTAGATTCTGGAACTACAACTTATATGCTTGTTGATTATATTAAAAAATATAAAAATATAGAAGTTATTACATATGATTTAGGAATAGCCTACATCTTATCGGATTTTGAAAATATAAAAACATATTTATTAGGTGGATATGTAGATACAAAAACAAGAACCTTATCTTCTATTGATGGACTTGAGAACTTATCAAGACTGCATGCAGACATTTGTTTTATGGGTACAGATGCCTATGATGAAAAGTTTGTTTACTCAACATCAGAAAAAAAAGGAAGGATAAAAAGAAAAATGATTGAAAATTCTAATTTATCCATAATGATGACAGATAGCAGTAAATTTGGGAAAACAGGTTTCTATTCTTTCAACAAGTGTGATGAATTTGATTATTTTATAACTGAAGATTTTAAATCTAACATTTAAAAATTCAAAGGAGGGATTATGAAAGAGGTAATGATAATAGCCGATGATCTGACGGGTGCCAATGCAAATTGTGCCTTGATGAAGGGGATAGGCTTAACAACTGCAAGTATCACTGGAAACGATATTAGTGATCTTCGTGGAGAAATTGATGTATTTGCTTTTACAACCGACTCTAGGGCTATGAGTTCAGCTCAAGCTTATAAAAGAGTTTTTGAAAAAGTTAATAAAGTTAAAAAAGATGAAGTAATTTTATATTCTAAAAGGATAGATTCTACCCTAAGAGGAAACCTAGGATCGGAACTTAAGGCTTATCAAGATGCTTTAGGAAATAAAAGCTTGGCTATTTGTGTTCCATCTTTTCCAGATTCTAAAAGAATTGTAGTAAACGATTTTATGTACGTAGATGGAATTCCCTTGATGAATACAGATGCAGGCAAGGATTCAAAAATATCAGCCGTATCTAACTTGGTTAGCGAGAATTTTAAAAAAGATTATGAAGGAAAAATCAAACATATATCTATAAATGATATTGAAAAGGGTCTTGAAAATATAAAAAAATTAATAATTGAAAATAAAGACTATGACCTTCTTATATTTGATGCTATAACAAATGAGCAAATAAGAATGATTGCTAAAGCAAGTATAGAAAGCAAAGTAAACTTTATTAGCGTAGATCCAGGTCCATTTACAAAAGAAGTAACAAAAATTCTTTATAAGCAAAGTCACATTAGTACAAAGGCTTTAGCAGTAATCGGCTCAGTTACAAATGTGACAATTAATCAAATGAAACAATTATACAAAAATTTCAATTCTTTTAAACTTGAAGTAGATCCTATAAAACTAATAGACATAAACCTAGCTTTAGAAGAGATCGAAAGAGCAACAAATCTTGCAGAAAAAGAGTTAAAGGAAAGGAAATTAGTTATAATAACTACAACACCAGATGATATTGCAAAAAGACTTGATTTAAAATCAATCTCTGAAGAAAAAAATATGAGTATTGATGACCTATCTCTTATGATTTCTAGAGGACTTGCCAAAATTGCAAAAAAAATAATAGTTAAGGACAAGGCAATATCTGGGGCCTTTACTTCTGGAGGAGATGTAACAATAGCAGTAACAGAAGAGCTTGGCAGCCAAGGAATTGAAATAAGAGAAGAAATAGAACCTCTAGTTGCCTATGGAAGACTTATAGGTGGATGTGTAGATGGTTTAAAAATTGTAAGTAAGGGTGGCATGGTTGGAACAGACCAAATAATGGTAAAATGTATCGACAGATTATTAAGCAAAGGAGAATAAAAATGAAAAGAAGTAGAATAGCAGTAACATTAGGAGATCCAGCAGGAATAGGACCAGAAATAGTAGTAAAAACATTTAATGTAAAAGAATTGTATAACCAAGCTGATATAGTTTTGGTAGGAGATAAAAATGTTTTAGAAAAAGCCTTAAAAGTTACAGGCCTTGATTTAAAAATAAATATTATTGAACATGTAAACGAAGGAAAATATGAATTTGGAACAATAGATTTAATAGATTTAAAAAATATGCCAGAAGATTATGAATTTGGAGAAGTAAGTGCAGCTTGTGGTAAGGCAGCTTATGAATATATTTTTAAAGCAGGTGAGCTTGCTATGAATGGAGAAGTAGAATCTGTTGCTACATCACCAATCAATAAAGAATCATTAAGGGCAGCTGATATACCATTTATAGGGCATACAGAAATGTTTGAAAAAATATCTGGAGTAAAAGATCCACTTACAATGTTTGAAGTAGAAGGACTGAGAGTGTTTTTCTTATCAAGACACCTTTCACTAAAAGATGCAATAGATCAAGTTAAATATGATAAGGTTTATGAATACATTGAAAGATGTACAGAAGCTATGAAGAGATTAGGAGTTGAAGGAACTCTTGCAGTTGCTGGATTAAATCCACACTCAGGCGAGCATGGCTTGTTTGGATACGAAGAGGTAGAAGAGATTAGTCCAGCAATAGAAGATGCTAAGAAAAAAGGATTTGATGTCGTAGGACCTGTTGGAGCTGATTCTGTATTTGCCCAAGGACTTCAAGGAAAATATGGAGCAGTTTTGTCACTTTATCACGATCAAGGACACATTGCTACAAAAACATATAACTTTATGAAGACAATTTCACTTACAAATTCAATGCCATTTTTAAGAACTTCTGTAGACCATGGAACAGCCTTTGATGTTGCAGGAAAAAATATTGCATCAGAAGTAAGCATGGTAGAGGCTGTGAAACTTGCTGCAAAATATGGCCCACAATTTAGAAGATAGTAGGTAAAATATGTCAGATAATAGAATATTAATAGCCTTAATAGTAGGACTTGTCCTACTAATAGGGCTTATTGTAAAAACAAAAATACATACATTTTTAGCTCTTATTATTTCAGCTCTTTTTATAGGAGTGGCCGGCGGAATGCCTTATGAAGAAGTAATAAAAAGTGTAACGGATGGATTTGGAGGTACACTTGGAAGTATAGGAATAATAATTGGATTTGGGGTAATGATGGGACAGCTTTTTGAAATTTCAAATGCTGCAAAGAGAATGGCCCTAACCTTTATAAAAATATTTGGTAAGGGTAGGGAAGATTTGGCCATGGCCATTACAGGATTTTTAGTTTCAATTCCAATTTATTGTGACTCAGGCTTTATAATTTTATTTCCAGTGGCAAAGGCCCTATCAAAAAATACAAGAAAATCAGTTATTACATTAGGACTTGCCCTAGCATCAGGACTTGTAATAACCCATACCTTGGTTCCACCAACTCCAGGACCTGTAGGAGCTGCTGGAATTTTTGGAGCAAATGTAGGTGCTGTTATTTTGTGGGGTATAGTAATAGCAATACCGATGGTTGTAGCAACCTTATTATACGCTAGATACTATGGGAAAAAGGTTTACCAATTGCCAGATGAAAATGGAGATTGGATAAGACCAGAAATTCAAGAAGAAAGTAAAATAGTTGATTATAGATTAGATGAAAATGAAAAAATGCCATCAGCAACAATAGCATTTTTACCAATAATAGTTCCTATAATACTCATCTTAATAAATACAATAATAGGAGCTCTTTCAAAAGTAAAAGGATTTGAAATAAAAGGAATTTTAAGTGCTTTTGTATTTTTGGGAACACCTATAGTTGCTGTTGGAATAGGTTTAGTAATAGCGATTATTACCCTAACTAAAAATATGTCAAGAGATAAGGTGATAAAAGAGTTAGAAATAGGCATCCAGTCTGCAGGAATAATAATTCTTGTCACAGGTGGTGGAGGAGCCTTAGGAAAAGTTCTAACAGAATCTGGTGTCGGATCTAATATAGCAACTTCAATTTCAAAGATGAAAATAAATCCATTGTTGTTGCCATTTATAATATCAACATTAATTAGATTTATACAAGGGTCAGGAACGGTTGCTATGTTAACATCAGCATCAATTTCAGCTCCTATAGTTTTAGAGTTGGGAGTAGATCCAGTGTTTGCAACCCTATCAGCCTGTGTTGGATCAATATTTTTCTCATACTTTAATGATTCTTTTTTCTGGGTTGTAAACAGATCGTTAGGTTTAACAAAGGCCAAAGAGCAAATAAAGGGATATTCAATAATATCAACAATTGCTTGGGCTGTTGGATTTGTTTCAATAGTTATTTTAAACCTACTATTTGGTTAAAATTATAAAACTTCATGATAAATCCCATGGGTATTTATTGTGGAGTTTTTAATTTATGAATATTTCCTTGGCTATAGATTATAAACGGAAAATTAAAAGGAGTAGGTATGAAAATTTTATATGTTGAAATAGAAAATAAGAAAAAGATTTTAATAGAAAAAATAAAAAAAGGTATATTTTAAATAATCTAAAATATCAACTTTCTGATATAAATGATCTAATAGAAAAAGAAATAAACCCTTTAAAGCCTGATCTTTTAAGTTTGGAGGAAGTGAGTGGACCTTATAAAATTTTAAGTCCAATAGAATATCCAAAACAAGATATAATTTGTATAGGGATGAATTATCTAGATCATAAAGATGAGCTTGAACTTGTTTCTAAAGAAGATTTTGCCAAAAATGTTGATACAATTTATTTTTCTAAGAGAGCAAATAAAATTCTTGGAAATGAAGAAAAGATTCTTTTAAATGAAAAAATAACCGATTGTCTTGATTATGAAATCGAACTTGGAGTGATTATTGGAAAAGATTGTAAAAATGTAAAGGCGAATGAGGCTAAAAATTATATATTTGGTTTTACAATTTTTAATGACCTTTCAGCAAGAGAACTTCAAACTAAATACAAACAATGGTACTATGGAAAAAGTTTTGATGGTTCGTCTGTAATGGGCCTTGTATTTTGTTAAATGATGGAAGTTTTGATTATAATAATTTAAGGCTTAGAACAAAAATAAATGGAGAAATAAGGCAAGAAAATTCTACAAAAAATATGATTTTATCTGTGGATAAAATGATTGAAAATTTGTCGGAAGCTATGACCTTAAAAAAAGGCACTATCATAGCAACAGGTACTCCATCTGGAGTTGGAATGGCCTTTGATCCTCCTAGATTTTTGAAAAAATATGATGAAACTGAAATGGAAATTGAAAAAATTGGTGTTTTAAAAAATAAAGTAGGATAAGATATAAAAAAGCAAGATACTTCTTGCTTCAGGTTGTTGACAAACTAAAAATATGCCCATTTCGACCGAACGTAGTGAGTGGAGAAATCTAGTGAGATCTCTTGTATCATATAGTTGTAGTCATTCTATGGAAATTTACAATAGAATATTATACACTAAACATAGTGTTGTGGAATGTTTGATATCTCTATAGCTTTGACTATTTCATGGAGACTACA